>CAZQDZ010000001.1:0-206559 GCA_964591455.1 uncultured Saprospiraceae bacterium
GAGACACTGGGAGGAGTTGCTTTCTACGACTGGAATCAGAATGGCTGTCAAGACAATGCGAACGAAACAGGTGTAGAAGATATAACCGCTTACCTATATAGCTGTAGCGAGACATCTCCGACACCTACCAATGCAATTGCTATAGACACAACAGATGCAAATGGAGCATATAGTTTTGGAAGTATGGAAACGGGCAGTGCAGACATCTGTTTACATCCTGACTCTACTTATTATGTTGTATTTGATATACCAAATGCCACTGGAGAAGATCTGGAAGGTTTCGATTTCACATCTGGGGATTCTGCAAGCTGTACGGGTACGCCAGAGAGTGATGACGTAAATCCTGACACTGGACAAAGTGACTGTAATAATCCAGAAGACGATGATCCAGACGATGGTGACGATGACGAAGACATAGATGTAGGGATTACACCATGTGAGACACTGGGAGGAGTTGCTTTCTACGACTGGGATCAAGATGGTTGCCAAGCGGCTAGTGGAGAAGAAGGTGCAGAAGGAGTCATAGCATATTTATACAGTTGTAGTGAAGATGATCCGACACCTGCCAATGCAATTGCCATAGACACAACAGATGCAACTGGTGCCTATAGTTTTGGAAGTATGGAGACTGGCAGTGCAGACATCTGCTTACATCCTGACTCTACTTACTATGTTGTATTTGATATACCGAATGCCACTGGAGAAGATCTAGAAGGCTTTGACTTCACTCCAGGAGACAGCGCAAGTTGTGTCGACGATCCTGAAAGTAATGATGTGAATTCTGACACTGGACAGAGTGATTGTCATGATCCTGAAGATGATGATCCAGATGATAATGATGATGACGAAGATATAGATGTAGGGATCACTCCGTGTGAAACTTTAGGAGGTGAAGTCTTCTACGATTGGAATCAAGATGGTTGTCAAGACTTGCCGAGCGAAACAGGATTAGAAGGTGTCGTTGTACACATATATACCTGTGGAGAATCAAACCCAACTGCGGACAATGCCTTAGCTACTGATACGACTGGTGTCAATGGCGAGTACACTTTTGGTAGTACAGAGGAAGGCAATGCAGATATTTGTTTGCATCCTGATTCTACTTATTACGTTGTTTTTGATTTGCTCAACGACGTAGGTGAGACTTTTGAAGGCTATCAATTTACTTCAGGCGATGGCGCTAGTTGTGCCGATTCTCCAGATGGTGATGACATAGATCTAGTTACGGGGATGAGTGATTGTTATGATCCTGGAGATGATGATTCAGGTGACGATGATGATGACGAGCACATAGATACAGGTGTTGTTCCATTTGTGGATGTGGCCTTAGTCAAGACGAAGACACAGACTGGACCATTCAGATATGGTGATGTCGTAATCTTTGAAATAGAAGTATTCAATCAAGGAATGATGGACCTCTATGAAATAAAAGTCAATGATTTCATCCCTTGTGGCTATAAATACCTTTCAGTTAATAATTCTGATTGGGGATACGATCCATTTAATTCGATAGCGGTTACTACGATTCCTTTCATCGCAATAGGCGACAGCGAAATTGTAAGCATAGAGTTAGAGATTTTTCCTTGCAATGATCCGCAAGGCTGGTTGAATATTGCAGAGGTTGAAACTTTTGAGAACGAGGATGGAATCGACATAACTATACATGACATTGATAGTTATGGGGATGATGAGCCTGATAATGACATGATGACTGATAATGAGTACAACGAAGATGGCAAGAATGGAGAAGATGAAGATGACCATGATCCAGAAGAGGTAGATGTTTTTGATTTGGCTTTGATCAAGACAGCAGTTTCTAATGGCCCATATGTAGATGGTATGCCTATAACCTATAACATTAAGGTAGTGAATCAAGGTAATGTTACTGCAGCAAATGTGGAAATAATGGATTTTCTGCCTCCAGGAGTCACATGGGATGCTAGTCAGAATCCTGGCTGGAGTCCCGCAGGTGCTGATGCTTACGCCTACACGATACCGGGCACAATACAACCAGGACAAGAAGTCAATGTCCCATTTGTAGGAGTCATGTTATTGCTTGATGCAACTACAGAGAATTATACTAACATTGCAGAGATATCAGATAATACAGATGAAGAAGGAGGTCCTGTCGTAGATGCAGATTCAGATCCAGATACAAATCCAGCCAACGATGGCATTCCTCAGGACAACCAGCTGAATGATAAAGGAGATGAGGATGATCACGATCCAGAGACACTTGATTTGATTTCAGACTTTCCCCCAGATTGTGCTATAGAATGTCAGTTAGCTTGTCTACATGAAATAAATTTATCGCTGAATAGTCAGACCTGCTCTAAAAGAATATCTCCTTCTAGCTTAGTAGCAGGGATTGAGCCAGCATGCAACACGGACCTTTATTACAGTATAGAGCTGAGGGATGAGAATGGTGATATTATAGAACCGGCAATAATAACTGCTGAGCATATAGGTACGAGATTGACCTATAAGATTTCCAACATTTGTGAAAACAGTTGTTGGGGCTTTATCAATGTAGAATATAAACAAGGGCCTAGTATTATCTGTCCTCCATTAGTCTCCACTAGTTGCTTAGCCTACGAAATAAGCTGCCCACCAGCAATGCCAGAGGTGCGACCTGGTTGTTTGGTGGACGTAGAAGAAGTATCGATGACATCTGAGAGTTTTGAATTTGTGGATTGCGAAGTGCAGACAATGAATATTTACCGTTCGTTCAGAGCAGTCGATGCGGACGGAAATGTTTCTGATTGCGAACAAGTCATTGAATTACAACCAATTGATTTGAGTAATTTGAATTTTCCATTGGATGTAGCTATTAGTTGCGGAGATGAAAATTATACTTATAACGAAGATGGCATTCCTTTGCCGTGGTACCCAGATTATAATAAGAATATCAGTTCAGGTATGCCTTTGTATGCCTTAGATTCAGAACCAATTCGAATTTGTGAAGTTGATGTGTTCTTCCCTAATTCTGATAGTAGCTTATGGCTTGTGCCTATTTCATCAGAGGGAGGGATACCATGTAATGGCGTGGTTAATTATTCTGACATAGAGGTTCCGACAGGCTTATGCAGTCGTAAATTCATGAGAACTTGGGAATATATACAATGGTCTTGTGGTGAAACTATAATAGAAAATAGAGTCCAAGTAATAGAGCTTGTAGATAATCAAGGACCAAGTATTAGCTGTCCAGATAGTCAAGAAGTAGAAGCACTTTTTGAATGTGGAACAATGATAGAAATTCCTATGGCAACAGCGATAGATGATTGTAGTGGAGGTTTGAGATTCACAGTGAAGCATCCGAGCGGTTTTAGTTTTGATAATGGAGGTACAACAGAATTACCTTTAGGAATTTCTGAACTGACTTATACAGTGCACGATGGTTGTGATAATAGCTCAAGTTGTATTGCTAGTATCACTGTCATTGACAACACGCTTCCTGTAGCAGTGTGTGATCAAAATATAATAATTACCATCAACCAAAATGGTCAATCACGAGTACCTGCACAGGTGTTTGATGAAGGCAGTCTAGATGGCTGTGATGAGCTAGTCGCTTGTGTCACTAGAATGGATGAAGTTGAACTCTTCCGCTCATTATCAGCAGATTTCTATATTAATTATTGTAAGTATGTAGAGAAGTCGAAACTTGTATTTAGCTGTGAGCAAGATGATATTACGGGTGTCATTCGAGATGGCGTAGAATATATATCTGAAGATGACTTGTGTAGACCTGTGGTTCATTTCTGTTGTGCAGATGCAGTAGCCATACAGATGGTAAGGTTTAGAGTCAGTGATCCTGCTGGAAATAGTAGCCAGTGTGTAGTTAGTGCACAGATAAATGATGTGACTCTTCCTATATTAGATTGTCCTGAAGATCTTATAATAAATTGTGACGCAGATATGACAGACATGTCTATATTCGGATCTGCGACAATAGTAAGTCAGTGCAATACAAATTATCAGATAGTAGAAGTTGCAAATGCTCAACTAAATACTTGTGGGTTAGGTCAGGTAATTAGAGAATTTAATTTATCTGAGGGAGGTAATTTCGTGTTAGGAACTTGTCTTCAGACGATTACAGTGCAGCCGACATTTACCTTTGATCATTCTAGTATCATTTGGCCAGATGATTATGAGACCACATGTTACTCAGCTAACCTAGATCCAGAAAATCTTGATTCTCCATATAGCATGCCTGAATTGCCTTCTGGCTGCTTTTTTCTAGAAACTGATTATGAGGATGTGTTCTTTAACACTGACGTTGATAGCCAAGACTGTGGAAAATTATTAAGAAAATGGACGGTGACGGATAGGTGTAGTGAAATAAGCCCAGGCGTATTTGAGACTTACGAGCACTCACAGGTTATCTTAGTATCAAACACTTCTCCTCCAGAAATTACGGCGCAGGATGATTTAGTATTTAATTCTACAGACATAGATTGTGAAAGTGGAGAGATACAAATAAATAGATCTGCTATGGATGATTGTAGCCCCACAAGCAATATCTTTTGGACTTATACTATTGCAGATTCTAACGGTAATTTTATTACTGAAGATTTGATTGGAACCGACTTGCCTGGTAACGAATCTACAATAACTGGTACTTTCTCATCAGGTGCTTATAGTGTAGAATGGACGGCGTGTGATGGATGTGGAAACTGTACTGTAGCTGCGCAGGAGTTTGAAATTTTTAATACAAAAGCGCTGTCTCCAGTATGTCGAAATGGACTGACAGTTTCTTTGGATAATAATGGGGTTGTGGAACTGTTAGCTGACGATATAGATGCTGGTAGTTTTCATATATGTGACAATCCAATTGAAATTGGTTTTAATCAAGATACAACTCAAGAGAGTATCACATTTAGCTGTACTGAAAGAGGAATTCAGCAAGTCTCTCTTTATGTGAGGGATATTATAAGTAATGTATCTGATTTCTGTACTGCAATTGTAGATATACAAGATCCATTAGGTGTATGTTTTGAAAATAATGCTGCCATCAGAGGAGAGGTATTTACTTCAGTACTAGAGTCTATTGAAGATGTTGTCATTGACTTAGATCAGACTACAACTTTTGATATGACAGATATCGAAGGGCAATACGGATTCTTCAATATGCCTATGGGAGGTAACTATGAAGTCATACCTTCCAAAGAGGGTGATGATAGCAATGGTGTTAATACAATAGATTTGATACGTATACAGCGACATATACTAGGATTGGATCCATTTACAGATCCTTATCAGATGATAGCTGCAGACATAAATGGTAATAAGAGAGTAAATGGAGTAGATCTAGTCGAATTGCGTAAGCTAATACTAGGTGTATATTTAGAGTTACCGGATAATCGAAGTTGGAGATTTGTTCAATCTGATTTTGAATTCCAAGATTCATCTAATCCATGGTTACACGAGTTCGGTGAGTCTTATCCGATTCCTAGTTTGAATAGAGATATGGATATTGATTTCATAGGAGTTAAGATAGGAGATGTAGATAATACAGCAGTGACTAGTACTTTCAACACTAGTGTAGATATGAAGAGTCACAGATGGCCATTAACATTAGAAGTGCCGAGTATGCAAGTCAAAGCAGATGCAGTTATTCATATTCCAATATATGCTAAAAACTATGAGCAAATACTAGGATGGCAAATGACCTTATCATTTATAGCCGAGGATATAGAAATATTATCCGTTGAAAGTGGAGCTATAGAAGTAGATGCTAGTCATTATAATATTGCCAATCAGTCAGAAGGGTGGATGACAATAAGTTATGGAACAGAACAGCAAGAAGTTATACCCGAGGATGTAGTGTTATTCGAGATAGTGGTTAGAACCGAAAGCAATATTGATATAGCTGAAGTATTTGAGATAACATCTTCGGTAACTCCAGCAGAAGCATACAGGGGCCAGTTTAATATAGTCAATGTCAGCTTAAAGCCTAGAGCACTAAAAGAATCTGCGATTCTTTCCATAAACCCTAATCCATGGATATCAAGTAGTACAATTGAGTTCACTTTAGAGGAAGATACCAATGGTATTTGGGAATTTTATGATGCAAATGGTAGATTGATTTATAAGAAGGAAGCATCGTACAAGGCAGGTACTAACCTCATGTATGTAAATAGACAAGATATCAATACTACTGGTGTAATCTATATTAAATTCTCTTATGGACAAAGGGTGTTAGAATCTAGAATGATGATTGTAGATTAGTATTTAAGTAATAATAGTTGATTTAAATTATTGAGTTAGAAATGAGGTTGTGTCCCGTAACACAACCTCATTTGTATTTTATGCTCATTTATCATTCCATAATTCTTCCCCGATAGGCCGTTTAGTTAAACTTATGTTGTATTCATGCAAAAAGGCTATTCAGTTCCATTTGATATATGGAATTGCGGTATAATTGCACTAAATAATTTGAATGAAAAACGCCTTGTCTACATTGTTTATAGTGATATTGTCAATAACAGTGGCCATTGGTCAGAATCACTATTTAGTAGAGTTAGAAAATCGAACTCCTGATGTAAAGACCCTCGTGATGAGCTATGAGGGGAGTCAATCTATCCCATTCTTAGCTAAAGATATAGAAGGAGTAGAGCATTCATCGTTAGATATGGTCGGGAAGAATATGATTTTATGGTTTTGGAACAACGATTGTCCCATGTGTATGGACCAAATTGACGCATTGAATAAGCTTTCTGCTAAGTACAGCGACGAATTACAAGTGATTTCTTTCTCTAATAATACTAAAGAAGACATCTTAGCTTTAGCAGAGAAGACACCTATTAATTTTCCAGTCATCCCAAATTCCAAGACGCTATCAGAAGGCCCATACGGCGGAGATCTTGGCTATCCTAAGTTATTCATATGTGATGAGAATGGCCGAATCAAATGGGCGATTCCTGAGGCTGAGATGCGTGGCGGTAACTTTGATGCATATAATTTTCTAGAGACACTGCATATCTCTCTCACTAAGTAGTAGTTCTTATTATGTCCAAGAGGATTAATATTAGTAGTGGAACCGAATGGGAAAAGAATGTTGGCTACAGTAGAGCGGTCAGAATAGGTAATATCATAGAAGTTGCGGGCACGACCTCTGTCCAAGACGGACAGGTCGCTTATCCAGGTGATGCCTATTTGCAAACCAAACGGATTATTGAAATTGCTAAAGATGCATTATCCAAAGTTGGTGCTGAATTATCTGATGTGATTCGAACCAGAATTTATGTCACTAATATCAACACCTTCGAAACAGTTGGTAAGGCACATGGCGAATATTTTGATGATATCAAACCGGCTTCCACACTTATAGAAGTATCTGCTTTCGCCAATCCAGAGCTGGTTGTTGAGATTGAGTTTTCAGCTGTTATTACTCCTTTGACCAAACCTGCTTTTTAATAACACTGGATTATAACTACTATCCCTATTTGGATTTATATTTGGGCTATTAATCTGAAGACATATCTATTCAGTAAAAGAAATATATTATACCCTTCAAGGCGAAGGATTCCATTCTGGCAGGCCAGCTGTATTTTGCAGATTTTCAGGTTGCAACTTATGGTCAGGTAGGGAAGAGGACAGAGAAAAAGCCATCTGCAAATTCTGTGATACTGACTTTTGGGGCACCGATGGTCCTAATGGTGGAAAGTATTCAGATAATGGATTAGTCAATGCTATTTTGAAACAATGGCCTGAGCAAATAGCTCCCTTTGTGGTATTCACTGGTGGAGAGCCAGCCCTGCAATTAGATGACGAACTCATATTCGAACTCAAAAAAGTAGATGCAGAAATAGCTATCGAAACAAATGGTACGATAGAGCTAGCCAAAGGGATAGACTGGATTTGTGTAAGCCCTAAGGCCAATACCGAGATTGTTGTCACTACAGGTAATGAACTGAAACTTGTGTATCCTCAGGAAGGCATGTCGCCTGACATGGTGTCCAATATGATGTTTGAGCATTATTATTTACAACCAATGGATAGCCCATTCAGAGAGCAGAATACAAAAGCTGCGATTCAATACTGTAAGTCAAACCCCAATTGGAAATTAAGTATGCAATCTCATAAGTACCTTAATATTCCATAATGCGAATCTTCATTGTACTTCTGCTGGTAGGAATAACAGCTTGTAAACCGAAACCAATTCACGAACCCATAATGATTTCAACTTTCTATGACCTTCAGGGCACTGGAAAGCAATCCAATAGTACTCAAGTTTCTCTTTCCTTTGATGAAAAAGGTATTGAGTTTATAGCTATTCTTGATGAGGATGATATCCAAGCAAAGATAGAGCAGCACGATACCCTTATATATCTTGACCCTTGTATAGAACTATTTCTTGACCCTGGTGCAGATGGTCTTAATTATTACGAAGTGGAAATTAACGCCTTGGGTTATGGCTGGGCATTAAAGCTAGCCTCAAATAATTCTCCAATTAATGCATCTGGTAATATCTCTGATTGGAATATCAATCAGGCCTATTCGAGTAAAAGGTACGGTACAGTAAATGATAACGCTGACACTGATGATAAGTGGGTGGCAACGATACTTTGCCCATGGACTAGTTTTGCTGAAGGAGCACCAGAACCAGGTGAGGTGTGGGCCTATAATATTATGCGTGTAGACTATGACGGCTTGATACCATCTTACTGGGTGGCCAAACCTACAGGTAGGTCAATGATTCACTTTCCTGAATACTGGCCTTCTATGCAATTTTAAGTTAGATTATATATTTTATACCTATCAGGCCTCTTTTTCTTGGGTTAGCGACATTAGCATCCTTTGTGAAAATATGTCGATATCCAGCAAACAATGACAACTGCTTACTGATAGAGAAATTCGCATCCAATTGTCCAAATAATGTATTAACTACAACTAAATTAACTTTACCTGAATTTCTCAACCCATTATTTAATGCAGAGCCAATTTCCATTCCTGAAACAGCTGATAAAGAAAACAAAGGGCTAAACTCGTAAGTCATTTCTATACCAACAGAACCAAATAGATTTACACTACCTTGATCAGAATTTGGTGTGAGTTCCATAGAGCGGTCTTCACAAGCTAAAGGAATAAAGTTCGATTCTGAATTAAGTGAATTAGAATCTAGAGTAGGGCATGAGACATCAAACTCATCTGCTGTTTCAATGCTGATGTCTGGACTTGCAAATTCTTCTTCAGCTGAAGGTATATTGCTTACACCAAAACTGGTCATGACTCCAATTTGCCATACATCCCATTTTCTAGATAGACCACCTTGCACTTGCAGACCTCTATGGTTTTGGGATACTCCTTGCATTAAAGCTATCCCAGTATGTATACGCCATGTTCCATTGTTCCTTGGTAATATTACTTTGGGAGCTAGACGAGATAAAGGTATTTTTTGTTCAGAAAACAAACCTCTAGTTTGAGTTAATGGAAGAAGTTCAATAGGTGTTAGTTCTGTAACTGAAAGTGAAATATTATTTGAGGCTGTTGATTTACTTGAAACGCTTTCGGAAAAAGCCCCTATTTTATGCGAAACTTCATCAGGTGCTAAGATCTTATTTGATGTTTGAGGTTGCAGCTTTTGTTCCACTAAATTTTGAGGATTTGAATTTGTGATTTGCAATTTGGATGCTACGGGTTGATAGTTATAGCTCGTTGTTGTTCTGGATATATTTGAACTAGGTTCATTACTAACGATAACCTTTTGGTTGCTTTTAGAAATTAGATTGGTAGGTTTATTAATTTTAGAATCTTTGGCATCTGATTTTGATTTAGCTGAGTTTCCCTCTTCAGACTGTGCAACATTATCGCTCTGTTGTGCTGAAGCAAATTGTTTCGGCTCTACATGCACATCAGAGTTACTTGGCGACCAAACGGTATAAGCCATTGTTCCTACTAATAGAATCCCAAGAAACCAGAACCACAGTAAGTGGTTTTTATTTTTTTGCGGCAGTTCCTTTTCTAATGTTGGAAGCATCTTGACCCACCCTTTGTCAACGATATTTGATTTATCCTGCTTCATTTAAACTTTTTAAAAATTTTTTGGAATACTTTTCTTGTAATATTTTTCTGGCCTCCGTTAGATACCACCTACAAGTATTAGGATTGATGTTCAGCTGCACACTTATTTCCTTTGAACTCAATCCTTCTATGGCATAGAGATGAAAAATATTCATGTGCTTATCAGGGAGGTCGTCTACAAGTGCCAAAAGGTCTTCGTAGTACAGGCTATGATTTGGAGCCGTACTAGGCTCTTTCTCAAAATCATCTTTATAAATCAGAAATTTCATATCCTTATTTCCATTTCTGTAGTAATTACTGATACTATGGTATATAATCCGTCTAATCCACCCTTCAAATGATCCTTTATGCTGAAATTGTCCAATCTTCTTAAATACCCTCAAAAAGCCGTCATTTAAGATATCTATTATTTCATCCTGGTCATCTGTATATCGCCTTACCATTCTCTCCATTATTGGAAAGAAATGTCTATAAAGCGTTTCCTGGTCTTTACGGTTGTTATTACAACAGCCACTTATAATAGCCTTTGCGCCATGAGGTGAGGAAAAACTGGATTTATGGATAAGTTTGTTCAGCAATTATTGAATATCAAGTTGTTATAAGAATCTATTTACCATGAGCCATTCCGTACACTAACTAATATGACGTAGTATTAGTCTTTGTATGTTGGTCAAAATCTATTTTTTTTTTAAATCTATTAATGATTATTCAAACTCCTAGAGTTCATAGGCGCTTTATACTAGAATTAAGGTTTAAGCAAGAAATAATCTACGATATTGTGGAAATTTTAAATTTATAAAGGCATGAAGAGAATATTAGCATTTGGAGCAAGCAGTAGCAAAAAATCTATCAATAAGCGTCTGGCTACCTATGCAGCATCATTAGTGGAAGGGGCTGAATTAGACCTTTTAGATTTAAATGACTTCGAGATGCCTATTTACTCTATAGACAGAGAGCAAGCGGATGGTATTCCTAAGCGTGCAGTGCGATTTAAAGAACATATCCAAAAAGCAGATGCTATCATCATTTCTTTTGCCGAGCATAATGGTACCTACACTGTAGCATATAAGAATATACTTGATTGGGCAACTCGAGTAGAGAAGAATATGTGGCAGGACAAACCAATGGTGCTGCTTTCTACTTCACCTGGTGGTAGAGGTGGTCAGCGAATTTTAGAAATTGCCGTTAGCAGTTATGCTTACCTGAATGGGAAAGTAGTCGGTTCATTATCTGTTCCTTTATTCAATGATAATTTTTCAGGGGATAAACTTGTCCATGAAGATCTAGATAAGCAGCTCAAATCACTGGTTCTACAATTGGTTGACGCCACTGAATAGCTTTTACTTATAGGACAAATTGTTGTAAAGACAGAAAATCTTTATATTTATGTATCATTATCTGTCTATTGACGCTTCTAACGCTTAATTTCTTTGAACTGCATGGTCTTGTTTCCAAGACTGTATGAAGCGACTTCTAACCTCGAATGAGGGTCCATTAACAATCTTTCTATTTCTTAAATCATTACTTCATCAGCTATGAATCGCTTTATACAATTCCTATTCTTTATTTCAATTATGGCCTATCATTTTTCTCTCTCAGCGTCCAGTATAGATACTACGGGCACAGTGATTTTTATCCATATAGAAGAAGAAGTTTGTGAAGAAGAGGCTCCAGGTCCAAATGAGCCAACCATTTCCCTAGACACTATTATCAGTAATGGCATTTGTACTATTCAGACAACAGAGATAATTGTATTGGAAGGACTTGGTACTATATTCGAGATGCAATGTGTGCCAGAAGATCCTATGAATACCGAAGGTCGTTTTTTTCAGACTTTACTTGATTCAAATGGATGTGAGTATACATTAGTTACGGATGTGTTTCTTGAGCCTCTCGATCAATTTTTAGAGGCTACCCTTTGTGAAGGAGAAATTTTTTTGAGTTGTGATGAGATGATTGATTCTAGTGGCATTTATGAAATAGAGAAATTTGATATGGGGCCATGTCCATATACATTGACATTAGATTTGACATTCTTAGAATTGGTTAGAGACACTACCTCTATGCTGATATGTGAAGGAGATACAATAAGTTGGAATTATATGGTTCTAACCGAACCAGGTTTTTATACATCAAAACTCACAGATGCAAATGGATGTGCATTGTTCCAATCTTTAATTTTGGAAGAAGGAAATGATTCTAGAATAACTGGAGATACCATCGTCTGCGGCACTTCACTTATGTATGGAGATCAATTAATAGAAGAATCTGGCATATTTGATTTGTATTACATCGGCTCTGAGGTATGTGTAGATTCTATCACACTCACTGTTGAGCTAGTCGAAGAAACTGAAGTTTTCGAAACCGTTTGTGGTGATCGTAATTCCATACCAGGAATCTTTACACTTACCGTGGGATGTGAAACTATGATAAGGGAGGTATTACCTTTTGTACAAGATGATTTTCTTATTGAGGAAATTTGTGAAGGGGATACTTTACAGTGGAATGGACAAGCATATACTGAGTCTACGATTATATCTGTAGAAAAGATGGATGGTAATGGATGCACCTATATGGATCATTTAGATTTGATAGTAATTCCAGAGATGGAATGCATATCCAATACAGATGACTTATTATATGTAGCTTTTACTTTATACCCAAATCCAACCTCAAATACAGTTGAGATAAGACTTGAAGACGCCTCCTTAGATAAGGCTCATATGAGACTCATATCTCTAAATGGGGAAATTTTATTGGATAAACAACTGACAGAAAATTCTAATCACTTAGACCTTAGTTTTTTACGTCAAGGTTTGTACCTCTGTCAGGTCAAAGTCGATCATTTGATATACACAAGATTATTGACAAAAATATAAACTAGCAGTCCAAAATCAATTTGCATAAAAAAAGGGCTTGCATTTTTGCAAGCCCTTATTTTATGTGGTAACTATTTACGCCAGCTCTGGCTCTTCTTCTAATTCATCCACATCTTGGTCCGATAAGGTATCCAATTCTACCTTCAAATTATTTATAATGAATTGCTGTCTTTCTAAAGTGTTTTTACCCATGTAGTAGGTAAGGATGTCAGGAATGGATGCATCCTTCAACTCTACCGGTTCCAATCGAATATCATCACCTATAAATTCTCCAAATTCTCCAGGTGATATCTCTCCAAGTCCTTTGAATCTAGTAATCTCCGCTTTTCCTCTCAATGATTTCACAGCTGCTCTTTTTTCTTTTTCTGAGTAGCAGTAATGTGTATCTTTTTTGTCCCTTACACGGAATAGTGGTGTGTCCAAAATAAATAGATGACCTTCTCTAACCAGATCAGGAAAGAACTGTAAGAAAAAAGTCAATAAGAGTAACCGTATATGCATACCATCAACATCGGCATCTGTGGCTATTATCACTTTATTGAATCTGAGGCCCTCTAATCCATCTTCTATATTTAGCGCATGTTGTAGAAGATTTAGTTCCTCATTTTCATAGACTATTTTTTTACTTTGACCAAAACTGTTCAAGGGCTTACCTCTCAGACTAAATACCGCCTGCGTTTGAACATCTCTTGCTTTGGTTATAGATCCACTCGCTGAGTCCCCCTCTGTAATAAAAACCATTGTACCTTCCTTAATCTCCTGGTCACCACGCTTGTCATTATAATGAACCTTACAGTCTCTTAGTTTCTTATTATGGATATTGGCCTTCTTAGCTCTAGCGTTTGCTAATTTTTTAATGCCAGCAATTTCTTTTCTCTCTCTCTCAGATTGCTGTATGCGCTTAAGCATGGCTTCTGCCACGGCTTTATTCTTGTGAAGAAAGTTATCCAGATTAGATTCTACAAAATCTACTATAAAAGATCTAACGGTCGCCATGTCCGGTCCCATCTTCAGAGAACCTAATTTGGTTTTTGTTTGTGACTCAAAGACAGGTTCTTCTACTCTGACACTAATGGCACCCACTACCGCAGTCTGTATATCTTTAGTATCAAACTGCTTTCCAAAGTGCTTTCGGATAGTTTTGACAACACCTTCTCTATAGGCTTGCAAGTGAGTACCACCTTGCGTGGTGTTTTGGCCATTGACAAAGGAGTAGTATTCTTCTCCATATTGGTTACCATGTGATAAGGCAATTTCTATGTCGTCTCCCTGAAGATGGATAATAGGGTAGCGAAGATTTTCTACATCTGATTTATGTGTAAGCAGATCGAGTAGACCTTTTTTGGAAAGGAAAGTCTTTTTATTAAAATTGATTTTGAGTCCAGCGTTCAGATAAGCATAGTCCCACAATCTGTCTTCTATGAAATTATCTTTGAAATTGTAATCTAGGAAAATGGATTCATCAGGAGTAAATGAAATCATAGTCCCATTTTTCTCCTTAGACTTGACCACTCTGGATTCCTTGACTAATTCTCCTGTAGTAAACTCAGCAGTTTTGGACTTTCCTTCTCTTACGCCTTTTACTACAAAGATGGTAGACAGAGCATTCACGGCTTTTAGTCCTACACCATTCAGACCCACAGATTTCTTGAAAGCTTTGGAGTCATATTTTCCACCAGTATTCATCTTAGACACAACATCCACGACTTTGCCTAATGGGATTCCACGTCCATAATCTCTAACCGTTACAGAACCATCTTCGATCTTAATATCTATCTGTCTACCATGCCCCATAACATACTCATCTATAGAGTTGTCGAGCACTTCTTTGAGGAGTACATAGATACCATCATCATTAGTGGTCCCATCGCCGAGCTTGCCTATGTACATTCCAGGTCTTAATCTGATATGTTCTTTCCAGTCTAGGGATCGTATATTGTCTTCTGTATATTTTACTTCAGCCATAGTATGGTGTTGCATCTTTATTTGTCATGCTAAGATAATACATATTAAGTAATATTATAATATGTAAGTAGTGAATGTGGGTGATATGACCGTTCTTAATTCAAGATGGTCAGAGAACCTGCTAAGACTTGTCTACCTAGAATAGGGTCCTCGTATTCTATCTGATAGACATAGACTCCTTGCTCTGCATTTGTATTGTTAATTCTCCCGTCCCAGCCTTGTATCGAGTCGTTAGTCATAAAGTTCTCATTGGCAAAAACAAGATTACCCCATCTGTCATAGATGTTAAGTTGGGTAATCATAAACTCATCTTCTGATTGTAGGAAGAATACGTCATTTCCATTCAGCCCTGGAAAGATAGCTGTAGGTATGAAAATATCAGTGACCTCAGGTAATGCTTCTTCTGCTTCTAATAGAATAGATGCTGTTATGAGACATCCATCTACAGTCTCTGCAGTAACAAATATTTCCGTATCTTCTTCTATCGTAATAGAGGTAGACTCACAATTATCACAAGTGAGTAAATCACTGCCAGTCCAATCTTGTAGCAATAAGGAATCTGATGCGATCAGGCTAAGATCAAAAAAGTTGCCGCCTAAGCTATTTGCGAAAATATCTAGTATAGGTGGATTTATTTCTACTGTTCTTGTTATAGTGCAAAATGCGCCTTCTACTCTTATTTCGTTTGTACCAATCTCTGCATCTAATTCTATTGGTAGCGTAGGATTCGGTTGGTCTATGATTGTATCTAAAACATCATTGACAAAAATCTGGACAGGTTGGAAAGAAAAACTTCCATTATAAATGATTGATGCATCTTCACTTAAATCACATACAGGCAATGGCTCAAGTAAAATTTGATCAAGGATTCTCTCTATGTTTATTTGTACAATGACGCTATCACATCCTTCCGAGTCTTGGATAAATATTTCATTTGGCAAGGTGTTAATATCATAGGTTACACCTAGAATGTCTATCGTTTCATCGAAACAAAGAAAACCGTCAATTTGCTCAACCATGCTTTGTTGAAATCGAATTATAACCAGTGTGGAGCTATCACAGCCCATGGCACTGCCTGTCGCAAATGGAACCGTTTCGCTCCCTAATTCTGAAAGAGTGACGCCATCTATAACTATACTAGATCCTTCGCATATCGTCGTGTCTATTGTACCTCGAACCAAATCCATAACGGTAACATTGACGACAGTACTACTATCACATCCTGCTTGACTGCCTTGGGCAAAATCTATTTCCATCATTCCTTCTTGAGATATAACAACACCATCAATTTCTATAGTACTTCCATCACATATCGTTGTATCTAATTGTCCTACAGCTCTGTCCGCAAAAATAAGATCTACTTGGGCCGTGGAATCACAACCAAAAGCAGACATGTTCGGGAAAGTAATCATTCCCATAGTGTCTCTCGAAAAAGTCTGTCCAAGAATATCTTCAGACTGTCCATTACAAAAGCGGCCCTGTATAAATCCAACTTCATTAGGAAAGGTATCTATGACAATCTGTATAATAGAATCGCAACCATTAATATTAGTAAATATCAATTCAGTAGTCTCTCCAAATTGCATTCCATTGACATCTGTCGTTTCACCTTCACAAACAGAACCTGTGAATATTTCTGTCGTTCCTGTATTGAAGATAATTTGTGAAGCGGATGATATGTTTCCTATGCAAGCTGACCTAGTCATTAGACTGTCGACTTCTGCAAAAAGCAAATCATTTCCCATTCCTATAAAAATGCTGTCATTAGTCACCTGTCCATATGTACTAGAGAGACATACTTGATATTGATTAAATCCAAATCTTTCTCTATCTATTAGAATGCTATCATTTTGCTCATTGGTTATAAAGAAGGATGATTGTACTTCTTCGGTAATTGAGAGATTTAATGCTATGCACAAACCTGCTTCTGCACAGACCTGATCATCTTCAAATTCTAAGGATATATCCACTGGCTGCTGGATAAGGATATCAAACATCGTAGTGTCTGGATCGCAACTCCCTCCTCCAGGTACAATATGTGCGATTGTCACATCTGAATTTGCTGCCGTATACAACTCAGGAATAGAAGTATTTAAATCTGTAGACAAATGAAATTCTCCTCCACTGGTTTCTCCATCTATAAAATCAGATAGTAGAATCTCTTCCCCTACACATAAATCTATGCTAGGTGCCATGACAATTCCTGCGAAAGGTTGTTGGATTAAGTCTATGACAAAAATAGCTGTATCAGAAGGACAGTTGAGAGAGCTAGAATCCAATATGTAATTAATATTGACAATAGCTTCGTCTGCAAGAATTTGATTGGAATCCCAGATGCCATTAAATAAGGGTATCCCGCCTTCTACTATATATCTGCCGCCTATATTAGCATCAGATGAAAGCAAAGTGCTAAGGTCTAGCAAATCTCCTTTGCACACGATTGCTGTATTATCTGCCCCTGCATTAGGTCCAGAATTGAGATTTATCACAAGCTCTGCAGTTTGCGCTGAGCAGCTACCAGCAGCAGGAATTGTATAATTAAACGTATAAATGTCATCGGAGAGTCCACTGAAATTTGCGTTTCCAAAATCCGTGAAATTCGTGGGTGGTCCGCTAGTCTGCAACCATTGGCCGCCTAATTCAGGATTGCCTATTAGTGAGAAAAAGTCTTGAACCCCATCACCACTACATAAATCTATCATGGTACTATCACCAGCAAAGGATGGCGCTACTACATTAAATGTTAGTGTAGACGTTGAAGGAGGACATGTTATTACTTCTAAGGTGTAAGTCAGAATATATTGTTGACTAGCGGATAGATTGGACAAATCGATGTCACGCGGGTCATTCAAATCGACATCGGGTACAAAGACGCCTGATGATTGCCATACGCCTCCATTGTCAGGATTGCTCAGAAGGATTCTTGGGTCGGAAATAATAGTTGTTTCTCCCTCACATATATCCGAAGTAGAATCTATTCCTGCAAAGGGCATACTAATAATATCGACAAAAAAGGAATCTAGAAAGATACATTGTCCAGTAGGGTAGTCAATTATATCTCTCAAGTAGACCATGGTGCTGCTACTGAGTATATCATTCGGCTGTAGTATAGAAGCTGGATTAAAATCTCTGTTACTTGCATAAGTAGCTGATGGGGAAGTGACAGGACCAGAAAAATCGGGCAGCATAAAATCACTACACTGAGCTACATCATCAGGTAGGTTGTGCAGCGGACTCAGGTTAATTACAAAAGGGATAAAAGCTTGTGATTCACAAGAATCGTTAACATCGAAAATGTATAGCGTATCGAATAAATCTCCGTTTGGCAAATTTATAGAACTAAAGTCCAAGACTTCCCCAGGCATAAAGCTAGATCCCGCTCCCAAGGGTTCCGTATAATATGCAGCAGTAGGTGACGGAGGATTTATAGCAGGAAGAAGTAGTTCGTCACATAGGTGCTGGGGAATATCGACATTATAATCTTGGAAGGAACCTGATCTTGGTTCTATAAGTAATCTGGAATTAGTGCCGAAATCAGTAGAGGTACATTGGTCCCCATCTCTGATTTCTCTGAAGGTAACTGCACCAGGAAGGAAAGAAGTAGGAATGTTAAACTGTGTAGTATCACCGACTAGTTCTTCGCCGCCAGGTGAGGTAACTGTGTTGTCATGACAAATTCTCATCACCCCAGTTGTTCCTAAGATTCTGAGTGGAAACGAACCAGTCTGGCTAGGAGCACCTGGACCCCACTCAAACAGTAAATTGAGGAAATATGGAGAAGTCCCTCCAGTCACATCCAACATTATGTCAGTGGATATGTCCGTACATTGTCCTTCACATAAGGTGATGGTCTCACCTATTACCTCCACTGAAATATTAGCAGCGGCATTAGGGGTAATGTGCTCACAATGACCTGGATAACAATAAAATAGGGTTGTCAATAGTGTGACAATAAGTCTCATTCGCTCAGATATAGGTACAAATTTAATAGCTAATCCTCAAAAGGATGCCAATATATGAACGCATTAAACAAAGATTTGTGAAACAGTAGTGGTGTAAAAATGATGTTAAGTGAATATGGTACTTATCTGAATAAGATAACGTCGCCAATAAGGACTTGTTGTCCAAGCATAGGGTCTTCATATTCTAACCGATATACATATATTCCTTGTTCTAGGTCTCTGCCATTTCTACGACCATCCCAACCTTCTGATATTACATTAGCCAGAAAACCTTCATTGATAAACATGAGGCTTCCCCATCTGTCATAGATACTTAATTTATCTATCTCAAGATCAACATCTGAATTGATAACAAAACGGTCATTTTGAGGGTCTGAAAGTAAGATGACATTCGGTATAAAAATTCTAATTATCGAATCCTGGTCCACAATATTCGTTGCTGGGCTTAGCATGATAGACTGAATAAATGAACAGCTATTCTCTAATACCACTTCTAGATTGACAGTAGTAGGAATGTCAGACGTTACTATTGGCGTGGGACAGCTATTACAATCTAGGTCGGCGGTTGCAGACTGCCAATCAAACTCAGCAATAGTCTGGTCAGCGTCTACTGATAACTGCCAGCTATTTTCTGAAAGTGCATCAGCATTAATCATTAAGATTGGTGTATTGGATTCTATCGTTTGTACGGTCTGAGTAAAGGTACACTCACCATCATCTAATGTGATCTCATGCTCGCCTGATGGAATGTCAATTACGAATGGAATGCTTTCGACCACTACAAATATATCTGCAGACTGGATGTCTAAGCTCAGTGGAAGCGTAAGGCCTTCTGTACTGGTTATTTCTAGCGTACCAGAATTTGCCCCAGGACAGATGCTCGTCAATATTGTTGCAGTAGTAGAACCGACAAAGAGATTAACCATCACGGTACTATCACAACCAAATTCATTCATAAGGACGGTCTCACCCATGGTGTTACTGGCATTATAAATAGTACCATTTATCATAGTGTCTCTGTCCTCGCAGAATGATAATTCTAGAATTGTTTCATCTTTCCTGAGTTCGCTAATAGTTACAGTAAATAGACTATCACATCCATCGGCATTAGGTACATTGACCATGCCTGATGGGTTAGAAAAATTGAATGTCTGATTTCCAATAACTATATCTTCATCCTCACAAAGGTCTCTAGTGATTGCTCTCTCCCCAAGGTCAAGGACATTAATACTTACATTGATTGTACTATCACATCCGAGGGTGCTTTGCATGCCAGTGTTACTCATTCCAGAGGTCATTCCAGCAGTATATATATCACTACCTATCCTTAATGTATCATTAGCACAAAGATCAAAGGTCATATCGAACACCTCTTGTATTAAGGCGACTGTTACATTTACCATACTGTCACAACCCATTATAGACGCATCTATCAGAGTACTGGTGCCACTAGTCGTATTGATATCATAAGTGATGTCTCCTATCGTTTGGGATTCATCTTCGCATAATCCAAGTGTCATCACGCCTACATCAGGTAAGGGAAGTATGATTGCAATTACTCTTGTCACACTATCACATCCAAATACAGACATAGTTTGGCTAGGAATATCTTCAGTAGGATTCTGGGCATCTATGGTGACACCATCTATTTCTATAAATTCTCCTTCGCAGATTTCTGGTGTGAGTAGACCGATGGTGATATCTTGGAATTCTAATACTAGGTTAATGGTGCTATCGCATCCCGCGGCAGATCCACTGATAAGATTGATAGTTGTGTCGATATCATTTGTAAATGAGAATCCTGGAATTTCATCAAATGATTGGCCATCACATAATTGTCGTGAAATATCTTCAGTGACTGAAATTTCCTCCTGAATGTTAATCACAATAGTAGAATCACAACCAAATATGTTCGTTCCGATTAGAGTCGTATCCCTTGTGAAAAATTGACCATTAATTTCTATGCTTTCTCCTTGACAAACTGTTGTGTCTATCTCCATCATAAAGGCGTCTCTAATATTCAGTGACAGTTGTTCATTGAGGGAGAGTGTTGGGCAGATGCCTGCGTCTTCTTCAAATGTTAAAGAATTAATCATAATCTCCCCAGTCGAACCTATGAAGATGCTGTCAGCCACGGAAGCAGGTTCATTGAAGGTAGTGCTCGGACAAAGTCTTAGCGTCGTTGTTCCTGGGGTGAGTATAACATCTAAATCTATCCGTTCTTGATTGCTGAGGTCCCCCAGAAGTTCTAATATTAACTGTCCTTCTTTGTTGCTTAAGATTGTTATTTCTGCACATGCTCCAGACCCTGCGCAGATATCTGCTACAGATAAGCTGCTCAGAATGGCAGGTTCTTCATTTACAATAATAGAAAACGTATTCGTATCAGGTTCACAACCAGCTGCATCTGGTGTAATGTATACAAAGGATTGATCTGTGGTAGGGAACCACTGATCTGCAAGTGGTGAATTCAGATCTGAGTCCAAGAAAAAATCACCTCCTGGAGATTCACCTTCTAATCTGTCACTTAAGAAAATAGGTATGTTCTCACACACATTTTCATCAGAGAGGGCAACCCCAGCCGTCAGTATATCAGAGATAGTTATCTCAATCATTGCAGTATCAGGGGGGCATGCAGCAGAGCTGCTTTCTATGATATAGGAAATCAAGACGTTTTGATTAATAGATAGTGGTAACCAGTTAGTTGGGTCAGGTACTCCGAACCCATCCTGAAGGAACGTTCCTCCCGCATCTGCATCTGCAGAGATAATGGTATTCAAATCTATAGCCTGTCCCATACAGATAGTAGAAACACCATCAAGGCCAGCATTAGGTGCATCTGTCAGTCGAAGTATAGAGGTCGTCATGGCACCATCACAAATTTCATTCGCATTGGAGGACGTTACACTATATATTATTTCAATTAAATCATCTTGGATATTGGACACATCAAATAGGGTAGGGTCACTAATAGGTAAAGATGATTGTTGTCCCGTATTGTAAAACCACTGACCACCACTCTCCTCATCAGTGAGCAATTGGGTGAGGTCCACATCCGTAGCATTTCTGCATACTGATTCATCGAAGGGGGTGCCTGTAAATGGTAGGCCAGATACATTCACATTAATAGATGATGTTGCAATAGGGCAGCCAGCAATTTCTATGTTATAATCGATACTGAAATTTCCTTCTATGAGTATAGACAAGTCGACTTGACTTGGATTAGATAAATCTAAATCGGGGATAACTGTAGACGTGGAGAACATCCCATTCTGGTCAGGTGACCCTAAGAAACTAAATAAGTCCACTGTCAAATCAGTACCTTGACATAGATTCACCACACTATCTTGACCGGCATTAGGCGGAGAAATAATTTCCAATAGAAATGAATCTAGTGCAAAGCAACCACCTCCTGTAAGAAAGGCAATACTATCTCTTAAGTAGATTTGTGTCGTCGATGTGATTGGTAGTGTCGGATCTAATATTGTACCTGGCGTAAAATCTCGATCTGTAGAATATTGAAGATTTGGATTAGAGGCGTTGGGGAGCGGTAGTGTACCGGACTCGCAGAACTGTCTTTGAATCACAATGTCTAACCGTGGTGATTGTCCAATTTCAAATACCAATGTATCTACAGTAGAACAGATGCCTTGCTGAGCAGGATCAAAAAGAAATAAAGTATCAAGAACATTAGATGTGCTGTTGGCGTCAGCAAATGATATAGTATCACCAGGGAAGAAAATACTACCACCTGGGATATCAGTATAATAACCGACAGTGGGTGCAGAAGGTGTTATTTGTGGTAGTATTAAGGTATCACAAATCTGCTCAGGTATCACGGCGTTAAAATTTAAACCTGTCAAGAAATCCAGTCTAATTTGTGTTGTGTCAATACAATCAATGGTACCACCAGAGTTGGTAGCAATTAAGAATAACATCGTAACGCCATCAGCCGCAGTAATTTCATCATTTTCAAAAAACGATTGGCCAAAGCCGTCTGGATCTGTATTATATTCGAAATCTAAATCATTGTCATTGTCTATTTCTGGGTCTGGTAGAAATATCGAACCACATGCAGTTATTGTGCCAGAAGGTGAAATGATTTCTGGTTTTGGGTTAGAAACAACCTCAATAGGTTGGGCATCGAAGCAGCCATCTCCACTTTCATCATAGATATAAATTGTGCTGACGCCGTCTGGAACTATAATTACTGAAGAGGCATTCATGCCCGGTACAGAAAAATCATTGTCTAAATAATACTGAGGAAAAACTTCGTTTTCTACATCTACTAAATCATCGATGTCTGGAAGTTCTAACTCATTTCCACAAACATCTATTGTCGGCATTTCTACCGTGATGATTGGTCTTAATAGTCTTTCTAGTTGTACTGGAATAATATCTGAAAGACAAGGATTATCATTGACAACAGCATATACAAGATCGCCATCATCTATATCATAGGTATCTGGCGTATTGATAAGATCATCTTCGTTATCAGTCTGTAACCAAATGACGTCAAGCCCATCACCTATTTCGTCATCATATTGGGTAAGGTCTATAGTCTCTCCACTTACAAGACATTCTACTTGTACATTTGGCGGAGTAATGTCTGGATTGTCTTTAAGAATTAACTCAACACCACCTCCGTTAATAGTACCGTTGCAGCCACCTGAATCTGAGATGCTTTGAATTTCTAAAGAATTACCAAAAGCGATATCAGGCAAGGTAATTTCAATAGGATCACTGTTCACGTTAAGACCAAATGGTCCATTGCATATTTGTATAAAAGTTTGATTTACTGCAATAGCAGGAATTGGGATTGGTATAGGGAATCCTGCTATAGTTAGATTGACAGCGTATGGGGGAGTGCCTCCAGTCAATTCTAACTCAATAATAAAGTCACCAGTGGCGCATTCGCCATCACAGACTATAACATCACCGCCTGCATCTGTCGTCAAAGTACCAGTAACAGTTACGCCAACGGTAATCTGTATATCATCGGAATCTATACATCCACTGGCATCCACTGCTGTGACGGTATAAGTATGTGTGCCAACTCCTGGTAAATCTGATCCTGAAATTATAGGATTCTGAACATTGCTTATATATCCACCAGGGCCACTCCATGTATAGGTGCTAAATACGTTCGATATTTCTTGCAATTCTATATTTTGACCTGCGCAGACATTACTGGAGGTAGCAGAGGCCATTGCCATAGGTGCCGGGTTAACAACTATGTCTATATCATCAGTCGCCATGCAACCGTTAAAATCAGTTACAGTAACATTATAAGTATGTGTCCCGATATCTGGCAAATCCGTTCCAGTAACAACAGGATTTTCCATAGTACTTGTAAAACCATTAGGCCCTTGCCATTCCCAATCTATTCCATCTCCACCATCTTCCTCTAGAAAAATATCAGCACCCAAACAAACCATGGTCTCATCAGCATCAGCATCCACTATAGGGAGAGGATCTACTATTATATCTATATCTCCAGTTCCTGTACATCCATCCGAGTCAGTCACCGTCACCGTGTATGTGTGGGTGCCAGCATCTGGCAGATTAGGAACGGTTACTATAGGGAACTGTAATGTACTGGTAAATCCTTCAGGACCTGACCAAGACCAGCTCATAGCTTCATTGGCTGTTTCCTCTAATTCTATATCTTCACCTTCACATAGATTTGTCTCAAATGCATCCAATTCAGTATCTACTTCTTCATCTATAGTAATTTCAATTTCATCAGTAGCTGTACAGTCGTTTGAATCGGTTACTGTGACGTTATAAAAATAATCGTCCGGAACTGTGGGCAAATCTGATCCAGTCACAACTGGGTTTTGTTGTGTAGATGAAAAGCCGTTTGGACCATCCCATTCCCAATCTTCTGAATCATCACTATCTTCCATTAGTTGGATATCATCACCCAGACATACTGGACTTGCCGCTGAAGTGACAACAGGATTTCCTTCCCAGCAAATCAGTGTTACATTTGAAAACTCATTTGTTTCATCTAAAGCCCAATTTTGATTTGTGATTTCTATTGTTGCTGATGTTTCACCTTCAGTACATAGAATAGGAGTCGCATAAGTCCCAAAATTTTCACTATTGTTTGTGTCAGCATCTCCTATTAGATTTTCATCCTCGAGCTGACCACCAATAAAAAATTGCATCCACATAAAATCCCAACAGGGTACAGGTGTAGCACAGCCAGGACTTCCAGGATTAGTAGGGTCACAAGCACAACCTCCCACACACTCAGTACAAAATTCCATTCCTCCTGTGCCTTCCCAAGGGAGCGAAAACGAAAAACTTATCGAAAACTGGACTGAAGAACAATTAGAAATGTCCACATCATAATCATCAAAAATAGTCCCATTGATATCATTGTAAGGGCCTGGGCCTGAATCTATAATTGTAGTAGTTTGAGCATAGTTATGAAGGACTAAAGTGATGGTAATAAGAATAACTAAGATTGACAATCGCATTCTGCAAATAGGTTCATAACTACTAATTAGCCTAAAATAATGTATTTAGCGATTTCTCAAGCTACACTAGATCATTATTTCCATTGTTTTAATGTTAATTTTGTCATCACATAACATTTTATCTTTATATGAGTCAGCAATTAAGTGAGCAGGAGGTAATCAGACGGGAGAACCTTCAAAAAATAATTGATTTAGGTGTAGATCCGTATCCAAGCTCACAATATCACGTTAGCCATCAGGCACACCAAGTTCATGAAGGATATGAGGAAGGAAGTAAAGCGTATAGTAAGGTGTCAATGGCAGGACGTATTATGAGTCGACGAATCATGGGTAAGGCCTCATTCGCTGAAATTCAAGATGCGTCTGGCCGAATGCAGATTTATGTAAGCCGGGATGATATTTGTCCTGATGAAAATAAGGACATGTACAACCAAGTCTTTAAGAAGTTGATTGATTTGGGTGATTTTATAGGCATAGAAGGTCATGCATTTACAACTAAGACTGGCACGCTATCTATTCATGTGAACAAGCTGACCTTATTAAGTAAATCTCTCAAACCCCTACCAGTAGTCAAGACAGATGTAGATGGTAAAGTGTATGATGGCGTTACTGATCCTGAGTTCAAATACAGACAACGATATGTCGACCTCACAGTGAATCCAGAAGTAAGAGAGACTTTTTTCAAGCGATCAAAGATGGTCAATGCGATGAGAAAGTTTATGGCTGACAGAGGTTATCTCGAAGTAGAAACACCGATTCTCCAGCCGATATATGGCGGCGCAGCAGCCAGACCATTTAAAACGCATCACAATACTTTGGATGTCCCATTCTATCTGAGAATTGCAAATGAGCTATATCTGAAGCGATTAATTGTCGGTGGCTACGATGGTGTCTTTGAGTTTGCCAAAGACTTCCGTAATGAAGGTATGAGTCGATTCCACAACCCAGAATTCACAATGATGGAGCTTTATGTCGCTTATAAAGATTATGAGTGGATGATGGACTTTACAGAAGAGATGTTGGAGTACGTGGCTATGGAAGTTCATGGTACAACTGAATTGCAAGTAGAGGAGAATCAAATCAGTTTCAAAAGACCTTGGCAGCGGTACACCATGTTTGGAGCCATAGAGCATTTTACGGGTATAGATTGTTCTGAAATGGATGAGGCCGCTTTACGAGATACCGCGCATAGCTTAGGCATCCATATAGATAAGACCTTAGGGAAAGGAAAAATAATAGATGAAATATTCGGTGAGAAATGTGAGCATCTCCTCATCCAACCGACCTTCATCACAGACTATCCTGTGGAGATGTCACCATTGGCAAAGAAACACAATAGCAAACCTGGTCTCGTAGAGAGATTTGAAGGCATCTGCAATGCCAAAGAAATATGTAATGCATTTTCTGAACTCAATGATCCTATCGATCAGAGACAACGATTCGAAGACCAATTAGAGTTAGGGAAGAGAGGGGACGAAGAAGCCATGCAATTGGATGAAGATTACCTCAGAGCTCTGGAATATGGAATGCCACCTACAGCGGGTATCGGTATAGGGATAGACAGACTAGCCATGATAATTACTAATTCTTCTAGCATACAGGATGTGCTATTGTTCCCTCAGATGAAACCTGAGTGATCATACTTTAATAGCTCACTGTCATTCGATGCACTCCCGGTTGGTACTTTTTAGAGACTAAGAATTTAATGGTCTCATAATGGGTCTCACTGCCTACAAAATCCATGTCTTTTATATCCAATATAAGAACTGGATAAGAAGTTATATTTCTCAAATATTCAAAGTAGGAATTCTGAATTTTAATGAGGTAATCAGCTTCTATCTCCTGCTCATATGGCCGATTACGTGATTTGATATTACTCAGCAAATACTCTGTGTCCCGATGTAGATATACCAGTATGTCAGGATCGGTAAATGTATTGCTTAGCACTGAAAATAGCATTTGAAAGAGTTTGTACTCTTCTTGTGCTAAGTTCTGCCTTGCAAACAATAGGGACTTGGTAAAAAAGAAATCTGAGAAGATGTATTGCTGAAATAAGTCCCCTGCGCTGAGGTCTTTCTGTAATTGCTTATACCGCTCTGTCATAAAAAACAACTCTACAGAAAAAGCATATCTCTCTGGATCTTGGTAAAAGAGAGGTAAGAAGGGATTGTCAGCGAACTGCTCCAGTATTTGCTTGGCACCAAACTCAGAAGATAGCTTATCTACAAGTGAAGTCTTACCACTACCTATATTACCCTCTATGCTGACATATCTGTATGGAAATATTTTTTGACTCATAGGTGTGTAAGCGCCACTTTGGCTTATTTATATATAACCACCTTTGATTTGTCTTCACATTCTTGTACTAATTCCTTAACAGATTTGTTCAGTACAGGGTGTAGATGCTCAGGGCAAATATCCATGAGTGGTCTGAGCACAAAATTACGATTAGTTAGCTGTGGATGAGGTATTTTTAGATTAGGATTTTCTATAATTTCTTGTTCATAGAAAATGATGTCTATGTCTATGATTCTAGGCCCCCAATGTTCTATTTTCTGACGTCCCATCTTGGCTTCTATTACCTGAATCTGAGATAATATATCATGTGGAGATAGGGTAGTATTACAAATCATGGCTTGATTAAGGAAATCATTCTGGTCGGTATTTCCCCACGCTTCAGTCTCATAGATATGAGACTCACTAATGATATCACCTATATGATTTGATATCATTATACTGACCAATTCTAGGTTGATTGCTCTATACCCTAGATTGGTCCCAAGATGCAGTATGACTTCTGCCAAATGTCCTACGCTTTCTTACCGATAGCACTGAGGTACTTAGACAATTCTTCTTTAACTTTTGGAAAAAGGAAGAACAAGCCAATCATATTAGGAAAAACAAGACCTAGTATCATAGCATCAGAAAATCCCCAAACAGATTTCATATTCGCCGCAGCGCCTATTACTACAAATAGTAGAAACATGCCTTTGTACACTAAGTCTGAAACTTTACTTTTCCCAAACAAATACATCCATGATTGCTGACCATAGTAAGACCATGATATCATAGTAGATACCGCAAAGAGCACAACACAGAAAGTCAAGAATACGTGAGAGTATGGAATGTAATTAGCAAATGCAGCTGAGGTAATGCCAGCACCTTTTACTTCTATTCCGTCTATAAGAACGCCTCCGTTACCTGCGTCTCCATATTCAAATATGCCACCTGAGTTATATATAATAATGACTAAGGCAGTCATGGTACAAATAACAACTGTATCTATAAATGGCTCCAAAAGGGCAACGAGTCCCTCTGATGCAGGGTATTTTGTTTTTACAGCTGAATGGGCAATCGATGCAGATCCAGCACCTGCTTCATTTGAAAAGGCACCTCTTCTAAATCCTAGTAGCAAAACTCCAAACATACCTCCGAGTCCAGCCTGAGGATTAAATGCAGTTTTGAAAATGAGGCCAAAAGCATCATCTACATAACCAAAATTTGTCACGATTATATACAAACAAGCCAGCACATAGAGACCAGCCATAAATGGAACTATCTTCTCTGTAACTGAGGCAATACGCTTGATTCCGCCTATTATGATTATCCCTATGAAAATGGCCATGACAACCCCTACGATAGTCTTAGCCGCCGCAGATACATCATCCGGGTTGGAATATATTAAAGAGACTATTTCTTGGGCAGCTTGATTTGACTGAGCGGCATTACCACCCGCAAATGATCCGCCAATACATAGAACGGCAAAAATTACAGCCAGCACTTTCCCAAATGCAGGGAACCCCCTTTCTGTGAGTCCTTTGGATAAATAATACATCGGTCCCCCATATACCGTTCCGTCTGCACTAACATCTCTATATTTTACACCTAAAGTACATTCAACAAATTTTGTGGACATACCCAAGAGGCCACAAATGATCATCCAAAATGTCGCTCCTGGTCCTCCAATCGCAATGGCCAAAGCTACGCCTGCTATGTTTCCGTTTCCCACAGTGCCAGAAACGGCTGTGGCTAAAGCTTGGAAATGACTGACTTCTCCATCTACACTTTCATCTCTAATGGTATCCTTCAAATCCCCATCCGTACTATGCAAATTGTCATCATAGGCACCTTCATGTGCTTCCACCTCATCATACTTTCCTCTGACAACATTTATAGATGTTCCAAACCTTCTTATATTGATGAAACCAAAAACAATCGTAAAGAAGAGTGCGCCAAATACTAGAATTATGAGTACTGCAGGAATATCCGCAATTGTAAAGAATACAACTTCTTGACAAAAATTTGAGAAGGGTTCAAAAGCCTTATCTATTTTCTCATCTAATCCGATTTTTTCATTGGATTCCGCAGTCTGCGCAAAAGCAAATTGGGGAAGTAGAAGAAAGCAAAATAAGGCAGCAGTTATATCAAAAGTCTTTTTCATATCTATAGGGTTCTACACTTTAGCTGAGAATAAAAGAATCCAATATATGGAAATGCTGTCAGTTAGGAGAATTAGAATCGCCTAATATACTTTCATACATTAGTGGTTACTTTTATTTTAAAATTTCAACTAAATCAAGAACATGAAAAAAGCGCTGCTCTTTAGTAATTCTTCTTAGTATTTCAAATATCTATACTCAAAATAGATTTAATGCTGATAGCGATAATATAGACCCAAGTCAATATGGGCAGCAAAGATCTATAGGTGTTTCTCTTTTGGGAGATGGGCTTGTGGGTATGGTATTTAGGTTCGCTCAACCAAATCAGAACCAGTTTGAGATTAGTCCCTCCTTAACGTCTCAAATTCAAACATTTGTCAATATTAATGGTGAAACTGAGGTTGAATCCACTAATGCTGGGATCAACGTGGGAGGTGCATATAACATCTACTTAGGAGCTAAGGAAAAGTCATACAAGAACAAACTCATTAAAAATTATGTAGGCTTAAGAGCCAATGTAGGTTTTGCAGGTAATGCTCTAATTGGAGGGCACATTGTTTGGCATAGAGAAGCTTTCTATATTGGCGATTATAACTATTCCAGAGGCTTAGACTTGGGATTAGGATTTATGGAAGTTGTTGATAATGATTTTGATTCATTCAATGATGGATTCACAATCTTTCTAAAATTTGATTGGAATTGGTTCAGGTCTAGATAGATTATCAGCCACTTTGATATAAAAAAGGGTCATTTAGAATGTTATCAAAATGACCCTTTTTTATCTCTCAAGATTTCACATCAAAACATAATACCGCCAGCTAATACAAATCCATCGACTCCGCCAATGGTAATTTTAGGTTGAGCATAGATTATATACTTATCTGAGTTGATAGTAAAATGTCCACCCAGATTAAGGCCTATATCTGTATCTCCAAAACCAAATGCAGACACTCTTAATATTTGGATTCCTGCCAAAGGGTCAAATTCTACTTTGTCCGAAATAGTAAGTAATCTATAATGACTGTCAAGATCTATTGTCCAGGCCGAACCAGGATTTGTAAAATAAACAGTGAAGGTACCAGCGGCATCTATTGGCACATCAGTTTTGTTTTCTAAGTTATAAAGTATTTTCCCTTGTACTCCAAATTCATCAAAAGCTGCTAGAGAAGCTCCAGCACCAAACTTTAATTGCGCAGAGCAAGCAAGGGAAACAAATAAAAATCCAATTGTTATCAAGTACGTTTTTTTCATCTATTAGAAGTTTTAGTGTTTAAAACAAAGTTATCTAAAGAATTTAAGATATAGTAAATCTTGAGTCAAGATCATTTATGTATTTCAATTCATGTATAATTTGCTTAAGATTTATATGATAAAAACCATTAATATGATTTCAGCTTTTATACATTTGCATCAAACTCAATTTTGTGAAGCAATATCTAGACCTACTGGATTATATCTTGACGCAAGGCACCGCTAAATCTGATCGCACTGGAACAGGCACACTAAGTTGTTTTGGTTACCAGATGAGATTTAATCTGCAAGATGGCTTCCCGCTTGTCACCACTAAGAAACTTCATCTAAAATCTATCATCTACGAATTGCTTTGGTTTCTCAAGGGAGATACAAATATTGCCTACCTCAAGGACAATGGCGTCAGAATCTGGAACGAATGGGCAGATGATAATGGTGATTTGGGTCCTGTATATGGTAAGCAATGGCGCAGTTGGACAAAGCCAAATGGCGAAACAGTAGACCAAATCAGTAAGGCCATACAGACAATAAAGAATAATCCTGATAGCAGAAGAATTATCGTCAATGCATGGAATGTAGGCGAATTGGAAGATATGGCATTGACACCATGTCATTGCTTGTTCCAGTTTTATGTGGCAGACGGAAAATTAAGCTGTCAACTTTATCAGAGATCAGCAGACACATTCTTAGGAGTACCCTTTAATATTGCTTCTTATGCACTGCTCACAATGATGATAGCGCAAGTATGCAATTTGGAAGTAGGTGAATTCATTCATTCATTTGGAGATGTGCATTTGTACAACAACCATTTGGAGCAGGCAAAATTACAGTTGACTAGGCAACCGCATCCTTTACCACAGATGATTTTAAATAAAGGAGTTAGAAATATATTTGAATTTGATTTTGAGGATTTTACGCTAGAAAGCTACAAATATCACGCAAAGATACCTGCACCAATATCGGTGTAAATTCATGTGGTTATTTAGATGAAATCTAAATAAAAAACAAGCTATTATATTACTACGCTTTGCTATGCGTGAATGATAACTTTGCAGCAATTTTGAGGCGTTTGAAAAACGTGGAATGAGAACTAATAAACAAGGCCAATGCTTAACTATCTAAGTAAGATCTTACCAACTCTGGCATTATTGGCACTGCCAATGCTCATCTCAGCCCAAGCAGATGATGCTGCTATGGATGCTGGAAAATCTCTTTTTAAAAACAACTGTGCTCAGTGTCATGCCAAAAACATGAAATCAGATGCTACAGGCCCTGCGCTAGGAGGAGCACAAGAGAGATGGGCAGACTATCCTGAAGAGGATCTATATGCATGGATAAGGAATTCTCAAGGGTTGGTTGCTAAGGGGCATCCAAGAGCTGTATCTCTATATAATGAGTGGAACAAATCTGTGATGCAGCCTTTCCCTAATTTGACAGACGAAAACATCAATAACATACTCTCATATGTTAATGGTGTGGCTGCTGGGGTCTATCCGCCGCGTGATCCTAATGATCCTACTCTCGGAGAAAATGCTGCAGAAGCAAAATCTACACCCTCATGGCTATATTATGCCTTATTTGGCTTTTTGGCGCTTCTAGCTCTTCTACTTGCAAGGATTATATCTAATCTAAATTTTATTGCAGCAGCAAAAGCTGGAGAAGCATATACACAGAAAACACTATGGCAAACGCTAACCAGCAAGAGTGTTATTTCTTTCGCTTTGTTTGCAGCAGTAATTTTAGGGGGTTATACCACAGTAAATAATGCAATCAATCTTGGACGACAACAAGGATATGCGCCTGACCAACCGATAAAATTCTCACACGAAACTCATGCTGGCTTACACAAAATTGATTGTCAGTATTGTCATGATGGTGCTCGACGATCAAAACATGCCGTCATCCCAGCTACCAATACCTGTATGAATTGCCATAGAGCAATCAAGGTAGGTTCAGAACATGGAACCGCAGAAATAACAAAGATATATGCTTCTATAGGCTATGATCCTAGCACAAATACTTATGTGAAGGACTACAGTGATATGCCTCAAGATTCTATCAAAGCACTCTATACAAAATGGATAGCTGACACCTATCTATCTGAAAATGAAGGACTTGAAGAATTAGATGAAGAAGGACTTGAAGTTGTGGATGCACAATGGAAAGGTATTGTTTCCTCACTGACTAACGAGCAGAAGAAAAAAATACCTGGTCCTATAGAATGGAAGCGTATTCATAACCTCCCAGACCATGTTTATTTCAATCATGCACAGCACGTATCTGTAGGAAAACTGGAATGTCAGCAATGTCATGGTGAGGTAGAAGCAATGGATGTATTGGCTCAGCACTCACCGTTATCTATGGGATGGTGTATTAATTGTCACAGAGAGACAGAAGTACAATTCAAAGGCAATGAGTACTACGCGAGTTATGCAAAATACCATGAAGAATTGGCTTCAGGAGATAAGGAAAAAGTAACCGTAGAGGACATCGGTGGGTTGGAATGCCAGAAATGTCACTATTAGAAAAAGAACCTAGAACTACGAAACAAAACAAATGAATAAAGATTCTATCTGGATTGGAGAGAAGGACCTCAACAGAGATGAGGCGTTTCTTTCTACAGTAGACCAGGAATTTGGCGCAGCTGAAGTAATGGCACAGTCTGATTCTCTTGTAGAGAAAGAGTCCAATCGAAGAGACTTTCTTAAGTTTTTGGGCTTTGGTCTTGGGGCAGCTACTGTAGCAGCAGGTTGTGATATACCTGTCAAAAGAGCTATTCCATATGTAGTCAAGCCTGACCATATCGTGCCTGGCGTAGCTACTTATTATGCATCTACCTTTGTAGATGGCGGAGATTATTGTCCTATCCTCGTTAAGTGTAGAGAAGGTCGTCCTATAAAGATAGAAGGCAATGACATGTCATCTATGACTAAAGGGGGTACTTCGGCAAGAGCGCAAGCAGCAGTCCTAGGTCTGTATGATATTAATAGATACAGAGGTCCTATGATGATAGACGGCGATGGTTTTGCAGGGTCTTCTTGGGATGATACAGATAAGGCGATTATGTCTAAACTGTCCGCCTCTAAAAATATCCGAATTGTAACTAACACAATTCTTAGTCCCACCGCTAAGCAAGTACTTGAGGACTTCAAAGCCAGATATCCACAGACTGAGGTAGTAACCTATGACCCCGTATCGGCTGCAGCTTTACTAGAAGCCAATGACCTGTCTTTTGGTGATAGAGTGGTTCCAGGATACAGATTTGATAAAGCAGATGTGATTGTCAGTTTTAATGCTGATTTTTTAGGTACTTGGATTTCTCCAGTAGAATATGCTGCAGACTATATCAAAGGAAGAAAAGTCAATGCTGACAAACCGAGAATGTCTAGACACATTCAGGTAGAAAGTCATATGTCAATGACAGGGTCTAATGCAGACCAAAGAGTACTTATAAAACCTTCAGAATTAGGATCTGCAATTGCTTATTTACACGGAAGACTCGTTGGGGGTTCTGGTGGCAATGGACTGAATGATGCAGCTAAAGCTGCTTTGAATAAAGTGGCTGGCGAATTAAAAGCAGCAGCTGGAAGATCACTTGTTGTAAGTGCTTCTAATAATGTGAATGAGCAAATTCTTGTAAATGCTATCAATAATGAATTAGGCAATTACGGAAAAACATTAGGATTTTCTGATGCGTCATACCAAAGACAAGGAGACGAAAGACAAATCGATAAACTAATAAATGAAATTAGTGGTGGCCGAGTCGATACGGTAATCGTATGGGGCGCTAATCCGGCTTATGACTTCTATAATGCGGCAGGGTTTTCTGAAGCAATGACTAAGGTAGAAAATAAGATTGCTCTAGCTTATCAACCTAATGAAACTACTGCACTTTGCAATGCAATAGCACCAACTCATCATCTATTAGAAAGTTGGGGAGATGCACAACCAAAGAGAGGTCAGCTAAGCCTAATACAACCGACGATTCATCCTCTATTCAATACAAGACAAGCGGAAGCGTCTTTGCTTAAGTGGACTGGAAGTGGTGACAATTACGAGTCATACCTTAAAAATAATTGGAGGCAAACAGCATTTTCTTCACAGGATGCATTTAGCACATTCGGATCTTTTTGGGATTCAGCCTTACATGATGGGGTTGTGTCAGGAGGCTATGGCGGCGGTGCAGGTGGAGGCTTCAATGTAGATGTAAGTCTAGCAGCTAGAAAGATATCTGCACCAGCAGGCAATGATGCATTGGAGGTAGTATTCTTTGAGCCAGTGAGTATCGGTAACGGACAGTACAGTACTAATCCTTGGTTACAGGAGATGCCAGATCCAGTGGCACGTACAAGTTGGGGTAACTATCTCGCTGTTCCTGTAGGTTATGATGGCGGTAAGAAGTTCGTAGGCATGAACAAGCTGAAAGATGGAGATATAGCAGAGGTGAAAATAGGAGATAAGGTAATGAAAGTACCTGTAGTGCAGCAATTTGGAATGGCGCCGAACACCATCGGATTGGCATTAGGAAATGGAAGAAGATCTGCTGGAAAATGTGGGACTGGCGTTGGCGTAGATGTCAATGATTGTCTGACTATCGAAAGCGGATTAAGTCAATATTATAACACCAATGTAGAGTTGTCTTCTAAAGTAGGAAAGGAAGAACACTATTCTTGCGTACAATACCACAATACAATAGGTGTAAAAGCTGACAACAAAAAAGGTGAACGAATAAATGCAGACGAAGCCACGCTTGGTCAGACTGCTTATGGTGTTGGTATTACAGGATATCAAGGCTCACTCACAGAAAGGTCAGTTATATATCCTACTACACTAAAAGACCTGAGTAGCAGCATCGCTAGACTACATAAAAAGCAAGAAGAATTTGATCACTTAAATGATGCAACACTTTATCCGTATGAAGACTATGTGGCAGATAAGTATAGTCAAGGTCATCACTGGGGCATGCATGTTGATCTAAATGCTTGTATCGGGTGTAATGCTTGTACAGTATCCTGTATGGCAGAGAATAATGTACCAGTAGTAGGTAAAAAAGAGGTGAGCAGACATCATGAGATGACCTGGCTCAGGATAGATAGATATTACTTCGGTGATGCGACTAATCCTAATACCGTCTATCAGCCAATGATGTGCCAACACTGCGACAATGCACCTTGCGAGAATGTTTGTCCTGTAAATGCCACGAACCACAGTTCTGAAGGACTTAATCAGATGGCATATAATAGATGTGTGGGTACAAGATATTGTGCTAACAACTGTCCATATAAAGTAAGAAGGTTTAACTGGTTGGATTATACGACAGCAGATATATTCCCAGCTAATCAGCCAGAAGTGATGAAAGGAGAGGAGATTCCATTCGGTGCAGATAATCTTACCCGTATGGTACTTAATCCTGACGTGACTGTAAGAGCTAGAGGGGTAATAGAGAAATGTAGTTTCTGCGTCCAAAGATTACAAGAAGGTAAATTAACGGCTAAGCGAGAGGGTAGAAGATTACAAGATTCGGATGTTAGAACGGCCTGCCAGACAGCATGTCCTACAGGGGCTATTACTTTCGGAGATATGAATAATAAGAAAGGAGATTTATCCAAGAAATTGGCTTCTCCGATGAATTATATAGCACTGGATGAAGTGAATGTTAGATCTTCAGTGACATACACGATGAAGGTTGTTAACAGAGAGGAATCATTTGATTCTTAATTGATTAATTTTTTTTAGAAGAATTAGAATTTAAAATACATGAGTGCTCCTATTAGCGATATCAGAGAACCGTTAGTACTTGGACATAAATCCTATCATGACATCACAGAAGACCTTGTCTCTCCTACGGAACGAGCGCCTGGAATGGGATGGACTGTAGGATTCCTATTGTCACTGGCTATGTTAGGTTTTGGATTATTCTGTATTGCCTGGACTGTATGGTTTGGAATTGGAAGTTGGAATCTAAACCGAACGGTAGGATGGGGATGGGATATTACCAACTTTGTTTGGTGGATTGGTATAGGTCACGCAGGTACATTGATATCAGCTATACTTTTACTATTCAGACAGAAATGGAGAACAGGCGTAAACAGGGCCGCAGAGGCCATGACAATATTTGCTGTAATCTGTGCCGCCTTATTCCCAGGAATTCACGTAGGAAGAGCTTGGGTTGTATTTTACTTCTTCCCTTATCCTAATACGAGAGGGCCTCTTTGGCCTAACTTCAACTCCCCATTACTTTGGGATTTATTTGCAATCTCTACATACTTCACTGTATCACTCTTATTTTGGTATACTGGACTTGTGCCGGATTTTGCTACAGTAAGGGATAGAGCTAAAGGCCTCAGAAGAAAGATATATAACGTCCTTTCATTTGGATGGACAGGATCGGCGAAGCATTGGCAGCGATGGGAGTCTCTCTCATTAATTTTAGCTGGGATTGCTACACCACTGGTACTTTCAGTACACACTATAGTTTCCTTCGATTTCGCCACTTCAGTTATCCCTGGATGGCATACAACTATTTTCCCTCCATACTTTGTGGCAGGAGCTATTTTCTCAGGGTTCGCAATGGTACTGACCCTAATGATTGTAACTAGAAAGTTATTAGGACTTGAAGAATACATTACGATTGCCCATGTCGAGTCTATGAATAAAGTCATTGTTGTGACTGGTACGATTGTAGGTGTGGCCTATCTCACTGAGCTATTTATAGCTTGGTATTCAGGTTATGTGTACGAACAATTTGCCTTCTTCAATAGAGCTACAGGTCCTTATTGGTGGTCTTACTTCGGTATGATGTTCTGTAATGTGATATCACCGCAAATTTTCTGGTCTAGGAAAATGAGAAGAAATATCGCTGTCACCTTCTTTGTATCTATTGTTATAAATATAGGTATGTGGTTTGAGCGATTTGTAATTATCGCTACAACACTTGCAAGAGATTACTTACCATCATCATGGAGTTACTATTCGCCGACTTGGGTAGAGATAGGTATCTTCTTAGGGACGATGGGATTATTCATGACGCTTTATTTATTGTTCACTAGAGTCGCACCTGTAGTGGCAATAGCAGAAGTCAAGAGTATATTAAAGACAGCTGGAGATCAGTACACTGGTCCTAATAAAATACATCACCACTCTCATGACGATCATGGTCACGGTGTAGGTGCTGGTCACGGTGCCGACCATGGTACTGACCACCTTAGAATAGTTTCTTCTAATGTGGGCGCAGGTGCAGGTGTAATGGGTGTGACTCCTGAAGAACCTCAGGTTATAGAAACCCCAGAACCTGTGACATATGAAGAACCCAAAGAATCAGCAATGCCAGTAGATAATTCGCAAGAAGAAGTTGCTGCTGAGCCTGATGATTTGAAAAAAATAGAAGGTATAGGCCCCAAGGTAGAAGGCATACTTAATGGCGGTGGCATTTATACTTTTGCCCAACTCGCTAATGCCCCTATCTCAAGACTTAAAGAACTATTGGAGGCGGCTGGTCCTAGATATAAAATGCAGGTTCCAGATTCTTGGCCTGAACAAGCAGAGCTTGCCAGAGATGGTAAGTGGGATGAATTAGATGATTTACAAGATCGCCTTGATGGTGGTAAGTACGTATAACAAAAGATAATCTTATAGCAGATGGCTACAACAAAAGATATAGTATACGGTCTCTACAATGATGAGGAGGACTTATTAAGAGCAGTCAAACAGGCAAAGGATGCTCACTTGGAGATTATGGATGTATACACACCTTTTCCTGTGCATGGACTAGATCCAATATTGGGTCTTTCAGAATCCAGACTTCACATTGCCGGATTCATCTATGGGGCACTAGGAACGCTGACTGCCTTCGGTGGAATGTCATGGATATTTACTAGAGATTGGCCACAGATATTTGGTGGAAAACCGCACTGGCCAGTACCTGCATTTATCCCGATCACCTTTGAGCTTACAGTTCTTTTTGCATCAATAGGTATGGTAGTCACATTTTATGTGATTAATGGTTTAGGTCCTGGCGTAGTGAATCCAACCATAGATTTACGAATTACAGACGATAAATTTTGTATCGCTTTCGACCAGTCGGAAGTTAATGCAGATAAGGCAAAGTCATTTCTTAAACAATCAGGTGCTGCAGAAGTACACGCTAAGACGATATAAGAATGCAGAATAAGAATGTATATCAACTATGCTTTTTGGTAGTCGCTTTGGCACTATCAATAAGTGCATGTAAAAAGCCTGGAGGAAATTCTACTGGTAGTGAATTCATGCCAGATATGGCACACTCCATAGCTTATGAAGCTAATTACTATAATTACTACTACAATAATACATGGGGCTCTCAAGACGAGTATTATGAGTATGCCAAACCAAAGAAACCTGTAGCAGGGACAGTGCCAAGGTCAGTCTCTCATTCTATATCGATACCGACAGCAACTGAAAGTAGTCCTTATTACTATGGAGATACTGAAGAAGAAAGAACGAGGGCAATGTCTGAGATTATAAATAATCCTTTTGACATTACTGATGCAGGGTTGGCCACAGGTAAAGAGTTATATAATATTAATTGTGCTATTTGTCATGGTGAGAAAGGTGATGGTGGTGGATACTTAGTTAGAGATGACGGAGGTGTGTACCCTGTACAGCCTGCCATTCTAATTAATGAAGAATTTACGAGCGCCTCTAATGGAAGATATTATCACTCTATAATGTATGGTAAAAATCTCATGGGTGCCTATAAGGACAAATTATCATATAGAGAAAGATGGGAAGTAATCCATTACATCCGCTCATTACAAGCTAAGGAAAACAAATTAGCCTATAATCAATTCGAGAATACACTGAATAATGTAGACAGACCTGCTGGTAAGATTATGCAAGTGACAGAATTCCATCATGACGAGATGGACGGGATGCTCCACGATGATGATCATAGTCATCATGATAATCATGATAAAGAAGACAATCACAGCCATGATCATAATGGAGAAGGCCATGACGGAGATCACGAACATCACGATGATCATCATGATGACAATGAAGAACATGATCACCACTGATAATATAACTTAGAAAGAAACAAAATGACATACGAATTTTCGGGAAGGACAAGAACAACACTGATTGCTGGGATAGCAATAGGTTTGCTTTGTATGGTCTTGACTTGGATAGGTGATGATGGATTACATACAAGATTTTGGTCCAACTTTTTGCATAATGGTGTCTTCTTTACAGGAATTGGATTGATGGCGGCATTCTTTATGTGTGTGAGTATTATTGCATGGGCTGGTTGGTACGTAGTATTTAAAAGAGTTTGGGAGGCCATGTCGTTATTTCTCATACCAGGTATTGCCATTATCGCTGTATTAGGTATCTCTACATTTCTAGGATGGAATCATTTATATCATTGGAATTTTGAAGGGATTGCTGAAGTTGGCAATGATAATTATGATAAGCTAATAGCAGGAAAAGCTGGCTTTTTAAATAAGGGAGTTTACCTTTTTGGATCCCTACTTCTGATGGGATTATGGACATTCATTATATATAGAATCCGACAACTATCTATAGCTGAAGAAGAAGGAGCGAAGGTTGGAGATTTTAGTTTTCACTATAAGAAAAGAAAATTTGCTGCTACATTTTTACCATTGGCCGGTTTTGGTTCGGCCTTTGTGGTTTGGCAGTGGATAATGTCTTTAGATGCACATTGGTACAGTACGATGTTCGCCTGGTATACTGGCGCTAGTTGGTTTGTATCTATGATAGCGCTTACGATTCTATTGTTGCTTTTTTTACAAAGCATGGGATATTACAAGAATGTTTCAGTAGAGCATTACCATGATTTAGGTAAGTTCCTTTTTGCGTTTAGTATCTTTTGGACTTACGTCTGGTTTTCTCAGTATATGTTGATTTGGTATGCTAATGTGGGAGAGGAAACAATTTATTTCAGAGAACGTGTGGATAATTATCCAGCACTTTTTTATCTGAACCTTCTGATCAATTTCATTGCACCATTTTTTATCCTAATGAGAAATGATACAAAGAGGAAAATGGGTTCTCTTGGGTTTGCAGCAGGCTTAGTTCTATTAGGTCACTGGTTAGATTTCTTCCAAATGATAAAACCTGGTGTCAGTCATACGGCACACTTAGCGGCAGGACATGGTGACGGACACGGACACGGGGAGGCGCATGGAGCTGATGCTGGACATGGCGCAGCAGATGCAGCGCATGATGCTGCTGCACATGGGGCTCAAGAAGCAGGGCACCATGCAGAGACCATATTTGAATTAGGCTTTTCATTTCCAGGATTTTTAGAATTAGGGACATTCGTGGGCTTTTTATGTCTGTTCCTGTATTTCGTATTGGGCAGGATGGCTAGCGCTACTCTTACAAGTGAAACAGATCCTTACTTAGAAGAGAGTTTACATCATCATACTTAGAATTCAATTTTAGAAAAAAATAAAGTAGAAGATAATGATTGGGCTAACAGCAATATTAATAGTTGTCTTACTGGGAGTCATCCTGGTCCAATTGGGGAAGGTGTCAGAGCTTTCCGCCAAGATAAGGGGAGAAGAAGAAGCTGCTACGCAAAAGAATAACCGAACGGCATTCTTCCTGCTGGTATTCCTAGTTGTGTTTCTTATCTTTTGTATAGTATCAGCATATTTTTATAAAGATAAAATGCTTGGCTACGGTCCTCACGCAGCTGCCTCAGAACATGGAGGTGATTTGGACAGTATCTTCAATGTAACTTTATTCTTTACAGGAATCGTTTTCGTTCTCACTCATATAGCTTTGTTTTGGTTTTCCTATAAGTATCGAGAAAACAAAAATAGAACGGCTACCTTTTTTCCACACAGTACAAAATTGGAAATCATCTGGACTGTTATACCGACGTTCGTACTTATCTTTCTAGTGGTAAGAGGTCTTAATATATGGAATGATGTGATGGCAGATGTTGACCCAAATGAAGATTATATTGAGATAGAGGCAACAGGATATCAATTTGCTTGGGACATCAGATATCCAGGACCAGACGGCAAATTAGGTACTAAGAATTTTAGACTTATTGAACCAGGCATAAATCAGTTAGGTCAGGATTGGACTGATGCAAAAAATATAGATGATTTCTTACCAGACAAAATTGTATTGCCTGTGGGCAAGAAAGTGAGGGTCAGGATAAATTCGAAGGATGTACTTCACAATTTCTATCTTCCACACTTTAGAGTAAAGATGGATGCTGTCCCAGGCCTACCTACTGTCTTTATTTTTACGCCAAAGACGACCACGGCAGAATATAGAAAGAGACTCAAAGACTATCCTGAATATCAAGTTCCAGCAGACCCAACAGAACCAAAAGGTCCTCAAAGGTGGGAAGAATTCAATTTTGAGCTTGCATGTGCAGAATTGTGTGGTAGTGGACACTATAGTATGAGAAGATTAGTGGAAATTGTATCAGAAGAAGAATACGAGAAGTGGGCTTCTGAACAAAATTCATACTACATGCAGAATATAAGAAATACCGATAATGATCCATTCAAAGGGCAGTTGTTGGATATAGAAATAATGAGTAGAGAGAAGGAACTTATGAGTGCTTTTTCTTCAGCACTAGAATCTGGCGAAGCAGACGTCATTAGGTTGACTAATGTCTTTTTTGATTCTGGCTCAGCAACACTTAAGAATATATCTAAATACGAATTGGATAACCTATCTAATTTACTCAAAGCCAATCCTACAACTGTAGTCGAATTGTCTGGTCATACAGACAGCGCAGGTAATGATGATGCAAATCGTTCGTTATCACAGGCACGTGCACAAGCGGTAGTAGATTACCTATCTAATAAAGGGATTAGTTCTAGTGCAATGACTGCAAAAGGATATGGTGAGACAAGTCCGATAGAAACAAACGATACTCCAGAAGGGAGACAAGCCAACCGAAGAACCGAATTAAAAATATTATCAAAATAAATCTGATATGGCACACGTCGCAAATAAGCTTAGTGATCCGGTAGATATTATCATTGAAGAGCAAGGATTTGAAGATCATTTTCATGACCATCATCACGGTGATAAATATCAGTCAGGATTCATAGGTCACTATATATTTAGTATGGACCACAAGATAATTGCCAGACAATTTCTTATTACAGGAATTTTTTGGGCGATTATCGGCGCAGCAATGTCTATTGTATTTAGATTACAATTAGGATTTCCAGAGGCTGATATACAATGGATTAAACCATTATTAGGTAAGTGGATTACAGTAAATGAGGGTGTAGGACAACTATCACCTGAGTTCTATTATGCTTTAGTGACGATGCATGGTACAATACTGGTTTTCTTCGTATTGACCGCAGGACTAAGTGGTACCTTCAGTAATTTATTGATTCCATTGCAAGTAGGTGCAAGAGATATGGCTTCACCTTTCCTTAATATGTTGTCATATTGGTTTTTCTTCCTTGCTTCATGTGTCATGTTTTATTCTCTGTTCTTGAGTACTGGACCATTTTCAGGCGGATGGACAGCTTATCCACCACTAAGTGCGCTGCCTCAGGCCTCCACAGGTTCGGGTACAGGAATGACGTTATGGCTGGTTAGTTTGACATTATTTGTGGTCTCTGCTTTATTAGGAGGTATTAACTATATCACAACTATACTTAACCTAAGAACTAAAGGGATGACTTTGTGGAGAATGCCACTTCCTATGTGGGCTTTCTTTATCACCGCTATATTAGGCGTCTTATCATTCCCAGTATTGGCATCTGGATTCTTTATGCTAATGATGGATAGAGGATTAGGCACGAGTTTCTTTTTGAGTGAAATATTTATACAAGGACAGGCTCTAGATAGAGTGGGCGGTAGTCCTATATTATTCCAGCATTTATTCTGGTTCCTAGGGCACCCTGAGGTATATATAATCATACTACCCGCGATGGGTATTGTATCTGAAGTATTATCTGTGCATGCTCGTAAGCCAATTTTTGGCTACTCTGCGATGGTACTGTCGATGTTGGCGATTGGATTTTTAGCATTTATAGTATGGGCACACCATATGTTTATGTCTGGGGTTAATCCTTTCTTATCTAACTTCTTTGTAATCTTCACTTTGATTATTGCAGTGCCTTCTGCAGTCAAGGTATTTAACTGGATAACGACGCTTTGGGGAGGAAATATTAGATTTAATAGTGCCATGTTATTTGCTATAGGATTTGTGTCCATGTTTATCTCTGGAGGACTAACAGGAATATTCCTAGGCAATTCTGCAATTGATATTCAATTACATGATACATATTTCGTTGTCGCTCACTTCCACATTGTGATGGGTATTGCTGCCTTTTTCGGTATGTACTGTGGTGTATATCACTGGTTTCCAAAGATGTTTGGTCGATTTATGAATGAAACACTTGGACGAATTCACTTCTGGATTACAATTATAGGTGCTTATGCAATTTTCTGGCCTATGCACTATTTGGGCATGGCAGGTGTACCTAGAAGATATTATAACTTCGAGACTTTCGATGCATTCAAGCATTTCGGTCCGATGAACCAATTTATTACTGTGGCAGCAATTATTGTATTTGCAGCGCAGGTGCTAATGGTTATAAATTTCTTCTATAGTATTTTCCACGGAAAGAAGATGACAACTAGAAATCCATATGGAGCTAACACTTTAGAGTGGACGACACCTATAATAGCAGGACACGGTAATTGGCCGGGTAAGATTCCTTCTGTGCACAGATGGGCATACGATTACGGTAAGGATGGAAAAGAGTTTATACCACAATACCTTCCATTAGAGGAAGGGGAAGTGGCAGGCGATCACTAAAAATTTAAAAGAAGAATAGCTAAGTGAGCAAAGTTCTAACAAAAGATATTAACCAAAGCGCAGCGTATTCCAAATTGCAGGATTACAAGATGCTTGTCAAATTTAGGTTGACCCTAATGGTGGTTGGTTCTTCGGTATTAGCTTACCTCATTGCTGCGAGCGGTTCCTTTGATTGGGTTATTATGAGTCTACTTACGGTAGGCGGTTTTGCAGTAACTTGTGCAGCGAATGGGATAAATCAGGTTCTGGAAAGAGAGTATGATGCGATGATGAAGCGAACCATGAATAGGCCGTTGGCTGCAGATAGAATGAAGCCATCTGAAGCTGTGATGAGCAGCGGATTACTTTTGGTGTTTGGTGTTATTTGTTTAGGATTGATTAATCCTTTGACCGCATTTATAGGAATGAGTTCATTCGTGTTGTATGCCTTTTTGTATACACCAATGAAGAGATATTCCACACTTTCAGTTGCTATTGGAGCGATTCCAGGTGCACTGCCAGTTCTTATTGGCGTAGTGGCGCAATCAGGGACGATAACTGTACTAGGTATAGTGTTATTCTTCATACAGTTCTTATGGCAGTTCCCTCATTTTTGGGCCATTGCTTATTTGTCATTTGAAGATTATGATGAAGCAGGATACAAACTTCTTCCGAAAAATAGTGAAGGTAGAATAGACAGGAACCTCGGTCTATACTCAGCATTATATGCACTTCTAATTCTACCTACTATAATTATAGGTTACCTCAGTGGCTTTATAATAGCTATGTGGGCCTTGGTTGCAATATGTGTAGTGACAATGATATATGCAATAATGGCGGTACGTCTTCAGATTAAACCATCTAGGAGTACAGCCTTAGGACTCATGTTTAGTTCTTTCTTCTACTTGCCTATTGTTCTACTACTTTACCTAATTGGCTAATAATGAGAGCAACAAGAAGTATAGACCCATTACAGGTGAGAAATAGGATACATCCACAGGTGTTTGGATTATATGTTTCGTTTGCGAGTATCATGATGATGTTTGTCGCACTTACCAGTGGTTATGTGGTTAGACATGCGCAAGGAGATTGGCTAGAGTTTGTATTGCCAAATTACTTCTATTGGAGTACAGCAATATTACTATTGAGTAGTGTAACACTACATCTCTCATATCATTACTTTTTAAAGAATGTAGAACAGTCTTACAAGTTGCTACTTGTCATTTCATTTATACTCGCTACAGGGTTTGTGGTGTTGCAGTTTCAGGGCTGGTTTGCTTTATTTGCTAATGGTGTGGATTTAAAGGCCAATGTCAGTGGATCATTTTTCTATCTGATAACTGGTTTACATGCACTGCATATATTAGGTGGTATGGCGGCAATTACGGTCGCACTCATACATGCATATACGCTTCCATTTGTGGTTACGGCTAAGAGAAGAACAAGATTTAAACTAGTAGTTCACTACTGGCATTTTGTTGATTTACTATGGATTTATTTACTTGTATTTTTACTATTTATTAAATAAGAACAGATTAGAATCATGGCAGATACTATGACACATCATACTGACGACCATCACACACACGGTCACGACGACCACCATGATAATCATGGGGATGAGAAACTGTGGGATGGTGGTAAGCAGCCATTCAAGGCCAGCTATGGTAAACTGATGATGTGGTACTTTTTGGTATCAGATGCATTTACTTTTGCAGGCTTCCTCATAGCTTATGGTACACTCAGGATGAGTATGCCTACTTGGCCTGTGCCAGATTTTGTATTCAGTTTGATACCATTCATAAGTGAGCCAAACTATCCTTTAGTCTTTGTAACATTTATGACTTTCGTACTACTCTTTAGTTCTTGGACTATGGTAAGAGCGGTACAGGAAGGACAGCAAGAGAATAAGAATGGTGTTGTTTTCTGGATGGTATTGACGATACTTGGGGGCATTGGATTTCTATCATGTCAAGCTTGGGAGTGGTCTACATTGATAAAGAAAGAACATGTATCTATTACCACCAATCCATTCAGTGCACATACTGAGCACGGTAAATACTTAGAAGGTGATGGTCATGGTATAAATGCCGGAGATGTATTCGCACCTGGAGATTCCTATCTTATACACCAGCATGGAGGAGAATGGCATAACCTACCATACGAGATATTAGATGCAGAGGGGAATAACATTATAGATGATAATGGAAATAAAGTTGTAAAAACCCAAGAATTTGGGCCCAAAGCATTTGGTGCTTTATTCTTCTTTATTACAGGGTTTCACGGATTTCACGTACTCTCAGGCGTTATATTCTTAATAATAATTTGTGTAAATGTGGCGACGGGCTTATATGTCAAACGACGTAACGGATATGAGATGGTTGAAAAAATAGGTCTCTATTGGCACTTTGTAGATTTAGTCTGGGTATTTGTATTCCTAGTATTCTATCTCATATAATAGACAATTTTCAAAAGATTAAAATTTAAAGAAGAGTTCAATGGGACATTTATCATATTCTGAATCTAAAAGTAGGGCGACTAAGATTATTACAATCTTGGCGATAATTACCATTTGTGAAGTACTATTTGCTTTGTTAGGCAAGGGCTACTTAATTGATGGGGTTCACTTCAATGAAGGGTTAATAGCTTTAACCATGATTGCCATGAGTATAGTAAAGGCCTACCTGATTGTCTACGAATTTATGCATATGAAGTACGAAGTGCCTGGAATGGTGAAGTCTGTTTTACTTCCTCTAGGCTTATTAGTATGGGCGATAGTTGCGTTTATTATGGAAGGGAAATATTGGAAGAATAGCCGTAATGGCATTATAGATAGGAATGAGGCAGAGATAAAAATGATTAATAAGCCAAAGCTTAAAAGCAAGACTTATGAAATCAAAAAAACTGATTACTCTAATCATTCAGGTCATTAATTGAATGGAGAAGAATAAAGACATAGAATTATTAATGAACTCAAAGGCCGCATTGTTGGCCTTTTTTTATACGTTGCTATGAAGTATATCAAATCGGTATTAGTCATTATGCTCCTAGTGGGTTTGCCTGCTGGTTCATGGTATTTTCTACAACATGGACTGGAGTGGAGAAGAGAGAAGCGGACAGAGTTGGTTCCTAAAGGAAATCTTCTTACCGATAACAATTGGTCAGAATCGCAAAAGCAATCTCTGACAGCCCTCTTTGAAAACAAGACATCACTGATAACTCTATCGAATAAGTATACAGATAGAGAATTGGCCGTCGTAAATCAATTCAAGGATGCGTATACTTTTCAAGCGCTCAATAATAGCAATCTGGAGGTGCCTCTGAATAATCTATACGATGCTAACTACATAGTGATAGATACCTCACTTAATGTCAGACAAAAATATATCGGTCAAGGAGAGCAAATAATTACGAGGATAGTAGAAGATATAGCCCTCCTTCTTCCAAAGCAAAAAGAAAGAGATATTAAGATGAAAAACTCAATGGAGGATAAATAATTATTGATATGCCTGAATTAAAGACACTGGATAGAATTGCTTATGTCTTGTCAGTCGTGGTTATCGCCATTGTAATATTGATGAGACCGGCAGAGAGATTTGATGTAGATTTTGATACTAGTTGGATGCCTTTGTTCCATGCAGTTGTGAATTCATTGGCAGCGGTCTTTTTAACTTCTGCATTGGTATTTATAAAGAAAAAGAATATCACCATGCACCGTAACATGATATTCGGCGCTATGATTTGCTCTTTCTTTTTTCTGCTATCCTATGTGGTATATCACTTTACCACTCCTGAGACTAATTACTGTGGAGTAGGGTCTATCCGAACAGTCTATTTTATCATCTTGATATCACATATAATTTTGGCTGGTCTCTCTCTTCCATTCATATTGCTCACGTTTAATCGGGGCATCACAATGACTACTGATAAGCATAAGCGCATGGCGAGATGGGTTTATCCTGTTTGGTTGTATGTTATGATTACAGGTCCAGTCGTGTATCTAATGCTTCGACCGTGCTATAACCATTGAATCAATTGCTCTCCAAGAAATTATAAGACTATTTTTTCATTTGCAAATAACACACTATGAAATTTAATTTATTGTTGATTCTTATTTTACTCCTTGCTTCATCTTGCGGTGGAGATGATGAATGTGTACAGGCTGACTGGGTCGGTACTTTTGCTGGAACTGAAACTTGTGATGGTGATACTGAGGATGCAGTAATAACCGTTGCTGCAGTAGATGGCGATATGTTAAGTATGGAAGTCCAAAGTAGTGGCACAACTGTTACAATTCCTGGAATTCCTTTTGATGCTTGTGGTATTAACGAGGTATTAGAGATGGATCAGTCCACACTTAATGTTGATGCTAGCCTAGATGGCGATATGTTGACACTTGATACTGAATTTGTAACACCATTTGGTACAGGCATTTGCCAATATGTAGTAACGCGATAATGAAATAAGTTCATCAGAGTTATATCAGGGCTAGTGTATTACATTAGCCCTATTTTATTACTCATACTTCAAATTAGGTTCCCAATAATCCTAGAGATAAGATTGAATAAAAGCGCTTCTAGGCTTCCTAAGCCGAAACAGCAAGCGATGCCAATGATGGGCATTCCTAATAAGGTACCAAATGCAAGTAATGTCCCGTCACTTAATGCTTGTATCTCATTTGTGGTTAGCATGTCTATAGGTGGATGAACTTCACCACATCTTATCGCTGTCTATTGACATTTATAAAGGCAATATCAATAAAGGTTCAAGAGATCAGCAAGTCATTAAAGATATTTCTCTACTCCTCAAAGTTGTCAAGCAACAAGGAAGAGATAATGCGCGAGCACCCATAGAAATCACCTTTAAAAATTGATGTAGTCTTGATTCCAGCCATGCTTGGCCTAAGCTGTCTCCATGGGAAGCTAGAATATTTTATAGACACATAAAGGGGGATTATTTATAATATCTATTTTCTTCTTATAAAACGGTGTGCACTTATTCAATAACTTGAGCAAAGGATAAGAAACCAGTAAGCCAGCAAAAGTAGACAGGCTTCTCGCCAACGGTTAAAATCACAGATTTTACTTCTTAACATTTCAAATAACTATTTAAGTTAATCTAAGTATCGATTACTTTGGTCTTATAATGCTGTTAATAGTGCAAAAGTCAGTATATAAAAGTGCAAATACCCTAACTTAGTACCATGAAATCAATAGTTGTCACACTTGTCTTGGTTCTGTGTATTGTAATGCTTATGCCAGTTGTAGACTCTGAGACTATAGCTCAGTGCCCTATGTGTCGTATGTCTGCAGAATCCAATCTCAAGGATGGCGGGACAGCAGGTAAAGGTCTGAATAAAGGCATCCTATATATGCTTTCGGTACCTTATTTACTGGTTGGAGGCTTAGGATTTCTATGGTGGAAAAATAGAAGACGTCTAAGTGATGAAATTTATGACCAACCATATTCAGATAACTAACAAATTATTATTGCTATGAAACAATTTTTCTTTTCTTTATTAGTAGCCTTTGCATTTTTTTCTTGTGGGTCAGATGATTTGCCCGAGTGTGTAGATGCTATATTGGATGACTTCAGAGTCACTGCTTGCGAAGGCTCTGGTGAATTGACTACATGGAGATTTAGAGGCGAGATGGTTTATTGTTTCGACTGGGGTGTATGTCAGCCAGAACGGTTTATCGAAATTTATGACGAGAGTTGTAATCTCATCTGCGAACTTGGTGGTTTAGATAGAATAGATATATGCGATGGTTCAGCTTGGACTGGCGCGGAATTCCAAGACTTATTGTTTAGCAGATAATTTACTAAGTCAAGTACCATCCTTTTACAATCTCAGTAATCTGTGAGTTTTCTTTGTAAGCTTCCATGATTTCTTCACCGATAAGGTTTGCTTCACGAGCACTAGCTTGAAGACTGTCCATGTGATGTAGGTCATGTTCATCTTCGATATTTACATCGAATACTTCTTCTATGTGTAATGGGATAAAAGTTCTATGCTTCAAGATCTTGTTGAAAACAAATTCATATACTTCTGAATCATAATCAGGCTGTCCATCCATGGGTATATTTTTACCCATCTCATTTGCGATGCCGCAAATCATTTTCCAAAGCATAAGCATGACAGATGGCTTAGCACCCATCCATACTTTGGCATCTTCAGCAACTTGAGCTATTCTTAGTTCTTCTATTTTTTGTCTTACTTCAGAGGTTGGTATAGGGCAGAGAAAATGGCAAGACTCGCTTGATAGAAATTTTTCTAAATTGGCATCTTCTTGTAATGCAGCCAACTCTACAAATCGATGCCCTACCAGCGGCGCTTCTATAAGAAGTAGGTCCTCAGTTTCTGCTGAGGATAACCAATCACTAATAGCGCTAGTCAACCATCTCCCTGCACAAAGCTTAATCCCATCATGTACAGTGCCATCACCCATAGGAAACCTGTGCAAAATCTTTGATGTCTCGAAGGCCTTCCTTGCTACATCCCACTGCACTATGGTGACCTTTCTTTTCAGCTGTATTGCAAGCTGTTTGAATACGCTGATGTACAGACTTTTGCCTACCCCTGGAAGACCAGTAAACACTACCGCTTTAGCTACGCTTGCTGATTGTTTTAATTGCTGATATACTTTGCTTGATGATGGAATAACAGTATTTGATTTCGTAACACCAAATGCTTTGCTGGATCTTAAATTCAATTTGTCATGATGCGTTGCAAAGTAGGCTTCCATCTTCTCTGTCTTTAGACTCACAGAATTTTTCAATTCAATAATTTGAACCTCATCTGATAGAGTATCGTATATAGCGTATGTGGCTTTTCTTGTTTTGAGCGCAGCTAACTCCCCTGGGTTTACTACCCAGCAGTTATTTACTTTCTCAGTAGATTCTATATGATTGTGGCCAAAGAAGACAGCATCATATTCTCCAGACTTAGCCATGGGCTTAGCCAGATCATCATAATGACTTAGAAATATTTTTTTCCCATCCAATTCCATAAAGCCATAAATGGTAGTGCTAATAGCTAATGCACTGCCTTCTCGTTTTGCGGCAAGAGTGATTTCTACTTTATCCCCATCGTTATTACCCCATATCATATAGGTGGGAATATCCTGAGCAGCCAATATTTTCGCAATTCCAGAATTCATCAAATCGCCAAGACATAGAATTTGTTCTATGTTGTGTGTAGCCATAGACTCTAGCGCCAGAATGAGATTATGAAAGTTCTCATGGATATCTGATATGATGGCAATTTTCATGAAATAGAATTATTATTGTTAACTGGTCTTATCTGATTTTGGGTAGTGCTTTGAATCTGTTTGTACTTGGTAGTCCATTGGCTATTGGGACTTCAATGACAGTCGGCAGATCTTCACCCATTGCATCCTGTATTGCAGCTCTCATGCCGTCATGTGAATTAACTTTAACAGCATTGGCTCCAAAAGACTTGGCCATTTTGACAAAATCAGGATTATGTAAGTCAGTTGCTATCACACGGTTGTCATATAAATTCTCTTGCATCTCTCTCACGTTACCGTACAAGTTATTATTGAAGAGCAGGAGAATAACACCAATCTTATGCTGGACTGCAGTAGCTAATTCCTGGACACCAAACATAAAACCACCATCGCCAGCAACAGAGATGACTGGCACATCAGGCTTAGCGACCTTAGCACCTAGCGCAGTTTGGAATCCCCAACCTAAGGTTCCCATAAAGCCAGTGCACAAATAAGTTCTTGGCAGATAGGCATCATAGACGATACGACTAGCAAAGCCAACCTGCGTCAATTCATCCACAAGAATCCCATCAGGGGGTAATTCTTCTCTGATGATTTTTAGTATTGTCGACTGTGGTTCTAGATATGCTGTTTTATCATTCCATTGTTTTCTAAATTCTGCCATTTCTGCTTTACGAGAATCAGCAGGAGATTTTAATTCATGAAGTTTTTCGAGGATGGCGGAAGTCGCTTTCGCTGCATCTGATGTTATACTCAGCGTTGGTTTGACAATTCTGTCATGTGCAGTCTCATCGATATTGATACTAATAAAAGTAAGTTTATCATCTACTCCCCATTTGCTCAATGGCATACGTACATGACTACCTATTCCGATTACAACATCTGCATCAGCCCACAAATCATGAGCAGCAGGGACAGGATAGCTTAGATGATGTTGACTAGAGATGATTCCTTTTCCTGTTCTGTATGAGAAGGTGGGTGCTTGGAGAAATTCTGCTAAAGCGGTGACTTCCATTGCGGCATTCATAGCACCACTACTTACAAATATCAATGGATTTTTTGCATTGGCGATGAGGTTTGCTGCTTTCTCTATAGCTGCCTCATCTATAGGCATTTCTTTTACTACAGCTTTTGAATAGTTGGATAGGTCTATATCTTCTACTGCCTTTAGTACATCCATAGAAACTTCTACGCCTACAGGTCTAGGACGTCCGTTATGGAGTTGCTGGAAGGCTTCTGCCATTATAGCTGGGACGTGACTAGGTGCTGTTGCCCGTCCTGCCCACTTAGTCAATTGTTGTTGGATGGCTAGCTGGTCAGGAATCTCATGGAGAACACCTCTGGCTTTTCCTTGTGCTTTAAGAGGAATCTGACCTACAAGTGACAGCACTTTAGCATTCAGTCCCCATGCTGTAGCCAATGCAGCAGAACTATTAAGGAACCCTGGACCAGGTACAATATTAGTTACACCTACTTTACCAGAAGCAAGATTGTATCCTAGCGCCATATATCCAGCACCTTGTTCGTGGCGAGTATGTATAACCCTTATTTCATCTCTATAGTCATACAACGCATTATATAGCCAATCATTCTGGACGCCAGGCAGCCCAAATATCGTATCTACACCTTCATTAATAAGGCATCTCACGACCGCCTGTCCTCCCGTTAAGTTCATATTTCTTTTATTTAATATAGATTGTGGTTAATAGTTAGAAAACAATATTTACTGATTTTAAAGTTGTGTAATTATATAGCCCCACCTTTCCTAACTCTCTACCTATACCTGATTGCTTATAGCCACCCAAAGGTAAATTGGGGTCTGACCTAACAGGTGAATTCACATAGACAACACCTGCCTCTAATCGCTGAATCATGGTCATAGCTTTAGAAATATCCTTTGTCCATACGGTAGCGGCGAGACCCATAATGGAATCATTAGCCATCGTAATCGCATGTTCTATATTGTCAAATGGTACAGCTACTAGCACAGGCCCGAATATTTCTTCTTGAAGTATGACATGATTATTCTCTTCCGTACTGAATATAGTTGGCTTTAGAAAGAAGCCATCTCCCTCAAGAGTAGTTCCTCCACTTACTAGTTTTGCGCCATCATCTATACCTCTCTGAATATAAGTGCAAACTTTGTTTAAGTGTGCTCGGGAGGCAAGTGGACCCATTTCTGCTGATTGGTCGAATCCATGAGATATTTTCATTTTCTCTGCTATCTTGCAAATCTTCTCTAAGACCTCGTCAAAAACATTTCTTTGGATATACACCCGTGAACCGGCAACGCAAACCTGCCCTTGATTTCTAAAGATACCTGCAGCAACACCTTTGGCTGCAGCATCAAAATCGATGGCGTCATCAAAGACAATCGCTGGAGATTTTCCACCTAACTCTAGAGACATACCTGCCATATTTTCTAGCGCTGATTTACCAATCGTTTTTCCTGTGGCTATGGAACCTGTGAATGTGACTTTTTTTACTTTAGGATGGTTTGTCAGAGCGGCACCTGTGGTTGGTCCATCGCCTAGTACAACGTTGAAAACGCCATCAGGAATACCTGCTTCTGTAGCTAACTCAGCCAAGAGTAGGGCAGAGAATGGTGTTTCCTCACTCGGCTTCAATACAACAGTACATCCTGCAGCCAGTGCAGGAGCTACTTTCCAGGCGGCAATAGAAACAGGGAAATTCCATGGCACTATAGCAGCGACAACACCAATGGGCTCTCTTCTGGTAAATGCAAAATTTTGCTTTCCTCCTTTCTGCGGTTGTGATAGATCCAGTGTCTCCCCTTCTATTTTGGTAGTCCATCCTGCATAATATCGAAAGGTCTTTGCCGCACCGCCTGCATCCGAACCTTTGGCATCTTTTAGAAGTTTACCATTTTCTAGTGTGACAAGTTGGGCGATGGTTTCACTATGTGCTTTAATTAATTCAGCTAGCTTGTATAGGACCTGAGCTCTCATGTCAGGATTCATCTTTCTCCATGGACTGTCATGATGAAAAGCTTCTGTAGCTGCATTGACAGCAATATCTACTTCTGTTTTGGTTCCTACATTGATACTACTGATAATTTTTTCGTTTGCTGGATTTACGATGTCTATGGTAGCTCCAGCATTCCCTTGAGAATAGCTGCCATTAATGTAATGGGTGTGAATTTTTCTTTTGAGAAATTCCTGTAATCTATCAGTAAGTTGAATCATGGTTCTTAGTTATACTATTTCATCTACAACACCATTTCTCAGAACACCTACGCCGGCGCCCTCTATCTCCACTACATCTCCTGGAACCAAATATATTGGTGGGTCAAATCTAGCGCCTGCACCATTTGGGGTACCTGTAGATATCATGTCTCCTGGCTTTAAAGTCATAAATGTACTTAGGTAGGAGATAATATAGTCAAAAGGGAACATCAGATTCGAGGTGTTGTCCTTTTGTCTTATCTCTCCATTAATCTTTGTTTGGATGTGAAGATTATTATAATCAGGTATTTCATCCGCGGTAATCATCCAAGGACCAATGACGGCTGTATTGTCAAAATTCTTTCCTTGAGTGACATTAAATTTTGCATGACGTACCCAGTCCCTTATTGTGCCTTCATTCATAAGCGTTAATCCAGCTATATGGTCTAGTGCTGATTCTCTTGGGATTCGACGTCCCGCTTTACCTATTATAATGACTATTTCTCCTTCGTAATCTAATTGAGGGGATTCAGGAGGTCGATTGATATTCTGGCCATGACCGACAAATGAGTCGTGGTACCTAAGAAATACACTTGGGTATTTCGGCAGCGCAGAGTCGTCTTTGTACTCTGCATTTCTCTTAGCATAATTGACACCTATGCAGACAATTTTTTGTCCTGTGATAACTGGTGGCAGATATTCTATCTGGTCTTCATTGTAAGCAGTAGGAAGACCTTTTGAAATTTCTTTCAACTTGTCCATGGCATCCAATTCAATCCACTTTCTTAGGTTATTACCGTATTGGATGCCGATATCAGTAACCGATATCTTACCATCGTTTTCTACGACAGAGCCGTATGTAATGCGTTCATTAATTTTATATGTTACAAATTTCATTTTTATCTTTTAATCTATAATTATTGTACTCCGCCCCAGCACATGTACTTTATATTGACATACTCTTCAATCCCATACTTAGAACCCTCTCTTCCAAATCCACTTTCTTTCACACCACCGAAGGGCGCTACAGCTGTTGATATCATACCACTATTAATGCCTACCATTCCAAATTCTAATGCTTCTGCTACTCGCCATATCCGAGCATAATCTCTTCCGTAAAAATAAGATGCCAAACCGTAGTTGGTGTCATTGGCTAGGGCAATAGCTTCTTCTTCAGTTTCAAATTTGAAGATAGGTGCGATAGGTCCAAAAATCTCATTAGTGAAGACCTTCATATCTGTTGTAGGATTAGTAATAATAGTAGGTTCATATATTAATTCATTGACTGACGATACTTGTCCGCCAGCCAATATTTGTGCACCTTGAGTTCTGGCATCCTCCACCACTTCTGAAACTCTAGCCAATGCCTTTTGCTCTATAAGTGGACCAACGACTGTAGATGCTTCTAATCCATTCCCTAATGAGAGCTCTTTAGTTGCTGCTGCTAATTTACTAACGAACTCATCATAGATACCTGCCTGTGCAAATATCCTGTTAGAGCAAATACAAGTTTGTCCTGCATTTCTGAATTTTGAAGCGATGGCACCTTTAACAGCATCATCTATGTCTGCATCATCAAAAACAATAAATGGGGCATTACCGCCTAATTCTAAAGAAACCTTTTTGACACTATCTGCAGATTGTCTTAATAGTATCTTACCTACAGCAGTAGACCCAGTAAATGATATCTTTTTAATGAGTGAGTTACCGGTGAGTTCCTCTCCAATAGCAGGCGCATCATTTGTCGTTATAATATTAAGGACACCCTTAGGAAAACCAGCTTGGTCAGCTAACTCCGCTAAGGCTAGCGCAGAAAGTGGGGTTAGCTCTGACGGCTTGATAACAACAGTGCAACCCGCTGCAAGTGCAGGAGCTACTTTCCTTGTAATCATGGCACTCGGAAAATTCCATGGGGTAATAGCACCGACAACGCCGACAGGTTGTTTGATGACTGTGATTCTTTTATCTCTTCCATGACCTGGAATCACATCACCGTATAGCCGCTTTGCTTCTTCAGCGAACCACTCCACAAAACTTGCACCATATCTAATTTCCCCTTTGGCTTCGGCAAGAGGCTTTCCCTGTTCCATAGTTAGGATGGTTGCCAAGTCATCTATATTGTCTAGTTGTAATTGATACCATTTTTTAAGTATTCTAGATCGCTTTCCTGCAGAGAAATTTTTCCATTCCTTAAATGCATGATGTGCGGCCTTAATAGCGGTTCTACAATCGGATACATTCATGTCTGGTATGGTAGTTAATAACGCTTGGGAATAAGGGCTTCTTACTTCCATTGTCTTGTCGTCAGAAGCTGTACACCATTCACCATTTATGTAACAATCTGTTTTTAGTAATGCTTTGTTTTTTATGCCTTCCATATTTTTATCTAATTGAATTGAAAGTAATATCTTGACCTTTGATAAGTTCTTTAACTTCGGTAGATAGAATAATCTGTTTTGAATCGACTTCTTTACTGAGATGTGTTTTTAATAAATCGATGCCAATTTCTGAAAATGCTTTAAGAACTTCTGGTGGTCTTCCTTCTCTCAATCTGTAAAGTAGATTTACCATTTTATAGTCCTTGTTACCATCTATAATAAAGTACTCTTTCGTCTTTAGTACTCTACATTTAATACCCATCTTGGATGCGTGCCCAGTGTCAATAAGTTGATTAGATAATTGAGCAAAGAAACTCGCAAAATCCATATCAACATTGTCGGTGCATTCTAATGTAATATGTGGCATAAATATTTCTAGTTTATTTATTAAGCGACGTCATCAAACCCTGCAATAATAGGATTAGATTCTATATCGGATTCTCTTACATCTATTCCTCTAAAAGTGCTACCATGCTCAAACCAAGACTTAGGTGCAGGTGCACCCCATAGCGTCTGCCTTTTGGGGTCTCTGAGGTCCCACGATAACGGTTCCCAGTCTGTATCTATAGTCAAGTAATCACAAGTAAACGGTTCTAGCCTATGGCCATCAGGGTCAAGTATATAAAGGAAGAAAGCATTGGATATACCATGTCTGCCAGGTCCTCTCTCTATATTTTCTACATAACCCTCAGAAGCCATCACATCTAGGAGATGTATGATATTATTGATGCTCGCTGTCCAGATTCCAGTATGATGTAGTCGAGGTCCTTTGCCATTAGTCATCGCCATATCATGTACATTTCCTTTTCTATGTGTCCATGCTGCCCACATGTCTCCTTTTTCTGTCAGTGTATACTCTGTCAGTCTGAATCCCAACTGTTGCACCATGAATTCGTAGGTGCTCTGACAATTAGGTGTAAAGCAGTTTATATGGTCGAAGCGAAGTGGACTTAATCCTTTGTATTTCGAGAATTCTCTCATCATCGTAGGGACGCGTTGTTGTTTGGCATGAAATTCTAACGGTAATCCTATAGGTGTTCTGACGGCTAAGGTTCTTTCTTCACCATGTCTCTGTACCCATTGAGTATAAAGGTTTAGATTTTTAAAATGAATTTCCAAAGCATCTAAATCTTTATCAAAAGCCACTTTGAAACCTAGTGCGATGACTTCTGCCTTGTCTCCTTGTTCTAGAACATATGAGTGATGATTTTTTTCTTCCAAGCTTCTCAAGAACAATGTATTGTTTGTCCTTTCAGTTTCTATCATACCCATGATATCTACATAGAAGCGACGACTTTCGTCGAGGTCTGTAACAATACAATGTACATGACTGCATCTTTGTATATTAAATGGTAAATCGAAATTATGTGGTACTAAAGCCATTTATTCTAGATGTTAATTTTTACTATAATTACTTAGCGCCAAGTTGTGGAATATGGTGATCGCCTAAGGCAACAGAAATATTTTTAGTTTCCATGTAAAAGTCAAAACTGTACTCACCGCCATCTCTACCTATACCACTGTATTTTACACCACCAAATGGTGCAGGCAGGTGCCTGACATTTTGTGAGTTGACCCAGACCATACCTGATTCTACATTGAGTGCCATTCTATGACCTCTAGAGGAATCTTTTGTCCATATGTAGGCCGTCAATCCATATCTAACAGAATTGGCTATTGCTACAGCATCCTCTTCGGTATCAAAAGGGATTACTGTAAGAAAGGGACCGAAGACTTCTTCTTGACTGATACGCATATCCTTATCCGCATCAATGAACAAAGTGGGTTGGACATAGCATCCATTTCTCTCTATCTTTCCACCGCCTGCCATAAGTTTGGCACCTTCTTCTTGTCCTATTTTACCATAACTAAGCACTTTGTTCTGATGAGTTTGGTGAATCATTGGACCTATTTCTGTATCTGGGTCTAGTGGGTCACCAACTTTAATACGCTTTACTCGATCAGCTAGTTTAACCACAAAGTCATCATAGATGGAACGTTGTAGCAATAGTCGACTTCCCGATGTACATCGTTCACCATTGAGACTATATTTCATGAATATGGCAGAATCTAAAGCTCTATCTAAATCGGCATCTTCAAACACAATTGTAGGATTTTGTCCACCCAATTCAAGATGTACACGCTTAAGTGTAGGGGCGCCTTGCTGCATGATGAGGCTTCCTGTGGTCGTCTCTCCTATAAATGCTATTGCTTTAATTAGTTTGTGTTCAGTTAATGCTTTACCTGCTGTCTCTCCAAAACCATGAACTAGATTCCACACCCCTTCAGGAAGCCCCGCTTCATGTGCGATTTGGCAGAGTAGGGTAGCAGTCACTGGACTAAGTTCTGCTGGCTTATGTACCACTGTACAGCCGGCAGCTAAGGCTGGTGCAACTTTCCAAGTCGTTAGCATAAATGGGGTATTCCAAGGTGTAATGACACCCACAGGCCCAATCGGTTGCTTTACTGTGAAATTCAAATGGTTGGTATCAGGAGTAGATAACCCATTAGGTGCATCGATGACCTTGTCAGCAAAATACCTAAAGTTGGCTGCACCTCTGATTGCCGCTTTTTTCATAAATCTAATCGGCTGACCAGTATCATACGATTCAAGAACTGAGATGGTATCTGCATTTTCCTCTATTTTGTCCGCGATTGCATATAGAATATTTCTTCTTTCCTTATGAGGCATTTTACGCCAAGTAAGAAAGGCTTCGCTTGCCGCTTTAGAAGCATTGTTGATGTCTTCATTGCTGGATTTGGCGACTTTGCAGATGAAAGCATTATCTACTGGTGAGTGGTTGTCAAAGGTCTCTCCACTTGTGGCAGGTACACTCTTTCCGTTGATGAAGTTTGATACCCCATCTTGAGATAGTTTTTTCAGTGCCTCCGCTAATACCTTTTTATTTTTTTCATACATATTTCTTAATTAATTGACTTTGAATTTATTAGCCATATCTGTCGTTGCTTTGGCTAAGGCGATAAGATCCACACCTACGCCAATAAATTTGGCACCGGCTTTTCTGTACTCTTTTACGATGGGTTCTGTTACTGCCAATACGCCTGGTACCTTATCAGAGCCTTTTATAATATTAAGTCCTCTTACTACTTCTGCTCTGACTTTATCACTACTTGGTTGTCCTATCATTCCCATAGATCCTGCTAAATCTGCTGGGCCTATAAAGACACCATCTACACCTTCCACTGCACATATAGCCTCTATGTTTTCCATCCCTTTTACCGTTTCTATTTGTATGATTAAGCAAAGTTCATCCTGGACTTTTTGGAAATAATCTGGTACACGTTTCCACTGTGCTGCTCTAGACAAGGCTGAGCCAACGCCGCGTATGCCTTGTGGAGGGTAGGTGATTGCTCTTACAAGATCTGCGGCTTCTTCTGCAGTCTCCACTACTGGGATTAACAAAGATTGTACGCCTATGTCTAACAGACGCTTTATTAAAATTGGATCCTTAGAAGGGGGTCTAACGACTACACCAGTGTCAAAACTGGAAATAGCCTGATGCGCAGTAAGGATAGAGTTAAGATCATATGGCGAATGCTCTCCATCCAACAGCACCCAGTCAAATCCTGCCCCAGCACATATTTCTACAGCGTAGGGATGAGGAATGCCGCTCCAGATGCCAATAGTGGATTTGCCTGTTCTAAAATATTCTTTGATTTTATTTTTTCTGATTTCCATTTATATAAATTGACATTCTACAGTTCCAAATTGATTGAAATCAGCAACGATTTTATCACCTGTTGATACGATTACAGGTCTTGTAAATGAGCCTGCTAATATGATTTGACCAGCCTTTAACTGACGTCCTATGCTAGCATACTTTTGGACTAGCCAAAGTACCCCATTACTTGGATGATTAAGAACAGCGCCTGCTATTCCAGATTCTTCTATTGTGTCGTTCCGACGTATTACCGCACCTGCCCATTCTAAAGCTACGGTCTTTGGAATAGATGTGTTTCCTAGTATGATGCCTGCATTAGCAGCATTATCTGAGATAGTATCTTTGACGGTTCTTTTATAGCCTGTTTCTGGATCCAATCTAAATGAACGTGCAGCAATCAATTCCAGCGCTGGGACAATGCGTTCGGAAGCTTCAATGATATGCGCCACTGTACTATCAGCTTCAGTCAAATCTCGATTGAGTACAAAAGCAATTTCTACTTCTATTCTAGGGTCAAGAAACTGGTCAACTTTGATAGTAGCACCATGTTCAAAAACCATATCATCCAGTAGAATCCCAAAATCTGGTTCATCTATAGACATGGCAGCCTGCATGACTTTGGAAGTCAATCCAACTTTATGGCCTACCACCTTTCGTCCTCTCGCTTTCTTGATTTCCATCCACTTATCTTGAATGTGATAAGCATCATCAATCGTCATATCTGGATGAAAAGTCGTAGGTGGTTTAGTCTGTAGTCGCTCCTGCTCTGCTTTATCCATTCTCAAAGCTTGTAGCTCAATCTGTTCAGCGTTTAGCGTTAGCATGGTTGATTTTAGAAATTAAAGGTTTCTTGGTTATTCATAAAGGTAATTAGTGGGCGGCAATTAGGTTTGCACAAAAGCGCAAGAAATATTGCACAAAAGTTCATGATTCGACATATCTTTAATCTGTATGATAGTCACTAGTAGATCCAATATCCTGTTCACAGACATTGATAATGGGGGCATGATGGAGATTAGAGAGTTGGTGCAGCATATAAAACCAAACCAAGTATCAGAGCCTCCTCATAGACATACTTTTCAAGAGATAATATTTCTGCAATCTGGGAAGGGATACCATTCTATAGACGGGAAGATATTTAAACTAGTAGCCAATACAATCTATCTAATTGGTCAAGGCCAGGTCCATATTTTTCATGAAGGCACGAATCTCAAGGGGTATATATTAAGGTACAAAGAGGACATGATTCCAGCTGAGATGAGTAAGTACGCTGTCGACTATACTTTGTTACAGATGTTGACTAATTCCAATGCACTTCATATGACCAAATCTGAAGCTAGGATTATATGGTACAACCTAGAAGAACTGCACCAAGAACATCTTGGAATTACAGCGAAGAGTAATACAGATACCCTTCAGTTCATTTTATTGACTATTCTTTCTAGGATAAAAACCAAGATTCGAGCGACCTTTGAACAAAATCTCCATGAGACGGAAGGTCAAGACACTATCCTTCACAGATATATCCTTCTTATAGAAGACCATTTTAAAACAGCTCATGACCTCGAGTTCTATTATAGCTCTCTAGGTATAAATAAGAGAAAATTACTGAATATCACTCAGGAAAAGATAGGTAAGACACCAAAGGAAATGCTGAATAATAGACTGATGACAGAAGCTGTTAGACTTATAAAATATTCAGACTTAAGCTTTAAGGAGATCTGTTTTGAATTAGGGTATAGCGAACCAGCCTACTTTTCCAGATTATTCAAGACCAAAATGGGTAAATCACCGAGATCATTTCGTCAGGCAGAATCCTTATCTGATTAATACCACTTGGAAACGCAACCAGTTAGGTTAAATAATCATACAATAGAATGATTAGTCTGCCTTTAAGATGACAATGTCTTCTGTACGAGAGCTTAAGTAAAGATTAAGGACTCTCGAGACAATCTAATAGTTAGTTTAGCGATTATTTTTGGCAAGTATTTATATCTTTTCCTATGTATATGAGGTTTTTGCTTTTGTGTCTACTCTTGCTTACTGTATTAATAAACCAAGGTATAGCTCAGGAAACGACCGGAAGTATATCTGGAGTTATCTATAATGAGGAAGGTGGTTCATTGCCTTTTGCAACGGTAACGGCCAGAGATCAAGCAACAAATGCCACCTATAGTGTATATACTCAGGATGATGGTGCTTTTCAGTTTCATAATTTGACGCCATCTCTTTATACTATCGAAGTCATGTTTGTAGGATATAGAAATATGGTTTCTAATCCCTTAACTGTTAAACTAGGACAAGAGGCCGTATATAATACGACCATGGTTCCCGATTCTCAGGAGATAGAAGAAATCACGATATCATCTAGTCGTGTAGTGAAAGATGGTGCTGGTTATGCAGTAGGTGAAGATTTAATCGATGATATACCCGTCATAGTCAGGAGTATCCAAGAATTATCCAGAATCAATCCTCAGAATAACCTGAATTCCTTTGGCGGTGCTAGCCATAGATTCAATAATCTAAATATAGATGGTGTAGCTACCAATGATATTATCGGCTTCCAAGAACCAGCTAGTGGTTCGGCAGGCTCTCAGGCAAGTGGCACTCCTGGAAGTTTGTCTAAGTCACAGCCAATTGGATTTGGAGCTATAAAAGAATTATCAATTAAACTAACCCCATTTGATGTCAGTGTCGGCAACTTTAATGGCGCCAATATTGATATCGTCACTAAGAATGGTACCAATAATTTTGAGCATAGTGTTTTTGGCTTTGGAAATAATCAGGCTACTCTGGGAAGACGTATTGATGGTAATGAGATAACAAGAACTGATTTTTCGGACTATCAGCTTGGGTTAAATTCAGGAGGCCCCATAATAAAAGATAAGTTGTTTTATTTCGCAAATGTAGAGTTTGCGAAGTCTGTGACACCACTGGCTAATGCACCTGGCTCACCAGAGTCTGATATATCTCTAGAAGATGCCACCAGAGTTAGAAACCACCTCTTAGAAAATTATAATTACGATACAGGCGCATTTCAAGGAGCGTCTAATACAGTGCAAAGCACAAAAGTTTTTGGACGTCTTGATTATATCATTAACAAATACCACAAGCTTACCTTTAGGAGTAACTATGTAAGTGGTTTTGCTGATAACCTAGAATGGAGTAGTAATATTTTCAATTTTGGAAATCAAGGATTTAGGCATAATAGTAGATCTAGTAGTACAGTATTAGAACTGAAATCTAACTTCAGTCAGTTTTTTAATAAGCTAAATATCAGTTTCAATTCTGTTGTAGAAGGCAGAACTTTTGATGGAGATTTGTTCCCGCATATCCAGATTGCCACCTCAGCATCATCAAGAGTATTTGCTGGCACATATAGAGAAGCGTCAGTCTTTAATACGGCATTCAAGACACTTCAGATTACAGATAAGTTGTCTTTTGTTATGGAAGATCACTCTATCAGTGGAGGATTCCTTCTGCAGTTAAATGATGTCGATTACGGGTTCTTATCAGCTTGGAATGGCAGATGGGAGTATTCTTCCCTTGATAACTTTCTTAATGATAGACCTTCACGGATAAGGGGAGTCTATAATGTGGACCCTTCAAATAATAATTTCGATTTTGTACAAAATAATCCTGCGGGAACCTTTGGCGTATTAGAGGGCGCTGCCTACTTGCAAGATAAGTGGTCTATCTCAAATCAACTTAAGTTGTCTTTTGGAATAAGATTGGATATGCAATATCTGACAGAAGCACTTCCTATCAGTCCACTCATTAGCAATTCAGAAAATTTCAATAGGTTCAATAATCGCTTATCCAATAATCTACAATGGAATCCGCGAGTAAGCTTAGATTATAAGTTTGACGATTCAGGATGGTCGGTGACTGGTGGTACAGGATTGTTTTCAGGTAAGCTACCTTATTTGTGGTTTGGGTATTTCGACTACATATCTGGGACGGATTACTTCAATATAGATATAAGACCAGGAGGCGAGGAAGTGCAATTGACAGAACTTAGTGACTTGATTGAAGTGCAGCCTGGACTAACAGAAGTTAATCTGCTGGATCCAGATTTCAAATTTCCTAGAGATTGGAAAACCAATGTGGGTATAGAATGGCAGAAAGGAGAAATTTGGAAGTTTGCAGCTGAATTTAGCTATACAAATGTGCTGCAAGGACTGTTTTTCCAAACGATAAACAGGACTGAAAATTTAGCTCAGTTTGAAGGCGCAGACAATAGATTGTTCTACAATACCAGTGGTGATGAAGTGAAAATAGATCAGAGCTTCACCAATATTTTTGTACTGACAAATACGAATCAAGGATATAGATACAATGTCACATTGACAGGAGAAAGAAAGTCTGGTAATTCCTATAGCTATATCGGGTATACATATGGGGTGAGTAAAGATATTAGTAGTACAGTGAGAAGTAGTCCTGCCGCTAATTATGAATGGAATCAAGCCTTATTCGGCAATGACCCTGAGTTATCTTTTTCTAATCATGACTTAAGACATAAACTTAATTTCTTACAATCATATAGTTTTGGTATTGGACATCATAGCTTAGAAGTAAGTCTTCTATACAATGGACGATCTGGAACCCCATTCACTTTTGTCTATCAAGGTGATTTAAATAGAGATGGTTCTTCCCGTAATGACCTTATATATGTACCTGCTAATGAATCGGAAATTAATCTGATAGACTTTACTGATATTAATGGAAATTTGGTTACTGTAGAAGAACAATGGCAATCTCTTGATGCTTATATAAGTAGTGTAGACTATTTGGATGAAAATAGAGGAAGCAGTACTGTGAGAAATGGCGGACGTACACCTTGGAATCACAGCGTCGATATGAGTTTTAAATTTAATTTATCTACTAAAGGCGGAAACAGGGCTTCCTTTAAAATGGATGTGTTTAATATCCTTAATGCTGTGAACTCTTCGTGGGGAAAACAATATTTTGTGCCTAATGTGGTTAATTCTAGCTTTAGCTTATTAGGCTTCGAAGGTATCACGGACTTCCAACCAGAATTCACCTTTGATATTCCATTAGATACACGTCCATGGATAGTGGATACATTTAATTCAAGGTGGAGATTGCAACTTGGGTTTGAGTATGCGTTTTAACTTGCTTGTAAGGTATAAGTATAAAAGTACTCTTTACGATGAACGTGTAACCAAAAATTAAAAGATAGGTTCATAAATCAAAAATGGGTTTGAAGAAGCAATTCTTCAAACCCATTTTATTTTATTAGTTGTCGTTACTGAACTTACAGAACAACAAATTTTTTCAGTGAAGTGGCTTCACCTTGTTTTATTCTAAGTATATAGTTTCCTGGAATAACGCTATCTAAAGATATTTTTTCAGTCATTCTCTTTCCAGTAGAACCACGTACTTCCGATTTTATAAGCTTTCCATTTTGATCATGGATATCAATATGTAGGTCTTCACTCAATTCAGAAGCGTAGGTAAATTCAAGAACGCCATTTGCCACAGGGTTGCCTAATAAAGTGAGTGCTGTCTTTTCACTATTTTTTGCTGAGCCCGGCATTGCCTCTATAGTAATAACTTCTGATTCTTTTATATCATCCTTAAGTTCTACGACGATTAACATACATCTGTCTTTAAATTCTATCCACTCTTCAGGTATCCCATCTTTAATAAAAACGCTAATCCCCTTTATCGTCTCTGGATCAATATCATTTAGGACATCAGATTTTAATCGATCATCAATTACTTTCGATTCGATATATTTTCCATCTATAATAACAGCTGGATTTTCACAATCGTCAAAATTCTTTATTGGTAGTAATTTGCCGATCTCAGTTTCTGATTTTGTCGATTCTGAAACCTGTTTTTTCTCGTCGTCACGCAACTTAAATTTGACAGGTAAAGTGTATAATACCTTCACGGCTTTTCCTCTCTGCTTGCCAGGTATCCAAGTATGTTTGTCAGCCATAGTTTGTAACATGTCCAGTGTGGCATCATCACAACTACCATCTATGGATCTGACAATCTTAAAATCGGATGTTTTCCCATCTTCATTGACAATAAATTGTACGACAACCATGCCCTGAACCTTATTCTGTCTTGCAATAGCAGGATACTTGATGTTGGTATATATAAACTTAAGCATCTTGTTTTTAGCACAATCCTCAAGCGCTTGATCAGAAAGACCTTGATCTTCACACCCTGGAAAACGAGGCATCTCCTCTACTACTTTGAATATTTCCTGATCTGATTTTGCTTTAGAAACAGGATGCGTTCTATGAGCTGTCGAAAACTCTATAACACCGTTGATAGCTTTGTCACCGTACTTGGATGTTGCCTCCTGACCTTCTAGTACTTGGACATTTTTAATCAAGCTCTCTGTAAAATAGTGCTCTTCCTTCGATTCAGATATTTTACCATTTATGACTATGAGAGGATCTTGCATTCCTTCTGTATAATACGTTCTCTCTGACACATAGGTTATGGGTTTCTGCTGTGGCTTATTTAGCTGAATTTGAATGGGCTTCTTATCTTCTATAACCAACTCTGTTTTTACTTCATTTTGTCCATCAAAACAAGTAAGGTAAAATGGCTCTCCTGTTTTAGTGGGTTTCTTCGGTACTACAAATAGATCTACACTGTTTTCCGTCCAGCTGTTTTCTGCGGTTTCCACTGAAGCTAGATCGCTATTACTTAGTGTGATTTCCACCTCTTTTCTCAGTGGTCCTGAATTGCTTTTTAATTCATAGGGATATGCCATTCCTATTCTGAGTGGACCCGTGGTTTTAGATTTTTTTATAAGTACTAAATCATTATTTGTTGCTTTATCTTCTGTCTCATTTTGTTTTGTAGCGATATAGGTACTAATATCTAATGACTCTGCAATTTGGATAGCTTCATTTACTCTGTCCCATGGTGTTATTGCTGGAGTGACAATAGCTAAAGATGCATTAGCTTTATTATCCATTGTTAGTAAAGTGGTACTCAGAAAGTCATTTAGTTCATTCTTGGCAAGTATTACGTTATTAAAAATATACTCACCATTTGCATTTATTATAAGGGTAATCTCATTTTGATTAGTAACCAAAGAAGCGTTGATCTTTGATTTATTGAAACCCTTAGATTCTTCTGATACATATGTTTCTTGCGTTAAGTCGCTATTGTCATTTGTCTGGTTATGTATTGATTTTTGATTTAAGTTAATGACCTTAATTGTAACCTGCCCACATTCTTCTTTGGGAGCATTCTCATCTGCTGAATATTTGAAATTACTATAATAAGTCCTTAGAATATTTTTCTGCTCTTTAGGACTAATTAATGTAGTTGTTTCCTTCAGTAACTCAGCAAACACAACTTTTCCTTCTCTGTTAATGCATGTATTAAATTTGATTTCAGATTCATTTTCTTTCCCAGTAATAATTTCCAATAATGATAGTATGTCCTCTTCGACTAAGTCTCTGCCTTCTAGTCCATCATGATTAATACTCAATTTGGGGTCTAGTGTATTTTTATTCTTCAATGAATTTGAGGAAAAAAGAATACTTAAAAACAATAGGCACGGAATCAAGACTAGGTACCTGCTCATCTTGTGTCTAGCCGACTTCTTTTTGTACAACATATTAATACGTTTTTTTAAATGTGAATTAAAAAATTGATTAGTTAGGGCAAGCTCGAGTCCGGATGAGCTATGCCCTAAAAGAATCTGGCCGTAATTCTCTGTATGTGTTTGATTAGATGCATAGGCATCTGCTATGTATTCATGATTTTGTTTGATTTCTCTTTTGTATAAATAAATAAATGGATTCCACCAGAATAGGATTGATACGAGTTCTACAAGGAGCACATCATAAGTGTGTCTGTGTTTTATATGCGTCATCTCGTGATCTAAGATATTCTGAAAATGACTATTCTCTAAGTAGGATCTATTAAGGAAAACCTTGTCCAAAAATGAGAATGGTAAAATTGTCCTATCAGTAATGACGACTGTACAATTAGCACAAACTTGTTTCTCACCTTCGGTGTATATTTTTCTAATCTTAAAGAGACCTAATAGAAATCTGGTGAGTACGACTGCAACACCAACAAAATAAATTGCCAATAATAGATTCTCCCAGGTTATTAAAGTTATACTCGTTTCATCTGAGACTGCTGCTATAGGGATAGTAGTACCTTCAGATATAAAAATCACGGCATCGATTATGACACCGTCACTTTCGCTAAATGAAATGGGAATGTACTTAAGCAAAGGTATCACGATACCAAGCCACAATGAATTAATGAGGAATAGACGATTCGTTCTGAAGAACGTTTCCTTGCGTAAGAAAAGCAAATAGATGCCGAGTAGAACAGACCAAGCAATTGTCACATCAATGCCGTATTGTATCATAGTATTCATGGTCGTCATTTAGATGATTTATTATTCTGATCCTTATCCATGAATTCCGACAGATCCTTCAGGCTAAGATCATTTTCCTTTACTAAAAATGAAACAAGATTGTCCATTGACCCCTCGAAGTAACCTTTAACAAGATTGGTCAATGAGAATTTAGAATAGGCGTCTTTTTGGACTGTGGCAAAGTACTCATGTGTTCTTCCATAGGTCTTATGGTCTACAAATTCCTTCTTCTCTAGGATGCGGACTATAGACGAAATGGTGCTATGAGGTGGATGTGGTTTTTCCATCTTTGTGATGAGTTGGGAAACAGTGCAAGGTCCATATGACCAAATCATTTGCATAATTTCCTCTTCTGCTTTTGTCAGACGTAACATGGGCTAAACTTTATAAAGCAATAATACAACGTATATTTAAGATATACAACTTAAAAGTACGTTACAATAAAATTATGTTCGTCTAGAATGAAAAAAAGCCTGACAACAATGTGTCAGACTTTATTTCTCATTATCTGTAAATCTAAATTTCAGAAAAGCATAATTGGAAATTAACTATAAGTAATTATTAGCTTAAGCAGATGGAGTTCCATATTGCAAATCAAATCTATCCAAGTTCATAACCTTGGTCCATGCTTTGACAAAGTCTCGAACAAATTTTTCTTTGGAATCATCGCAAGCATATACTTCTGCAAGAGATCTTAGCACAGCGTTAGAACCGAGAACCAAATCCGCTCTTGTAGCTGTCCATTTAGATTTACCTGTTTTAGCAGAGGTCGCTGAATAGGTTTCTTTGTGATCATCTAATCCTACCCAGTTAGAATCCATGTCTAATAGATTTCTAAAGAAAGCATTATCCAGTGTACCAATATTCTCAGTAAGTATTCCGTGTTTTGCACTGCCTACACCGAGTACTCTTAGTCCTCCTATAAGTACAGTCATTTCAGGTGCAGTCAATGTCAAGAGTTGAGCCTTGTCTATAAGCAAGTGCTCAGATCCAATGCTGAATTGTCCTTTGACATAATTTCTGAATCCATCGGCAGCAGGTTCGAGAACTGAAAATGACTCTACGTCAGTTTGTTCTTGAGACGCATCTACTCTTCCTGAAGTAAATGGCACTTCTATGTTCACTCCAGCTTCTTGTGCTGCTAACTCAATGGCTACATTGCCTCCCAATACAATAAGGTCAGCAATAGAAACTTTACTATTAATTGAACCTTGTATTTTCTCGTAGGCACTTATTACCATATTAAGTTGAGCAGGCTTATTGACTTCCCAAAATTTTTGAGGTGCTAACCTGATTCTAGCTCCATTGGCACCTCCTCTCATATCTGATCCTCTGTAAGTAGATGCGGAAGCCCAAGCTGTCTCAGCAAGTTCAGAAACTGAAAGTCCAGAATCTTGTATGGCTATCTTAAGCGCGGTTACATCAGAATTAGAAAGCTTAGAACTATCAGAGTAAGAGAGAGGGTCTTGCCAAATTAATTCTTCTTGTGGTACCTCTGGTCCTTGGTATCTAATCTTAGGTCCCATATCTCTATGCGTTAACTTATACCATGCTCTAGAGAAGGCATCTGCAAAAACGTCTGGGTTTTCATAAAATCTCCTTGAGATTTTCTCATATGCTGGATCGAATCTAAGAGAGAGGTCTGTAGTAAGCATAGTTGGCTTATGACTTACAGAACTATCAAATGCATCTGGCATCATATCCGTCGCATTTTTTGCGACCCACTGCTGAGCTCCTGCAGGACTCTTAGTCAGCTCCCATTCGTGCTCAAACAAATTCTTGAAAAACAGATTAGTCCATTCAGTCGGTTTCTGAGTCCAGATGACTTCCAGTCCACTTGTGATAGCATCACCTCCTTTGCCAGAAGCATGAGCACTTTTCCATCCTAGACCTTGGTATTCTATTGGAGCACCTTCTGGTTCTACACCTACTAGGGCATCATCACCAGCTCCATGTGCTTTTCCGAAAGTATGGCCTCCTGCAATAAGTGCGACTGTTTCTTCGTCGTTCATTGCCATCCGAGCGAAGGTCTCTCTGATATCTTTTGCAGCAGCAAGTGGGTCAGGATTACCTTCTGGCCCTTCAGGATTGACATAAATAAGCCCCATCTGCACAGCGCCAAGCGGATTTTCTAATTCTCTATCTCCACTATATCTTTTATCTCCTGCAAGCCAAACCGTTTCCATTCCCCAGTAGACATCCTCTTCAGGTTCCCATACATCTTCTCGTCCACCACCAAAGCCGAAAGTTTTGAACCCCATAGACTCTAGCGCTACATTACCAGTAAGTATCATCAGGTCAGCCCATGAGATTTTATTTCCATACTTCTGCTTTATAGGCCACAAAAGTCTACGTGCCTTATCTAAATTGCCATTGTCTGGCCAGCTATTTAATGGGGCAAATCTTTGTTGACCAGTACCTCCACCACCTCTTCCGTCTCCTGTACGATAGGTGCCAGCACTGTGCCATGCCATTCTGATAAAGAAAGGCCCATAATGTCCGAAATCAGCGGGCCACCAATCTTTAGAGTCCGTCATAAGAGCTTCTAAGTCTTTCTTTAAGCCATCATAGTCCAAAGAATTAAAAGCAGCAACATAATCAAAGTCCTCATCCATAGGATTGGTTTTCTTAGAATGCTGCTTTAGTATATTAAGTTTAAGTTGCTTTGGCCACCAGTCATTATTTGTGGTGCCACCACCAGCTGTGGTTTGCTTCATGGCGCCATTGTGAAAAGGGCACTTACTTATATCTCCGTTAGAATTGTCCATATTATTATTTTTTACAAAAATCCGAAAAACGCTTTATTTACAATAACTATATTTGTCATACAACTATTGATGATGTCAATATCTATAAGTCAAATTAAATATGTGCTTGCTATACATAAAACAGGGAGCTTTAGTGCTGCAGCTGAATCCTGTTTTGTAACCCAAAGTACCTTGAGCACAATGGTGAAGAAATTGGAACTTGCACTTGACTTAGAACTTTTCGATAGAAAAAAGAAACCGATAGAACTGACTCCAGAAGGAGAAAAGCTTATAGCTCAGTTTAAGGTCGTCTACAACGAATCGGAGAATCTAAACGACCTCGTACAAGAGACCAAAAAAGAATTTACAGGGACCCTTAATATCGGCATTATTCCTACGCTTGCGCCTTTCTTGCTGCCGCTATTTTTAGACAAGTTACTGCAGGATTTTCCTGAGATAGATTTTTCTGTTTTTGAGATAACCACTGATAAGATTATAGAGAGAATCAAACTAAGGGAAATAGATGTCGGTATACTCTCACTACCTATTCAGGATAAAGAGATTAAAAACATCCCTCTGTTTCAAGAGGAGTTTTTAGTCTATGATACCAGAAAGCAACCCATCAAAGCCAAAAGTTATAGTGTGGAAGATATAGATATAGATAGACTGTGGTTGCTGGAAGAAAGTCATTGCCTGACAAATCAGATAAAAAAAATCTGTCACCTAAAAAGTAAGAGCAAAGTGAAAAACAATCTGATAATTAAGAGCAGCTCTATGCTTACCATTTTAAATCTGATTCAGAAATCTAATGGTGTCACCCTGATACCTAAATTGGCAGCCAATCAAGAAAATAAAAAAGTTCAGAAAAACATATACCCCATAGAGTCGCCGGTGCCAGTGAGGGAGGTCGGTTTAATTATTCATGAAAATTATAACAAGAAACGCATACTCCATATTCTCCAAAAAGCAATCAAAGACGTTGTAGCACCTATTCTAGGTAAAACAAAGAAGGCAAAGGTCATAAATCCATTCTAGACACCCTATCTATAATATATATAAGTACTACTGTATAGAATCTATCACATTTTAATTAGGCGGACTTTGACTAATACTTTAGGGAGATTGGCTCTAATTAAAATATGATTTTTCCATTCCACCATTCCTTTTCTATAGTAGCATTTTGTTTTTCATAAAAGTCTAAGGCCAGTTGATTCCAATCGAGTACTTGCCATTTAATCAGTTTGCACTGTGTTTGCTTTGCATGGTTGACTGTGGCCTCAAATAATTGCTGACCGATGCCTGACCTTCTATAAGAAGCTTTAACCACGAAATCTTCCAAATAGAGCATTTTGCCTTTCCAGGTGGAGTAGGTATCATAGAATAAGGTCATTCCTACGATATGGCCATCAGACTCAGCTACAAAGCAATTGATGAGACCACTATCATAGGCCGCATGGTAGTCCACTAATGAGGCGGTAACAGCGAGCGGTTCCTTTTCATATATGGCTAATTCTATAACGAGTTTTCTAATTGACTCTAAATCAGCTCTTTCAGCTAATCTTATATGGGTTTTTCTCATTACTATATCTTCACTGAGGCCATCATAATTTGTTGTTGTCTATGCTAAAAGTTTGTAGTACCTTTGCACCTCAAATTTTCAAAGCAGTAAATATTGTAATATATGCCTACTATCAATCAGTTGGTTAGAAAAGGAAGGAAAAAAATCGTCGAGACAAGCAAGTCTAGAGCACTTGAGGGTTCTCCACAAAAAAGGGGAGTATGTACAAGAGTATATACTACAACTCCGAAGAAGCCAAATTCAGCGCTTAGAAAAGTCGCCAAAGTAAGATTGACGAATGGAATAGAGGTTATTGCCTATATCCCTGGAGAAGGTCACAACTTACAAGAGCACTCTATTGTCTTACTAAGAGGCGGGAGAGTAAAAGACTTACCAGGTGTGAGATATACAATAGTAAGAGGGGCACTAGATACTGCTGGTGTAGAAGGAAGATTGCAATCAAGATCTAAATATGGGTCTAAGAGACCTAAAAAATAAGAGATATGCGTAAAAGAAAGCCTAAAAAGAGAATACTTCAACCAGACCCAAGATTCAATGACATAATGGTAACACAGTTTGTGAATAACCTTATGTGGGCTGGAAAGAAAACGGTAGCATATCACCTATTCTATGGTGCAATGGATATTGTACAGGAGAAAACAGGTGAGAATCCGCATGATGTATGGAAAAAAGCACTTCAAAACATTACGCCTGGAGTCGAAGTAAGATCAAAGAGAATTGGTGGAGCTACATTTCAAATTCCTGTGGAAGTAAGACCTGCAAGAAAAGTATCAGTAGGGATGAAGTGGCTTATTAAATATTCTAGAGCTAGAAATGGTAAAGGAATGGCTGAAAAATTAGCCAATGAAATCATGGCAGCAGCTAAAGGCGAAGGTGCTGCAGTTAAGAAAAGAGAAGATACACATAAAATGGCTGAAGCCAACAGAGCCTTTGCTCACTTTAGAACCTAAGACCGGATTTAAAAAATTAGATAGAGAATCAAACCATGGCTAGAGACTTAAAATTTCTTCGAAACATTGGAATAGCGGCTCACATTGATGCCGGAAAGACAACAACTACAGAACGTGTACTATACTATACGGGACTTTCTCACAAAATAGGTGAAGTTCACGATGGTGCAGCTACGATGGACTGGATGGAGCAAGAGCAAGAAAGAGGTATAACAATTACTTCTGCTGCCACAGCAACCAACTGGAAGTGGAAAGATCAGGATTATCCTATGAATATCATTGATACTCCTGGACACGTTGACTTTACAGTTGAGGTTAATAGATCACTAAGAGTCTTAGATGGTTTGGTGTTCCTTTTCTGTGCAGTATCAGGTGTAGAACCTCAGTCAGAGACAAACTGGAGACTAGCTGATAACTATAACGTTCCTAGAATTGGATTCGTCAATAAGATGGATAGATCTGGAGCTGACTTCTTTTCAGTAGTTAAAGATGTGAAAGAAAAATTAGGCTCTGAGTCTATTCCACTACAGGTGCCAATCGGTGCAGAAGAGAACTTCAAAGGTGTAGTTGACCTAATTACAGGTAAGGCCATTGTATGGAATGAACATGATATGGGTATGACTTATGAAGAAGTGCCTATTCCAGATGATCTAGTAGATACTGTAGCTGAATGGAGAGAGAAATTGTTGGAAGCTGTTGCTGAGTATGATGATACATTGATGGAGAAATTCTTCGATGACCCAGACTCTATTACAGAAGAAGAAATGATTGCAGCAGTAAGAGGTGCAGTTCTGGATAATAAGTTTGTTCCTATGATGTGCGGTTCTGCCTTCAAGAATAAAGGAGTACAAGCTGTTCTAGACGCAGTATGTGCATTCTTACCGTCACCACTTGATATTGGAGGAGTTACAGGAACAAATCCTAAAACTGATGCAGAAGTTGTAAGAAAACCTAGTAATGATGAGCCTTTTACGGCTTTAGCATTCAAAATTGCGACAGACCCTTACGTAGGTAGATTAGCCTTCTTTAGAGTATATTCTGGAACACTAGATGCTGGATCGTATATATACAATTCTAGATCTGATAACAAAGAGAGAATCTCTCGACTCTATCAGATGCACTCCAATAAGCAGAACGCAATTCCAAGTGTTCAGTCAGGAGATATAGCTGCAGGAGTTGGATTTAAAGACATCAGAACAGGAGATACACTTTGTGCTGAAGGGCATCCTTTAGTATTAGAGAGTATGGTATTCCCTGATCCAGTAATCGGTGTCGCTATAGAGCCAAAGACACAGAAGGATATTGATAAGCTAGGAATGGCTCTGGCTAAATTGTCAGAAGAGGATCCTACATTTAGAGTTAGATACGATGAAGACACTAACCAGACCATTATTAGTGGAATGGGCGAGCTTCACTTAGAAATTATCATAGATAGACTTAAAAGAGAGTTTAAGGTGGAATGTAACCAAGGAGCTCCTCAGGTAACTTATAAGGAGGCATTAACAACAACAGTTGATCACACAGAAAGATTGAAGAAGCAATCAGGTGGATCAGGATTGTTTGCTCAGATGGCATTTGAGCTAGGGCCTGCGGATCAAGAGTTTCTTGACTCTGATGAGTTTAAGTCTGGGAAAGATAAATTACAGTTTGTTAATAAGATAGTAGGGGGTAAGATCCCTAAAGAATTCTTCCCATCTATCATCAAAGGTTTCAAAGCGATGATGAACAATGGTATCCTTGCTGGATATGGGATAGATTCTATGAAAGTGAAGGTTTATGATGGCGCTACTCACGCCGTGGACTCGAAGCCAATCGCATTCGAACTTTGTGCTAAAGAAGGGTTTAAAGCAGCTGCAAAGACTGCGAAACCAGTATTACTAGAGCCTATTATGGCCCTAGAAGTAGTGACTCCTGAAGAGTATGTAGGATCTGTAATTGGTGACCTTAACAGAAGAAGAGGGTTGCCTAAAGGCCAAGATACAAGACCAGGAGGAGCTGTAGTTATTAGCGCTGATGTGCCTCTTTCTGAAATGTTTGGGTATGTTACATCATTAAGAACTATTACATCAGGAAGAGCTAGTAGTACCATGACATTTGATAGGTACGCCGCTGCTCCTCAAAGTGTTGCTAAAGAAGTTATTGAAAAAGCTAAAGGAGAAGTAAACGTTTAGGACAGATTAGTTGTATTACCAATTAATTAATTCTACATTTGCGCTCCTTTTGAGATTTTTATAAAAGGTTATGAATCAAAAAATTAGAATCAAGCTTCGAAGTTATGACTACAACCTAGTTGATAAGTCTACTGAGAAGATAGTAAAAACGGTACGAAATAGTGGTGCTGTGATCTCTGGTCCGATTCCTCTGCCAACGGATAAAGAAATTCATACGGTGCTTAGATCACCGCATGTAAACAAAAAATCCCGTGAGCAGTTTTCACTCAGGACACACAAGAGACTATTGGAAATCTACACTCCAACACAGAAGACAGTGGATGCATTGTCTAAGTTGGAACTACCAAGTGGTGTAGATATTCAGGTTAAGCTCACTTAACTCCACGTTTTTTACTACATAGATTTATTTGGTTGATAGTAGCTCTTGTTGCTATCAAGATAGTATTGTATAATCACATATATCAATATAATATATGAACGGATTAATAGGAAAAAAAGTCGGTATGACTAGCATCTTTGATGAGGCTGGGAAGAATATTCCTTGCACTGTCATAGAAGTATCACCTAACGTTGTATCTCAAGTAAAGACTGAAGAGTCTGATGGGTACAATGCAGTACAATTGTCTTTCGGTGAAAGAAAGAAAAAAAGGATGACTGCGGCACTCAGTGGCCATCTTAAAAAAGCTGGTGTAGCTTCTACGGTAAGGGTAGCTGAGTTTAGAAACAGCAACTTAGGTAAAGGCCAAGGTGATAAAGTTCAGATAGAAGATGTTTTCGCTGAAGGTGATATCGTGAATGCGGTAGGTACATCTAAAGGTAAAGGTTTCCAAGGTGTAGTTAAGAGACACAACTTCGGGGGTGTCGGACAAGCTACCCACGGTCAGCATAACAGACTTAGAGCACCAGGTGCAATAGGTGCTTGCTCTACACCTTCTAAAGTATATAAAGGAACGCGTATGGGAGGAAGAATGGGAGGAAAGAGAGTAAAGACCATGAATCTAAAAGTGGTTAAAATATTTGCTGAGAAGAATTTAATGTTGATTAAAGGAGCCGTTCCAGGACACAAAGGCTCTTTGGTAATTATAGAAAAGTAACATCATGAAAGCTGAAGTTATAGGTATCAATGGAAGCAGCACTGGAAGGTCGGTAGACTTGCCAGATGACATTTTTGCTATAGAGCCAAATGAGCATGCTGTTTATTTAGCAGTTAAGTCTATTCAGGCTAATCAGCGTCAGGGAACGCATAAGGCGAAAGAAAGAGGTGAAATAAAAGGTTCTACTAAGAAGATTAAAAAGCAGAAAGGAACTGGTACAGCGAGAGCAGGTAGTATTAAGAATCCACTCTTTAGAGGTGGAGGAAGAATATTTGGTCCAAGACCAAGAACTTACTCAGTAGGTCTTAATAAGAAAGTAAAGACACTAGCAAGATCTTCAGCCTTATCGGCAAGAGCAGCTTCAGGTGCACTTAAAGTGATTGAAGATTTCTCTTTTGAAGCACCTAAGACAAAAGAGTTTGCGTCTATAGTTAATAGCTTGGAGGTGACTGATAAGAAAGCGCTTTTTGTTTTTGCAGAACCAGACAAGAATCTTGTTCTTTCTGCAAGAAATATATCAAACGCTTCTATCAAAGCAGTATCTAATTTTAGTACGCTAGATGTGATGAGAGCTTCGCAAGTATTTATTTCTGAAGCATCGGTAAAGCATCTAAAAGATAATCTTTCAAAGTAATATAGACCATGGGAAAGAGAGTACTTATAAAGCCTATTATATCTGAGAAAGCAGAAATACTTTCCAGTGAGATGAGCCAGTATAGCTTCATCGTGAATAAAAAGGCAAATAAAACAGAAATAAGGAAAGCTGTCCAAGACATGTATAGTGTCAAAGTAGCTTCAGTTAATACACTTACAATGCCTGGTAAGTCAAAAACAAGAAATACCAGATCAGGCGTGCTTAAAGGGAATGTTAGTTCTTATAAAAAAGCAGTCGTGAAGTTGCAAGAAGGTGAAGAAATAGATTTTTTCGGAGAAGTATAATAGCAGTATAGAATAGTATTATGCCAGTCAAAAAACATAAACCAGTAAGTCCAGGACGTAGACACTACATAAGTAATACGTATAGCGAACTTACAAGTAAGTCTAGCAAGCCATATAAGCCGCTAACTGTAGGTCTAAAAAGATCAGGTGGTAGAAACCATGATGGTAAAATGACCGTAAGGAACATTGGTGGTGGTCACAAACGTAAGTACAGAATCATTGATTTCAAAAGAGATAATGAAGGTGTAACAGGCACTGTAATGACTATAGAATATGATCCTAACAGATCTGCCTATATCGCCTTGATAGACTATGATTCAGAGAAGAGGTATATCATAGCTCCTAATGGCCTGAAAGTAGGCGATAAAATAACTTCAGGTAAAAAAGCTACACCTAATATAGGTAATGCGATGTATCTGTCTGATATTCCTTTGGGGTCCGATATTCATGCAATAGAAATGAATCCAGGAAAAGGAGCTCAGCTGGCTAGGAGTGCTGGTACTAATGCCACGCTAATGGGTAGAGAAGGAAAATATGCAATAGTGAAATTGCCAAGTGGCGAAGTAAGAAGAGTCCTACAAACATGTAAAGCAGTGCTTGGTTCAACATCTAATCCTGACCATGCACTTACAGTAACAGGTAAAGCAGGAAGAAATAGATGGAAAGGAAGGAGACCAAGAGTAAGAGGTGTTGCGATGAACCCTGTCGATCACCCGATGGGTGGTGGTGAAGGTAAATCTTCTGGAGGTCACCCAAGATCTCGTACAGGCATAATGGCTAAAGGTCAGAAGACTAGAAACAATAAGAAGTATTCTAGCAAATTGATAATATCTAGGAAAAAATCAAAAAATAAATAAGCATGGCTAGATCTCTAAAGAAAGGTCCTTATGTGTATCATGCCTTACTAGATAAGGTTCAAAAAGCGCAATCTTCACAAAAGAAGACAGTGATTAAGACATGGTCCAGACCATCTATGGTAATTCCTGCTATGGTAGGGATAACTATCGCAGTGCATAATGGTAAAACATTTGTGCCTGTATATATTACAGAGAATATGGTAGGTCATAAGTTAGGAGAATTTTCGCCTACAAGAACTTACAAAGGCCATACTGGTAACAGATAATTTACAACTGATATAATTTATTAGTGATGGAAGCAACAGCAAAACTTAAAAATGTCTCATTGTCAGAAAGGAAAATGAGATTCGTGACAGATAGTGTGAGAGGAAGGTCTGTAGATGAAGCCCTAAATATTTTGAGATTCTCTAAAAGAGAGGCATCAGAATATGTAGAAAAGTTACTTCTTTCAGCCGTATCTAATTGGGAGAACAAACTTGATATGGCTTATAGTGCTGATGATTATGATTTGTATGTCAAAAGTATCCATGTAGATGGAGCAGGCATGCTTAAGAGATTCAGACCGGCACCACACGGGAGAGCTCACAGAATTAGAAAAAGATCTAACCATGTTACTGTTGTTGTATCCAACAAGGTAGAACTGGAAAGTGATAATACTGAAGAAAATACTGAAGATTAAAATATGGGTCAAAAGACGAATCCAATAGGTAACAGGCTTGGCATCATCCGTGGATGGGAATCTAACTGGTATGGTGGCAAAGACTTCGCAAGAAAAGTTGTAGAGGATGAAAAAATCAGAAACTATCTACATGCGAGAGTTAATAAAGGAGGTATCGCCAGAATTATAATTGAGCGAACTCTTAAGAGAATTACTGTTACTGTACATACTTCCAGACCAGGAATTATCATTGGTAAAGGTGGGTCAGAGGTAGATAGAATTAGAGAAGAGTTGAAGAAGTTAACTGGTCAGGATGTACAGATAAATATCCTTGAAATAAGAAAGCCAGAATTAGATGCTGCAATAGTTGCTGAGACAGTTGGAAAGCAACTAGAGGGAAGAGTGAATTTTAGAAGAGCAATTAAGATGGCGATACAGTCTTCTATGAGAGCGGGTGCTGAAGGAATTAAAATTAGAGTAAGCGGAAGATTGAATGGTGCAGAGATGGCAAGAAGTGAGGAATTTAAGGATGGCAGAACACCATTGCATACATTCCGAGCAGATATAGACTATGCATTGTATGAAGCACTAACAGTATATGGAAAGATTGGCGTTAAATGCTGGATTTGCAGAGGAGAGGTATTAGGGAAAAGAGATTTATCTCCTAATGTAGGTGATGGAAAGCAGAAAGGAGGCAGAGGTGGAAATAGAGGTGGCAACAGAGGCGGAAATAGAGGTGGCAACAGAGGCGGAAATAGAGGAAACAGAGGCGGAGGAAATAGAAATAATAATAGAAATCGAAACTAGAAGAGTAAATTTATATAAATCAATTTGTTATACCTTTGCGCCAATTTTGCAAAGGCTAAAATAAATGAATCATGTTACAGCCAAAGCGTACTAAATATAGAAAGCAGCAGAAAGGAAAGAATAAAGGATTAGCTTATAAAGGAAGCAAAATCTCTTTCGGATCATTTGCTTTGAAGACAATGGAAAATGCCTTCATTACAAATAGGCAAATAGAGGCAGCTAGGATTGCTATGACTCGTCACATGCAGAGACAAGGGAAAGTATGGATTAGAATATTCCCAGATAAACCAATCACATCTAAGCCGTTAGAGGTAAGGATGGGTAAGGGTAAAGGAAATCTAGATCACTACGTAGCTAGAGTAAGAGCGGGTAGAATTATGTTCGAGTTAGACGGTGTTTCGGAAAAGATAGCTTATGAAGCGCTTAGATTGGCTGCCCAAAAGTTGCCAGTAGCCACGAGAACTATAACCAGACCTGATTACCAAGAATAAGAAAGAATAACTAGATAAAATGGCTAGCAAGAAATATATAGAGTTGCAAGAGTTCACAATAGACGAGCTTAAAAATGAGTTGACTCAGACTGAAGTGCAGTACCAGAAATTGCAATTTGATCACACATTGAAAGGATTAGAAAATCCATTGGCACTAAAAGAAGTCAGAAAGGATATCGCAAGGATGCGTACTGAATTACGAAGAAGAGAGATTGCTGAGATGACACCAGAACAACTGTCAAATAGAACCAAAATTCGAGCTAGAAGAAGAAAATAACTATGTCTACAGAAACAACACAACAGCACCAGGAAAATGCTCCTGTGCAAAAGCACAAGAAAACTAGAATCGGTATCGTGACTAGCACTAAAATGGATAAGTCCATTACCGTAGCTGTAGAGAGAAAATTACGTCACCCTATCTATGGTAAGTACGTAAAGAAGACCAAGAAGTTTGTTGCTCACGATGAAATGAATGAGTGCAATGAAGGTGATACTGTGAAAATAATAGAGTCTCGTCCTTTGAGTAAAAGAAAGAGATGGAGACTTACTGAAATTTTAGAACGAGCAAAATAATCTAAAGATGATACAGCAAGAGAGTCGTCTTAATGTCGCAGATAATTCAGGAGCAAAGCAAGTGCTTTGTATAAGAGTACTTGGAGGTACCAAAAGAAGATATGCGTCTGTAGGAGATAAGATAATAGTTTCTGTCAAAGAAGCTGCACCAGGTGGGGTCAAAAAGGGATTGGTTTCTCCAGCTGTTATTGTGAGAACAAAGAAAGAAATAAGAAGAAAGGATGGTTCTTACATACGTTTTGATGACAATGCAGTTGTCTTACTTACTGCTGCAGATGAGCCAAGAGGAACAAGGATTTTTGGACCAGTGGCAAGAGAATTGAGAGACAAGGAGTATATGAGAATTATTTCATTAGCCCCAGAGGTACTATAGTTATAATATGAAAAGTATTAAATCACACAAAACCAAGAAACTCCATATCAAAAAAGGAGATAAAGTAATGGTCATTTCAGGTGCTAGCAAAGGTACTACTGGTGAAGTACAGCAAGTCTTCCCAAAAACCTACAGAGCTATAGTCGAAGGTGTTAACATGGCAAAGAAACATGTTAAGCCTGTCGCTGATCAGCCAGGTGGCATTAATGATATAGAACAATCTATCCATCTTTCTAACCTTCTGTTAGTGGACCCTAAATCTGGTGAAGCAACAAGAGTAGGAAGAAAGTCTGATGGAAAGAAAAGTGTCAGATATTCTAAGAAAACAGGAGAAATTATTAACTAATGAGTTACGAGCCTAGACTACGAACTAAATACAGAGACGAAATTGTTCCAAAATTGATAGAACAGTTTCAGTATAAATCTGCAATGCAAGTCCCAAGACTACTGAAGATTTCTATGAATCAAGGTGTAGGAAACGCTACCCAAGATAAGAAGTTGGTAGAGAATGCTGTTCAGGAAATGTCAATGATTGCTGGACAGAAGGCAATTGCAACTGTAGCTTCTAAATCAGTTTCAAATTTCAAATTGAGAGAGGGGATGCCAATTGGCGCAAAAGTTACCTTGAGACAATATAGAATGTGGGAATTCTTAGATAGGTTTATTTCTGTAGCATTACCAAGAGTAAGAGACTTTAGAGGAATTAGTGATAAGAGTTTTGATGGAAGAGGTAACTATTCAATAGGTATCAAAGAGCAAATTATATTTCCAGAAATCAATATTGATAAGATTAATAAAATTACTGGAATGGACATAAATTTTGTAACAAGCGCGAAAACTGATGCAGAAGCATTAGAACTTCTTAAACTGTTAGGAATGCCGTTCAAAAATCAAAGAAATTAATACACTATGGCTAGAAAAGCGATTATAGCAAGAGAAGCTAAAAGACAACGTCTAGTTGCCAAGTACGCAGATTTAAGAGCAAAATTGAAAAAAGAAGGAAAGTGGGTAGAGTTAGATAAATTGCCAAAGAATTCTTCTGCAGTAAGATTACATAACAGATGTAAACTTACAGGTAGACCAAAAGGCTACATGAGAAAATTTGGTATCAACAGAGTAACATTTAGAAAGATGGCTCTAGAAGGAAAGATTCCAGGCCTCACTAAATCAAGCTGGTAAGCACTCAAATTCATAAACTTTTAGCTAAGAGAAAAAATGGTAACAGATTCTATAGCAGATTACTTAACAAGACTTAGAAATGCTCAGCAGGCGAAGCATAAAATTGTAGAGATTCCTGCTTCAAAAATGAAGAAGAGCATTACTGAAATATTATACGACCAAGGATATATCCTTAAGTATAAGTTTGATGATGAGGCTGGAAAGCATGGTACAATAAAGATTGCAATCAAGTATGACAGCAAAACAAAAGACCCTGTCATCAAAAAAATTGGAAGATTAAGTAAGCCTGGATTAAGAAAATATGTCAAGGCAGATGCTTTGCCAAGAGCGATAAATGGCCTTGGTATAAATATCGTATCAACCTCCAAAGGCGTTATGACAAGCAAGCAAGCAGCAAGAGAGAATGTCGGAGGTGAACTTATTTGTTACGTACATTAATTTGAAATTATGTCTAGAATAGGAAAAGCACCCATAAGTATACCTGGCGGAGTAACATTCGATGTTTCTAAAGGGAACCTGGTAACAATCAAAGGGCCAAAAGGTGAGTTAATTCAGCAAGTTGACCCTGATTTGGAGTTGAAACTAGAAGATGGTGTGCTGAATATTAGTAGGCCAACTGAGCAGAAAAGGCATAAAGCAATGCACGGCCTATATCGATCACTTATCAGTAATATGGTTGATGGTGTGACTAATGGTGTGACTAAGGAATTAGAATTGATTGGCGTAGGATATAGAGTATCAAATACTGGAAATCTCCTAGAAATTGCTCTAGGTTATTCTCACCCAATATTCTTTTATGCACCAGATGAGGTTAAAGTAGAAACTAAGATGGAGAAAGGTTCGCCTCCGACTATCATTTTAACCAGTCATGATAAACAACTTGTAGGACAGGTGGCAGCAAAGATTAGAGCATTCAGAAAAGTAGAACCATATAAAGGAAAAGGGGTGCGATTTAAAGGTGAACAAATTAGAAGAAAAGCCGGAAAAACAGCTGGCGCTTAATATATAGAGCTATGTCAAAGACATCAACTAAACAGAAAATTAAATACCGTATCAGAAAGAAAATTCAGGGAACTCCTGAAATACCTAGGCTGTCAGTATTTAGAAGTAATAAGCATATCTATTGTCAGATTATTGATGACTTGAATGGAGTTACCCTTGTACAAGCTAACTCTAAGTCACTTAATGTCAGCAATAACGTAGACTCCGCTAAGAAAGTAGGAAGCGATATTGCAGATAAGGCAAAAAGCAAGAATGTGCAGAAGGTTGTTTTTGACAGAGGAGGCAATCTCTATCATGGTAGAATCAAAGCCCTTGCAGATGCTGCAAGAGAAGGCGGTCTACAATTTTAATTCAAAACTTGATTATAACGTAAGCAATGGCGCATCGCAACGACAGAAATAATAAAAAGAGACCAGTAGAGACTTCCGATTTAAAGGATAAACTGGTCAGTTTGCAAAGAGTAGCAAAAGTTACCAAAGGGGGTAGAACTTTTAGCTTCTCTGCACTTGTTGTATTAGGAGACGGGAAAGGGAAAGTAGGGCATGGATTAGGTAAAGCTAGAGATGTACAGGAATGTATAGCCAAGGCAGTAGAAGATGCTAGAAAAAATCTAGTGGAAGTGCCTATTATAAATGGGACTATTCCTCATGAGCAGAAAGGAAAGTACGGAGCTGGTAAAGTTCTAATCAAACCAGCTGCAGATGGTACAGGTGTTATAGCTGGAGGAGCGATGAGGGCAGTACTAGAGAGTGCTGGTGTTCAGAATGTATTGGCTAAATCACAAGGGTCTTCTAATCCTCATAATGTTGTCAAAGCTACGGTAGATGCATTAAGGAGACTAAGAAGTCCACATGAAGTTGCGAGACAAAGAGGGATTACTTTAGAGAAATTATTTGAAGGTTAGGATTATGGGCAAAATAAAAATTACCCAAGTAAAGAGTATCATAGACAGACCAAAGCGTCAGAAGGATACGATGAAAGCATTGGGATTAAGAAAAATGAACCAAACAGTGGTGAAAGAAACTTCACCTCAGATTTTGGGTATGGTCAATAAAGTTAAACACCTTCTAAAGGTGGAAGACGCATAACTCATCAAAGAGACTAAATAGAAGAATACTATGGAATTACATAGATTAACCCCAGCTAAAGGGTCCGTCAAGAAAGGAAAGAGAATCGCAAGAGGACAAGGGTCGGGTCATGGTGGAACCTCTACAAGAGGTCATAAAGGAGCAAAATCTAGATCTGGATGGAGTAGAAAGAGAGCTTTTGAAGGTGGGCAGATGCCGCTTCAGATGAGATTGCCTAAGAAAGGTTTTAAAAACCCGAATAGGGTATCATATACTGCACTCAATCTATCTAGACTACAAGAACTCCATGATAAGCATGGACTTTCTGAAGTAACTATTGAGTCACTTTATGAAAAGAGAATTATAAAGAAAGGAGAGAAAATTAAAGTACTTGCTAATGGAGAATTGAATTCTAAAGTTAGCGTTAAGGTACATGCCATCTCAGAAAAAGCGAAGTCCCAAATCGAAGCGAAAGGCGGATCTGTTACTTTACTTTAAAATTAAAGAATGAACAAGTTTATTGAGACTCTACAGAACATCTGGAAGATAAAAGAGCTTCGAGAGAGAATTCTATTTACCATATTATTATTGTTGGTATTTAGAATTGGTTCTTTCATAGTACTTCCTGGTGTTAACTCTGATGCACTGAAAGCTGCAATGGGTAATTCCCAAAATGACTTATTAGGTCTAATCAACACCTTTACTGGAGGTGCCTTTGGGCAAGCTGCAATTTTTGCGCTTGGTATCATGCCCTACATTACAGCGTCAATCATTGTTCAGTTATTAGGATTTGCAGTTCCTTACTTCCAAAAGCTTCAGCAAAAAGAAGGAGAGTCTGGACGAAAGAAAATAACTCAAATAACTAGATTATTAACTGTTGCGATTACACTTGTTCAAGGTGGAGGGTACCTGACTTACTTAACTAATCAGCCAGGAGCCGTAGCATCTTCTCTTAGTCCAACAATATTTTGGTTTAGTAACATCATTATACTTTCGGCAGGAACCATCTTTGCTATGTGGCTTGGAGAAAAAATTACTGATAAGGGTATAGGCAATGGTGTATCTCTATTAATTACAATAGGAATTATCGCTACACTTCCACGTTCATTTGCTACAGAAGTTATTTCTCAGATTAACGGTGGAGGAGGTTTCCTTTTAATTCTTGAGTTTGCGGCATTGTTCTTTGTAGTTCTTGCTACTGTCCTAGTCGTTCAAGGAGTAAGAAGAATACCAATACAATTTGCTAAAAGAGCAGTAGGCCGTGCAAATTCTAATATGCCAACAGCTGGCGCAAGAGATTTTATTCCTCTTAAGGTCAACGCATCTGGAGTAATGCCAATAATCTTTGCTCAGGCAATTATGTTCTTGCCTGTTACATTAGCTCAGTGGGCTGGTAACGAAGGGGGTGGCATAATAGGCCAATTGTCTGACTGGAAATCACTTCCTTACAATATCGTATTCTTCTTGTTAGTGGTCATATTTACATATGTCTATACAGCACTACTTGTGAATCCACAACAGTATGCAGAATACCTTAAAAGACAGAATGCATTTATACCGGGTATCAAACCAGGATCTATGACTCAAGAATTTATAGATACCCTTACTACAAGAGTTACACTACCAGGTTCTATATTCTTAGGTCTTATTTCAATATTGCCAGCTATCGTTGCTCAATTTGGCGTAAATGATGCATTTGCACTGTTCTTTGGAGGAACCTCACTTCTAATCTTAGTTGCAGTTGTTCTAGATACACTACAGCAAATAGAAAGTTACCTTCTAATGAGAAAGTATGATGGTTTAGTCAAATCAGGACGAATTAAAGGCAGAAGTGGAGGCATGCAGACCATAGGAGCTGGCATGTAATTTGATTGACTTATTTGTTGACTTGTTAGTCATATTATAAAATAATATATATTTTAGTGAAACTTTAAAGGCAAATGAAATGAATTTAATCAAGATTTTTGAGAAGGATAGTTTGCTAAGAAAGTTAGATTTAAAAACAATCTATAGTAGTTTTGAACAAAATAGAAAGTTGGATAGAGGCTTCTTGGGAAGCTTAAGTCTTATTGTTGGTCGTATCGAGATAATTTCCATCGAAGTGAATTCTACTAATGACCAATCTCTAATTGATGACTTTCTTCAATATTGTAAAGCTGAAATTTCAAGACTTCTAAAGCCTACTTCGCACAATAATTTTTCTTCAATTTTGTTTCGAAAAACTTCTACAATTGAAGTAGGCCATAGTCCTTTTGAAGAAAAGGGAATTAGTTATGAGCCAATTAGTTACTAATCGATAATTCTCCTAACGACAGAAAATGCATCTTCAGTCGGGTACTATTACTATAGCATTAAGTACATATCCAAATGATAGTAATAGGTATCTAAGTCAGGTAGAAGAAAATTTAAAAGTTTATAAAAAAAGTAGAAACCGTGGTTTCGACCTTTGTCCGAAAGATGAGGGGGTGGAAGACGGACAGCCATCGGTATATTTCAATCCAGCTGTTTATCACCTTTTTGGTAAGTATGATGTAATGCATTTAATGTTTACAGATAATCTTTCCATTACAAACAAGGTGTTTACCCCTACTAGACTTAAAGGTGAAGAACCTAGTGGGTTGATTAAAACCCAAGTTGTATCAGGTATGATTTGGAGCAAGTTGGAAGACGATATACTAATCAAAGAGGAAATAATAAATGGTAATAGTGATCAGACAGGTTTTGACTTTACTTGTCTAATAAAATGTAAAATCAATAATCATTACCTACTTGGAAATGGGTATAGGTTAATTGAAAAGGCTTTCACTGCTATAGATGAACTTCTGAATAACAATAGTATTTCTTATGTCTTCATAGATTCATTTTCCTCATCTGAGATATGTCTGATTCTATTTTCTAAATGTTTGATTGAGCTCAATGCTTCACTGCAAGAAATACGAAAGATGGATCTTGGAATGTTAGGAATCAAACATGATGACGAAATTGTTAAATCATCAGTTTCCTACAGTATAATGAATGGGCTCCTAGATGAGAAGAGTAATAAATTTCATGAGAATTCACATATCTGGGCTGATACACAAAGCCATTTTGGTATTAGATTAGATAAACTCGCAAAACGAAGAAAACAAGAAAAATCAACTAGGAGTTATGATATTTTTGAATACCAATGGCGTAACAAAAGTAGACTGAAAAATGACAAAAACGATTCTATCCAATCAATAATAGAGTGGGAAATAATTCCTGGACATGAAAGACAAGTTATAACTGCATTAAGTAATAATAATATATTTGATTGTTGTAAAACACAATTCATTCCAGGTAAAAGAGATTACATATTTGAAATATGTAGCTCCGGCTTGATTAAGAATCATCATGTCTATAATCTTCTTCGAAAAGAAACTGAATCAAGTAGTTATATTTTCGATGATATAAGACAACATATTCGAAGAGTAACTACAAAAATATTGTTTGAAGCACCTGATGAAGCAAGAGTTGCAAAGATACAAGAGCCATTACCTAAAATTATAAATTCCACAAAGCGATTTAATGAAATCTTTGGATACAACTTAAATGAAATTGCTGAAATTAGAACAAGCTTAAAAAGTATTAAAGTATCAAGCGAAACAAGAACTAGGATAGTAAAACTATTTGTGAATTATTCGTCTGCTATTCAAAATCCTTTAATAAGTAATCTTTTTTTGGATTTGTTGTTTTTTGTGAAATTCATCAAGGAATCGATTGCGATGCAATTTCAAAATCTGAGTCAATATTACGATATATCTTATGAGAATGAAGTAACAAAATCATCAGTAAATAGTATTCATAGAAGTTTAACCATGTTTGCTCAGTATTATGAGCATGCTCAAAGAGTTCGTCTTGTAAATAATTACTCATTTGACGAAATATCAGATAGTGTTTTGTCTCATAATAGTTACCAACAACTAATAACTTCAATGGATAATTACTTCAAGGTTTGTTATTCAAAGTTAGGAAGGCCAAAAGAATCAGCATGTATTATAACTAGGACGAACCAGAGTAGTATAACTACTACAGCAAGGACAGTGAATTTTTCTGTTTACAGTTTGTATGAACCTGGAATGTTGTTCTACTTAACTACTAAGGAAATTCAAAATATACTTTATGCTAATGACAATGAAGTAGGAATTCAGGTTTTAGCTGATTTAAATGCAAAGTATAAATCTTTGCTTTCAGAATTTTTTAGGTTCAATAGGGATGCTAAGTCATTGCCATTTTATGAAAGTATTATAACAATTGGGATAGAGTATTTTATAACTGACTTTTATAGACTTAGAGCTCACTTTAATTCGAGATTCGATGTATTTGCTTTTTGGCATATTTCATATGTTTATCAAGATGCAAGATTTTATAATACTGATGGAACTCCAAATCTAGAGTTAATCAGCTTGGAGATTTATAGATTATTAATACTCGCAAAGTGGGTAGAATCTGAAGAAGTTAATTCAAAGAATGTTGATTTAATTGTAAATAGTTGTCCTCAATCTCAATGGAAATCAATATGGGAAGAGTGTATAATTAGATTAAATGATGTTTCAAGCGAAGTTATCAAGTACAAACAAAAATGGTTGTTTTCTCTAATTCAGCAAGAAAGGACGAAGGAATATAATCAGTCTTACCTTTGTAAATTACTTAAATTTTCAAAGGAAGATAAAGAGAACCCTGAATGGAATAAGAATGTGATAGAAATATCACAGGAAATAGAAACTCTACGTAATCAAATTTCTTATGCAGAAGAAGGCAAGCTTTGGGTATTATTAAGAAGATTCTCTTATCGATATATGTACTTAGTATATACTTTATCAAATCCTTCATCAGATAAGGAAAGACCAGCTATTAAAATTCCAGTTGTTGTAAGAAATAAAGAGAATGGTACTATATCACATATTGAAAATGGAGATTTGTCTTATTTCGCTTTTGATCCAAGTGGAGGCCCATTTTTTCATTGTAGAAAAAGAATGAAATCTTATTCTAAAATTAGAAATGAAGTTTTTGCTTTCTTGAAAGAACACAATTTTATTTTTAAAAAACGGCTAGTCAAATACTATTTAAAACGAGTATTTAATGGATAGTCCTAAAATACTTATAATATCAGATATTCATGTTCACTATAAGTTTGAAGATGATAGTATAGTTTATGGTAAGTATTTGAGTAAACTAGTTTCGGACTTCGAAGATTTGGCAAAATCAGTGACACACATTCTTATTTGTGGTGATTTAGTATTCTCTGGTAAGCCTAAAGAATTTGAAATTTTTCATAAAACTTTCATTGAACCTATTTTGATAATCAATGAAGACATTGTCTGTATACCTGTTTTTGGTAATCATGATGTGTATAGGGAGGCATTCAGTGAAATTGATTGGTTACGTAAATATTACAATGCAGGAAATAGTAACAGTAGTGATGCTGGAAATTCTTCTTTTAAAGAGAGGATGAAAGCAGAAAAAGTTAAATTCAGAGATGCTGTTTTTGGCAAAGACTTAAGCCAATTTAATTTTAGCAAAGATGTAAATAACAGATATAAGCATGAATGGCTATCACTTAGCGAAGCATATAGAGAATATTTCACAAAGTATATTGAAAAGAACTTCTATAATGGAAGTATTTTAAACTCTTCTAGGTTTGTTTCTTATGGGTATTTAGAGTCTAACGGGCTAGTAGGTTCACTAATTGATAATAGATATGGTATTGTTTTCAATACTCTTAATTCTGCTTGGTTTGCAGTTGGTAGTAAAGAATTGTTTAAGGCATATAAGAGTGTTACTAATGTGACAAATTTTAATTTTGATGTAATACGTGAAAATAGTCTTTGGGAACAAGGCAACCTTAACTATTTAAATTTGCCGTACTTTAATAAAGCCTTGTGTTCTGAGATTAGTGATGATTTACAAAAAAACTTAGTAGTTACTTTAAGTCATCATCCTTATAGTTATTGTAAAGAAGGTTACAGTATAGAGATGCAAGAAATATTGGAGAATACAGATTTTTTTATAACTGGTCATATTCATAATCAACCAGAACCAGTGAGCATTCATAGAGGAAAGTGTTTTCATATTGAATCTCCTCAACTTTTTGATTATAAATATTTAAAATTTAAGGCAATTGGTGAACTTGTAAGATATTGGAATAACTCATCAATACATTCATATCCTGGTTATTGTACTTTGCAAATTTTCAATGAGAATAATATTGAATATAGCACGTTTGCATATTCATTTCAGATTATAAAAGGAAAAGTTGAAATCCGCTCTCATCAAGAGAGACAAATACTAAATCTTAATCAAATCACAAAAGATGAGTAAAAGATTTAGACAAACCTATTTAGAAGAATCATTGGATTTTAACTGTAAAGAAGAAGTTTTAAAACATTTTAAATTTAGCAGTATTCAGGAGTTGGACGCTAAAATTTTAATGACATATAAGTCTATTGAAAGTATAGATGGTAGAGAGATACTTAGTTTTGAATGGAATTACAAGGATATGTCTCTCTTCGATTTGTTAAATAAATATTTTATAGAGATTATGTCTTCAGAGTTATCGGAATTTGAATTTGTAATCTCTGACTTTACTCTATTTAGTTGGACATTCTCTTCAAATCAAGATAAATCTAGCTTTATATTTCATAAATCTAAATTGAAGCGATTTATAGATATTTTACAAAGGAATCTAAATCTAGTTCCTAAATCTAAAAACAAAGTTTTGTACCCGAGAATAATACTATTCAAGACGTACAAACATTGGATATTACCATGATTTATTACAAGACTAAAGAAGACATAGAGTGCATTCGAGAAAGCTGCCTGCTGGTTTCTAAAACGCTTGCCCATGTAGCGTCTATTCTAAAGCCTGGTATTACAGGTAAGAAAATAGATACTGAGGCGGAGACTTTTATCAGAGACCACAAGGCCAAACCAGGTTTCAAAGGTTATAATGGATTTCCAGCGACGCTATGCATCTCACCCAATGAGGCTATAGTACACGGTATCCCTACAGATAAGCCATTTGTTGAGACGGACATAATAAGTATAGATTGTGGTTCTTATCTCAATGGCTTCTTTGGTGATTCAGCATTTACATTTGCTATGCCAGAGGTAGATGAAGAGATAATGAAGTTGTTAGTCACCACTAATGAATCTCTCTACAAAGGAATAGAACAAGCCATAATTGGAAACAGGATAGGAGATATAAGTAATGCCATCCAGTCTCATAATGAAGAGAAGAATTATAATGTGGTAAGAGAATTGGTTGGTCATGGCATTGGTCAGAATCTGCACGAAGCACCTGAAGTACCCAATTTTGGAAAGAAGGGTAGAGGAAAGAGGATAAAAGATGGATTAGTTATAGCGATAGAGCCCATGATTAACTTAGGGACTAAAGCCGTAAAGCAGTCTGATGATGGTTGGACTATAGTGACAAAGGATGGAAAACCGTCTGCGCACTATGAACATACCATTGCTGTAACCCAAGAAGGGAGTGATATTTTATCCAATCACGACCTTATTGTGGCTGCTATAAAAAATAATTCAGAAATCAAGAATATTAGCTTAAAAAAATAGATATTTGCACTCCAAAAAATTTGAATGTCAAAAAAGAACCTAATTGCACAAGATGGCGTCATTGAAGAAGCACTTTCTAATGCAATGTTTCGAGTAAGGCTAGAGAATGATCATCTCATTGTCGCTACCATCTCTGGTAAGATGAGAATGCACTACATCAGGATACTTCCTGGTGATAAAGTTGCTGTGGAAATGTCTCCTTATGACTTGACAAGAGGAAGAATAACATACAGATATAAATAGTTATGAAAGTTAGAGCATCCATAAAGAAAAGATCTGCTGACTGCAAGATTGTTAGAAGAAAAGGGAAGCTATATATTATTAATAAAAAGAACCCTAAGTTCAAGCAAAGACAAGGTTAAGATATGGCGAGAATAGCTGGTGTAGATTTACCTAAAAACAAAAGAGGCTGTATAAGCCTGACTTACATCTTTGGTATTGGTAATACTAAAGCCAAAGAAATTTTGGACAAGGTAGGTGTCGATTATAATGTCAAAGTTAATGACTGGAATGACGACAATATCAAGCAGATAGCAAAACTAATACAAGACGAATATCTTGTAGAAGGGGAATTGAGATCTGAGGTTCAAACCAATATCAAGCGTTTGATGGATATAGCATGTTACAGAGGTTTGAGACACAGAAGAGGACTTCCTGTCAGAGGTCAGAGAACTCAGACTAATGCTAGAACGCGTAAGGGAAAGAAGAAAACAGTTGCTAACAAGAAGAAAGCTACTAAGTAATGGGTAAAGCTAAAAAGACTAAGAAGAGAAAGGTTAATGTAGAACCAGAAGGTCTGGTTTACATCAAAGCCAGTTTCAACAATATTATAATTTCTCTGACTAACAAATCAGGTCAGGTTATTTCTTGGGGATCTGCAGGTAAAGCAGGATTCAGAGGCTCTAAGAAAAACACACCATTTGCGGCACAGATTGCAGCAAAAGCAGCTGCACAGACTGCTTATGATGCAGGCATGAGATATGCAGAAGTTCTGGTAAAAGGTCCTGGTTCAGGAAGAGAAGCAGCTATAAGAGCGATAGATGAAATAGGAATAAAAGTGACTAAGATTAAAGATGTTACTCCTATTCCACATAATGGATGTAGACCACCTAAGAAGAGAAGAGTCTAATTCCATAAATTAATAACCAATCTAATAAACATTAAGTTTTTCCAAAATGGCAAGATATACAGGACCGACTACGAAAATCGCTAGAAAATTTGGCGACGCTATCTTCGGACCAGATAAAAGCTTTGAGAGAAGAAAATACCCTCCAGGTCAGCACGGTAATGGAAGAAGAAGGAAGCAGAAGTCAGACTACGCTGTACAATTAACTGAAAAGCAAAAAGCTAAATACACTTACGGTATACTAGAGAGACAGTTCCGTAATTTATTTAAAAAAGCGGCAGGGAAGAGTGGTGTAACTGGGGAGATTCTTCTTCAGTATCTAGAAGCGAGATTGGATAATTCTGTATACAGATTAGGAATTGCACCTACAAGGAGAGCAGCAAGACAGCTTGTTTCTCACAAACATATATTGGTGAATGGTATCCTCACAAATGTACCATCGTTTCACCTGAAGCCTGGAGATGTTGTATCAGTAAGGAACAAATCTAGAAACCTAGAAGTCATACAGAATGCAGTAGGTACAAGAAACAATGAAGCAAAGAAGTGGACTTGGGTGGAATGGAATCCAGAAAGAATGGAAGGTACCTTTCTTGAATATCCGCAAAGAGAAAACATCCCAGAAAATATTAATGAGCAACTTATCGTAGAACTATACTCTAAGTAATCTAGATTATCGCTGCGCTTCGAACCTCATTGAAGTCAGTTATTTTTAAATGAATTCATTCTATTTATCAGCATATGAGCATTCTAAATTTTCAGAGACCTAACAAGATATTATTGACCAAGGCAACTGAATTCGATGGTACATTCGAGTTCAAACCTTTGGAGCCTGGCTTTGGCCAAACTATAGGAAACTCTTTGAGAAGGGTACTATTGTCTTCTCTAGAAGGTCATGCTATCTCTGCTGTAAGAATTGCTGGAGTAGATCATGAGTTTTCTACAATCAAAGGCGTCTATGAAGACGTCGTAGATATCATATTGAATCTAAAGCAAGTAAGACTAAAGCCAGAAATTGACTTGCCAGAATCTGATAGTGAAAAGATATACCTTACTATTAGTGGGAAGGAGAGTTTGACAGCAGCAGATATAGAAGCACATACAAATGTGTTCAAAGTGATGAACCCAGAGTTGGTCATTTGTAACATGGAAAAATCTGTGAATCTTGAGATAGAGCTAACGGTAACAAAAGGCAGAGGATATGTCTCAGCAGGTGAAACGCTTTCCAAAGATGCACCAATAGGGGTAATTCCAGTTGACGCCATTTATACACCTATCAAGAATGTTGCATATCAAGTAGATAGCACTAGGGTAGGGCAGAAAACAGATTACGAAAAACTAACGATAGATATCGTAACTGATGGTACTATCCATCCAGAGGATGCTGTTAAAGAAGCATCAAGAATTTTGATTCAGCACCTTATGCTTGTTACAGATGAGAATATCACATTTGAAACTGAGAAGAGCAGAGAAGATGATATCGTTGACGAGCACATTTTACACATGCGTAAATTGCTCAAGACTCCACTAGAAGATCTTGATTTGTCAGTAAGAGCATACAACTGTCTTAAAGCTGCAAAAATCAACTCTCTTGGTGAAATGGTAAGATATGACACTAACGAGTTGCTTAAGTTCAGAAATTTCGGTAAGAAGTCTTTAGTTGAAATAGAAGAGTTACTTCAGAATAAGGGACTTACTTTCGGCATGGACTTATCTAAGTACAAGTTAGACGAAGAATAAGATAACAGAAATCTCACCGACCCATTAGCCTGAAGAGGCTGTGGATTTTTATCAAGTAGATAATTTTTACTTATTGCATTTTACTTTTCCTGACCTATATTAAAAGGTCGGTTACCATAATGTCAGAAAAGGTGATGCACAAAAAATGTTCATGTCATGAGACACGGAAAAAAATTCAACCACCTTAGTCGTAAAAAAGGGCACAGAAAAGCGCTTTTCAAAAATCTCTCTAATGCACTGATAGAGCACAAGAGAATTAATACCACTTTAGCTAAGGCGAAGGCACTGAGAGTCTTTATAGAGCCACTTGTAACTAAATCCAAAAATGACTCGAGTCATTCAAGAAGAATTGTGTTTGGCTATCTTCAAAATAAACAAGCCGTAGGTGAGCTGTTTTCTTCAGTAGCACCAAAAGTGGGAGACAGACCAGGAGGTTATACCAGAATAATTAAGACTGGATTTAGAAAGGGAGATGGAGCTGAAATGGCCATGATAGAATTTGTCGACTTTAATGATGTCTACAGCAACAAGTCTGCTGGTAAATCTGGATCACGAAGAACTAGAAGAAAGAAAAAAGCAGGAGCAGCAGGTGCTGGAGCTGCAACAGCCGCAGCTGCGAGCAAGTCACAGGAGGAAGAATAGTACTTCTCATAAAAAGAAATTCAACAAAAAGGTCATCATGCATTTGGTGACCTTTTTGTTTATGGATATTATTTATCATGATTAGGCTCTCAGACCCTCCGTGTTTCCTGTTATATTATAGTCTTTAATTATATTTGCCGCCAATCTCATACGATATGTCTGACACTAATAATTATAATGCTATACTTCTCCTAGAAGATGGAACATATTTCTACGGACAAGCTGCTGGAGCTAAAGGAATTGGAACTGGAGAAATCTGCTTCAATACAGGCATGACGGGCTATCAGGAGATATTTACTGATCCCTCTTATTCAGGACAGATTCTACTGACAACCAATGCGCATATAGGCAATTACGGTACGAAGGCGACTGAAGTAGAATCTGATAAAATACAAATAGCTGGACTGGTCTGTAAGAATTTCACGACTGAGTATTCCAGACCTTTGGCTGATGAGGCTATTCAAGATTACTTTGAGAAGAACAACATCGTCTGTATCCACCAACTAGACACAAGAGCCATAGTGAGACATATTAGAGATAAAGGAGCCATGAACTGTCTCATATCTACAGAAACAATGGATTTGGAAGTCTTAAAGCAGAAGTGTAAAGAGATTCCTTCTATGGAAGGATTAGAGTTGGCCTCTAGAGTATCTACTAAAGAAGCTTACGAAGTAGGTGAGAATGATGCAGATGTTTCTATAGCAGTACTTGACTTTGGTACTAAGAAAAATATTCTTAGATGCATGTCAGAAAGAGGGGCAAAAATGAAAGTCTTTCCAGCTAAAACTTCGGTGGAAGATATCCGAGCTTATGATGCCGATGGTTACTTTCTCTCTAATGGCCCAGGCGATCCAGCCTCTATGGATTATGCTATAAATACAATCAAAGCTTTATTGCAAGATTCAAAACCCATGTTTGGAATTTGCTTAGGGCATCAGTTATTAGCGCTTTCACAAGAAATCCCAACTTATAAGATGCACAATGGACACAGAGGTATTAATCACCCTGTAAAGAACCTAGTGACAGGTAAGTGTGAAGTAACCAGTCAAAATCATGGATTCGGCGTAAGCCCTGAGGCAGTGATGAATAGCGCAGATGTAGAAGTGACTCACATTAACCTGAACGACGACACCGTTGAAGGCATTAAGTTAAAAGGCAGACCAGCCTTCTCTGTACAGTATCACCCAGAGTCCTCTCCTGGACCGCATGATTCAAGATATATGTTTGACCAATTCATAGCGCTCATAAAAGAGCATAAAAATTTAAATTAATATGAGCCGTATAACTGATATTTTCGCCCGCCAAATATTGGACTCACGGGGCAACCCTACGGTAGAAGTAGATGTACTAACTGAGAATGGTTTCTTTGGACGTGCAGCTGTGCCTTCTGGTGCATCCACAGGAAAATACGAGGCTGTTGAACTCAGAGATAATGTGAAGAAGCACTGGATGGGTAAAGGGGTTAGTAAAGCCGTAAAGAATATCAATAACAAGATATACAATGCTATTCTAGGTTATAATGTCTTTGACCAGAAGGCCATAGATTATGCCATGATAGACTTAGATGGCACGTCGAATAAATCAAAGCTAGGAGCAAATGCAATGCTAGGGGTATCTCTTGCAGTGGCCAAAGCTGCTGCTAAAGAGTCTGGCCAACCGTTGTATAGATACGTCGGAGGTGTAAATGCAAATACACTTCCTGTACCTATGATGAATATTCTCAATGGAGGGTCACATGCTGATAATAGTATAGATTTTCAAGAGTTTATGATAGTCCCTACTGGTGCTAAGACTTTCTCTCAGGGACTTAAGATGGGAGTGGAAATTTTTCATCATCTCAAAAAGGTACTTAAATCTAATGGTCTGTCTACTAACGTAGGAGATGAAGGTGGTTTTGCACCGAATATAGAATCTAACAAAGCAGCAATAGAAATCGTACTCAAAGCCATAAAAGCAGCTGGATACAAAGCGGGAAAGGATATCTGGATAGCTATGGATGCTGCCGCTTCAGAGTTCTATGATTCAAAGAAAAAGGTTTACCATTTTCATAAATCAACAGGTAAAAAACTAAAATCATCTGAAATGGTTAGTTATTGGGAGGATTGGATAAAGAAATATCCTATTTTCTCAATAGAAGATGGGTTAGATGAAGATGATTGGAAAGCATGGTCATCATTGACAGGCGCAGCAGGCAGTAAAGTTCAGTTAGTAGGAGATGACCTCTTTGTCACTAATACTAATAAATTAGCTAAAGGGATAGAGACCAAAGCGGCTAACTCTATTCTGATTAAAGTTAATCAGATAGGGACCTTGACAGAAACGATAGAGGCGGTGACTATGGCTAAGAACAATGGATTTACCTCTGTAATGAGCCACAGATCTGGAGAGACAGAAGACGTTACGATAGCTGATTTGGCAGTAGCGCTAAACACAGGACAGATAAAAACAGGATCTGCATCTAGAAGTGACCGAATAGCCAAATATAACCAACTATTGAGGATAGAAGAAGAATTGGGTGGAATGGCCTATTATCCAGGCAATAACATATTAAAAAAATAGATAATATATTTGTTATTATTTGCACTTATGAATCTACTTAATATTGTTAGGCAGGCATTATCCAAAGACAGGGACAAAAGTTACCTCAATAAGTATAATCTTGTCATTTTTGCCTTTGTAATTTGGATCAGTTTTTTCGATAGATATAGTTTTATCACTCAATACAAACTGAGTAAAAACGTCCACAAATTAGAAGAGAGAAAAGCTGACTACGAGAGACAATTGGAAGAAGCAATCGTCGAACGGAAAACTATCAATAGTAATATTGAAAAGTATGGCAGAGAAAAATATTATTTCCACAAACCGGATGAACAAATCATCTTAATCAAATAAAATACATTCATGAGTGTACTCGTCACGAAGAACAGTAAAATCATCGTACAAGGAATTACTGGTAAGGAAGGAAGTTTCCATGCCGGTCAAATGATAGATTATGGCACACCAGTCGTAGGCGGTGTGACGCCAGGTAAAGGAGGGCAAGACCACCTAGGTGTACCTGTCTTCAATACAGTATCAGAAGCTGTAGATAAAGTAGGAGCAGATACATCGATAATTTTTGTACCACCTCCTTTTGCAGGAGACGCCGTTATGGAAGCCGCATCTGCAGGAATTAAAGTAATAATCTGTATCACTGAAGGAATTCCTGTCCAGGATATGGTCAAAGTTAAAGCATATATTAGGGATTTTGATTGCAGACTAGTAGGTCCTAACTGCCCAGGAGTGATTACACCAGGAGAAGCCAAAGTAGGTATCATGCCTGGATTCATTCACAGAAAAGGAAGAATAGGTATAGTATCCAGATCAGGGACGCTTACCTATGAAGCTGTAGACCAGGTTACCAAGGCTGGTATGGGCCAATCTACTTGTATAGGAATCGGAGGTGATCCTATCCCCGGCACCACTACAAAAGAAGCAGTAGAACTCCTGATGAATGACCCTGAAACAGATGGTATCATTATGATAGGAGAGATAGGCGGTAATATGGAAGCCAATGCTGCAAGATGGATAAAGGAAAACGGTACAAAACCAGTCGTAGGATTTATAGCTGGTCAGACTGCACCTAAAGGTCGTACTATGGGTCACGCCGGGGCGATTGTTGGCGGTAAAGATGATACTGCAGCAGCGAAAATGGAGATTATGAGAGAATGTGGAATTGCAGTTGTCAACTCCCCAGCTGATATAGGAGATACAATGGCCAAACTGATGGGTAAGCCTGCTGCTAAAGGAGTAGACGAAATAAAGAAAATGCTAGAGCCAGCTTTGGTAGAATATGCTAACAGCATTGGCATCGATGCCCATGTAGACGATATCAAAGCAGATACTTTAACTAAAGTTTTAAACAAACTTGGTTATAGCTAATTAGAATCAAGAGCAAAGAACCAATAAAAGTCTTCTGAGTGAAATATCTTAGAAGACTTTTTGGTTTTTAATACCTTCATTCATGTCATCCAGATATTTTATTCAGCTTGCATATAATGGCAGTGATTACTGTGGATGGCAAAAGCAACCCCATGATCCTTCCGTCCAAGCTGATATCGAATCTATACTTTCTAAGCTATACAATCAATCCATAGAAGTTATAGGATGTGGTAGAACGGATACTGGCGTACATGCATCTAAGTATTTCTTACACACAAACTTAACTGAGAAGTTTGAATTGAAAGATCTGACATATAAACTGAATAATATGCTTAGTGCCTCAGTCAGAATTTTTAGAATTATTCCAGTCAGTCAAGAAGCACATGCTAGGTTTGATGCCACATCAAGAACTTACACTTATAAGATGGTATTCGGTAAAGATCCATTTAATCAGCGTACAGTCTATAGATATGACCAATCTGGTCGCCCTGACATGGACCTCATGAATAAAGCAGCGGCCCACCTGCTCGAATACAAAGACTTTTTGCCATTCTGTAAGGCTCACGCAGATAATGAAACCAACAAATGCATGTTATCTCAGAGTGAGTGGCATGCAGTCTCAGAGAGCGAATGGCAATTCCATATTACCTCAGATAGGTTTCTTCGAGGTATGGTACGTCTGATAGTAGGGATGTGTCTTAATGTTGGGCTGAAAAGATTAAAGCTGGATGAACTCAAAATAGCTATGGATAAGCAAGAGCGCTTAGAAAGAGCTTGGTCAGTACCGGCCCAAGGCCTATATCTTAGTCAGGTGACTTATCCATATATTGAGACATAATGATTGTCCTTTTTTCATATCATTTAGATAACAAGCTGGCGTATGTGGCTAATTATATCTTTGAGTATAGACTTGGACTGTCACTTATTATCACAGATGATATCGAAGACTTTAAGCACTCCCAAGCTATTTGCAAAATCAATTACTCAGAAGCTTTGCTGCTTTCCAACTTGAGTATTCCTTACACCAATTACTTTTCGGACTTTAGGAAAGACACAGTTCCTGTGATCCAAGAAACCCTTCTATCTGATAAGAGCAACAGATTAAATATTGATATTCTCGCCGCATGCTTTTTTCTCCTTGCTAGGGTAGAAGAGTATAATAATCAAACAAATGATAGTCACGGGCGCTACCCAGCCTCCTTAAGTGAATTATCAAAACTGAGATTAATGGAGATGCCAATTATAGATTATTGGATACAAACCCTGGCCTCTTTGCTTACTTATCATGGAATTACATCAATAAAACAGAATGCATACTCTTTTGAGTCTACAATTGATATAGACCAATTTTTCGCCTTTAAGCATAAGCCTTTTGCTGTACGTGCAGGTAGTGCAGTAAGAGATATAATGAAACTTAATGTGTCAAGACTTAATGATAGATGGTCAGGTCAAGACCCCTATGACAGAGTATCTGACATGATAGATATTCATGAGGAATTAGATATTAAACCAACAATATTTATCCTGACTTCAGAAAGAGGCAAATATGATAAAAACATCAATCCAAATTATAAAATCTTTTCTGAGAAAGTAAAAGATATAAAAAGCCGTGCACACCTAGGTGTACATCCTTCATACGAATCGATGGAGTCTCTTGAACTTATTAATACTCAAAAGCGTAAATTAGAAGCAGTTTCAGAAACAGTTATTAATGCTTCGCGACAACACTTTTTGAGATTTTCCTTGCCTGCCACTTATAGGGCCTTGTTGGAAGCTGGGATAGAGAACGACTATTCCATGGGTTATGCAGAGTCGCTTGGGTATAGAGCAGGAACATCCTTGCCTTTTTACTGGTATGATTTAGAGAAAGATATAACCACCAAGTTGCTTATTCATCCTTTTCAGATAATGGATGTCACTCTAAAGAATTATCTCCAGCTATCACCTGAAGAATCGATACAAAAAATGGAAAGTATTATCCATCATAATAAAGTAGTTAGCGGTCAGACCTGTATTATTTGGCATAATAGTTCTTTCTATGCAAATGAAGGCTGGGCAGGTTGGGAGACAACTTATAAGCACCTACTGTCCTTAGCTAAAGCTTAAAAACTATATTTGAGCTATGTTATCACAAGGACTATCCCCCATATTACTCTTAAGTATAGTACTAGGTTACTTTCTGGTCTTAATGGTGATATCGCACCTCAGTTCTAAAGGGGCTAGTAATCAGGATTTTTTCAATGCCAATAAACAATCACCCTGGTACTTAGTCGCTATAGGGATGATAGGGGCATCATTGTCTGGCGTGACTTTCATATCTGTGCCTGGCTGGGTAGCTGATTCTCAGTTCTCATATATGCAATTAGTATTTGGCTACTTGCTGGGATATTTGGTGATAGGAACCATACTAATGCCGATGTATTACAAGCTTAATCTCACCAGTATCTATACCTATCTGGAAAAACGATTTGGCTTTTATTCTTACAAAACTGGGGCAGCTTTTTTTCTCCTTTCTCGTACCGTCCAAGCTTCATTTAGGCTCTACTTAGTAGCCGTAGTATTGTATGAATTTGTATTGTCAGATTTTGGAATATCATTTCCTTTGACGGTAGCGATTACGATTCTTCTTATTTGGGTTTATACATACAGAGGGGGTATAAAAACCATAGTGCTGACAGATGTGCTTCAAACTTTCTTTATGCTGGGAGCAGCTATTATCACAATACTGACCATAGCTAATTCCATGAATCTATCATTAGGGAATGTGTTTATGGAAGTAAAGAATAGTGAGTACAGCAAAATGCTATTCTTTGAAGGCGGCTGGGCTGATGAACAGAATTTTTTCAAGAGTTTCCTTGCTGGCGCCTCCATCACAATCGTAATGACGGGACTAGATCAGGATATGATGCAGAAGAATCTTTCATGTCGAAATATAAAAGAAGCTCAGAAGAATATGTTCTGGTTCAATGTTATCTTGGTTTTTGCTAATGTCATTTTCCTTTCATTGGGTGTATTGTTATACCAGTATGCAGCCCAGATTGGCATAACACTACCAGAGAAATCAGATTTGCTTTATCCTACTTTGGCACTAAATCATATGTCTCCTATTATAGGGGTCGTATTTATACTTGGGCTTATTGCGGCAGCTTATTCGAGCGCTGATTCCGCATTGACTTCGCTTACTACCTCGTATTGTGTTGACTTTCTAGGCTTTCAAGATAAGACGAAAGAATTTGCGAATAAGAAGAGAACCAGAGTGCTTGTTCATTTAGCATTTTCAGTGATTTTGCTAATTGTTATCATCATATTTTATCATATAAATGACGATGCGGTAATAGCACAAATCTTTAGAGTGGCAGTATATACTTATGGCCCACTTCTAGGCTTATATGCAGTAGGGTTTTTCTCCAAGGTAAAAATACATGATAAATTAGCACCATGGATATGTATCCTATCTCCAATCCTGACTTATATAATCAATGTCAATTCAGAAGCATGGTTGGGTGGGTATGTATTTGGATTTGAGCTTCTTATACTCAATGGACTTATTACTGCTGTAGGATTACTATTATCTAGTATGCTGAGCAAAGCAGTCAATAAAAAATAATGGCCACTCCATAGGAGCGACCATTACGATAATTTATGATAATGAAAAAGCGCTTATCGAGTAATAAAGTAATTTCAGCTCGATTAGAATTCAAATCTATGATACTTTAGAATGACAAACATGTAAGGACTTTGTCATTCTCTACATTGAAATGACAAGAGATAGACGAAATGTTAAAGTACGAATATGAAAATTCACACTTCATGAAAATTACTGAGCAAGATTCCAAGTATAGACACCTTGAGAATATGTCTATCATGCAAATTCTATCATCAATAAATCAAGAAGATAGAACAGTGCCAAAGGCTGTAGAATTGGTTATTCCGCAGATAGAATCATTGGTAAATGCGGTTGTAGAAAAACTGAAGGAAGGCGGTCGCCTATTTTACATAGGTGCTGGTACAAGTGGCAGATTAGGTATTGTAGATGCCTCAGAATGTCCACCTACATTTGGTGTTTCACATGATTTAGTCATTGGGTTGATGGCAGGTGGAGATAGCGCTATACGCAAAGCTGTAGAATTCGCTGAGGATGATATGGACCAAGCATTCGTAGACCTCAGGAAGTTTACTATTGGAAAAGAAGATATAGTTATAGGTATTGCCGCCTCAGGCCAGACGCCATATGTGATAGGCGGATTGAGAGACTGCCAGAAGAATGAAATTGTTACTGGATGCATCGTTTGTAATCATAACTCAGGCGTGGAGCAATATGCAGATTTCCCTATTGTATGTCCAGTAGGTCCAGAATTCCTCACAGGCAGCACACGCATGAAAGCAGGCACCGCTCAGAAACTCATTCTCAATATGATTAGTACCGCTACCATGATCCAATTAGGAAAAGTTGTAGATAATAAGATGGTCGACATGCAACTCAGTAATCACAAGTTAGTAAAGAGGGGAGTGAGAATGATAGTAGAGCAAACAGGAATTGACCAGGAAGAAGCTAAGAAATTATTATTAGAACATGGTTCTGTAAGAAAAGCACTTGAAGAAATAGGATAAGTTTATTTATCGGTTTCTTTCCAGTATACAATTTATTTATTCCATGGAAAGGCAAACATTGTTCTCTTCTGATTATCCCTAAATTGTTTGTCCAAGTCTTCTTTCTTATTGAGCAATAGTTTTATGTGACCTATGAACGATAAGTCTATTGGATATGGATAATTCAGCCAAAATTCAAGGTCATACTTGTATTTATATTCTCTGATGCCTTTTCCCTCTTTGACTCTGTTTTTTCTCTTAGTTTTTGCAAAATTTTCTTCATCTATTGTGTTGTCATAAACCAAAAGTGTTTGGACATTATAATGTGTCTCCGTTTCCTGATTATAGGATAACGAAAGTACATTTTTCATATATACAGGATAGTAGAGGCCATTTATTTTTCTGTATTTGTACACATTCCAATCTCCTTCTTCATGCCAAATGTTTCCATGTTGAATTTGTACGATAGCCTTGTCCTTTTTATTTATAGATACCAATCCAAAAATCAAATCGACGACATCTGTATAAATAGTATCTTGACCTTCTATTGTTTTAAAGTACTTAAAGAAAGGTTCTCCAATTTTGATGTTAATTATTGTATCAGATCCTATGACTTGTTGGCTGTGAAAAGCTATTGAAGAATTATAAACTTCAAGTTCCATATCCTCAATGAATCTTTCCATATCCTCTGAGTAACGGCGAAAGTTCGAGAAAGATCTTTTGACAAGTGGATCACGATCATATGTAATTTTTGACTTGAATCCTTTTTTGAGATCTTCTCTCAGCATTCTGTCATCATTGGTTTTACGCAATTGATTTATGTATATTTCTCTTTCCATATTCTCTTTGCCAAAACCTTCATTTTTTATGATGATGTCTGCTTCTATGAGTTCGCTATACTCATTATTGGATATGGTGTATTCCTGGTAATAAGCTCGCTGTTGATGATTTTGGTTTGGGTAATTGTATTGAATATTTCGAATGGCTTCTATGAATAGGTGTTTTAGGTATTCATCCGATACAATGGTTAGCTCATCCATCGTATGAGAGGAAGCTTTCATCACCAGTCTTAAGTCATCTATTAATTCATCGATTGGGGTATATAAAGTTTCATAAGCTAATGAAGTACACACGATAGTGTCATGATAGGACTTTCGTGGTATCACAAGTGAAAACTGCCCTCCCTCATCAGTTACTGTCCCTATACCTTGATTGCTTTTAAGGAACACATGTGCGAACATTATTGGTTCGTTATTTTCATCTACGAGGTTACCTTTGAGATGTAGTTGGCAGAATGAGATATTATATGAAAAGCAGATTGATAGAAAGACGAGTAGTGGTTTCATGAAAGTTGGATAATTCATTCCAACATTTAACGAAATAGGCTAATAAAAATTGCGAGATTTAAAGCCAGTCAAGACTGTTGTCTAAAACTAAAACAGAATTATTTTAAAGGCATTTAATTCTTGGAGAAATATTCAATTTATAACATTATCTCCCAAATCCCTTAGTCGCTGTCGCTCTTCCCACAACTGCCGTTTGAGTAGGGCCTCTTGTATTCTATGTTGTTCTCTATCCGCCAACGTCATGTCAAATACATCTCTAGGGAAATAATGTGTAGCATCTGCGTATAACTCTTGTGCCCATGGGTCTATGTTCTCTTCATCGGTTTCTATCATGCCTTTAAATAGAAAGGAAACAACAATACCTACAATGGCACCAAGTAGATGACTCTCCCAAGAAACACCTTCCTTGTTTGGTACTATCCCCCCGAGGTAACCACTATACAAAATAGTAACTACCAGCGCTAGAACTATCGACTTCATGTTTTTTCTAAAGACGCCATTCCAGAATATAAATGATATCAACCCATACACGACGCCACTGGCACCAATGTGATATACTGACCTCCCTAGTAGCCAAACGGAAGCTCCAGTAACTAGATAGATAGAGATAAATCCTGGCCAAGCCACTCTTCTATAGAAGTAGTGAATAATAGTCGCGGAGACAAATAAGGGTACAGAATTAGAAACGAGATGCTCCCAACTTCCATGGACAAGAGGGGCGGTAATTATACCTTGTAAGCCATCTAACTCTCTAGGGTAGATACCCCAATGCGTTAGCGTTGTATCAGTTAAGGTAGTTATGATATGGACAGCCCATATAACAGCCACTATTGTAGTGCTGAATAAAAGAGATTGGGCGAAGGGATTTTTGATTTTATCCATTCAGTATTTACCGAATAAAGATTTAATTGAATCTTCTTTGGATAAGCTGAACAAGTTGCTTAGCTTTCTTTTGCTTGGCTGGTGCATCCCAATCATACTTACTTGCTACACTCTTCATAAGCACCACTCTTGCTTCACCATAATTGTCAAGACCATTCAGCGCGACCATGAGATTATTGAATTCATTAGTGTTTCCTCCAAATAACTCGTTGACAGTAAATATGCGTTCATTTATACCCATAGCCTTAGTCAAATCAGATATGGGAGTCTGGCTTAGCTTATCAGATAGCTCTGTGATAGGTTTCTCCTCAAAGATGGCAATCATATCGGGCGAGAATGTAGAGGACGGTGTCGTAGCCTGATTTCTGGTATCACTAGCAGAAGATGCTGCTTGAGCTGGCTGAGCTACTTTTGTTTCTTCTGGAACAATCTCTTCTGCTGCGACTTCTTCTATTTCTACCTCTGGTGATTCTACTATTTCAGTATTTTCCTCCTTTACTTGTTTCGCGGCAGCTTTATGTTCTTTCTTTATTCTTTTCTCTTCCTTTTTTAGTGAAGCTTTATCTCTTGATATTTCATCGTCTATAAGCTCTTCTTCAGTGCAAAGAGAATTATATAAATCTTTAGCATAAGCCTTCAGTAAATCTCTTTCTGTTTCAGTAGACTCACCTATATCATTGATAAGTTCGTATAACCGATTTATCTTCTTGAGGGTCTTCGCTGTCTTATCCAAGTTCATTATTATTCTTTTCTAGTTCTTTGCAATTATAATTCCTAATTTGCTCGCCAGTCACTATATATAAATTTGTGACATACATTATAAACTACATTTTGACAATTTTTAGTTTCTTTTAAGCATGTTTTTAGAACCTAATTTTAAAGGTCAACGCAGCGGGTGGATAGAGGTTATCTGTGGCTCTATGTTTTCTGGTAAAACAGAGGAACTAATAAGAAGACTCAATAGAGCTAAAATTGCGCATCAGCGAATCCAAATCTTTAAGCCTAAAAGGGATAATCGTTATGATGAGACGGCGGTAGTATCACATAATGAGAATGCAATTGCTAGTTTGCCCGTAGAGAAAAGTATAGATATCTTCCAGCATATAGATGATGTCAACGTGGTAGGTGTGGATGAAGCACAGTTTTTTGATGCGGACTTGGTCCTAGTTTGCCAGAAATTGGCTATCAAAGGTATTAGAGTAATAGTAGCTGGTCTAGACATGGACTTTAGGGGCCAACCTTTTGGACCTATACCTAATTTGCTTGCAGTGGCTGAGTATATTACTAAGGTGCATGCTATTTGTCCTCATTGTGGCAGCTTAGCGACGCATTCCTTTAGATTGACCTCAGAAAAAGAAACAGTAGTGCTTGGCGAAAAGGACAAGTATGAGCCACGCTGTAGGATATGTTATGAAATGGGAAACATACTTGACTTCAGATCTTAATGGAGTTACCAACATATGGTCAAATTTACCTAGACCAATTCCGCCTTATAAAACTATAAGAATCCCTACATTTGCCGCCATTTGAAGTGTATAACGAAATTGCATAATATGTCGGCCAAAAAAATTAAATCTGCACTTATCTCTGTCTTTGATAAAGGGGGCTTAGATAACATCATAAATATGCTCAAAGAACAAGATGTAAAAGTTTATTCTACGGGAGGTACTTACAAACATCTTGAAGCACATGGTCTTAATGTAATTAAGGTAGAAGATATTACTTCTTATCCATCTATTCTGGATGGAAGAGTAAAAACGCTTCACCCAAAGGTATTTGGGGGTATCCTAGCAAGGAGAGAGGAATCACACCTTGCGCAGTTAGACAAATACGATATTCCAGAGATAGATCTTGTAGTTGTCGATTTATATCCCTTCGAGAAAACAGTTGCAAGCACAGATGATGCTGAACAGATTATCGAGAAGATAGATATAGGTGGAATAGCCCTCATTAGAGCAGCCGCTAAGAATTATGAGGACGTTGTTATCATTCCTTCGCAGAAACAATATTCTGACTTAGAGAAAATATTATCAGAGCAATCTGGAAGCACGACTATTGCTGATAGAAAGCATCTAGCTGCAGAGGCTTTTGCAGTTTCTTCTCACTACGATACTGCAATCTTTTCTTACTTCAATAAAGATAATCAAGATGCTATCTCTGGATTTAGACATAGTGAAAAGGAAGGAGCAAGACTAAGATATGGTGAAAATCCACATCAGTCCGCCATCTATTTTGGAGATATGGAGGAAGTTTTTGATAAGCTTTCGGGCAAAGAATTATCCTTCAATAATCTAGTGGATGTTGATTCAGCCATCCAACTAATGTCAGAATTTGAATCAGATGATCCAACATTTGCCGTGCTCAAGCATACCAATGCCTGTGGTGTAGCCACTCGAGATAACATTTTTGATGCTTGGACTGCGGCCTTAGCTGGAGATCCAGTATCTGCTTTTGGCGGCATCCTCATCGCTAATTCTAAAATAGAATTAAAGACAGCAAAGGAAATAAACAAGCTATTCTATGAAGTGCTGATAGCGCCAGATTTCGATGAGGAGGCTATTGCTTTATTAACTGAAAAGAAAAAGAGAATCCTTCTTAAGATCAAGCAATTTTATCGCCAAAATAAGTCATTCAAGACGATTCTCAATGGAGTGATACAGCAGGATATGGATCTCAATGCAGAAGCATCTGAGGATTTGAAAGTTGTAACGGAAGAAGCACCTTCTGTAGGTCAGATTGATGATTTGCTATTTGCCAATAAGCTGGTAAAACACCTCAAGTCCAATACCATCGTGCTTGCAAGGAATAGACAGCTATTAGGAATGGGATGTGGACAAACTTCCCGTGTAGATGCCTGCGAGCAGGCGATAGCCAAAGCTAAGAAATTCGGATTTGATATTAATGGTGCTGCGATGGCTTCTGATGCATTCTTCCCGTTTCCAGACTGTGTAGAGATTGGACATAAGGCGGGGGTGCAAGCTGTCATACAACCTGGTGGTTCTATTAAGGACCAATTGAGTATAGATTACTGTAACAAACATAATCTACCAATGGTGTTTACTGGGATTCGTCATTTCAAGCATTAAGTAGACACTTGTCTTCACTTCAATGATTCATAAGCCAATGTATCTAATTATAGACATAGGGAATACTTTTATCAAGTTGGCCATTTATGACGGAGGCGAAATCATTCATAGAGCAATTAAGAAAAAGGTGCTCGTAAAGGATATAAAGGCGCTGTACAATAAATACCGTTTTAGTGCTGCTATAGCATCTTCTGTTAGAATTAAGAACGCCTACTTCATAGATTATTTGAAAAGAGAGCATAAATTGATGGTGCTGACTCATAAAACCAAAGTGCCCATCTCTAACCTGTATAAGTCACCTAAGACATTAGGATTGGATAGATTAGCTGCTATAGTAGGTGCAGCCAACATGAGACCTAAAATGAACTGTCTAGTAATAGATATAGGGACATGTATGACCTATGATTTCATAGACGACAAAAGAAACTACTATGGAGGCAACATTGCTCCTGGTATAGAGTTAAGGTTACTATCCATGCACCATTTTACGTCAGCATTACCTCTATTAAAGAGAAAATGGAACGAAAATATGCTGGGAGATACCACAAAGTCAGCCATGCAGAATGGTGCTATATGGGGTATGAAACTTGAAATAGAAGCTTTTATTAAAACTTTAACGAGTAAAAAAGGGCAATTGGACGTTTTATTAACTGGCGGAGACGCTTCCTATTTTGGAGAACTAATAGATTCTGAGATATTTGTGGCTCCTAATCTCCTACTTAAAGGTTTGCATGATATCCTCGAATACAATTTATAGATACACGGTCTTATTTATAGTGCTTCTTCCAGCTCTCCTCACGGCGCAGTCAAGGGACAATTCTCCCTATTCTAGATTTGGCCTAGGAGACATTCAGGATGATAATTTTATCCACTCTCGAATGATGGGAGGACTAGGCGCAGCTACATATAACCCTTACGAGATTAATATTGTTAATCCCGCTTCAATTAATTATCTGACCGCAGCGGCATTTGATGTTGGATTTACAGCGGATTATAATTCACTTACAGATGCGAGTGGGCAGACAGCTAGTTTTTGGGCTGGAAACTTATCCTATATCTCTCTAGCATTTCCTCTCAAGAATACCTTAAATGATATTCTGGATAGAAAGAAGAGACCGATTTACATTGGAATGGCTTTTACACTAAAGCCATTTAGTACTGTTGATTTTAATATTGAAAATGTAGACTTTATTGATGGGGTAGGGAGAGTAGCTAGAAGTTTGGAAGGAAGTGGGGGGACGTTTGATTTCACTTGGAGCAATTCACTGAGATATAAGAATCTTTCATTTGGTGTAAATACAGGCGTGCTGCTAGGTAGGACTTTAGAGCAGAGGTTGGTTGATTTTCCAGATTTTGGTATGACAGGAAGTACACTGGTAGAGGAGACGGCCAATCATAGAGGATTTGTGTGGAGAGCAGGATTATTATATACATTATATCTCAGTAAAAGAGAAGTACGTGAGGATAACACCATTGTCCCAGAGAGAAGATTGGTTTTCGGTGTGCATGGTAACTCACAGACTAATCTATCCACGGATTTGAGTGAGTTTAGAGGTGGGGCCATATTGCTTCAGAATGGTGATTTCGCGAGAGATACTTTGTCCTTCAGTTCTCAAGAAGGGTTAAGTGGAAGATTGCCATCAGAATTCGGTGCAGGCATTACTTATTACCGAAGTGATAAGTTTGGTGCAGGAATCAATTACTCAGTTACTAATTGGTCTGGATTTAGCAGTCCTGCTGTTAATGAAGACTTAAATGATGCTAGAGAGTTATCTATTGGCACATTTTATCGTCCTAATCGTACCTCGGTGAACAGTTACTTTGCAAGAGTGAAATACAGACTAGGAGCATATTATAAGCAAGTACCGACAGCAACGAGTGTAAATCCTAACGGAAGCGTAGATGATATTGGATTGTCACTTGGATTTAGCTTGCCATTTTTCTACCAGAGAAAAATATCACATGCTCACCTTGGTGTAGGAGTTGGTGTTAGAGGTATGAACACGGCTATAGAAGAAAGATATTTTAGAGTTTCATTCAGCTTCACATACAGTGATGATGAATGGTTCTTAAAAAGAAAGTATAATTAAAACGTAAAAACAGAATGATGTATACAGTAAAATTTGGTTTATCACTGATAACAATGCTTGTTTTTGGAGTCAGTATTACGTCTGCCCAATTTGCAAACTGGAATGACAGCCCACAAAAAGACGCCGCTGAAAATGCACACACTATTTACCGTCAAGCACTAAAGTCTCAAGATTGGGATATCGCTTACGAAAATTGGAATACAGCCTATACTATAGCACCGGCTGCTGATGGTAAAAGGGACTACCACTTCATAGATGGTGTAAAGTTGTATATCAATAAATTTCAGAATGAAGCAGATGCCGCGAAAAAGACAGAGTACAAGGAAAAAATAAATAGATTGTACAATGAGGCCATACAGGCTTATGAAAATGGTGATGTAGTACCCTCTAAATGTGTAGGTAATCCTGAGTGCATTCAGTCTAAGATTGGTTATGTACTGGGAAGAAAAGGATTTGATATGTTCTATACGCTTAATGAGTCATATGGAAAGAACCTAGAAGTACTGGACCAAGCAATAGAAAAATCTGGCAACGATGTAGAATATACTGTTTTCGAACCATTGTCTACTATTGTAGTCTATCAGTATGAAAAAGGAAAATTGGATAAGGAAAAGGCGGTAGAGTACTTCACAATGATGGATGGAATAGCTAATTACAACCTAGAGAATAACTCAAAGTATGGACAATACTATGAGCAAGCATGGAAAGCGGCTCAGTCTAAATTCGCTCCTATTGAGACGCAAATTTTTGATTGTGAGTATTTCAAGCCTAAGTATAAAGCCCTCTATGAAGCTGATCCAGAGAATTATGAGCAGCTGAAGCAATTGGTGGGTCTATTGAAAAAAAGAGGCTGTGCTGAAGATGACCCATTATTAGTTGATCTTGATGGTAAATGGAAAGCCTATGCCGCATCCACTAATGCTGCAAGAAAAGCAGAGTTTGAAGCTAATAATCCAGCGATGATGGCTAAGAAGAAATATGATTCTCAGGATTATGTAGGAGCCATAGCCAAATATGATGAAGCTATTGCTGCAGAGGCAGACCCTATAAAGAAGGCAGGTTACATGTTCTCCAAAGCATCTATTCAAGGTAGGAAACTTAAAAAATATTCTGATGCTAGAGCTACAGCTATGGAAGCGGCTAACCTAAGACCTGGGTATGGAAGACCTTATATGCTTATCGGTGATTTGTATGCGACTACAGCAAGGAATTGTGGCGACTCATGGAATCAAAGATTAGCCATTCTTGCAGCTGTAGATAAGTACAGAAAAGCAAGGTCTGTAGATTCAGGTCTTACGGATGAGGCCAACAAGAAAATAGGAAAGTATAACAGCTCACTTCCTGATAAGAACGAAGGATTCATGAAAAAAGTAAAAGCTGGTGACAAGCAGAAAGTGGGTTGTTGGATAGGAGAGACTGTCACAATCAGGTACCAATAAGAATCATACAATAGATAAAATAAAGAGGGAGTCATATGACTCCCTCTTTATTTTATCACAAATGAGTTGCTAATCGTCTCCAAATGAGACGCCTATTTGTCTGGCAGTTTTGATAAGATAGTGCCTCTTACTTACATGGTTGTATTCTTTAATAGCTTTAGAAAGCGTGGTGTCTTTTACCTCATTATTGACAAATGTGACCATCCTACCAAATCGACCTTTATTCACCATCTCAAAAGCCTTTACCCCAAATGCAGTTGCAAGTACGCGATCAAAGGCGACTGGCGTCCCTCCCCTTTGTATGTGGCCTAAGGTGGTTACTCTCACATCAGGATCTATACCGAATTCCTCAATCATATGTCTCAGATGAAGTCCTACGCCGCCTAGTTTTATGTTCTGGTCCCCAACTTCTTTTTTACCTATTCTGCGTCCACTCATCTTAGCACCTTCAGCTATCACAATATTGACAAACCCTTTACCACCTCTATATCTCGACTTGATAGTTTTGACTACAGATTCAATATTGAATGGAATTTCAGGAATCAAGCACAACTCAGCACCTCCTGCTAGCGCTGTATGCAAGGCAATCCATCCCGCATCTCTACCCATTACTTCCATTATCATCACACGATTGTGACTATGAGCAGTTGTCACTAGTTTGTCAAAGGCATCAGTGGCAATCTGTACGGCAGTTGTAAAACCAAACGTGACATCTGTAGAGCTGAGGTCATTATCTATCGTCTTAGGTACACCTATTATAGGCAGTCCCTTTTTGTACAAGGCATGTGAGATTGTCTGTGAGCCATCACCTCCAATATTTATTACAGCACTAAATCCAAGTTTCTTTATCTTCTTAACTAAGTCCTCACTGATGTCTTTATAGTGGATTTTTCCATCTTTATCTTCACAAGCAAAGGATAATGGATTACCCTTATTAGTTGTTTTTAGTATAGTACCACCCTTAACATGAATGCCACTTACCTTAGCAGATGTTAATTTAACAATCTCTGTTTTGTCCTTTACGACACCATTGAAAGCTTCTATACTTCCGTAAACTTCCCATCCTCCGTGTCTTTTGGCCGATTTGACTATACCTCTTATGACTGCATTTAATCCCGGACAATCTCCACCACCAGTAAGAACAAGTAATTTTTTCATTGGTTATCTTTTATAAAATTCAAGTAATTATAGGAATTTAATACCTGTATAAGCACCCTTACTTTAATTTTGGCATCTAATCTATAAATTCTGACCTATGTATAATCACATTTCAGTCGTTTGCTTGAGCATCATAGTATGTTTAATTGCATGCACGCCTAAAGTTACAGCCCCAGTAATAGAAGAAAAACCAGTGGAAACTGTTGTGGTCAAGGAAGACACTAATCCCTGCGTTACTTTCGATGAACTTAGTCCATCGAAGCGAGATGGTGTAGAAACGGCATATGTCCTGTACAAGGATAGGATTAAAGCAGAAGAATATACAAAGGCCAAGCCATTATGGGAAAAAGCATATTATGGAGCCCCTGCAGCAAACGGATCTATCAAGTACCAATTTGAGGACGGCATTAAAATCTATAAGTGGCTCTATGAGAATGAATCAGATTTTGCGCAGAAGCAAGTGTACGCAGATTCAGTAATGGCTATCTATGATAAGAGAATCGAATGCTTTGGTGAGCCAGCTTATGTAGCTGGACGCAAAGCCTTTGATAAGTACTACTATTATAATGCACATTCTAACCAAGAGGATTCTTACAATCTCTTTAAAGAAGCTATAGATAATAAGAAAGAGAAGGTAGATTATTTTGTGATTAATCCTTTTGCCAAGTTGCTTTCTGATAAGATTATCAATGAAGAAATTCCCTTAGAAGAGGGCAGAAATTATGCAGGATTACTTTTAGAGGCAATAGAATATGGGACTGCTCAGGAAAAAAATAAAGAAGCATGGGATATTATAAATGCCTATGCACCGACCAGATTAGAAAATCTAGAAGGTATAAAAGGCCTCTATGATTGTAGCTATTATGAGCAAAAATATATGTCTCTGTATAGTGAGGCTCCCACTGATTGTGAAGTGATTACTAGAACCTATGGCAGGCTCTTGTGGGGTGGTTGTGAGAAAGAATCAGCAAGCGTGACAGAACTCCAAAAGGCAAGAAAGGCTAATTGCTATGCGCCTCCTCCAGCTCCTGGTCCTCTAAGGCAAGCATATAATGCATATACTGAAGGTAGATATAATGAAGCGGTCAAGCTCTTTGATGAGTTTATTAACACCACTACCGACCCCGCTAAAAAATTCAAATACAGTTTGCTGGTAGGAAAGATATACTACGGAGATATCAAAAACTTTGTGAAGTCTCGCCAATATGCTCGTAAAGCGGCAGAATATAATAGTGCCTCTGGTGAGCCATATTTACTCATAGGTAAATTGTACGCTTCTAGTGGACCATTATGTGGCCCAGGTACTGGTTTTGATAGTCAAGTGGTTACGTGGCCAGCTATTGATATGTTTAATAGAGCTAAGAGTGATCCAGTAGTCAGTGCAGAGGCACAGCAGTTTATTAACACCTACTCTCAGTATATGCCGAGTAAAGGAGACTTGCATCAGCGATCGTTAAAAGAAGGGGATACTTTTAAGGTCGGATGTTGGATTAATGAAAATACAACTATAAGAGCTGCAAACTAAGTATCTTTGTTTATTGTATTTATGGTGTTATGTCAACCAAGAAGACATCTACATTGTTGTGCTTGTTAAGAATTGTCGATTATCTTTAGATAGTGAATAGAACATTTGTAATATTATTATTGATAATTATAGCTTTCTTCACTGAAGGAGAAGCTCAGCGCATTATTAAGCCAAAGCTTATAGAGGTGGACTGGAAAGGTATAATCTATAAGAAGGAATGGTCAGTAGACCTAAGACTACATGAGAATGGTGCGGCTATCGCTTATAATATCGGTACTATAAAATCTTACAATAGGACTAATTTCTATCACTTAGAGTTGGGCTTCACCAAGGATGAAAGAGAGAGAACCCAAAGCAAAATATCTATGCTGAATAGATCTGGATCCTATGCTTTTGGGAAAATAAATTCTGTGATAAATGTAAGAGGTGGTGTAGGTGTTAAGAGATACCTTTCTGAAAAAGAAAAAAGAAATGGGCTTGCAGTTGCCTTGTCATATGAAATCGGACCTTCCTTAGCACTGCTAAAGCCTTATTTTCTGGATCTTATCTATGTAGAAAACTTTAATGAACAACGCGTTGTAACCATCCGAAGCGAGAGATATTCAGAGTCCAATGCAGAGTTATTCTTGGATGATAGCTCCATAAACGATAGATCCTCATTCTTTAGAGGATTTGATCAGATCAGTGTTAGAGCTGGTGTGCAAGGAAAGCTAGGTTTACATCTCGCAATGGGTGCTTTTGATGAATATGTCAAAGCTTTTGAGACAGGCATCATGTTCGACATCTATCCATCTAAAATTCCTATTTTACTGGAAACGGAAGCAATACCTAACAGGAGATTCTTCTTTAGATTATACTTAAACTTCCAATTTGGTAAAAGATCTAACTAAAAGTATATGCTCGAGTTACCGATTGTACAGAAGAAGCCAAAACGTGAAAAGAAACCAGATTGGCTTAGGGTAAAGTTACCTATCGGTGAAGATTATAAGAGGGTCCGTAGATTAGTGGACGAGTATAAACTTCATACGATTTGCCAGAGTGGTAATTGTCCCAATATGGGTGAATGTTGGGGAGCAGGTACGGCAACATTTATGATTCTAGGAGATGTCTGCACGCGGAGCTGTTCCTTTTGTGCAGTGAAGACCGGACGTCCGCCAGAGTATGATGAAGATGAACCACGTAGAGTAGCAGAAGCCATAAAACTAATGCAGGTCAAGCACGCTGTTATTACCTCGGTAAACAGAGATGAGTTGAAAGACCGTGGTGCTGAAATCTGGTATCAGACCGTTGTCCAAACCAAAGAACAATCTCCATCCACAACCATAGAAACGCTTATACCTGATGTGAGAGCTAATTGGGATGCCTTATCCCGAATGATAGAGGGTGGGCAGGAAGTAGTATCTCACAATATGGAAACTGTCCGACGCCTATATCGCAAGGTCAGACCACAAGCGAAATATGACCGAAGTCTAGAGCAAATCCAAAGAACAAAAGACAAAGGTAAGCGTACCAAGTCTGGCTTTATGGTAGGCCTAGGAGAGACCAAAGAAGAAGTCTTAGACATCATGCAAGATCTTCATAATCATGGTTGTGATGTGGTGACTATAGGTCAATATCTTCAACCTACCAAGATGCATCTAGCAGTAGAGGATTATGTCCATCCTGATATTTTTGCATACTACAGAGAAGAGGGATATAAGATAGGTTTTGATTTTGTGGAGAGTGGCCCGCTGGTAAGATCCTCTTACCATGCCGAAAGACATTTGTAGAATATGCTATATCAAGTAAAAGCAGGCGTGATAGGCCTGGATGAGTTAGGCAAAGAGTATGCAGCCTTGCTGAAAGAGCATGTCAAAGATCTCAGCCTCATTGGTGCTGTAGGAAGAACACAAAAAGAACTGCTCTTCGCTAAGAATGATTTATCTCTGGAATATGTCTATTCTGACGAGCGATCACTTATAGAAAATCATGATATTGATGCCTTGTGTATATTTGGCAATGCGCAGCAGCGGCCCCATCTTGCTATACAGGCACTAGAGGCAGGCAAGCACTTATTTATGGCGGATCCAATTGCCTTGAATGTGGAGGATGCGAAAGCCGTACATAAGGCTGGTGATTCTAGACCAAGTCAAGTTGTCATGGTATCTTCACAAGTTAGATTTGACACCTTGCTCAATACCGTGAAGAAAACTATAGATAAAGGAGATATCGGTGTCATCAATCACATTAGTCTGGATTCTTCTTTTTTCAAAGGGATGAATAGAAAGTACTCTCAGAGGAGTGGTAGTATATTTATAGATACGGCACTTGATGAAATAGACCTTTGTCATTGGTTGTTAGGAGATACCTTTACTGAAGTAGAGGTGTACGTTATCAATAATACCATAAAGTGTGAAGCCACAACATCTAAAGGAATAATAGTTAGTCTTATTACCCAACCAACAATTCAAAAAGAACAAAGCTATATTAATATCTATGGAAACAAAGGGCAGATAATTATCTCTAATACAAATCACAGATCATTCAAGATATACAAAGATGGTGGTGAGAAAATCGATGTCTTTCGTGAAGAGTATCATGGCTTTATTTTTCCTGAGTACCTTCAATTGCATCACTTTACACAGGCTATACTCGGTAAAGAAAAAAGAAAACTTAAGACGAAGAACGCTGTAGAGAATATCAAACTTGCTATTGCCTTCGAGAAAGCCAAGGTGCTTGAGAAGAGAGTAGATCTATCATAACTAGGTTTTTGCAACCAAGCATTAAATAAAAAGAGTTATTATCACATTAATTATACCGTGCTTTCTTTATTTAGTGAATAGAATTACATGGTAAAACAGTAGTTGCTCAGTAATAATCCTATTGACTAAAAATTTTTCTTTTGCGTAATATCCATTCTGTCCAGCATCATGATAGCTTCTTTCATCTCCGGACTTAGTTCTCCTTTAATAGAAATCTGTTGAGAGCCTAATCCAGCATTGAATTCTAATGATGCAGCGTGCAAAAACATTGTGTCCATATTGAATTGATGTTTCCATATTCTATTTTGCTTATTGCATCCATGTGGTCGATCTCCAATGATGGGATGGAAGATATGTGCCATATGCTTCCTAAGTTGGTGATAGCGACCAGTCTGTGGCTTTAAGTTGACAAGACTATATCTAGAAGTAGGAAAGCCTGAGGAAGGGTAGGGAATTTCCCAATGTTTCACCGTCATGTACGTTGTGCTAGCTTCTTGTAATTTATCTGATGGAGAAAGTAGGGGATAGTCAATGATGCCTGTGGGATTTGTGTATCCTCTTACAATGGCTAAATATGTTTTAGTGACATTACGTTCACGAAATAACTTTTGGATATCGGAATTAGTATCGGGATTCTTGGCAAAAAGAAGAACGCCGGAAGTCTTTCTGTCTAATCTATGTGTGGGATATACTTTGAGGCCTATTTGATCTCGGAGCATTTGTAGCGCAAACACCTTCGCATCCTTGGCCATTGAAGTACGATGTATGAGGAGGCCGTGTGGTTTATTTATAGCGACTAAAAAGTCATCTTCATAGACAATGTCTAGATGGCCACCATTAGTCATGCAAACTCTCTAGTCTAATTCCATAATGAATTGTGCTCTCCCATAAATCCAAGGATACCAATTAATAAGACAGCTACCCATATAGTAACATACATCGGAACAAACTTTTTTCGCTTGGTCTCCCATTCTGGATGAGTGACCGGCATGCCTTGGAATTTTCCTCGAGGTCTGTCCAGAAAAAAGAAAGTCTTGTAAGTTTCTATACTCATGATAGTGAATCCTATGCTGCACATAGTAATAAGCACTAGATGGTCTGTAAACAAACTGGCTACGAAAGCAAAGAAGTAAGCAACTCCTGGCGATCTGAAAAATTTAAAAGTCTCGAATCCTTCTACTGGTGCATCTTTCCATGCACCGCCAAATGCTGATACCCAGCCAAATACAGAACAAGGTAGAAGTATAAGCCACTTGGACCATCCTAAGGTACCTGCATGATAACTGGTATTGAGTTTCATGAGTCCGACAGTAAGGGCTAATATGATGCCTACATAGGCTGCGCCTACAAGTAACCTGGCACCATAGCTTTTCACTGGTTTGCCAAAAACGGACAACTGCATCGGTATGAAGTATTTACTCTGATCTTGTTTTCTGATAAACGTCTTATAAACTTCCATGGTTACCCGCTCTAGCGCATAAGTACTTCCAAACAAAGCAATGATATTAGCTAGATTGCTAAGGTCAAGATTGAAGTAGTTAGCAACTAGCGGTGCGAAAATGGCACCTGCAATTACTGATCTAAAGTAAGTCGACCAAGTGAATCCCTCATGTGGTGCATCCTTATACATCCCCCAAGTGGCATTATGTAATCCAACAGCCAATCCCGTAATTATTGCTATAAGTAGTTGCATTCTTTTTCGTCTTATTTTGATTCTAGTGATTGGTAGGCCGCTTCTATTATCTCCAAATCTTTTTGGGCCATTTGGTACGTTAATTCTGGTTGTTTACCAGCCCGCAAAGAAACAAAAAAATCTCTGAACATTGGTTTGAAACCAGTAATCTTAGAAAGGCCTGGAAAACTGATTTTTTTCTTGTTTCCACGAGCTATAAGTAGTATACCATTGGATTCAAAAGTGATAGATCCTTCAGTCCCTAATATCTTAGACAATCGCAGTCCAAATAGCAATGTATTTACCTCCCATGAATATTGGAGATTAATGATAGTGCCTTGACTAGTGTTAGCAGTCACTTGCATACTCCTTTCTAACTCCCCATTATCTATCGGTCTGAATCCTTGGACTTTAGTAATATCCATGCCTAGATTATTCATGAAATTAATCCAATGAATACCCCCTTCAAATAAGGCACCGAAACCCGTTAAGTCTTTGTCTTCTCTCCAGTCTTGCTTGCTCTTTTGGAGTTTAGTTGCCGCAAGATTTATAAAAAGGGGTTTCCCCACGATGCCACTATCTAGTAATTCCCTCACCTTATATCTCATCGGCTTATAGAAATAATTTTCTGAGATCAGTAACTGCTTATGCTTACTATCTGCCAACTGACCTAGCTCTGATATATGTTTTGATTCAAAAAATGGTGGTTTTTCGACAATCACATGTTTATTGTTATCGATTGCCTTTTTAGCCAATTCGTAATGATACTTAGGAGGCGTTGTGATAAAGATGATATCTACTTCCTCATTTGTGATGGCTTCATCATAAGAGCCGTAGGCCTGTATGCCGCTATGTTTGGATACGTAGTTCTTTGCTTTTTCTATCTCCCTGCTAGCAAAGGAGAGGTCAATGTTCTTGTCAGCCCATCTAATGGCTTTAACATGAGAGTGGACTATATTTCCACAACCTAGGAAGGCAAGTGAAAGTTTTTTATTTTCAGGATAGGCTGTATACAGACTCAATAGACAAAGTTTTGTTGACTTGTCCAAAATATCAAAAAAGCGAAGACATAACTAACACATCTTCATTTTTTTGATGAGTCTGATTTATATATGGTTAAGCTCTAGGTATCAGAAACGAGATTATTCGCAAGTACATGCTTGCGTAATTGTCCCAGTAGCCCCATTATCCAAACGACATGGGTCTCCTATATTAGCTCTAAGCTCTGGGCAATCAAAATCACCATTGCTACTGCTCTGCTCACATCTCTCATAGATATTTTCTAATTCAGCTTCATTGGCTACATCTAGAGGATTATCTATATCATCTACGATGATTTGTATAGGATAGATAAGTGTTGGCTCTTCTTCAGAATTAGGATTCGCATTGAACCATCTTTCAAAAATTCTTTCCAATGCCTCCTCATCTGCAGCTCTTTGAGTGGTCCCATTTGGTATAGTAACACCAACAGGGAATACAATCTCAAAGCATTCAAACCGATCCTCATCTCCTTGTCCTTCGTCATCATAATCACAACGATTGTATAGCCTTTCTAATTCAGCTTCAGATTGTACCTCCACTGGTCTATCAACACTTTCTAGTATAATTTGGATAGGGAATATCAAACTAGGCTCTTCTCGTGAATCTGGGTTAGCGTCGAACCATGCATCATAAATATCCTCTAATTCTTCTTCATTAGTTGCTCTTTGCGACGTGCCATCTGGCAGGTCAACCCCAATAGGGTATACCAACTCAAAACATTCTCCTCTCTCATTGCCTTCATCACTATTACCCTCATCATTATTGCCATCATCATCGCTTTGGCAAAAAATTTCGAGTCGTTCTAACTCCTCATATGAATTTAATTCAAGAATTTGGTCAGAATCTTCAACTGTGACTTCTAGAGGGAAAATAAACTCAGGCTCCTGAGCAGAGTCAGGATTAACCTCAAACCAATCTGAATATATAGATTCTAAGTTTTCAGCATCATCAGCTGTTGCAGTAGTGCCATCAGGTAACATCACACTTACGGGATATAGCAAAGTATAACAGTCTTCACTTGCATTTTCTTCTCTTTCGTTATCTATTCCACTCTCTCTCTCATCATCAAATAAACATTCACAATCCTCACCGACAATTCCTGCAAATTCGCCTCTATCCGTACTGATAGTACAAGTGTCTCCAAAATTCAGATTGAGGATAGAACAATCCATCTCTTCTTCACTAGATCCACATGAGACTAAAATCATCAGACCTAAGAGCGAAAGTGCTTTTATTAAATTTTGCATACTGTGAATATAAGTATTTGCAAAGTAAAGGATTGTTAAACAAAAAAGAACAGCCTCAAAAACTGAGACTGTTCTTTAAAGAGAGCTAATAACTCCCTATATATTGATTAGACCTTTTCTAATTATTTGATTTTAACTTTTGTAAAGTAAACCTTTGTGTCACCTTCAAGAATAAAACCCACTTTGTAATCACCTATTTCAAATAGGTTTTTATGAATCTGAACATTTGCAGACATCACAGGTAACTGGAATTGTAATTCGTTATCTGTATTAAAGATTTGAATCACAGATATGTTCCCTTTAGTTTCGAAAATTAAATTTTCACTTTGCGTATCAAAAGAAGTGGACTTAAAGATAGCAAGTGATTCTACTGTAACTACTTCTATTTCTGGAGAAGAGAGTAATATCTCTGGCTTGCTTGAAGAATAAGCAGTTGATACTGCCAACATCAAAAAGAGAAATGTAGAAATTGTTTTCATAGCATTGGGTTTTGTACCTCTAAGACAGTCAATTTTAATTATTACACTACCAAGGTCACACTACAGCAGTCTATATTACCAACTACATGCATACTACAACTAGACAATTGCAGAAACAATACGTCAGCTGGTTGTCATTTGCAGACTAATAAGGTGACTTGTAAGAAAGGTTAATCTTTCTTTCTTAAAAGATATGCACCAATTCTTAGTGCATTAGCGCTGATTGTTAAGCTAGGATTTACGGCTGCCGAGGTTGGCATAAAGGATGCATCTACAACACTGAGATTATCCACGCCTCTGAAGTTGCAGTACTTATCTAGCACTGAGGTCTTAGGGTCGGTACCCATTCTGACTGTTCCAGCTGAGTGAGAAAAGGTTCTAATATGGTGGGTATAGTAAAATATAGCACCGGCTTTCCGTAAGATTTTCTTTGCTTGTCTTGCAAGGGCATTGACAGCTTTGGTATCTCTCTCCGAATAACTATGTGAAACTTCCGCGACAGGGAGTCCATATAAGCCCGTCTTGCTATCATCTATTTTAATATAGTTATCGTATTGTGGTTGGTCCTCTGCTATGGCAAGTAATCCTGTTAACGGCTTGACTAACTTCCCAGCTAATTTGCCTAGCGGCCCAGGGACTTCATTTTCTACAAGACCGGAAGGTGGTGTAGATATTTGTTGGAGACTGCCAAGTTTGCCTTCCATTTCTGGTATGTCTTTGTGACCAAAATAGTAATCCATGATGCATATTTCCTTATGGAAGCGGCCTTGCTTATCAGCCGTACCAGGATATATGCCAAAGATGATAGCATTCACATGTCGCATCAGATAACGACCTATTATATGACCTCCTGGATTTATCTTACCCAGTCCAGATGAGAGCAATAGATGTGGAGAACCTAATGCACCGGCGGAGAGTATAACATGGCCGCCTGCCACAGTTTTATTGAGTTTATCTTTTTTATCAAAATAGGAGACAGCTTCTATTTGTCCATTTTTGTAGAGGAGCTTATTCACTATACATTCATCTAATAGGGTCATTCCTTTTTTCTGTAACTCAGGAATCATCACTGTCGCCAAATCATTCTTGGCATTGATGGCACAAGCAAAGGTGTCACAGGTTGTGCACAGTTGGCACTGTCTGTTATCTTTCTTATGGTTGATTGCTAATGGGAGTGCGCAGGGATGGAGAGAAAGCGCTTCTGCAGCACTTCTAAGTTTCTTTGATATATCAGCAAGAGGTGCTGGATTCTGGGGAAAGGGTTTTGTACGTCTAGGTTCTGTGGGGTCTACATCGGATTCTCCAGCTATACCTAGTAATTCCTCTGCTTCTGTATAATATTGCTCTAGATCATCATAAGTAATAGGCCAGACTGCGTTTGAGTCTCCTGTAATCTCCTTGCCAGGTAAAAAATCTTTTTCTCTAAATCTAAATGAGACGCCACCATAGAAGACAGAAGGTCCTCCTACACAAGCATATACCCCCATCTGTTTTTTATTTCCACCTTTGATTACTTCATAAGGGAGAGATTTGTCATAATGTGGTGTGAGATCTAGAGAAGCTTTTTTACCCCAATTATGTGGTCCTCTCTTCACCCAACTGCCGCGCTCTATCATCAGGACTTTTTTGCCCGCAGCCACTAATTTCTTGGCCGTCATACAACCGCCGAAACCACTGCCAATAATTATATAATCGTATAGCTTGTTCTCGTCCGCCATTTGAGCTGCAAAATAGGGAAAGTGTATAAAACCAATGACCTGCAATCATAGATTCAACATAGAAATATTACCTTAGACCGCCTATGAGTGATAGTATTAAGCAGACTAAGTTTTATGAGATTGTCAATCCTAGAAACATCAAGAAAGGTGTTTTCCTCTTTTTGTCTATCTCAATTATATCTCTTACAGCTATCTTTTTCTATACTAATACTGGCAAGACACTAGCCGTCTGGAAAGAACTAGACTGGCGATATGGCTTACTTTGCTTTGTCTTTGTATTCAATGATTTGTGGATAGGCGGCCTGCGGAACCATGTTTTTGCAAAGGAATTTAAACCTGGAATTCCTTCTATTGTAGCCATGAAGGCCAATGTTGCTAATATTTTCTTAGGTGCTGTGACGCCTTCGCAAACTGGTGGTGGGGTAGCACATTGGTACGTCTTCTGGAAGAATGGTCTGAAGACGCCTGATTTCATAATTCTCAGTTTTATAAATTTCATCTCTACCATTATTTTCTTTTTGGCCTCCGGCTACTGGGCTAAGAATCAGCTTGAAGGTCAAATACCAGAAGGCTTAGTGGCTAACTTGGCCAACTACGGTTTCTCGGTCTTCGCTACCATAGGAATTCTCATCGTAGTCTCCCTTATTTTTCCTAAAGTTATAGGACTCATTCTAGAGCAATTAGGTAAACTACTTAGAGGCGTCATCCCTAATAAGGCTGAAAAATTAATTGCCTTTAGTAAGAAAACGGAGTCTACAATGCAAGACTATCAGAAACAGACATTGAGCCTCTTTAAAAGAAAACCATGGCTGATCGCACTCAGCTTTATCATTACAGTCTTATTATACTTCAATAAGTATGCATTGGCTTACTTTATCGTTCTTGCCTTTGGATTAGAAGTGGATTTTTGGACAGTAATCGCCCTTCAGTCTATCGTCCATCTCTTATTATACTTCGCACCTAGTCCAGGGGGAAGTGGTATAGCGGAGGTCGGTCATTCAGCGTTGATGTCTAATGTCATTGATAAAGCATATACTGGTTCCTTTACACTCATTCAGAGGAGTATCATGATTCTTATTCCCGCTATACTCGGTGCCTATGTAATTATTAAAACAATGAATCAGGAAAAGGTCCCTTAGTATTATGTGATAATGGGTGCTAGTTACCCGAACTTGTTTTAGATTCACTTTCTAAGTGATCTAAAAATACAATACCATTAAGATGGTCTATTTCATGCTGGAATATAACTGCCGTAAAATCTTCTACCATTTCTATTTCATGAGCTCCTTCCATAGTATCATATTCTAATAGAATAGCATAAGATCTGTTTTTTGTTTCTCCTCTCTTGTCAGGGATGGAGAGACAGCCTTCCATACATGGTTGTGTTTTTTTACTGTACTGCTTTATAGTAGGATTGAGATAGACTTCAAAAGGAAAATCTGGCTTATCGAATCTCTGTACCAAGATGACATTCTTAAGGACACCAACTTGAGGCGCTGCTATGCCTACACCCATAGACATACTATCCTGCACAGTGGCTAGCATACGATTTGCCAGATTTTTAAGTACTTCATCTTTGCTGTTTGGGATAACCTTTTCACTCTTAGTTCGCAGAAGGATAGAATCCGCTCTGTTAGTCAATAGATACAATCTCATAGGTTTATCCTGGTCGCCGGACTGAATTAGATTCATCTGCTGGGACGACCATGCGGTATTAGAATCAGAATTCTTATTAGCAATCTTAGAAGTTTTGCACCCAACTAATGAGTACAGTAGTATTATAAAGATGCCTAGTCTATTTAATGTCATAGTTTGATTTAATAATATCCGTTTTCATTAAGATACGGCAAAAGGAATAGGACGTAAATCATCATAATCGCAAAGCAGATGAGTGGTATCCTAAATATGTAGAATATTTTTTTTCCGCTGAATTCATCTTTGTTCATGTCAGAAGAAATCAAAGTCATTATGTTCTTGAGTAGGGTGCCAACAAAAATACCTCCAACAACAAGAAAGACTAAAGCTGTAATCATGGGTTGCCTGTTTTGAACTAAAAGTAAAAAATTATATGACGATTTTCCGTCATACTTCAAAGTCTAACATAATCGGGATTCAAAGTTCTTGGAAGAAGGCTTTAATAAAAGGCCATTTTGGTGGCGCTGTAAATACTTTTAGGTCTGTGAGAAAAGAACCCTCCTCATCTAAAAATTTGAATATGGTCTTGGCATCTAATCTAGCAAACAAGCTGTCAAATACCTTTACACCTTGCGTCTTGTCGGTCAGAATAGCATTGAGCATAGTCCTATCATATAAGTCGTATCTATTTTTCTTGACTAAGTAAGTGTCTAATTTGTTGTCAATAATATGCTGAGCAAGAAGCGACATGTGACTTTGTATTCTTGTATATGCATATCCAGAAGAAGCTTTGACTGAGCCTCCATTGGTGCCTATAGGTATTATTCTCTGTGTCCTTCCTGATTGAAAATTAAAGGTAGTCATAGGGATAGCTCCTAATTCTTCTTCAAGTATAATATACTCCGGAATCTGAAGTATATCTGAAATATATTTTTTGAGAAAAGGATCATAGAATCCTGATAATGGAATTTCAGGAGAGAAGATTGCGAGCTCTACCAAAGCTTTGTTCGGTGCTGTTGGTAGTACATAGAAGAATCTGGTATCACCTTCTTGAGGCACCCTAAAGTCCATGAAAATAGCTTCCTCTGAGTCAAACGCATTTTGAGGCGTTTCTATGAACCATCCTTTGAAATGTTGCCATACAAAATGGTGTTCTCCATTTTTGGTGTTTTCGGCAATGGGTATATTATCAGGTATGTTATTAAAGATGAATGGAGAAGTGAATGTATTAGAGTTAGTCTCCACTTGCACATAATTTGTATGCTCTAAGATGTTATTCACGCTATCTTGGACAAAATCTATCTGCGGGCTGTTCTGTATAATACCTTTAGCATAGTTATAAAAGTCTATACCTCTTATCATGCAATACATATATGGCGCTGCATTTAGCAATTTGTTTTGCGTATGGGAGGCAAATCTTATCAAAGGCCATTTGTGAAAAATAATATCCGAAAAATAATCATCTCCTTTACTCCAAAAGCTCCATGTACGGTCATTCTCTGACTTCAGGGACTTATCTATAAGAAGTATTTTTTTGTCGACAGTTTTTTTTTCTTGGGCAAGTCTGACTGCCAAGCTCAGCCCTGCGAGCCCTGCTCCTGTAATGATGTAATCGTATGTATTCTGATTTTTCAGTTAATCGTATTTTTGCCAATCTATATTAAGCTATGAATCTAAACAGGTACAAGGAAGTTGAAACATTTTTGTTTAAGCAGCTACCTATGTATCAAAGAGTTGGACCAAAAGCATTTAAGAAAGATCTCAATAATATCAAGTCATTGTCAGCTTTACTTGATAATCCTCACACAAAATTCAAAAGTATACATGTTGCAGGAACAAATGGCAAAGGATCTACGTGTTTCTTTATAGCGGCAGTCCTACATCAGCTTGGATATAAGGTGGGGCTATATACTTCTCCACACTATAAAGATTATAGAGAACGGATAAAGATAAACGGTCAGAAAGTCTCTAAGCGATTTGTCAAACGATTTGTGAAGCAGCTGAAAGCCAAGGGAGTTTTTGAATCTGATTCACAACCTAGTTTTTTTGAAATTACAGTGGCGATGGCCTTCCAATATTTTGCTGAAGAGGAAGTTGATTATGCAGTTGTTGAAACGGGGCTAGGCGGTCGGTTGGATTCTACAAATATTGTGATGCCTATCGTCAGCACAATAACCAACATTGGTTTGGATCACACCAATTTTCTTGGGAATACCTTAGAGAAGATCGCAGCTGAAAAAGCGGGGATTATTAAGCATCACGTTCCTGTGATTATAGGACGGAAGCAAAATGAGACAAAATCAGTCTTTGGTAAGAAAACTAAGCAAACGGGAAGCGCTTTAGTATATGCAGAAGATGTCCAATTTGAATTAGACAAAGTTATCCCTAAAGATATTCCTTCTTTTCAAAGAGAGAATTTCTTGACGGCCTTAGTTACAATACGGACTATCATTCCAAAGACGACTCAGGTTACATTTCGAAAAGCATGGTCTGGTAAGCTACTTGAATGGGGCTATTTGGGTAGATACCAATATATAGGAGACTCCCCACGCATCTTATTAGATAGTGCACACAACAAGATGGGTTTGGCTCAACTATTTACACAAATAGAGAAAGAAGACTTTGCGAAACTCCATATCGTCTTAGGCGTCGTGGGAGATAAAGACTTAAGCAGAGTACTGCCACTTTTTCCTAAAGAGGCCACATATTATTTTGCACAAGCTCAAATTCCAAGAGCCATGGAAAAGAATAAATTGAAAGATTTGGCCTCTGAGTATCATCTGCATGGCAAATGCTATAATTCAGTGAGAAGTGCTTTGGCTTATGCAAAGAAGCGAGCTGAACATGATGATTTAATCTTGATTACTGGTAGCATATTCACTGTAGCTGAAGTAGTATAGAGTTTAAGTATTAAAGAATTCCTATAGTCCACCTATAACTTTAGGACTTACCCGTAATGTCATATCTTGTTTATATGAAGAATCTGTGCTGCCTTTTGATTTTTTGTATTCCATTCAACTTTGCCTTTGCTCAGGATAGTGAAGAGACCAGATATACGGTTTATTACTTTTTGGGTGAGGAATGCAAAATTTGCCAGTACTATACACCTAAGATGAAGGAATACTACAATTCATATGCTTCAGACAGTCTCTCTTTTTTAGGACTATTTCCCAATAAGTATTCGTCGAAAAGTGGGGTTAATGAATTCTCAGAGAAGTACCAGATTCCTTTTCCTCTAAAGTTGGAGTTCTTCGCTACTAAGACAAAGCTTTTCGATATTAAGATTACACCTGAAGTCGTCGTATATGATAATGAGCAAGACAAAATCTTATACAAGGGCCGCATAGATGATAGTTATGTCAGGATAGGAAAAAGAAGAAGTGTACCTACCCAGTTTGAATTAGAAGATGTGTTACAAAAAATTGTGGACGGTCTAGAAGTGACCACCGCTCCAGGTCCTGCAGTTGGTTGTTTTATTACTCTTCGTAATTAGTCTTTTCCGGGAGTTGCTCATCTGTTTCTAACTCTTCCAGCGTATTGTCCTTAATGATTTTTGCCTTATTTACCGCAATGCATGCATTGAATTCAAAACCAATGAGGATAATAAATACATTAATTTGGATCCACAATAGAAGCACTATAAGAGCGCCGATAGACCCGTAGATTTCATTATACCTTCCAAATGAATTTATAAAAAAGGAAAAGGCAAGTGATGTGGCTATAGACAGCATTGTTGCAAGTACTGCACCTGTATTAAACCACCGGATTCGCATTTGCATAGCAGGCCCATATCTATATATGAAAGTGATGCTAAAGTAGATAAGTGAGATTACTATCAACCAACTGAAAAAACTCAGAAGATAAACTGAAAACCGACCGACGTCCATTTTATCTATAAGAAAGCTGAGTAGGGGTGTCCCGAATATAATTAGACACATGGATACGATAAATAGAAAAGCTATTATCATCGTTAATCCCATAGCTATAGTCCTGGTCCTCAGGTAACTTCTCCTTTTGAATACTTCTTCATAGCTCTTATGAAATCCATACATAAGTGTGACCATTCCTGAACTAGAAAAGATAATAGCGAATATGAATCCAAATGATAACAATCCCTTACGCTTTATGGAGGCGACATCGTCTATAACCTCAAACAAATACTTATGCGCTTGGTCCGGCAAAAAGCTAACTGAGGATTCCTTAAAAAATGATATAAAATCAGTGGTCACTGGAAATAGAGGTAGCAGTGTGAATAGGAATATCATTAAAGGAAAAAGAGAGAGGAAGAAATTAAATGCAATAGAGTTTGCTCGTGTGACAATGTCATTATCCTCCTTCATTGCTTCAGAGTAGACAAACTGACTCACATTATATATAGAGATACCTGAGAATCCAGGAATGGAAAACCGCTTAGATAATTCCACAATACTATTAATAATGGGTAGCTTAGAAAGACTCACAACAATTTATGCTCTTGTGGACAAAGTTAATATTTCATGTGGATGAGAAAAATGGCTGTAGTCTATCTAAAAGTTCTTGTGGAGGTCTTACACGTTGATTTGTCTTCATATCTACACAGAATAACTTAACAATCGCTGTATTAATAATCTGACCAGATGGGTTAATGAGTTCGTGGTGAAACTCAAAAAGCTTAAGGGGTAAGCTCTTAAGGATAGTTTTAATGATAATTTCGTCATCATAGTAGGCAGGAGACTTATATCTGGCTTCTAAGGAGAGCACAGGTAACATCAGTCCTAATTTATCTTCCATATCACGATAGGAGAGTCCAAGGTCTCTGAGGGCTTCTACTCTGCCTATCTCGTAATATTTGGCATAATGACCGTAGTAGAGGTAGCCCATTTTGTCAGTCTCTGCATATCTTACTCTTTTATGGTATTGGTGCTCATACATATCCGCAAGTTATCGGATATTCTATTGTCAATATCAGTTAATACTTCTAAAAAACTTCACAATCCCTTTATATTTGGAATATTACTCATGATGAAGTTCTAATTTATGTTCAAAAAGCTCAAGTCTATATTCATAATCGAAGAAGAAGATAAAGCTAAGAAACCATCCCAAGCCTCTTCACCGCAAGCTAAGCCATCTGCAGGATCAACCCAAAACAAGAAAACGCCATCCACTGTACCTGTCAATAAGCCGAGTTTCGATAAGAATAATCCTCCTAAAGGTAGACCAGATGAAAAATTCATCAATAGGCTTCTAGGGGCACTAGAAGAACATAATGTAGAAGGGTTTGATTATCTAGAGTATAAACAGAGTCTTCAGAATCTAGGCAATGTAGAAATGGATGAGGCAACAAAATTCCGATCAGCACTGGCTATGGCAAAGACGATGGGCGCTACTAATACCAAACTAATCGATAGCGCATCCCACTATCTAAAGGTGCTGGGTAAAGAAGAAGCAAAATTTCTGGAAGCCTTCAAGAGCCAACAATCAAGACAGGTCAGTAACAGAAATCAACAGATAGAAAATCTTCAAAAGGGAATAGCTCAGAGAGAAGCTCAAATCAAAAAACTGCAAGAAGAAATAGAAGCCGCTAAAAAATCCTTAGAAGAACAGAAGAGCAGTATTAGTCAAGCCAATGCAAAAGTAGAAGCGACAAAGAATAGCTTCTATCATGCCTACCACATTGTAGTGCAGCAGATTGCAGATGACTTAGAAAAGATGAAGAAGTATCTGACTTAATTCGTTGCCAGACTTTGACGGCGCTCATGATGCATTATACCTTGCCATATTACATCATTGGGTATGAAGGCAGTTGCCATCATACGTTCTTTTATTTGAGGCTTTGAGGCCACAAGTTCCTCATAGAGTTTTTTTGATTTTTGTTCTACTTTGCCAACATCATAATCATACTTTACATACAAACTCAACATCTTGATAAAAAGCTTAGTCCTGTCAAAATCTGGATGCTGCATATATCTATAACTATACTGACGTACAGCTGCAAGTTTTTTCTTGCTTTTTTCCGTATTATGAGAGATAATAAGAAACAATAACTGTAGCACATAGAGGGTGACATTACTCCCAGTTTTATCCTTCGTAATGACATGGACTTCATTTACGAATCGGCTTAGTCTGAATTTTCTTAGCGGCTTTACATCTATATCATCGGGATTAATCAATCCAATATGTACCATAAACTGTACTAAAGCCTCTTTCAGATACCAACCTTCTTTAAATTCCGAACCTAATTTTTTGAAATCCTTGTGATATATGACACCTGATAGTGTCTTGTAGACATTGACATAATCTTTCATAAATAAGTGAGTCGAGAAGACATACGAATGGGTTAAGTGCCATCTGATATTACCAAAAACAGTAAGCATACCTGCACAGCGATTGAGTTCAGACAATCCTTCGTCAAATCGCTCTAAACGGACCAGCGTAATACCTCTTTTTTGATGAAAACGAAACACTGGCATTAAATCAAAATGCTTTTTGTGAAAAGTAACTAGCGCATCATCACATATTTTTAATTGCGCTTGTCGCTCATCCTTATACTCTAGTAACATGTATTTACTCTCAAAAGCATTAAGGTTAGAAATCACTAAGTCTATCTCCAATACAGCATCATATATGGAAGCCAGGCGTTTTTCAAATCCTTTGATCTCCTCTGTATAGTCACGCCTCTCATTAGAAAGAATATGTCTTCCAATGTCATTATATAGTTTGCTAATTTTTTCTGACAAAGTATATTCAAGGAGTGCTTGTTCCCATTCTTGTTTGTATTTCTCTAACTTCCTTTTATCGTAGGAGCCTAAGGCGTATTTAGATATCAATTCACCCAAAATGAGCATTTTGAATTCGGTTAATTCATATTTTCTACATGTGGGTAAAAGAGGCTCAATAACATTCCTTGATAAGATTAATAGTTTTAAGGCTCTTAAAATGCGTGAGGCAGACCAAGCTTTTGAGACTTTAATTCTTGCTTTTTGATAGTCAGTCTTGTTCGTTTTAGTAAAGTCAATTAGGATTATGGAGTCTATCAGTTTGCCTCTAAGTCTGTATTTGAGCTTCGTAAATGCACCCTGGCTATTCCTTTCATGACCATATATTAGTTCCATTCCTTCTTCTTCAGAGTCTATCTGATCTGAGTGCAAGGCTTCATACAGTATGTCAATTTTTGTTTTGGATTTAGACTCTACAAATAATATGTCAAGGTTCTTCTGGCTGTAGCGATTAACAATTTTGGTGAGCTTTTTAAGAGTTTCCATATTGAAAATATCTATTTGGTAAAGTATAAGACTAGATTAAATTAGATATAAATGACCGATTTATCAGCTTTATAACCTGTTGTGAATCTATACATATAAATAATTCAACTGTTTAAATCTCTGAAAAACAATTAATTAGAGTTTTATAGGAATTTGACTAAGTGGCTAGAGTGCTTAATGTTGGTGATAAAAGTCATTGATAGTCAGCACTTTAGAGAATTGGGGTGGGTATAGTTTTGGTATGTCTACTTACTGAAACCAAATACCTAGAAATCATGGATTTATTACTAGAACTGTTGATACTGCTTGGCATCATTGAAGATAATGGTGGGATTTAAAGTATATCAGCAGTAAAAGTGATACTCGGTAAGAGTGTCAAAGTCAGAAAAAGAGCGGCATCAGATTGATACCGCTCTTTTCTTTTTAACACTTCAGTTATTTGTTCCTTCGTCGATGTGGAGCGAATTATGGTCTATACCTTTCTTGACCTGGTATATATTCATGGCTATATTGAATTGTTGATGCTAAACACCAGTTAGCATTTAAGATAAGTAACAGATATATGTATTTTTACATATGATTAATGACGATTTTTGTTAGATGAGTATCGAAGGAAAAGCTAAGACTTTTTGGAAACGACCTGAAGGAATCACTGGCGCTATTTTTTTGATAGGGCTGTTGTTGTTTGGTGGTTGGGCTATTACGGCCTCATTTGGTCTGCTTGCCTCACTGTTTGCCACAATAGGAGGAAAGATTGCCATTTTTGGTGTGCTGGGGGTAATCATCTTGTCTGCTATAGATGATAGAACCCGAAATCTGATTTCTTATATGTACAAGAGTGCCATGAGAAAAATAACTGGGATTTTCATAGAGATGAATCCTATGGCCATTCTGAAAGCTTATGTCTCTGACCTTAAAGGTAATCTCAAGAAAATGAGAAAACAGATAGGCAAGCTGAAGGCACAGATGCACAAGCTTAATGAGATGATGGTATATAACCAACGTGATATTAAGTCCAATATGGAACTAGCAGGAAAAGCAAAGCGCGAAAATCAAGAGGCAGTCATGATTCTCAAAAGCAGGAAGGCAGGAAGACTTAAAGAATCGAATTTAAAGCTGAATGACTTGTACAAGCGGATGGAAGTGCTTTACCGTGTCCTTACTAAGATGTATGAAAACTCAGCAATTCTTGCTGAAGACATCGAAGATCAGGTCAAACTAAAAGAGCAAGAAAGAAGTGCCTTGCTCGCCAGCCATTCAGCAATGAAGTCTGCAATGTCAATTATCAAAGGTGATTCTGATAAGAGAGCCATGTTCGACCAAGCCTTAGAGGCAATAGCGGATGATGTAAGTGGAAAGGTAGGTGAGATGGAAAGATTTATGGAGATGTCTGAAGACTTTATGTCATCTATAGATTTACAGAATGGCATTTTCGAAGAGAAGGGAATGGAGATGCTAGAAAAGTGGGAAAAGGAATCTACTTCATTATTATTAGGAGGAGAAAAAAGTGATCTTATTTCAAAAGCCAACGACGATAACCAAGTTCTTGATTTGAATCAACCAGTCAAAACACCTGAGAAACTCGGCCGGTCTAACCAGTACGATAATTTCTTTGATTAATATTCATTTTTATAAACATCATCAAATAATATAAATCTATATAACAATATGGCAAGACGATTAACCATGTTCTCCAAATTGCTGATAACGATAGGTATTCTTTTACTTATCTTTTTTGGAGGCAAGTTTATCTTGGACAATACCTCTGTTGGGCAAGATCTAAAAGAAAAGGCTGAGCAAGAGAGAATAGAACAAGAAGAGAGAACAGGTAGCCAAAGTAATACTGGAAGTTCTAATTCCAATAATGCCTCTAAAAAAGAAGGCGGGCTAATGGATAAATTAAAAAATAGTGGCGGTGATAGAGATGATAAGACACTGAGAGTACAAGTCGTGACATGGCCAGGATATGCACCGGGTCTTTACTACAATGAAGGCGCCGATGCAAATACTAGAAGTAGATTCTTCAAAGAATATGGGTTCAAAGTGGATTTCGTTCGAGAAGATGACTTGATTAATGCTATGGAAGCGTGGATGCAAGATGAGTATGATATTATTGTACAGACGGCAGATGCTTTTCCATTATATACATCTATACCAGATGTCGCCGGACTTAATCCGAAAGCTTTTATACAAACAGACTGGTCTAGAGGTGGTGATGCTATCATTGCTAAAAGAGGTATTAATTCTATCAATGATTTGAAGGGCAAAAGAGTGGCTCTCGCAGTACCTGCACCAGCACAGACGATGCTGATTACCGCATTGGAATCTGCAGGTATGGATATAAGTGATGTCGTCGTTGTGAAGACAACTGATAATATAGCTGCCGCAGAACTATTCCAATCTCCGGATGTAGATGCTGCTGTGGTATGGAGTCCATTTGATATAGAAGCGACCAGTAAAGTGCCGGGGTCTAAAATATTATTATCCACTGTGGAGCAATCACATATTATCGGTGATATCATGTTCGCCAAAGAAAGTGTGATCAAAGAAAAGAGAGATATGTTTAATGGGTTCTATGAAGGATGGATGAGAGCCGTTGCTGAAATGAATAATCCAAAAAATAATGAAAAAGCGGCTAAGTATCTAGGCGAATTTTTACAACTACCTACTTCTGAAGCCAAGTTGGCGATGCAGACTGTGCATTATGCCAGTCATGGAGATAATATGAATTTCTTTGGACTAAATAATTCTTACAAGGGAATGCAAGGAGGTGACTTGTACAATAAAATGAATAGAAAGTTTGTCCAAATGGGAGATTCTGAAGGAGAAGGACCAACTTGGAAGAAAGTAATAAACACCTCAGCTATATTATCGGCTGATAATAAATTGACAGGAGCTGCCTATGCAGCGGAAGGTGCCAAAACGTTCAAGCCCAGCACAACCAAAGACAGGACTGCTCCAGCACTGGCAAGCAAACCTGTGACTATTAGTTTCGACTCTGGACAATCTCAGCTCACAGTTAATGCCAAGACGTTGATAGATTTACAGTTTGCAGAGACTGCAAAATCATTCGGCAATATGAAAGTTAGGATAGAAGGTAATACTGATAATGTTGGTGCAAGAAATATGAATCAGAAATTATCTGAAGCGAGAGCACGTGCTGTTGCACAGTACCTTCAGCAAGAATATAAGATGGACACTAATAGATTTGTTATCGTAGGTAATGGCCCTGACAAGCCAGTCCCTGGCTGTGAGTCCAATGCCAATGAACGATGTAAAGCAAAAAATAGAAGAACTGATTTCCAATTGATTCCAGGATAGGGTGGATTGGTTATTTAAATTAAGAGGAGATATCCCCAAGCAGTATAGGCTTATACTTGAGATTGTAGGCTTGGGGATATTTTTTTTGATATGGTTCTTTCTGACCTATGGAGCTAATCCCGTTGTCACCAAGTTGACCTTGCCATCTCCTGGCGAAGTCTTCGGATCCTATGGTGATATGTATAGGGAGAATGAGTTTGTCAAGAATGTTTTCAGATCTATTGGTCTTAACCTTGGCGGTTATATCAAAGCACTTCTTTGGACACTGCCTTTAGGATTTCTCATTGGCCTGTTTCCTATATTCAGAGGGATGTTCCGACGGACCATAGACGCCATGCGATTTGTACCCTTAGCAGCTTGTATAGTGATATTCATTGTTTGGTTTGGCTCCAGCACCACTATGAAGGTGAATTTTCTAGCCTTCGGTATTTTTATCTTTCTGCTTCCGATAGTCATCTATAGAATCGATGAAGTAAAGGAGGTCTATCTGAAAACCGTGTATACCATAGGAGCAACAAATTGGCAGACAATCAAATCTGTCTACATTCCTTCAGTGATGTCAAAATTGATAGATGACATTAGGATTTTGACAGCCATATCATGGACTTATATTGTAGTGGCGGAATCTAGGAATTATGAGGAAGGTGGATTAGGGGCACTCATCACAGTCGTCAGGAGACAATCTCAGACAGAGAAATTATATGGGATATTGATCGCGTTTATCATCATCGGAATCATACAGGACAGGATGTTTGTCAGACTAGATAGAGAGTTGTTTCCGCATAAGTACCAGATAAAGGATGCCAAAAAACATGGGCAGATACAACAAGTGACTATGTGGGATACTATATGGGATTTTGCTTTTAAAGCGGGTGTCTGGTCTTCTCTTGCCTTGTATGTCGTACTTGCACTGAACGAGTTTCTAGGGTTTTTAGGCGGAGTAAAGATTTTAGACTATCTCTTTGGAAACGGCGGCTGGGCATTCCATGTTATTATGATTTCCATCATAGCTTACAAGATATGGAAATGGTATGTGAAAAGAAGTGCTTATGCGGTCAGCAACCCTAGTCCCAGTAATGCGGAGCCTGCACCTAATATTGATTTAACCAAGGACAATAATGCTTGACCATGTTTGAAGATAGACAGGACCAAAATAACATCATTGAGCTCAAAGGTATTTCCCAGAGTTACGATGGAGGACAGAACTGGATTATGAAAGATCTTGATTTTCTGATTGAAGATAAGCCAGGTCAGGGACAATTTGTTGTGGTACTCGGTATGTCAGGTAGTGGGAAATCTACTTTGCTCAGATATATTGCAGGCTTGCAAAAACCAACTAAAGGGACTGTCTTGGTCAATGGAAAGCCAACCCATGAAGCTGAACGCGTCTCTATGGTATTCCAGCAATACTCTTCCTTACCTTGGAAGACGGTATTGCAAAACGTTGCGCTAGGCCTTGATTTCCAAGGTGTAGGTAAAGCGGAGCGAAATGCTAGAGCCATGGAACTGATCCAACTTGTCGGCTTGGATGGGCATGAGCATAAGTATGCACAATATCCTAGTCTATCTGGTGGACAATTACAAAGAGTAGCTATCGCAAGGAGTCTATTGGCTAACCCAAAAATCTTATTGATGGATGAGCCATTTGGCGCTTTAGACATCAAAACCAGATTACGAATGCAGGATTTACTCACAGATATCTGGCACAAGTTTCAGTCTACAATTGTTTTTGTGACCCATGACATATCTGAGGCTGTGTATCTTGGTGATGATATTTATATTCTTAAATCTCAACCCTCCAAGATAGCGGAACACATCAAAGTTGATTTGCCAATCGTTAGAAATAGACAGACTAAACGTGATCCACAGTATGTCAAACTGGTACATCAAGTTGAAGATGCAATGGTGGCAGTAGGTGACCTTGGATAAGGTATACTATGTCTAATAAGAATTCACATATAAATCCAGACTACCGCAAATTTGCTTCTAAGAGTTATTCACTAGAAGAGGCAATGGATGGAATAGTAACTAACAGATACATTCTTAGTTGGTTGATATCCAAAGCTGAGAGTACTGACACTGCAGACTTAGAGTACATCCAGAAAATATTATCCTCAGTAGAGCAAAAAAGTAATTCCAGACGTATTGCCATATCTGGCAGCCCAGGTGTAGGCAAGAGTTCATTTCTCAATTCCTATGGGAAGCACTTAATAGACAATGGAAAGAAGGTGGCTATACTTCCAGTGGACCCGACTAGCTATAATTCCTTAGGAAGTATATTAGGTGATAAGACAAGAATGGAAGACCTGATAGGCGAAGATCAAGTGTACATAAAACCGATGGCCTCTTCTCTAGTGCATGGAGGTATAGCGCCAGCGACTAGAACCGCAATCAAATTATGTGAGCGGGCAGGTTATGATACCATCTTCGTAGAGACAGTCGGAGTAGGGCAGGCAGAGTACGAAGCAAGACACATGGTAGATATGTTTCTGCTTCTTTTGCAACCAGGAGCGGGAGATGATCTTCAGGGCATCAAACGAGGTATAATGGAAATGGCAGATTTACTGATAGTCACCAAAGCAGATAGCGAGCTGGAGCAGGTGTCCACGATGTCTGTAAAGAATTATCAGCAGGCAGTTAACATAACCAAGCAACATAATGAAGACTGGTCTCCTCCAGTTGTGAGATATTCTTCTCTGACACACGTCTACAGAAAAGATGTAGAAAATGTCGTAGAAAGTTACTTTGACTTTCTATCTGTTAAGGGTAGGTTGACTCAACTAAGACAGCAACAAGAAGTAAAATATTTTGATGAGGCTATAGATGATATTATTCTTGCATCTTTTAAAAGAAGAGAAGAAATTAGAGACTTGTTGCAAGAGATGAAAGAGAGAATTTCCAGTGAGTCACTCACCCCACAACATGCTATTCAATTGTTTAAGGATAAGATTAAAGAGAATAATGATTAGAAGTTTCCTTTTGTGCTTAATGATATTAGTTGGTTCCCAGTTATTAGCTTCCATAATAGATACATTGGGGTTCACCTCACCTGTCGATCATAAGATAAAGTTGACTGGTAATTTCATGGAACTGCGTTCTAACCACTTCCATGCAGGTATCGATATTAAATCATCTAATGGCCAACCAGGGGATAATATTAGATCTGTATATGATGGTCATATCAGTCGAATTAAAATTCAAGGCGGTGGGTACGGAAATGCCCTATACATAGATCACCCCAATGGGTATACTTCTGTATATGCCCACCTACACCAGTTCAGTGAAGAAGTTGCTGCCTATGTCAAGGGTATTCAATATGCACTGGAATCCTTTGAGGTAGATATATATCTGCCGGATTCTATTTTTAGAGTAAAGCAAAAGGAGATTATAGGCCAGATGGGCAATACAGGTCGGTCATTCGGACCTCATCTTCATTTTGAATTAAGGAAAACTAAAACAGAAACACCAGTCAATCCTGAAAAACTTGGTCTGGGCCCTACTGATTCATCAGCACCTACATTGGAATCCTTGCACTTGCATAGTATATCTGAAGATGGTGCCATTTTAGATAAGGAAGTGAGGTATTTCAAATCCAAAAATCCTAACTACACATTGCATGAGGACAATATTGAATTCAGCGGGAGTAGGGTAGGATTAGCAATGCAGATGTATGACCGAATGGATGGCTCCTGGAACAAGAATGGCATCTATGGATATTTGCTCAAGGTAGATGGTCAGCGCATATTCAGTTGGCAAGCAGATGAGTTTGATTTTTCAGAAACTAGGTATATCAATGCATTCTGGGATTATGAAAGGCACAAGAGACATGGGCAGAAAGTATATCTACTCTATCGGCAAAGCTGTAACCCTTTCAGTTATTATTCCATTAACCAAGATGGAATCATAGACTTGTCAGACGGACAAGCCCACAAGGTAGAAATCATAGCTACAGATTTACATAAAAACAGGTCGGTTACCTCCTTCACCATAAGACAATCCAAAAATATGCGTCAGCATGAACAGGCGAATATCTCGTGTGATTCTACTATAATAGAGCAAGTAGGAAAATATGAGATAAACTTTAAAGAAGGCGCATTCTATGCCCCATTGTCTTTGAAGATCAGCGAAGGGACAGAAACAATAAATGGCGTAAAATATCCATCAGTAACCATAGGCAATGAACATACCTCGGTTCAAGGTTACTTTGAAATATCTTGTCCAATAACTGATACATTAGACCAACAGTGGACTATGGCCTCTTATGACAGTAAAGGAAGATTGATTCAGTTTGGTGGACACATAGAGGGCAATAGATTCGTAAGCCAAGTGGATCAGCTAGGCACTTTTATGATGATAAAAGATACAAAGCCACCCACGATAAGTCCAGTCAACATGGACAGTAGGAGACGTAGCCCTTGGAAAATTCGTATAAATGACAATTTAATCCCTGATGGACGTGCAAATGATCTCCTTGTCATAGGCACTGTTAATGGCCAATGGATGTGCTGGGAGTATGATATGAAGAACAATATGCTTGTCTTTGATGATTGGGATTCACTCCCACCTGGATCTCTTGAGTTAAACCTTGAAATTTCCGATCACTGCGGCAACTTAAATATCTGGTCTAGGACAATAAGATGATTTTAGTTTTTGTTTAACAAAAATTCAACAACATTAAACAATAAGCTAGTTACTCCGTTATATTAAAAAGTTTAGAACTATGAAAGTTGAAATTGACAAGATAGTACCCCAGTTCGAATTACCTGACCAAGATGGAAATATTGTATCGAGAGAGTCCTTAAAAGGGAAAAAGTACATACTTTTCTTCTATCCAAAGGATGATTCGCCCGGTTGTACTAAAGAGGCTTGCAGTGTGAGAGATAATTTCAAAGCTATTAAGAATGCAGGTTATGAGGTATATGGAGTAAGTCCTGATAAGGAAACTAAACATAGAAAGTTCATAGATAAATACGAATTTCAGTATTCACTCCTAGCAGATACGGAAAAACAGATGATACATGATTTTGGCTTGTGGGGCCCTAAGAAATTCATGGGTCGTGTTATAGAAGGCGTCTATAGAAAGTCTATTGTTGTAGATGAAAATGGCGTTGCTCAGCATATCATAGATAAGGTTGTAACTAAAAATCATGGTGTGCAACTTTTAGAAGCGATTCAGTCTCTTACAGTAACTGCATAATCTAAGGCCTAGGAGAAGCGACATATAAAGAAATAAAAATCATTGACCGCTTCACTTCATTTGGGAGTGAAGACTGGTCTAGGATTTCCCAGTCACGGGCATCATTTTCATAGGTGGTTATAATTTCAAAATATCCATAGTCTTTGTCATCGTACACCCATTGGTCGGTGAGATTGTACGCTGTCTTCCATATGAACTTTTCGTCCCCATAGCTTATTGTCCAGATTCTAGGGTCATTTCGCCATTTGGCCTTCATAGTAATCGGGTTAAGGTATACCCGATGGCTCCATTGTGAATCGTTGTTTCTATAGGTCTGTTGGAGGTAGGTTACCTCTTCTTCTGTTTCCCATTTCCATTCTGTCCAGTCATTTCGCAAAGGCCATTTTAGATCAAGGAGTTCAGTATATCCGATATCTGTAGAGTCGACTGTGTATATTTCCCAACTTCGAAAGCTATCATTATAACTGGCAGAGGCACCAAGGAAGGTACTTTGACTATGCCCTGCTGTGCATAAAAGAAAAGTTACAATAGTAAATATAGAACCATAGATGCTATTAGAATGGCAAATCTTCAAAATCTTCAGCCGTGAGTGTTTCGGTTTGTTCACTTTGGACAGTAGCGTTACTTTCTATAGGGTCAAACGATTGTGGAGGTCCTGTTGTTTCATTTTGAACTGCTACAGCATCAATTTTCCACGCATTAAGATTTGTGAAGTACTTTTCATTCCATTCACGTCCTCTTAGGTCAAATGAAACTTTGATATTATCACCTTCCTTATAGTTATTAATGAGGTCACATCTGTCCTGCGTAAGCTGAAACTTTATAAACTGCGGATAATTGCCTTCGTGGCGGATTACAAATTCTCTTGCTTGAAAGCTCTCTGTTTTACTCTGTGTATCGAATACTTTATGAAGTATTCCCTCTGTTTCAAATGCCATGTTAGCTGGTAGTCCTTTTTGTCTGAAGTAGAATCTAGTTAGTTGCTGAAGTTCTATCGAATACAGAACGCATTCCTTTTGCTGAGCTTGTTATACTGCTAAGCACCTCGGTAGATGCGCTTTTATTAGTGCCTGAAAACTTTAGCTCATCTGAGATTTTCTGAATCGTAGCTACATTATCCAAGAAACCATCTAAGTCATCTTGAGTAAGCATAAGTTCCACCATTTGTGGGTTAGCCGCTCTTAACTTGTTATTTCTAAGCTCCAGTGCATTGGATGCTGAGCCTTCTCTATAAGCTTGACCTTCAAGTTTGTCTACATATTCTTTATTAAGGAAACTACTCATTTGATGGTACAGGCTCAATCCTCTTTCAGCAACTTTTTCAGTAGCTTTTCTCAATTTTCCAAGCTCTAGACGATTGTCACTATTATTCAGCACAAGAATATCTTGATTGACATTCTGCATATCAGTTACCTGATCTTGGAAATGATCCAATACTCTATTATCAACGAATACACTATGAGCTTTTTGAGCAAATGCTGAAAAAGAAATTGTCATCAGTGCGAATAAAAGGATAGAACGTATCATAGCAATATTAATTTAAGGCTAAAATTCAGTTACAATATAGTGTTTATTTTAAGATCGTGTGACTATCTCCATCTCTAACAACAATTCCTTTGGATTCTTGTAGCCTGAAGACACTTTGATGACATTCAAATCGGTATCTAGATACACTAGGCCAGGATATGCCATCTTACCATTGAGCAATTCTAATGCCAGTTCATTATGGCCTCTTTTTCCCCCTTCTACCCAGTTGTAGATCTTGTTTTTAAAACTGACAGGCTCATTCCGCTCTGCATCAAATTTTATCAGATGAAAGTTATCTTTTAAGAAAACCTGTACTTCGCTATCTGAAAATGTCTTCTTGTCCATTACTTTACACCAACCACACCACTCTGTATAGACATCAATTAAGTAGAATTTGCTGCCTGATAAAGGAATTTTAGCTAATTGATCCATATTCATCCACTCCAATCCACCAGTGTCTAACTGCTCGTAGTCACTTTTGCTTTCTCCAGTAGCGGAAGAGGTGTTTTGGACTTCTTTTAGAGGATTATTGGGTTTGACAGTTACCTGCTTATCTCCACTGCAAGAAATGGTTAAGAGGACTGTAATGATGATAAATGATAAGATTCTCATATGTTTTTAGAGATGTTAAATTTTGAATCGCCTAACTCTAATCTACGTATTCTTTCCTTTTGACTATAGCATAATTTCCTTTACCTAAATCAAGGTAACCTTGTTCGTAACAAAACTTGTAGACCTTGCCCCCCTTTGTGATATACTCGTTAGTAAAGTAGCTGAACTTAAATCCTCTGTCGAGTAGTTCTGTTTTGGTTGTTTTTGACTTTTCATTTGGATTAAGCGCCAGCAGAATCCGCCTGTTTTTACGTAGAATATTATTGATATTCCGCATAAAATTATTTGAGTCAGAATTATGCTTGTTATGATAAGTAGTGCGGCACTGATCAGAGCAAAACTTCTTGTCTACTCTGCCAAAAAGAATGTCTTTGCACTCTAGGCAAGTTTGTTTCTTAGGCATAGTAGCAAGTTAATAATATTTTAATGCAAAACTTCTCCGTTTGGTTATATCAGTTATTAGGTTTTTTCTTCTTTTTACGCTTGAAATCTCCGCGCTTCCATGCTTTGATAAACTGACTCCAGGCAACAACATCAAATATCTTCTGTGGTTTAAATTGACCGTTGTATTGATATTCTATATTCCTATTAATCCTTTCGAGTTCGTAAGCATTTTGTCCATCTGGAGCAACTTCATATTGGAGTCTATTAAGTACTTCTGCTGCTAGATTTTCCTCAGCACGCTGCCTCAACTCATTGCTGACATCCAGCGCTAAAAATTCTATTTTGTAGTGCTCTCTGCTTGGCCATGGATATATAACAGCCTCTGGAAGCAGAACGTCATCTTCAGACATAACCTGGTACCAAGAATAAAAATCAGTACTTAAGGTATCTGAAACTGAATGTTCGACAGTCTGAAATCCAATTCTGCTAAAGGATAAGGTGTCTCCGACTCTAGCAGCAATAGAGAAAAATCCATCTATCTCTGAGTAAGTACCTCTGGATGTACCTTTTACTGCTATAGAAGTGTAGGGAAGTGGCATAATCTCCCCTTTATCGTCCTCGGTGACTACGATTCCGCTAAATTGTACGACTTTTGGCGATTGGTCTTGACCATAGGCTGAGGAAAAAGCGCAAACCAAAATGACAGCAATAAATAACTTCTTCATATTTATAAAACAACAATATTCTTTACTTTGAGTATAAAATCTGATGAAGGTTTAACGACATTTTAACCGCAAGAATTCATCATAGTACATATTCTAGCACCTCTTCCATATTCTCTACAAATTTAAATGACATATCCTTGATAAAGTTCTCATTGATTTTCTTTATGTCTTTTTCATTTTGATTGCAAAGAATGACTTCTTTGAGTCCTGCTCGTTTGGCTGCCAATACTTTTTCCTTTATCCCTCCTACAGGTAGCACGCGACCTCGCAGGGTAATCTCGCCGGACATGGCTAAGCCTCTCTTGAGTTTCTTTTTTAGAAATGCAGAAGCGATTGAGGACATCATAGTAATACCTGCACTAGGCCCATCTTTAGGTACAGCACCTTGGGGTACATGTACATGTACATCATGAGTGCTAAATGCCGCTTCATCTATCCCTAACTTTTTAGCATTCGCTTTTAAATAACTCAAGGCAGTTGTAGCTGATTCCTTCATGACGTCGCCTAGATTTCCAGTGAGAATAAGCTTGCCTTTTCCTGTACTCAAGCTGGTTTCTATAAAAAGTATATCTCCACCTACCTGAGTCCAGGCAAGTCCAATGGCTACACCTGGGGTTGAAATATTGGTGCTGTCATCTTTAGAGTATTTTGCAGGACCTAAGATGTCGACCAACTGGTCTGGCTTAATCATTTTATCATAGGTAATCTCCATAGCTTTATTTTTTGCTACATTCCGCATGACACCTGCTATTACCCTGTCTAATGATCGTACCCCTGACTCCCTTGTATATGCACTGATGAGTGCTTCAAGAGTAGGTTTTGTGATGGTAACATCACTCGCCTTAAGACCATGATCTTTACGTTGTTTAGGGACTAGATGTTTTTTTGCTATTTCTATTTTTTCTTCAGTAGAATAGCCACTTACATTGATAACCTCCATCCGATCGAGCAGCGCAGATTGTATCGTATTAAGTGAGTTTGCGGTAGCGATAAACATCACTTTGGATAAGTCATAATCCAGCTCCAGATAGTTATCATAGAATGTGGAGTTTTGCTCAGGATCTAATACTTCTAATAATGCAGAAGATGGATCACCTCGGAAATTGTTGCCTACTTTATCTATTTCATCCAAGATAAAAACAGGGTTGGATGAGCCAGCCTTTTTTATCGATTGTAGAATCCGACCAGGCATAGCGCCGATATATGTCTTCCTGTGTCCTCTAATCTCACTTTCATCATGCAGCCCACCCAAAGACATTCTAATAAACTCTCGCTTCAATGCCTTTGCAACTGATTTGCCGAGACTGGTTTTACCTACTCCTGGGGGACCTACCAATAAGATGATAGGTGCTTTCATGTCACCTTTAAGTTTGAGTACGGCAAGATGTTCTATGATTCGCTCTTTGACGTCTTGCAATCCATAATGGTCTTGGTCTAGAGTCTTAGATACATTCTTAAGGTCGAAATTATCCTCAGTATATTTCTCCCATGGCAAATCCAGCATCAGTTCCAAATAATTAAGTGTTACCGAATATTCAGCCACTTGAGGATTGATACGTTGGACTTTGGCTATTTGCTTATCGAAATGTTTCGCTGCATACTCAGGCCAATTCATATCTGAAGCTCTTAGCTTCAATTCTTCTACCGCCTCTTTATGGGGATTATCTCCTAGCTCATCTTGTATGGTTTTAAGCTGCTGATTGAGAAAATAATCTCTTTGCTGTCTTTCTATGTCACCTCTCACTTTGGATTCTATCTGACCTTTCACCTTGAGCATCTGCATCTCTTGGTCTACTTTTTTGAGAATCACGGTTGCCTTTTCTTTTATAGATTCTATCTCCAGAATTTTTTGTTTTTCTGGAATAGGCAGATTGATATTGGAAGCAATAAAGTTTAGAAGGTAGCTGTCTCCTTTGATGTTTTGAAGCATTACCATAGCTTCCTTAGGGATTTGTGGGGATAGCTCTATAATCTGTTTGGCAGTGTCCTTTATACTGCTTATTGTAGCCTTGAACTCCACTTCTTGGTTTGGCTGGACTGGTATCTGCTCTATATTGCCGAGAAGAAATGGCTGTTCTGAGATAAGGTTGATTAGCTTAGATCTTCTTTTGCCTTGTAGAATCGCTGTGGTAGTGCCATCAGGCATCGTGAGCAGTTTGATGATTTTTGCTATGGTCCCTATATTGTATAGATCTTGTTTACTTGGATCTTCTGTATTGGGATTTATTTGGGAGAAAACAGCGACTAGTTTGTCACCTTCATAAGCTTTCTTTACGGCTTTTACACTTTTAGTTCTTCCTACAGTAATAGGGATGACAACCCCTGGAAACAATACAGTATTCTTCAGTGCTAGCACTGGGAGTTCTCCAGGGTAATCCACTAACTTTCCTGAATCTTCATCTTTATCATTGATGGAAATATAAGGAAGAATATCACTGTCGTCTCCACTACTGAGCACAGGAAAAACCAGGTCATCAAACATATCTTTTACTCTTTAGGTGATAATGATCAATATGTATACCAACATGGATTTAGCCAAGTGTGACTGACATTCTGTTAGCTTTCTTAGTATTAATGTGTCAAAACGACAGTTCAGGGCTGGAATAGGCGACGTTTTCTCTTTTTTGAATGCGTCGTACAATCTTAAGAAATAGGATGGTTATTATAAGATAAACGGCCCCATGATAACTCTGATAGAATGCTGTTTGCAAAGCAGCAATAACTAATAGAATTAAAATTGCGATTTCAATTTTCTTAGAGCGCTTGAATAAGACGAATAAGAAAAGCGGATTCATCCACAAGAGATTTAGATTTTTCTTAGTGGTCACATGGTCTGTACCTATCCACATGAAAGCAAGAACGAGGCTTCCGACTCCTGCTATTGAAAACCAGAATTTGTCATATATGGTGACCCATCTCGCATGTCGTCCCCTGAAGAAAATGATGAGTTCAAGAATGAGCAATACACCAAAAAAAATTATCGGTGTAAAAAACGGCTTATGGTCTCTTTGCTTTTCTATATCCTCAAAGTCAAGCAAAACCGAAGTTGAATTAACTAGGGGTTTATTATTGACTGTGGTAGCTTCCAGATGTTGGTAGAGAAATTCTGGTAAAAACATCTGGTCTTCCACACTTGATATATTATCTGTAATCCTTCCTATCAGCAAGTCCATTCCAAAGTCTGTCCATGGAGACCTATAAGTATGCTGATCCAGGAGGTGTCTGAAAGTGAGTTCTTTTTCAGTTAGAGTAGGATACTCTAGATTCGATATATTGTCTGAAAGGATGTCTCTGATCCTAGTGGAACAATTATCAAAAAAGAAATCATATAAGTAATATCTGTTTTCAGGTTTGTAATTATGCTCTAAAGCATTATAAAATTTATTCTTTTCCTCTTGGCTAAGATTTAGACTCTGCTCCAGAATGGTTCTTTTTTCTATTTGATATCCATCCCTAAAGGATCTCATTCTAGATTTTCCAATCCAATATTTAAGTTTGCCTCTCAGAAATTTACTGACGAACCCTTCTTCCTCAAAGTTGAATATACCATAATTGTAAATATCATCAAGTCTGAGATTAGGATCTTGGACTCTGATTGCACTATGGCCGAAGGTATTATAGATATCATCTCCTGCCCTACAAGTTATAATAGAAATGGAAGCGTCCTGAGACAGTTGACCTATAAGTGCGGTAGGTGAAGTAAGGCCGCTAATCAGCACAAAAATGAAAAACAATGTGCGCATTATGATTAGTCTTTTGATGTTAGGATGTCCATGTATATTAAACGAAGTTAATTCTTTCTGAAATATGTATCCAATGTCATTAATGTTAGTCTAAAACATAGGCATTAAGTGTGGAAAAACGTTCACAAATTTCATCTTTGTGTCCTCAATTAAAGTAACACCTAGAATGGCCAAGATGTATATGAGAATGACGATGTTATGCTTACTGTGTTCGCTGGTATTCCTGGCTGGGTGCAAGAGCTCTAAATCAACTGTGAGCAAAAAGAGAACAATTAGTAAGCGGTCAGTAAATTCTGATGGAATAGTAAGGTCTGAAGATATCCAAAGCCTCAAGAGCTTAATGGTCGGACATTTCGAGAATAAACCCATAAGCGGAGATAGTAGCTCTGTAGATGTGTCATTAAGAGTAGTTCCTATATGGGAAGGAAAGGAAGGACATTTTCTCTACGCAGAGCAGTTTCCTACAGCGCTGCCATCACAACCACAACTTCAGAAGATTTATAAAATCGAAAGTGATAATAATGGCGGCTTTGTGAGTAATATTTATAAACTCAAAAACCCAGAACAGGCGATAGGGCAGTGGGAGTCACCAGCGTATTTTAATAATTACTCTATAGACGACCTCATCATTAGTGAAGGTTGTACGTTATATATCATACGTCACGGCGACGGATCATTTTCTGGCTCTACCAGAATGGACGAGTGTAAGAGTAGTGTGGATAAGGCTGCTTATACGACGTCTACAATAAAGTTGAGAAATGGCAGCTTTATGAATTGGGAGAAAGGATTTGATGATAGTGGAAATCAAATATGGGGAAAAGAAATAGGAAGTTCTGTGTTTAAAAGAGTCAAGGCTAACTGATTCCAGCGCCATTCTCACTTTCAGTTCCTGGCTCTACAAATTTTAGAGAGCCATCATCATTTTCAGCCATTAGAATCATCCCTTTGGATTCCACACCTCTAATTTTTCTAGGAGCAAGATTGGCCAGTAAAGTTACCTTTTGCCCGATGACCTGCTCAGGTGAGAAATGTTGAGCTATCCCAGATACGACTGTTCTATGCTCAAAACCAACATCCAAAGTAAGTTGCAGTAACTTATCAGCTTTTTTTACTTTCTCCGCTGCAGTTATGGTGGCTACTCTAAGGTCCATTTTCATAAAGTCATTATACTGGATGGTTTCTTTAACTGTTGGGGTTTCCTGCGCAGTAGTTTTAGGAACAGTTGCCATTAGTTTATTGATTTGCTCAGTGATAACATCATCATCTATTCTTGTAAATAGATGTTCTGGTTTATTTATCTTATGACCACTAGGTAGTGGTAATTCTCCTTCTGCTAATGAATTGCAAAGGGCCAATAATTCACCTGATTCTTTAATAGCTTCTACATTGAGCAAACTAGTCAGTTTATCTGATGTAAAAGGCAGAAATGGTCTTATAACCACACTAATAACCTTGACATATTGGAGCATAAGATTAATGACCACTTTCACCTGATCTGGCTCAGTCTTTATTGTTTTCCAAGGTTCATTGAATTGTAGAATCTGATTGCCCTGAGAAGAAATTTCCATGAGTATTCTTAACCCTCCTCTGAAATCATATTTTCTAAGACATACACAAAGTGAATCCACATTGTCGAATAGTCTTAGAATTTCGGCATCATGGAAACTAATATCGTCTTCACTTTCAGCACCTATGATGTCTATGTTTTCATCGAACGCAGGCACTTCTCCTTCATAATACTTATTAGTAAGGACAATTACCCTGTTGATGAAATTGGCAAGATTATTAACAAGCTCATTATTGTTGGCTTCCTGATAGGCCTTCCAAGTAAATTCACTATCTCTCTGTTCTGGCATATTCTTTATCATAGCATACCTAAGTTCATCTTGCTTACCAGGTAAGTCCTCAAGATACTCATGTACCCATATCGCCCAATTTCTAGAAGTAGAAATTTTATCTCCTTCCAAATTCATAAATTGGTTGGCTGGTACATTTATAGGTAAGACATAGTCACCGTGTGCCTTCAAGATAGCAGGGAAGATGACACAATGAAACACAATATTGTCTTTGCCGATAAAATGAACTAAGGCTGAGGATTCATCCTTCCAGTAAGGCTCCCAGTCTTTTTTGTTGTCTAAGCCCCATTGCTTGGTAGATGAAATATATCCGATAGGAGCATCTAACCACACATATAGCTTTTTACCTTCTGAGCCTTCTATATGTTTAGGCACATCTACTCCCCATGTTAAATCCCTAGTCATTGACCTTGGCATAAGCCCATTGTCTAACCACGATTTGCACTGACCTATTACATGATTTTTCCAGTCCTCAGGATAATGAAGTTGGACACCATCTACTGTACCCGTATCTATCCACTCTTGAAGCCAATTTTCATATTTATCTAGCGGCAGATACCAGTGCTTCGTCTTCCGAAGTTCTGGTTTTCCATCACTTAGTGTGCTTTGTGGATTTATGAGCTCATTAGGGCTGAGTGTGGAACCACAATTCTCACATTGGTCACCATAAGCAGCTTCATGATTACATTTGGGACAAGTACCTTTTATATACCTGTCTGCAAGAAACTGCTTGACTACAGGGTCGTAATATTGCTCTGACTCTTTCTCTATAAATTCACCTTTGTCAAACAATGTAGAGAAGAACTCCTGAGAAGTTTCATGATGGAGTTCCGCAGAGGTTCTGTGATAGTGATCAAAGTTAATCCCCATCTGAGCAAAAGTATCCTTGAAAAGGCCGTGATACTTATCTACGATTTCTTGGGGAGACTTATTTTCTTTTAAGGACTTTATAGTTATAGCCGCGCCATGTTCATCTGACCCACATATGTACAATACGTCTTTGCCATAGAGTCTTAAAAATCTTGTATAAATATCGCCTGAAAGGTAGGCACCGGCTAGGTGTCCAATATGTAGAGGACCGTTGGCATAAGGTAGTGCAGCAGTTACCAGATATCTCTTAATTTCTCTCATCTATTCATCCAAATCCAAATTTAAAAAAAAAGCCTTTTTCGGGATGAAAAAATGGGATACACATCTATTGTGCTGGAACAGCGGGACAGCGGACAAAGATAGGTTTATAATACAATTATCTGAATATATCATTCGATTTTATAGGTTTTGCATATACTTACAGAATGACAAAATCTTCTTTTATAAAAATCCGTTTGGATGCAGGCCATAACAGAACCCTGAGAGATGAAATTGTATCATATGTTGGATCTTCCAAAGTTAGAATGAAAGAACTAATGAGCTTCTTCTTTCATGAAGAATGGAGATATAATCAGAGGTCAGCCTGGGCGCTTGGAGAAATAGGATCTAAAAACCCTAAACTTATTTATCCCTATCTAGAAAAAATGTTGGCTAATCTAGACAATGCATCCCATAACGCCGTTATCAGAAATACGGTAAAAGTCATATCTGAAATGGATATTCCAGAGGAGTTAGAAGGTGAAATATTTGACAGATGTATGAAGTATCTAGAAGACACGAAGACGGCTGTAGCAGTTAGATGTTATTCGGTAAATATATTAGAGATTATTGCCGCAAAGTATCCCGAATTACAAGAGGATTTAGTGGCTGTCGTAAGTGATCATCTTGCAAACGGAACTGCAGGACTGAAATATCGATGTAGAAGAGTCATCAAAAGATTTGGGTCATAAGAAATATCCTAGTCAAACTATAAGCGTATATATAGCTGCAAAATGAAACAAATTAGCTGCTAATACGAAAAGGTGCCATATCGCATGGTTGTATTTTATCCTTTTCAATCTATAAAAAATAACACCGACCAAATAGAGTAAGCCTCCTATGGTGACAAGTTTTAGAGTGTGGGAAGGTGTATTAAGTACAAAGTGGCTATACTCCAAAAATATTGTGCATCCCATTAATATGTAAAAGGAGAGAGAGAAGTTCTCATATTTTCCAGTACAGAATAATTTGTATATCGTCCCAAATAAAGCTAAGCCCCATATGTTTTTCAGTAAGGTGCCACCCGTTTCCTGATCGAATAGGAATAAAAGAAACGGTGTATAAGTTCCTGCGATGAGGAAATAAATGCTGATGTGGTCTATAGTCCGAAGCCTTGGTCTATAAGATTTATCCCAATAGTAGTGATATAGAGTAGATGTTATGTATACCAACATTGAGCTGAAACTCATCAGCAGTATTGACATCAACCTTTTATCAAAACCCGGCTGGATAGCTAGTAGCATAAATATCATAAAGGCAACAGTAATGGGTACACCAATACCATGTGTCAAGACATTCCAATATTCTTCATTGTTTTGCTGTCGTAACTGTCGCAGACTCATCGGGGTAGATTATTGGTTTAGTCAGAAAACTCTTTTTTTAACCAACGTAATAAGTCGCTAAAATTTTCTGACGTTATAGTATGTTTTGAGTTATACCAAAAATCACTTACATGGAGACCGAGTCCCTTGAGCTCACTGACAGAAATTCTCATAGGTTCAGGAAGCAATACTTGATCTAGGTTTCCATGAGAAATGAATATTTTAGATGTATTCAGCGCCTTTTGGTTTGCCATATTATTTCTGACCTCTGGATACAGATGTCCAGATAATGAAACTATCCCTCTAATCTTATCAGGATATTTCAGTCCGGTAGCTAAAGATAAAATGGCGCCTTGGCTGAATCCACCAAGACAGATATTCTTAGGGTTGAGCTTATATTTTTTTATGACTTCATCTATATGCCTAGCCACTAATTCTCTTGCAGTGATTACATCTTCGAAGTTATAAGTCCAGTCTGATTGACTACGTTGTAGCTGGAACCAACTGAAGCTATCTCCTCCTATATTAATAGGACCCCTAAGGCTGAGTACCAGCCATTCTGGACTAAAATGCTGTGCAAATGAGAATAGGTCTTTTTCATTGCTACCAAGCCCATGCAAAAGTATTATTGTCGGCGTATCGGTATTCAGACCATTTACAGGGAGTCTTTCTAATTGGATAAGATTAGAATTCCATTTTGCATCTTGTAATAAAGGCACAGGCACCTTGTTTGAAACGACAGGGCCTTGTTTGCAGGATAGGGGCAGACATAGTCCAAGGCATAACAAGTATAAGTTCAGGGACTTGTAGAGTAGTTTTTTCACTTTCATGGGTTTTGCTTTATTAGGCAGTGATTCTTTTGTCCATCCATGATAGCATAGTTTCTCTTACAAAGAGGTGATCCAAGTCTCTTGTAATCTCATGTTTGTACTCCTTTAGTTCTACAAATTCTTTGTCTTCACTGGAACATAAATCATACAACATTTGGCTACCACCGATTTCAGCCAGTTTGTCATCAGTGCCATGCATGATAAGAATAGGAAGGGTAAGCTTGTGGAATTCCTTCTTGATTTGTTTCATTTGTTTGAGTAATTGATAACCTGATCTTGCAAATATTTTTCCTCTATAGTTTAGTGAATCGTTCACGTATTTTTTTACTTCGTTTTCATCTCTAGATATGGCATTAGGATCAATTCCTACAGTTTTGAGTTTTGGAAGTAAGGTTCCTATGACTGTGGCAAGCTTCTGTAATATTGGTGCGGTGTTTCTGTCTGGTTGGAGAAAAGGTGCAGAAAGCACAATGCCTTTAAGTTGAGTAATTGAGGGATTTCTTTTAAGTAGATATGAAATCATGACCAAGCTTCCCATGCTGTGTGCCATGAGGATAAGGGGAATGTCGTCACTGACCTTTGATTTTATAAATAAATCAAGATCATCTATATAGCTGCTGAATTCCTGGATATAAGATTTTGGTTTGCCTTCAGATAATCCATGATGCCGCTGATCATAGGCATGAAAATCATAGCCTGCCTCATTGAAGAACTGGGCTTCGCTTGTGTACCGGCCTGCGTGCTCGCAATATCCATGAACAAAAAGTATTTGTGCTTTAGGTTTATCTATTGTCCACTGATGCGTATGTAGCTTAAGACCATCCTGTGTAAGGAGTTTGTGGTTAGAGTAGCTCATCAGAATAACTTCTTTTCTACACCTCCACAAATTATATGACCAATAAGCATCATTGCCTCTTGTATTCGTGGCGTTTCATTGGAAGGAATTATTAAATGTATATCTGCTTTGGAATAGACGGTAGATTTTGTTTTGCCAGTAATAGCAATGACTGACAGGTTCATTTTTATAGCTGTAGAGAGAACGGATTTAATATTCTTTGATTGGCCAGAAGTCGACATAAGATATAGGATATCGTTAGGTTTTGCTTTGGCCTCTAGTAACCTTGAAAAGACTTTATCATATCCATAGTCATTTGATATAGCTGTGATAGCAGCACCATTGGTGTGGAGAGCTTCAGCAGATAGTGCTGGACGATTCATTAGATATCTACCACTCAGTTCAGCTGATAGATGTGACGCATCAGCAGCACTGCCACCATTACCACAAAAATGAATGGTGTGGTTCTTTTTTAATCTTTTTGAAATCAACTTTACTGCCTCCTGTATGTGCTTCTGAATCGATTTGTCAGACTGAATCTTTTGGATAAGAGAAAGATGGTCAGCAATCTTATCATTGATGTCGCTATAGTTCATGACTATTTGTCTTGTCTAATAAATGTGAGTAGAATGTACTCCAAGATAAGTCATCCTTAATGGTATCAAAATCAGATTTTAATTCAATTTCATTATTAAGATAACTCTCAATGGCTGCACCTATAGCCTTCGAGTTTGGTTCTATGACGACGCCAAGTTGGTGCTTTTCTATAATCCCCGCAAGACTGCCCACGCGAGTTACGATGACATGCTTTTCAAAATGCAAGGCAATAGGAACTACACCACTCTGAGTAGCAGTTCGATAGGGTAGGACGATGGCAGAAGCACCACAGAATAATGCCGGAATTTCATCATTAGGTATATATTCATTTCTTATAATCACTCTGTCCTCTAAGCCCAATTCTGATATTTGCTTTCTATACTTTACCTCATCCTGATAGAATTCGCCAGCGATGACTAGTTTATAATCATGATGACTAGTAAGATACTGAAGACCCTCCAATAAAACATCTAAGCCTTTGTATGCCCTTACCAATCCAAAGAACACTAAGTATTTGGTAGATGGAGACCAACCCATTTTCTCCTTGGCTATTTCTTGAGAAAGCTTTTCGCCATAGTGGTCATAGATCGGGTGAAATAATTTTAGGACAGGTTTGTTTTGAATGGTCGCTTTAATCTCATTCTCTACGGAATCTGATAGACACAAGAGTAAGTCAGTTCTGTTAGAGATGTATAAATTCAATTGCTTATCGCCTATTCGACTTTCGTGCGGCTTGAAGTTATGAACGATTGTAATGATTTTTACATTCGGTAATTCCTTTTTGATACCACGCAAGATTGTGCCGAAAGCAGGTGCCATAAATGGCATCCAGTACTGGGTGATGACCAGCTCAGGAGTTTCCTTTACAATTTGCTTAGATACTTTTAGCCAGTTGAGTGGATTCATACTGAAGATACCTCTCTCTATAGTCAGATTGGGTTTGGGATCTTCCGTAGTGATTTGTGTCTTGCCTGGGAACAACAAATTTGGATACTGTTGGGTGAATGTGAAAATTTTACATTCCCATCCATGGTTTTGAAATGTCGTAGCCAGATTCTCATTGAATGCAGCTATCCCTCCTCTGTAAGGATAGGCTGGTCCAATAAATACAATTTTCTTAGACATTTTATATCTTTTGGGATATGGCGTACTTGTTTCTATTTGGGCTATTACGGGAAATCATCTCCGCTAAAAATCCTGCTATAAATAGCTGAATACCCACAATGACTAATAACATACCCAAGAAGAACATTGGTCTGCTAGCAATACCTATAACTTTATATATCACTTTTTGGACAGTAAGTATGGTAAGTAAGGTTGTACCTAAGACGGTGAACAAAAGCCCAACACTTCCAAAAAAATGCATTGGCCGTTTTCCAAAACGACTCATAAATGAGATAGACATCAAATCTAGTAAGCCTCGGCTAAATCGATTGATACCAAATTTAGTAACACCATATTTTCTTGCTTGGTGAGCCACTACTTTTTCTCCGATTTTATCGAAGCCTTCCGCCTTGGCAATGACTGGAATATATCTGTGCATCTCTCCATAGACTTCTATATTTTTTACAACGTCATGATGGTAAGCTTTAAGCCCACAATTCATGTCATTTAATTTTATCCCAGACATCTTTCTTGTTGCCCAGTTATATAACTTGGTAGGAATCGTTTTTGTGATAGGGTCATGACGTTCTTTTTTCCATCCGGATACCAAGTCATACCCATCATTGACTATCATGTCATACAGCGTTGGAATTTCTTCTGGACTATCTTGAAGGTCAGCATCCATTGTAATTATAACATTGCCTGTTGCTTCTCCGAAACCTACATTTAAGGCTGCTGATTTACCATAATTGCGTCTAAACTTGATGCCGATAATATTACTATAGGTAGATTTCAACTCTTTAAGCACAGACCATGAATTATCTGTACTTCCATCATCTACCATAATCATTTCATAAGTAAAAGTCTTACCTATAGAATTATCTATCCACTGTACCAAATCTGGGAGAGATTCTTCTTCGTTGTATAGTGGAATAACTATGGATATTTGCATCTAGTGTTGCTTCCTAATTTACTTATTTACAATATAGCGCTTTTGTTTGTTGTCGGAGTCGTCTGATTTGTTAGTCCCCGATTTTTTGAGGATTAGTCCAAATAGTGCACTGAGAAGTGCTACTGGAGCAATCATCTTTATAAGAAAACCTTTAAGTGTATTTGAGAGACTGAATGGATTAGAATTTTCAATTTTTTCAACTTCCCTATCTACCTGAGCATCTGCTACCTCTCCAAATAGACCTACCATAAACTCCCTCGTTAGCTCGGATGATTCCACTGCCAAATCTCGGTAAATCTCTATCAACCCAGGATCTATAAAATTCATCAAAATATAATCGAAAGGGGTACAAATGGCCACGCCAATTGCGCCTGTAACAAACATATTCTTAAATATTTGACCAAAGGTAATGTAACCCCCATTTGCAGTCCTTGCTTCTAATCCAGATTTTACTATGAGCAGGATGAAGATGATTAGTAATATAGATTTGGAACTAAAAAAGAGAGATTTATTTGCTAAATAAATAACGTATGTGGAAATTATCATCGCAACACCTAAAAAGAGACCATTAAAGTATGAAGATTTAAACATGCGGATACCAATCTGTTTAGATATAAGAATTTGCAATAATGTGTAAATATAACATTACTACTCAAAGAAAAGGAAGGTGTATCTTAGCATCAGAAAATTATAAAATACTGAATGAAAATGGATAAGAATCTACGTATAATATTGGCATTCTCAGCCATGCTGATGCTTGTGTCATGTATCACTGACGATAAAAAGACGGTATCTAATACGAATACGAAAGAGGTAGTCAATAAAGCTCCCAATTCTGCATTAGCACAGCGCTTGTATTCAAACTTCCACGGAGACCCTGTTACCCAAGCTCAAAAAGATGAAAATGCCCTTATAGAGTATGCGGTTAAGAATAATATTGATGTAAAGAAAACCCAGTCTGGACTTTATTACATAATTCACAAGGAAGGGAAGGGGCCACTTTACGTACACAATCAACCTGTTTCTGCAAATTATTCAGGATATTTTCTTGATGGTAAAGTATTTGATTCCAGCTATAATAGAGGCAAGCCAATCTCTTTTAACGTGGGTATGATGATTCCTGGCTGGAATGAAGCACTTAAAATGATGAATGCAGGGACTAAAGCACAACTGCTTATTCCTTCTCACTTGGCATATGGGCCAAATGGATTTAGAGGATTTGTCGGACCTAACATGCCACTTATCTTTGACATTGAAACTCTACCACTCGGTACACGTTAATAGAAATAAACCAATTGTAAGGAAGATGAAATTACTAAAGCTTCTTGTTTTGTTTGTTCTCGCAGCGCTGATGACAGCTTGTCGTCCAGAAGCCATCGCCCCTCCAAATCCGAGCATAGATACTAAGAATATTATCCCGATACTATCAGAGGCAAAGATTAGAGCAGATAGTATAACGGAAGTTTTAATGAGGACTTATATGGAATATCCAGCCACACAAGCTCAGAAGGATAATAATGCCATTATAAAATTTGCCGTTGCAAACGAAATGGAATTGGATCGACAAGAATCTGGCCTGTTCCACAAGATATATAGTTACAATAGAGGAGATTCCATCAGATTTGGTGATGCAATTAGAGTGCAGTACACTGGTTATTTCCTAGATGGAAAAATTTTAGAAAGTTCATTGCTTCGTGGAGGACCTAAATCACTGAATGTGGGCTCTTCTATAGAAGGCTGGAATGAAGTATTACTTAAGATGAGGATGGGTGATAAAGTAAAAGTGGTTATCCCATCTCATTTGGCCTATGGCAAAACTGGAGATAGAGAAAATATTTTGCCAAATACCTGCTTGTTTTTCGATTTAGAAATCATGGGCTATGTCAGAGATAAACAAAGAGAAATGACAAAGTCCTTCAAGGGAGAAGAAAAGTAACTTATCCCAATACTTCTATAAGCTTATCAGCCAGCTCTGTTCCTATATTTTCTTGGGCTTCATTTGTAGATGCACCGATATGAGGGGTACATGATACATTAGGATGTTGAATCAGTTCAGCTAGTGGAGTTGGTTCGTTTTCGAAAACATCCAAACCGGCTGCAGCTACTTTATCTGAATTTAATGCTTCCAAGAGCGCTGCCTCGTCCACAGTACCACCTCTGGAAGCATTGATTAGAACCACGCCATCTTTCATTTTAGCAAATTCAGCATTGGATAGAACGGGAGCTCCAGAGAATGGAATATGCAGGGAAATCACATCTGCCTGGTTTAACATTGTATCAATATCTACTATCTTAATATTCATAGTCACTAATTGATCACCTATAGAGATTATGACTTCTGGATTTTGAGCAAATGGGTCTACACCAAGTACTTTCATTCCCATCGCCAAAGCTATTTTTGCAGATTCTCGTCCTATTCTTCCCATTCCTATTATTCCAATTGTTTTACCTTTTAATTCAAACCCCTTGGAATATGATTTCTTTAGGGCTTTAAATTCTTCACGGCCATCTTTAGGCATATACCTATTGGACTTATACACAAATCTTGCAATACTCATCAGATGAGCGAAAGCCAATTCTGCTACTGACCTTGATGAAGCTGCTGGTGTATTGAGTACGGTCACTCCTTTAGATCTGGCAAAATCCACGTCTATATTATCCAAACCAACACCACCTCTGCCGATTGCCTTGAGATTTGGGCAGGCTTCTATAAGATCCGTTCTTACTTTGGTAGCACTTCTCACACAGATAGCATCATATGCTGGCAATTTCTCCATCAATTCTGCTTGTGGAATCTTTATATTGTCTATTTCATGCCCCGCAGCTTCTAATTTTGCAAGTCCAGAAGGATGAATACCGTCATTGATAAGAATCTTTGCCATATCTCTGTGTGCTAATTCATAATAATAAAGCACAAAGGAAACGGTTTTTCGAATTTCATTGGCATCTCAAGCTGTTAATTTAGCATAGCTTCGAATAAATATTTACCACAGAAACGCTATAGATATAGTAAACAAATAATAAAAATTTGTAATATGTTTTTTAATAGCTAACTTTGTGGGTATTATAATTTCGGATGCTATTGCATCGTTATCATCCAACATTAAAAATAAGTTATGACCTATTTAGGTTTTTTCCTCCAAGCTGCTGATGAAGAAGCAGGGTTGAATGTAAAGAATGTTATAGATATTCTGACTCAAGGGGGTGCACTAGGAATTGCTATCAATGTTATTCTTTTGGTTCTTTCAATTCTTGCACTATATCTATTTTTTGAAAGGTACTTTACTATTAAAAAGGCCACACAAATAGATGACAGTTTTATGAATAACATTAGAGCTGCCGTAACATCTGGTAATATTGCCGGAGCTAAAGCCATGTTAGCTGGAGTTAATTCTCCTTACGCAAGGATGGTAGAGAAGGGGATAGCCAGAATAGGCAAGCCATTAAGAGATATAGATGCAGCGATAGAGAACGTAGGTAACCTTGAAATATTCAAATTAGAAAAGAACCTTTCTTCGCTCGCAAGTATATCTGGTGCGGCACCGATGATAGGTTTCTTCGGGACCGTAACAGGAATGATACTGGCCTTTTATAAGATGGCAAGCGAACAGAATGTGACACCTGATGTATTAGCTGGGGGTATCTATACTGCCTTAATAACTACAGCATTTGGGTTATTTATAGGTATTGTCTCATTTGTTGGATATAATTACTTGGTTTCCCAAGTAGACAAAGCAATCAATAAGATGGAGATGACGGCGACGGAATTCATGGATTTATTGCAAGAGCCTACGGCCTAAATTTTTTAAAGCCACATCAAGCATGAAAAAGAGATCTAAAGTAAGTGCTGAATTTAGTATGTCTTCTCTGACGGATATCATCTTTCTATTATTGATATTCTTTATGCTTACGTCCTCTATGGTTCAAATAAATATCCCATTACCTGAGTCCAGCAGTACTACAGTAGCTCCGAGTGACTTGATTGTAATGCTTACTAAGGATGGAGGACTATCTTTTAATGGCAAAAAAATCACAAAGTCTAAGTTACGATCTAAAGTGAAATCTACCCTTGCAGGGATGAGTAATAAGGAAAATGCAGATTTGGCTATAGTAGCAGAGGCCAATGTAACATGGGACAAAATGTATGAGATGATGGTCTTGGCCAATTCTCTAGGAATAGATGCACATATCGCAACACAACCCCCTAAATAATTGACTTTATGGGTATGAAAAAAAGAACAAAGGTTAGTGCTGAATTTAGCATGTCATCATTGACTGATATCATATTTCTGTTACTGATTTTTTTCATGCTGACCTCTTCAATGGTTGTTCCTAACGGACTGAATCTCAGGTTACCAGGCCAATCAAATAAAAAGAATAATGTTCAGCCTAAGTATCCACCCTTACAGGTTGTTATTAATAAGAATGGGACCTATACATTAGATGGCGCATCTGCAACTATGAGTTCTATCGAGAAGAAAGTCAGAGAACGTAAACGGAAAACAGATAAAGTTTCCGTTGTCATCATGCCAAGAAAAGGTGTATCCAATTTGCCTGTCATCGCCGTTTATGATATGGCCTATAGATATAAAATAGATGCGGTCACAGCGGACCCTAAATAAGCTAACTCCCTCATTATCAACTATTTCTAGTTTCTCGGACATTTGGAAGATTATTGTAACGACTAATCTTAGTTTGGTTCGATTATTGTAGTCTGATTATCAGTATTTTAAATATACCTGATTTTGATAATAAGATACAATGGAGATTACCCTGTGGAATCCAATATCGATTTGTCTTTTCAGGTATGAGTAATGATAATAGTGGTCTCACAATGGCCGACAAAAACAACCTGATTATGGCAAGTTCTGTCAGAATAGAAGAGCAACGACAAAAGAGAGATAGTATGTCTATCAGTATCGTCGTGCATATCCTACTCCTTCTCTTATTACTAATCCCTATAATTAGTGCCGTCCAAAAACAACCGGACCCACCCCAATTTCAAGGAATAAAAATAGCACTTGGTGATGTAGATGTAAAGTCTAGAAAGAAAAGTGTACCAGCACCCACTTCCAGTCAAGCTGAAAAGGTATCTAAGCCCCAAAAGGCAGCACCTCCGTCTAAGCCAGTTCCTTCTAAACCTATAAAAGCTACGCCTGTCAAAATTGTATCAGAGACAGTGACTAAAAAAGAAAGTTCTGTTGTAGCTGTCAAAGAAAAGGTGAAAGAAGTTAAACTAGAAGATTTAGAAAAAGTAAAAAAGGCTAAAGAAGAAGCAGAGGCAAAAGCAAAGGCAGATGCAGAAGCAAAAGCTGAGGCAGAGGAGGCAAGGCGGAAAGCCGAAGAAGAAGCCAGAAAAGCAGCCCAAAAAGCCTCAGCAAAAAGTAAATTCAATAATCTCATGAGCAAGGCGAATGGAAATGGTGAACCATCAAAAGGAAAACCGGATGGCAAGCCCGATGCTTCTGCTCTGGAGGGTATGACTACTGGCACGGGAAGAGCGGGCAATGGATTAGGTGATAGAGCCGTACTTTTCGCACCTCACATAGCTGATAATACCCAAAATACTGGAAAAGTTGTGGTTAATATTTGTGTGAATGCGAAAGGCAAGGTTATTAAATCTACCTTCACCCAAAAGGGATCAACTACCACTGATAGTCATTTGATTGAGTTAGCAATGAAAAGTGCAAAGAAGTATGTTTTTACAGAAAGCAGTATGGCAGAACAGTGCGGAGATATAACGATTGATTTCAAACTGCGATAGATAGCCTGATAGATATAATTTCCAATGATTAGATTTAAATAGAAAAGACTCCGAATTACCGGAGCCTTTTCTATTTAAACTTAAGTCGTTATCTTATTTATTAGGAGTGAACTCCTGAAAATTTTTGGTTTTATAAGCCTCAGTGCTCGTATACTGTAGTTGAGGCATGAGCTTGTCAGGCGTTTGATAGCCAGGTGCTAACATGACTCTATTAAAATTTTCGTCCAGCATTACAAATGAAGGATAACTCATTCTTCCATCCACTAATGCATATGCCAACTGATGTGCTCCTCGTCTTCCATTCTTGACAAAGCTAAAGACAGCATCATTAAAGGTGATGTCTTCTTTTTGTTCTGCATCAAACTTAACAGCATAGAATGATTCGTTCATTTCCATTACTACCTCAGAATCTACAAAAGTTGTAGCATCCATTTTCTTGCACCATCCGCACCAATCAGTATATATGTCTACAAAGATTTTTCTGGGTTCTACTTTATTGGCAGCCATTGCTTCTTCCCAAGACATCCAATTAATCTTATCTGTTGGCGTTTCGGTTACACGAATATTCGTCGACTGTGCATTAATTCCTAGCGTAATTGATAGGAGTATGATTGTTATTAGGTATTTCATAGTTTGATTTATCCTTTAAGAATTTTCACCCAATAAATATACGATTAGTGTAGGTTAAGAGCCTGTTAAACTTTTAAAATTTAGCGAGTTGCATTTCGTCTAATCCATATTCACTAATGCAATTGTATTAGATAATAAAAGAGATACCTTTGCACTTAATAGCTATAGCTAGCTGATAGCATATGTACGAATTTCATAAGGATAAGAAAAGGTATTTCCAGTGGCAGTATGATATTGGTCAAAAGTGGGTAATCCCATTTATAGAGGAGAGTGGTAAGATAAAACCTTCTTCTAGAGTTTTGGAGATAGGGTGTGCAGAGGCTGGAGTTCTTAAGGCATTTATAGATAAAGGTTGTGAAGGGATAGGGATAGAGCTAAATGAGAATAGAGTCAGACTGGCTAGAAAATTTCTATCTGAAGATATAAAGAAGGGCAAGGTCGAAATCATATCGAGTAATATATATGACATTGACCCAATCAAAGATAACCATCAGTATGATTTGATTATCCTTAAAGATGTTATAGAACATATCTTTGATCAAGAAAAATTTCTTAAACAATTGGGTTCCTTTTTACTTCCTGGAGGCAGAGTATTTTTTGGATTCCCTCCTTGGCAAATGCCTTTTGGTGGACATCAACAGATTTGTTCGAATAGGGTATTAAAAGTGTTACCTTATTTTCATCTCTTGCCACGGTCGATTTATAAATGGGTAATTAAAATTACTAATGAAAGGCCATCACAACTACAGGAACTGATAGAGATAAAAGAGACAGGGATATCTATAGAACGATTTGAAAGCATCACAAAAAATGCTGGTTTTAATATTAAGGTCAGTCAGCATTTTCTAATAAATCCTATCTATGAAAAGAAATTTGGGCTGACGCCGAGGAAGCAATTATGGGTTATTAGAAAGGTCCCATATTTGAGAAATTTTCTGACTACTGCCGTCTACTATTTAATCGCAAAAGAACAAGAATTATGAAGCGTTGTAATTGGTGTCTCAAGGATGATATTTATATGGACTATCATGATAATGTGTGGGGCAAACCTGTTTATGATGACAAGAAATTATTTGAATATCTGAACTTAGAAGGGGCGCAAGCTGGACTCAATTGGTATAATGTTCTCATTAGAATAGACTCATATGAAAAGGCCTTCGATGGATGGAATATCAATAAGATAAGGAAGTATACTGATAAGGATAGAAATCGGCTGGTTAATGACAAAGGCATTATACGTAATAAGTTAAAGATAAATTCTGTAATTACAAATGCGAATGCTTATTATGAATTATCAAAAGAAAAGAGTCTTTCTGATTTTCTATGGGACTATGTGAACGGCAAGCCTATCGTGAATAAACCTAAAACCATGGATGATGTCCCTGCTCAGACGCCACTCAGTCAACAAATTTCTAAGGACCTAAAAAAGCGCGGTTTTAAATTTGTAGGACCTACAATTGTGTATGCTTTTATGCAAGCAGTAGGTATGGTCAATGACCATGTGGTCAGCTGCGATTTTAGAAACGCATAGAATTTATTCTTCTTTACTCCATGCTTCTTTCATCTTATGGAAAATAGCCGTATTCTCATAAATACCAGAGAATAAATCAGCTTTGGGTCCAGAGGCAAAAACAGGAATAAAATCACCTGAATGTTTTTCTGTAGTAAATGCCGTTTTCAATGTGTCCATAGTGCTGCCAGGTTGTATCGTATATCCTCCAGTTTCATGATCAGCAGTTACGATAACTAACGTTTCTTCATCTGCCTTTGCCCATGCAAGGACTCTACCTATTACCTGATTAAATTCTTTAAATTCATCTATAATCCAATCAGAGTTATTCGCATGGCCACCCCAATCTATTTGCGCACTTTCTACCATCAGAAAAAATCCATTGTCTCCAGATTTTTGCTTAAGGTAATTGAGGCTAGCCAAAGTAACAGGCTCCAGATAATCTCTTCCTTGTTCTACGGAAAGCGGCTCCCCATCTGCTGTGAAGTAACCAAAATTTTTGGATTCTTGCATGGTTAGTCTCGCATCAGAAAATTCAGTCAATTGGTCAAGAATAGTATAGCCTTTTGTCTTTAATTCTTCAATCAGATTTCTGTCATCTTTCTCTCTTCTATCAAAGTACTTCTTTCCACCTCCAGCAAATAAGTCTAATTCTGTATCAAGAAAATTTTCAGCAATGTCTTCATAATTTTTCCTGTAAGGATTATGTGCAATAAAACTAGCTGGCGTCGCATGGGTGATAGAAGAGGTAGTCACAAGGCCAGTACTCAGTCCTTTTTTTTCCGCATATTCCAATATGGTTTCAGCCTTTCTGTCATCTTTATCTACACCTATAGCGAGATTATGAGTCTTCACCCCACAGGCAAATGCCGTAGCAGCTGCAGCAGAATCAGTGATGACATTATCTGCAGCATATGGCTTATGTAAACCAACAACCTCAAATTTTTCTAGATTACTTGTGTTATTATTCATATAAGTCCCTGCGGTGATTTGCCCTATTCCCATACCGTCACCGATCATGAGAATAATATTTTTGGGCTTAATCTCTTCTGCGATAATAGTGCCTAGCACTTCTCTTTCGAAGACAGGGGCCGATGTAGTGGGTTTCTTGGTTTTACAACCCCAAATAAGAACAACGGATAATAGTGTAATAAATATGCGATTCCTCATGTTTCGAAAATTTCAATAGCTCAAGATATATTTTTTTCCAGGGAGTGATTTTATAATGCCTTTAAATTCAAGATTTAACAGGACGGTGGTAAGCTGACCCAGCGGCATCTTAGTCTTATAATGCAAACTATCAAGCCCTATCTCAGGCTGTTTTTTGAGTGCATTAACAATAGATTCTTCCGCAGGAAGTAGGTCTATCATTAGGGATAGTTGTTTTGGTTTCTCGGCTTTGTCCCACCTCATGATATAAGCGATATCATCTGCTGAACTGAGTAAATGGGCCTTATGCGTTTTGATAAGATGATTACATCCCGCCGAAAAATCATCTGTCAATCTTCCAGGGATAGTAAATACATCCTTATTATAATTATTAGCATACTCTGCTGTGATAATAGAGCCACCCTTGATGGCAGATTCTATGACAACAATTACATCTGCCATTCCCGCTATAATTCGATTGCGCTGTGGGAAATTTTCCCTGTTAGGTTTGGTGTCAAACGAAAATTCCGAAATGACACCTCCATTTTCTAACATGCGACGAGCCAGATCATGGTTCTCGGCAGGATATATAGATCGTAGTCCATTGCCTAAGACGCCAATGGTTGGCATGCCTGATTCTACTGCCTTTCTATGAGCTATTGTATCTACGCCATGTGCTAGGCCACTGATTATAGTGCAATTAAATGACCGTAATTGTTCTATCAGCTTTTCACATTGCAGTGTGCCATAGGTGGTGACATTTCTAGTCCCTACTATGGCTACTTGACGATGAGTATTAAGTTCTACATTTCCCTTGATATATAAGACAAGTGGCGCATCTGGATGATGATTGAGGTTTTTTGGATAGCTTTCATCTAGGAACGAAATTATTTGAATGTCTTTTCCTTCAATTTTTTTTAATTCTTCTTCTGCAAGATTGAGTGCATCGGACTTCAAAACAGCATCTGCAATTTTATCTCCTATGCCAGGTATGCTTAAAAGTTTTCGTTTCCGAGCTTGGAAAACTTCTTGAATGCCTCCACAGTAAGAAATCAAATCTCTGGCTTTAATAGCACCTACGCTAGGCAGATATCTTATAGCTAACTTGTATACTGCAAGATTATCATTCATTACTTGAATTTGTTGGCGTACTCTAGATTGCCCTGTCCTAGATAGGCCTTCCTAAGGCCTCTTCTTATTTCTGGATCATTAGGGTCCAGCTTGTAGGCCATTGAAAGATATTGTATAGCCCATTTGTACTCTTGGCGTTGGTCTATCATATTGGTGACACATACATCCTTGTAGAATGCCATCAATTTATTTCGATCCTCCCGTGCATTGATGTATTTGAGAAATTCTTGGAGAAAACTAATCTGAGGTTTGTTAATCATGGCAGGCTTGAATTCTCGGAGTAAAGCATCTAGATCTTTATCTATTTTATATATTTCAGCAGCCACACCAACCTGCATCAGATAGCCATTATAATAGGAGGAATGTATTTCTGTTGCTCTTCTAGCGTGGGGTAAGGCTCTATCTAGCAGTTCTTTTTGATGTTGCTTATCAGTAGTTCTTTGGTATTCATTAAATAGAGCCGTTGCCATAAAGCTGTTCGCACGAGCACTGTTTTTGGACACTTTTATAGCAGACTTGTTTAGAGACAGTTCATTCTTCCATGCAGGCACACGGGTAAGCGTTTTTAAACAGTAAAGTCCTAACAGAGTTACAGTACATCCTGTAATAAGCAAGGATTTTTTATCAGGTATTCTAGAGGATAGCCAGTGGATACCTTTGGCAAGAATTACACAAATACCTAGTGAGGCTGCAAAAACGAATCTTTCATTCATGAATGTGCCTATGCTGAATACTATATTGGAGACAATAGATAAGGCAGCAATGTAAAAGAAGAGACTGAAAGCAATTTTAGGATGTTTCTTTCTCCATATAAATATCAGTGCCACAATGGCTAAATAAATTAGAATAGAAACCCACACTTGCCAATTCCCAAAATCCATAATCGGGATATGGTAAGGATAATAATCATGAGTAAGTGGATGAGGAAAGATGCATAACTTTAGATACAATAGTAACGTCAGCATTATAGTAGCATACCTTTGAATGGTATTCATTCCCACGAAGGAATTATTCATCAGGTCATTAGATGGTTCATCTCCAAGTAAATACCCAATGACCTGATATCGCCAGAGAAGATATACAGCAGACATCACTAATAAGAGAGTGAATATTATAGCTAACTGTTTTCTAGACTGCTTTCTAAAGAGGAAGACTCCCGCAGGAATGATAGCCAAGAAAGTAATTGTATTTTCTTTAGCCAGAAGACCTAACAAAAATAGTATTGGTATGGCAATCAGATTGGTTACTTTAGCTTTGTCCACATATTTCAGTGCAGTCAGAAATGTCCACATGCTAAATAGCATGGATAGGATTTCGTCTCGTCCTTTGACATTGGCTACCGCTTCTATATGGATAGGGTGGCATAGGTAGATCAAACTGGATAATAAAGCGATGCTATAGATTAATTTATTGCTTTTTGTTTTTTCTTTGAATAACCTGCGCAAGGTGAGAAAGCAAAGAAAAGCGGTGAGGCTGTATAACAATACATTTAGAGCATGACTAATGGCAGATGAGCTACCCAAAAATTCGTGTTCGAGTGCAAAGGTAATTAATGAAAGTGGTCTAAATCGTGCACCTTGGACAAGATCTTTTTGCTCTCCAAAGTATCCATAGAAACTATCAGTCGTCAAGATATCCCCTATTCCATTGATTCCTTTTTTTACATAGTTATTGTCAGTAATAACAATAGCGTCGTCTAGCACATAGTCAAAACTTATAGAACTGCCGTACAGGATAAACCCGATTACAATATAGGCAAGCAAGATAAGGGTGCTTTCTTTCTTGTCGAGGGATAAATATTTAGAGTGCTTCTTACTGGTCGACTTTTTGGTCATTGACTGTCTTTTTGGAGATCAGACCTTTAAAATATTCCTTTTTATTTATTTCGTAAAGTTTGTTTGGTTGATTTAAAATCTGTTATTTCAATCTATCTTATGAAGAAAAGTTATCATATGATATTGCCAGATAGAGGAAGGATTGTTGGAATTATAGTCTTTTTCGCAGTCTTGTTTGGATCTGGTATATGTTCTGGACAGTTAAACCTGAAGGTTGGCTATACCTTAGGCTTTTATTCTCCAGAAGTCAGTAATGGTATTTTGGAAGAATTCGACAATCTGTCGAGTTTATCTTTCGATCAGTATAATCCAAGCAGGCCTATTAATTTGACCTTTGGCATCAATCTCGGCTTGAGATATAAGTTTAGTTCTTCTTCCGTAGAATTACATTGGGAGAGTCTTGCACGGAGTACCAGTTCTGTAGGCATCAGTCGACCTAATCCAGCAAGCTTGTCAGCTGTATCTATGGAGTTTAACTATAGATTCAACATGCTAATGCTGTCCTATGAATCCAATTTTGGCATCTTTGGAGTGGGTAGTACTATAGGATATAATATAGTATCTATAGAGCAAACAGTACAGAACTCACAGGTAGATTCCAACCTTCTATTCAATGCACCAAATGGTAGAGATCAATATTTTATTAGATTTAATATAGCATTAAACTTTACTGGCAACGCTAATGTATCATTCGCCATAAAGCCCTATATCCATATACCACTCAGTGACATCGACTTATTGTCTAAGGCTCAGATTTTAGGTGTACAATCCGATGAAACCAGAGAGTCTTTTCCAGCTTGGGGTCTGTCTTTTTCCTTTTATAACGGCAGGCAATAATTGCTTAACCACCTAAAGCACGCCTGATTAATTCCTCTTGTTGCTTTTCATGAACTTTCTTGAATCCCGTAGCAGGACTAGCAGATGAAGAACGAGATATCAAGTCTATATCCACTCTTCTCCAATATCTCATCAAGTAATCCCATGAACCCATGTTGGCGGACTCTTCTTGGACCCAGTATTTAGATGCACTCTTGTATTTATCAAAAATGGCATTCACTTGGTCTTCAGGGAAGGGATATAATTGCTCTAATCTTACTATAGCAATATCCTTCTTATTCTGTTTATCTCTAGCCTGGAGTAGGTCATAGTATACTTTTCCAGAACAGAGTAGTAGTCGTTTTACATCTTTAGCTTTGACAACTTTGTCATCTATGACTTCTTGGAATTTTGTGCCTGTTGCAAATTCAGAGAATTTAGAAACAGCTAATGGATGTCTTAAGATAGACTTTGGAGACATGATAATCAGCGGCTTCCTTATACTTCTGGCTAATTGCCTTCTCAGTGCATGGAATATATTAGCAGAGGTGGTGATATTAGCGATTGTAAAATTCGCCTCAGCTGTCATTTGAAGAAATCGCTCTAATCTAGCACTCGAGTGTTCTGGCCCTTGTCCTTCCATTCCATGAGGTAATAACATCACAAGCCCACTGCTTCTGAGCCACTTGCTCTCACCCGCAGAGATAAACTGATCTACTATGGTCTGAGCACCATTGTAGAAATCTCCGAACTGAGCCTCCCAGAGTACTAGCGTATGCGGGTTGTCAAGGGAGTAACCATATTCAAATCCAAGTACAGCAAATTCAGACAAGAAGCTATTGAAGATTCTGAATTTTCCTTGCCCCTTTTTAAGCCCATCTAATCTGTTGTATTCCTTTTCATTCTCTACATCATTGAATATGGCATGTCTATGTGAGAAAGTGCCACGCTTGACGTCCTGGCCACTCATTCTGACATCCTTTCCTTCAAGTAATATGCTGCCATAGGCCATCAATTCACCTAATGCCCAATCACATTTCTCAGCATCTATTAACTTATTAGTGTTCTTCAGCAATCTGTTTACTTTGGATAACAGATTGATGCCATTAGGGGCTTTGGAGAGGTGACCCATAATCGCTTTGATTTGCTTCATGGGGATACCAGTTTCTGGTGAGGTTAGCATCTTAGTCTCGTCGAAAGTTAGTTCGAACTCTTCCCATTCCTTCTCTTGCTTCTGCGGTTTGTATTCGAGGGGTTTTTCTTTTACATCATTTAACTTGGCTTGCAGATGATCCCAAAACTGTTTCTCTAATTGCTCCGCAAGGGCAGCATCCACATCTCCTCTTCCCATTAGCTTCTGTACATAGATTTCTCTAGGGTTTGGATGATTATTGATAATCTCGTACATCTTTGGCTGCGTGAATTTCGGATCATCTCCTTCATTGTGACCATGCTTTCTATAGCAGACTAAGTCTATGAATACATCATTGTTAAACTTCTGTCTATACTGGGTCGCTAACTTTACAGCAAATATGACTGCTTCAGGGTCATCTCCATTGACATGAAAAACTGGCGCCTGTACGATACCGGCAGCTGCTGTACAATACGTAGAAGACCGTGCATCATCGAAGTCTGTCGTAAATCCAATTTGATTATTGATGACAAGATGGATAGTTCCTCCTGTGTAATAGCCTTCGAGTTGGCTCATCTGAACTGTCTCATACACCACTCCCTGACCGGCCACTGCAGAGTCACCATGTATTAAGATAGGCAGGATCTTATCATAATCACTGTTAAAATGTATGTCAGCTTTCGCTCTTGCAAAGCCCTCGACTACGGGGTTTACAGCCTCCAGATGAGAAGGATTTGGGGCCAATTTAAGACTCACTTTCTTCTTGCCTCCAGCCTCTACTATGGACGAGAATCCTAAGTGATACTTTACATCTCCATCACCAAAGCTTTGGTCTGGGATAGAAAAGCCTTCAAATTCATTAAATATCTCTGCATAAGTTTTGCCCATAATATTGGCTAATACATTGAGTCTACCTCTATGTGCCATGCCAATTATAACTTCCTCTACATTTTCTTCGGCACCTGTATTAATAATACAGTCCAAAGCCGCAATAGTAGATTCACCGCCCTCTAGAGAGAACCTTTTTTGGCCGATGTATTTCGTGTGTAAAAATTTCTCGAATATGACAGCACCATTCAACTTCTCCAAAATCCTTTTTTTAACATCCAAAGACAACCCATACCCATCATCTAGGTTCCTACCTTCTATTTTTTCTCTTAGCCAAACTCTTTTCTCTCTATTCTCAATATGCGCATACTCAAAACCGATATTTCCCGCATATACTTTATGGCATTTATCTATAATCTGCTGAAGTGTCGCATTTTTTAATCCTATCTCCTCACTGGCCACAAAGGTGGTTTTCAAATCTGCATCTGAAAGACCATAGTCTGGTAATGAAAGATGCGGCTTCCTATCTCTTCTGGTACGTATTGGGTTCGTAGTAGATAAAAGGTGTCCACGTCTTCTGAATCCACTTATAATAGAATATGCTGCAAACTCCTTGTTGGAGGAAAACAAAGGGTTAGTGATAGCAGACGACGTGCCTACAGCGCCCGAGCTAATACCATTCCCATTAGATGGCGCTAGATTACCAAACTCAAATCCCTCGAAAAATACCCTCCAGCCATCTTCTACTGACTCTGGACTATTGACATATTTAGCATACATGTCCTCTATAAAGCTTGGATGGGCATTGAATACGTAGGAGTAATCTTTCATAATCGTATTATCTGAATGTTAGATTTGAATAATTATAATGTGAAAATAGGCAATCCGATGAATACAAAGCTGTATTGCAAATAACAAAAATGTAGGTTTTTTGATTAGATAATGTGGCATGTAGGGTGGTAAAGGAAAAAATTATACATGGTTATCAAAGAATAGTGTACTTTTGCACTTCAAAATTTTTAAAGAAATAGCATGGCTCAACACGCTTCATCCAAAAAAAGAATCAGACAAGACGCCAAGAAGAGGCTCTCTAATAGATATTACAAGAAGTCTGCAAGAACTTCAATCATGAAATTGAGAGAGATGACTGATGCATCTGAAGCACAAAAGTTCCTCCCTAAGGTGGTCAGCATGATAGATAAACTAGCCAAGAATAACAATTGGCATAAAAATAAAGCAGCTAATGTCAAAAGCAAACTGACAAAGTTTGTTAATGGATTAGCTTAATTAAACCCCTCTTATCGGGCAATAGCAAAAAAGCCTTGCAACATTGATTGTTGTAAGGCTTTTTATTTTTATGAATAATTGCAGACTCTACTTACCCCCAGCTGGATCATCGGAAGGGAATTCGTAATCAGGTACCTTCCGTCCAAAGACCTTAAAGTAACGACGAGGATTCAGCCTGATATCCTGAAGCAATAGGTTCATATTTTTTGTTGTGGATGAGAGTTGCGTATATAACTCTTTATCATTGAGCAGCTGTCCTATACTTCCTTCTCCTTCGTGCATATTCTTTACTAGCTTGTTCAGGTCTTTAACCATGAGATTGGCATCTGTCATAGTTGTTTCTAGGGCCTTAAGACTTTTTCCTGCTTGATCTATAGTCATATTAGATTTGGATACCGTCTCAGAGACTGATACTTGACTCAAATCCTTGGTGAGCTTAGCAAAATCATTAAGTATACCTGATAGCTTTGCATTACTGTTGACTAGAGCATCAGTCAGGATCGCCATATTGGCCATTGTTTTTTCCATATCATTCGAAGAACGGCTCATCAGATTCGCAAATTTTGAAGTGCTAGATGCCATATTCTCCATAGTGACAGAGAGATTTCTTATGGTTTTATCCAAAGCCGCATCAGAGTCTTCTCTACCTAATCTTCCTATTGTGCTTTCTAAACTCGCAGTGACAGAAGCGATATGAGGATCCAATTCTTCTGGAGAAATTATAGAGCCCACAAGACCTACCATCTTGCTGTCTAAGAATGACTTATTCTCAGCACAATTAGATCCATCACAGTATTTGTCAAAAACCAAGACCAATTCCTTTCCACCTATGGGACCTTCATTACGTACTTCTACAACAGTATAATTTGGTAATTGTATTTCTTTCTTTACCTGAAAGCCAATATTGATTCTTCTAATATCAGCTGGGTCTGGGTCTATAGAAATGACACTACCTACTTGGTATCCATTAATGAGAACCTTGGTCGCTGTATTAATGGACTTGGCATTGTTTATTGTGGTGAAATAAGTTCTGTCGCCGCTCAGTAGTTTCTGGCCTCTGATAAAGTTATATCCCCATATAGCCAGAGCTGCTGTTACAATTGCTAGCAATCCAATTTTTATCTCACGTCTCATATTAAGCTGATTGTTTTTATTAGCTAATTAAAGCTTGAGTGCAAATGTAGATCATTTCATTAGTCTGCAGCAGACGATCGCTTCAAATAATCGTGGATGCCCTCGTTTATACATTGTGGAATGACTTAACTGCTCATCTGATTGTCTGTCCAACTATGTTCTTGGTCTTTTACAACCCTAAAATTTCCATATTCATCCAAATTGGGTTGATAATGTGGAGTAGCATGAATACTTTGCTGAACAATTGACGTTAAAGACACATGTCTATGCTGAAACATAGATTTTAAAAGTGATAAAATTTCAATGAGAAACAGTCATTTCATGTTGTAATTATCTGACTTATAGTTATAAATACATTATATTTAATTTTAATATATCTTTTGTATAATACTTTTAAAATATCTATACTCCTAACGCTGTTACTTCTTGCAGGTGATGCTCGAGGGCAAATCATAGATGAGAAGAATAGTATACTACCAGATACTTTTCCTGAAAAGATAGTACCTACTCCCAGTAATACAACTTATCGAGATACCCTTAGGTCTGGTGAAACGATAAAGCCTTCTGAAGACGATAGTCAAATACAAGAAATCAAGTTTGCCGATAATGACCTCAAAGAGAGAATTATTTATGGTGCTGTAGATTCTCAAAGATTAGATCCTAACACTAAGCTCATTCATCTCTTTGGAGACGCCTTTGTAAAGTATACAGACAAAGAATTATATGCGGACTTAATAATTCTAGATGTAGAGAATAAGATAGCAGAAGCACGTAGGTCACCGCATAGGCAACATACGAAACGACCGAAATTTATTGATGCTGGTGAAGAATATTTATACAATGGTCTTCGCTACAATTTTGAAACGGAAAAGGGCATTGTTTTGGATGCCACCACTATCGAAGGGGAGTTTCATATAGTATCAGAAAGAGCAAAATACGTTACGAATGCTGAGCCAGCCTATGGCAACAGTGATATTGCCTACAACTACAATTCACTGCTAACCACTTGCAACCATCCTGAGCATAAGCATTTTGGATTTAGAACAAAAAAGCTGAAAGTGGTTACAGATAAAGTGGCTGTTTCAGGACCATCCAAACTAGAGATTGCAGGGTTACCTACTCCTGTATGGATTCCTTTTTTGGTCTACCCACTGACTAGTGCAGCATCTTCTGGTTTGATTTTTCCAAGTGGATATAGATTTTATGATCAAGAATTAGGTTTTGGCGTTAATGGTATAGGCTGGTATTTCCCTATCAATGATTATGTACATACTCAGATAACCGGGGACTTCTTTACGCGTGGCGCATGGGCCTTATATTCTGCGACCACTTATAATAAAAAATACAAGTATTCAGGATCAGTCAATCTCTCATATACTAGAAACAGATTTGAACAGATCAGAGACGGTCGCTTAGGATTTTTTCCTACGAATAGCTTCAGTTTTACTTTTAGCCATATACAGGATAGTAAGGCAAACCCCAATAGAACTTTAGATGGCAGAATCCAGATTATAGGAAATGATAATGAACGACGAAATAATCTGGACGCAAATTCAAATCTACAAACACAGTATAATTCTAGATTCAACTTTAGTCACTCTATGCCACGTACACCATTCTCATTTGGCCTAGGCATGAGGCATGATCAAAACACCAACACTGGTGTAATGAATATTACTTTACCTACCGCCTCACTCCGAATGAGAACAATAAACCCATTTGAAAATAAAGGTGCTTCTACTGGTAAGTCGAAATGGCATGAAAATATTGCGGTCGGCTACTCATCTGATTTGCGTGTAAGAACCACGACGACTGATACAACACTTTTTACACAAGAGACAATAGAGAACATTCGTAGTGGTATGCAACATGACTTCAGTGTCTCAGCACCAGCAAAATTTCTAAAATACTTTAGCTTCAATCCTTCTGCTAATTATCAAGAGACCTGGGTGTTGAACACGATAGAGAATAATATCATACAGTCTCAGCCATTTATTCCAATGACTTTAGAGGATTCGCTTCAGTTCCAAGTGGATAGCATATTTCAGACTGTAGATTCTTTAGTCACTAACAACCTTCAGAATGGGGGTACGTATCGAACATTCAATGCAGGTTTCAATATAGACACCCAAATCTTTGGGACTATGAATTTTAACAAAGGTAAAGTCCGTGGCATCAGACATTTAATGAAGCCAAGAGTAGGTTGGAGCTATTCACCCAACCAATTAGAACAAGTGGACACCATAATATTTGATGATGGGAGAGAAAGAGAGGTAACGTTTACTAGATTTGATGATGGCCCTTTCGGGTCACCTAGATTCTCAGGTTTGCAATCGCAGATTAACTATAGCATTGAGAATTCTTTAGAGTTTAAGATCTTTTCTAAAAAAGACTCGACAATTAAAAAGTTGAAAATCTTTGATCGATTAAATGTTGGTGGCAATTACAACTTCGCTGCAGATAGTCTAAAGTTTTCAACGCATTCTGTCAGCAGTACTTCCCGATTTTTAGGTGGCGTAGTTACCCTCATGTCTCTCTGGGTATTTGACCCATACTTAGAATCTAATAGACGACGAATCAATACAACAGTTTGGTCAGAGAGAAGAAAGCTCGTTAGATTAGAGTCAGGCAGTATTGATCTTTCCACAAGATTTACTGTAGCTAATCTGAGAGAGTGGTTTGCAAAGAGTGAAGAAGAAAGAGCAGAAAATAATTTTGCAAGAGACGGTTTTGATGAAGGGTTAGAAGATTTTTCTGCCAGTGGTGGATTTGCAGATAATCCCATCCAGCCTCATTTGCTGACGGACGATGCGCTATTGGATGAAGAAGAAAGGGAGGCTCGGCGAAGTCAAAGGGAGGAACTCGACATTAGGCAAAAATCGATTTTTGATTTGTTGGATAATGTGGCCATTAGACATGAAATGCGATACGCCTTTACGAGTGATAACAACAAGGTTTCTAGCGGGTTGACCACTAATAGCTTAACACTTACAGGGGCTTTTAATATTACTGACAATTGGTATGTAAGTGTGGGTAACATTGGATACGATTTCGTGGAGAGGGGACCTACTTTTACGACGATTACCTTTGGTAGGAAACTGCATTGCTGGGATATGAATGTCTCCTGGATACCTATAGGCAGGAGCCGCAGTACCTTCACATTTAGCATTGGTGTCGCATCCTCAACTTTAGGATTTTTGAAATACGACTTTGGTCAGAATCCACTCACCAATTTTTCTCCACCTGGACTTTAATCTTTGATGACAAACCCACTATTGATGGTGGGGCCTACAGTAATGACGTTGTAGGGATTCTTAGCAGGTATACATGGTGGTAAGAGCCCATTGCAATTATCCTCTGCAACTTTGAATTCTATGCTATTTATAATCTTGATCTCATGCTTAATCTTGGCATTATGATGTTCATGGATCATAAACTTAGAACTGAATTGTGGGTAGGTAGTTTGTATGCTTCTATATGCGAGCCTGGTCCAAGATAGGATGACGAGTACGACCAATAATCTGTATACCATCGGCAACCATGATTTTTTCATACAGTAGATAAGATATCCAATAGTCAATGTTATGTAGAGAAGAATCCAGTGCCAGGCAAATCTTATTGCTGGGTACTTATAGAACCAGAATAGCAATATGGCTGTCAGGCAAATCCAAAATATCATGAACCTGCTTCTCTCTTCTAGCTCCGACCTTTCTTTCATTAGTAAGATGAAAATTCCCGCTACCATGGTAAAGGGCAATAGAACAATGGTGACTTTTCCTATAGTATATTGCCATTGATTTTCTAGCCATAGAGGAAACCAAGCAACCATCTTCCTTTCTTGGACACTGGAAAGATTATAGTCTTCTCTTACAATAGACACCTTAGCAAACTCACTAATGTAATCATAGGAATCCTTGGTCACCTCTAGGGGCACCTTCCATGATACTGGCCATAAATCTATATGGTGTAGAGGGAAGACTGTGTATCCAGAGATGATAATATTTCGACCAATCCACGGAGCTAGAAACAGGGACATCAGAATGCCAGCTTGAATGAAAAGTCTATTATTCTTTTGTTTGATTAAGATTATAAGGAATGGGATCATTAGGAGGATAGCTAGAAATTTCACTGTGCAAAGCATGGCGATTATCCAGGAAAAGGCTAATATTTTTGTGGTGTCAGGTTTTTCTTGAGCCATCCACATTTGAAATATCCAACCTAACAAAAGTATGCCGCCAAATATGGTCAGATAATCTGTGTCCATAGACGGAATTAAGTAAGAAAACGGGAACAAGAGTGCTGCCACATAGACTAGGTCAACCCAAGGTCGGTCAGCATCTGATTCCCTGGTTAAGATAAGCTTCCATAAATGACCATTAATACAGAGAAAGAGAAAACCATTTAGCTCATATACTCCGCCAGGTATAAAATCAGCTAGACCAAATGTGGCACTGAGAAGATGGAATCCAGAGTTAAATCCGATTCTATCGATAAGTAGGGCGATGCCTTGTACAGCGGGGAAGTTTTCCATCCACCTTACAGTAGGAAGATAGTAGGCTGCTTCATCTAGATTATTTGGATCACCTACTGAGAGCATCAAACTGATTGCTAAAAGAGGGAGGTATACATAAAAGTCAATCGGTCCTACGTTGAACTTGTAGAGCTTCATCCTCCAAAATATAATCACGGATACTAATCCTAAGAATAACAGCAAATAGAAGTCAGTGGGTAAGAATAGAGACCATACATGTGAGATGAAAACTACGGAAGAAAAGCCAAGTAGGATATAAAGTATAAAAGGGGGTCTAGTCGGAAGGCTCGACGATTTTGATAATAAAGTATATGTTCCTCTTCCTAAGCAACAAGCAGTAAACCCGGCGATGATCCAAGTGAGGAGAATGGCTATCATTCTATTTTAACTGACTTCCTTTGGCTGCCCACCAGGGGTGAAGTTCGAGTACCAATCGCCCTGCTTTGACTGCTGGGTCCTCAGAAACTAATCTGCTTGCTTCTTCCATCGTAGGTACATTGAATATCAAAACTCCCCTTATATCACCATCATCTCCTATAGGGCCTGATATACAAATTTTATTTTCTTCAAACATATGATTTAGGTGATTCAGGTGTGCTGATTGTATTTTTTTAGCTTCTTCTTCAGATTGGTCTCTAATTGGGCCCTCTTTTAGAAAGGCTATGAAGTATTTCTTCATAATATATACGGTGTCTCCTTCTGGCATTTGGAAAGTCTCAAAACCTAGAGAATCTACTTCTAGGTCTTGGGCACTTGCTTGGCTAATAAATCCAGTCAAGCTCAGAAGAATAAAAAGAGCTAATAACCTCATTGAATGGCGATTTTCATCTTTAAATATATTGTTAGAGCAAAAGAATAAAAAAGCATATCTTTGCCATCGCTAAAATACGATTTACGTAATCCTTTTTGGTAAACAAGAAAAAAATGGCAACATACTTAACAAAAGAAAAGAAAGAAGAAATCTTTCAAGAATACGGTGGAGATAAGAGTAACTCAGGCTCTATCGAAGGTCAAATCGCATTATTCACATTCAGAATACAAAGTTTGACTGACCACCTCAAAGACAATAGAAAAGACCACTCATCCCGAAAAGCGCTTTTGACCTTAGTCGGAAAAAGAAGAAGATTGCTTAACTACCTTGCTAAAAAAGATATCAACGGTTATAGAGCAATTATCGAAAAACTAGAGATTAGAAAGTCATCTGTCGAAGGTTCTTCCATCTATTAATACTGATATGGTAAGATTGGAAGAATTGTCTTACCTCGAGGTCTGTATATATAACATATTAATCATTTCAATTTAATACCTCATTATGGGTAATCAGACACCTATTACTACATCTTTTACATTGCCTAATGGCGAAGAAGTAACCCTAGAGACTGGAAAATTAGCTACACAGGCACATGGATCATGTGTAGTCAAAGTCGGTAAGACCATGTTATTCTGTTCTGTTGTATCTGCATTTGAACCAAGAGAAGGTCAAAGCTTTTTCCCTCTTTCTGTGGATTATCAAGAAAAATTTGCCTCTATAGGTAGAATTCCAGGTAACTTTTTCAAAAGAGAAGCCAGACTGTCCGATTACGAGATTCTAACATCAAGATTAGTAGATAGAGCAATAAGACCATTGTTCCCAGATGGTTATATGAATGATACTCAAGTTATCATCAACTTAATATCTGCAGAAGAGGACAGATTACCGGATGCGTATACAGCATTAGCGGCTTCTTCGGCATTGTCTGTATCTAATATTCCATGGGCTGGTCCATTATCAGAGGTTAGAGTTGCTAAGATTGATGGCGAATACGTTGTGAATCCTGCCAAATCTGCATTAGCTGAGGCCACATTAGATATTATTGTTGCAGCGACGATGGAGAATGTGATGATGGTAGAAGGTGAGATGAAAGAGGCACAAGAGAAGGAACTTATAGATGCTATCAAAGCTGGACACGAGGCAATCAAAGTCCAATGCCAAGCTCAGTTAGACCTTGCTAAGAAGGTAGGCGATAAGGCCTTAGTCAAAAGAGAAATAGTACTACCAGAAGTTGATGAAGAGCTGAAAGCTTGGGTAAAGGAAAAATCTGTAGCTGGAATATTGGATGTGGCAAGAGGAGAGCTGGATAAGAAAGCTCGTAAAGAAGGCCTTACGGCTGTAAAAGATGCTATGAAAGAGGCTCTTTTAGAAGAAAAGGGAGAAGAGTACGCTGATGAAAAAATGGGAGAAGCTAAAGGTTACTTCGAAAAGATTAAAAAAGAGACTATAAGAAATATGGTCCTCGATGAAGGAAAGCGATTAGATGGAAGAGCATTCGACAAGGTAAGACCTATATGGACAGAGGTGGATTACTTACCATCTGCACACGGTTCAGCTATATTTAATAGGGGAGAGACTCAAGCACTAACTTCATTGACACTGGGATCTAAGCTAGATCAGCAAATGATTGATACTGCCTTAGATCATTACTTCAGCAAATTCATATTACACTATAACTTCCCTGCATTCTCTGTCGGTGAGACAAAACCAATGAGAGGTCCTGGAAGAAGAGAGGTCGGTCATGCTAACCTTGCAGCAAGAGCAATCCAGCAAGTATTGCCAGATGAAACGCCATACACAATCAGAATTGTTTCTGATATCTTGGAATCCAATGGGTCTTCATCTATGGCAACTGTATGTGCGGGAGCACTAGCGCTAATGGATGGTGGCGTTCCTATCAAGGCACCTGTATCAGGTATCGCAATGGGAATGATTGCTGATGGTGATAGAATGGCTATCTTAAGTGATATTCTTGGAGATGAAGATGCTCTAGGTGATATGGATTTCAAAGTAACGGGTACTGAGAACGGTATTACGGCTTGTCAGATGGATATCAAAATAGATGGGTTGCCTTATTCGACGATGGAGAAAGCATTAGAACAAGCCAAAGTCGGTCGTATTCATATTCTGAATGAAATGGGCAAAACCCTTTCTGCGCCTAATGCAGATTATAAGCCTCATGCACCTAGAATAGAAGAGATTATAATAGATAAGAGCTTCATAGGTGCTGTTATCGGTCCTGGAGGTAAAGTAATACAGGACATACAAGCAAGAACTGGTACTACAATCAATATAGAAGAGAAGGACGAAAAAGGATATGTGTCCATCTCATCCACAGATGCAGATTCGCTTAATATGGCGAAAGCGGAAATATTAGAGATTGCCTTTGAGCCATCAGTAGGTGATGTATTTGAAGCAAAAGTAGCCTCAGTCCAGTCATACGGCGTCTTCGTAGATTTCAAGAGCAAGAGTGGATTACTCCACGTTAGTGAGATTTCACATACTAGAATAAATGATGTTAGTGAAGTCTTCAAAGTAGGGGATCCAGTCAAAGTAAAATTGATAGGAATAGACCCGAAAACTGGAAAATATAGATTAAGTAGAAAAGTACTCATTCCCAACCCAAGGGATGAAAAAACACAGGCCTAATTTTATTTAGATAGGTCAAACAGAAACAACAGATTATATATTATAATATTTTAACATATAATCTGCTTGTTTTTGTATCTGCATTCCTATCTTTGATTTTAATTCCACCTGTCTAGGACCTTGAACAGACAAATAAGCTTGCTATTGGTAAAAAACTTTACCAAATCTGAACTTAATTGGACGGAATCTTGTAAGCATTATACTGGTTTAAGAAATTTTATGAGAAACGCATTTTCACGATGGTCGTCGTTTATAATGCACAATTTTACTCAATGAGACAGTTAAAAATTACAAACAAAATCACGAGTCGTGAGAGTTTGGCCTTGGATAAGTACCTCAATGACATCTCAAAAATCGAGATGTTGACACCCCAAGATGAAGCTGATTTAGCAAGAAGAATCAGAGATGGAGATGAGTGGGCATTAGAAAGAATGACCCAAGCCAATCTTAGATTCGTTGTATCTGTTGCAAAGCAATACCAGAATCAAGGATTATCCCTTAGTGATTTAATCAATGAAGGCAATGTGGGTCTGATGAAGGCTGCAAAAAGATTTGACGAAACCAAAGGTTTCAAATTTATCTCTTACGCGGTCTGGTGGATAAGACAATCAATCCTTCAATCTATTGTAGAATACTCTAGAATGGTTAGGTTACCACTTAATAAAGTCAGTTCTTATTCTAAAGTCAATGAGGCGTTTGTCTCATTCGTACAAGAATTTGAAAGGAATCCAACCCATGAAGAGCTTGCAGAACTTTTGGAAATGAAAGTATCTGATATTGTTAATGTTCTTCAAGGTGGAGGCAGACATTTATCTATGGATGCCCCAGTAGGTGGTGATGATGGAGATGCATCTATGATAGATTTGTACGTAGAGGCGGATCAGAAATCTCCAGATATGGACTTGATGAATCAGTCACTTAAAGATGAAGTCAAATATGGACTTTCACTACTAAGTTCTAGAGAGATAGAAGTCTTGTCTTCTTATTATGGATTAAATGGTCATAAATCATTGACTCTAGAAGAAATAGGAGAGTTGTATGGCTTGACAAGAGAAAGAGTAAGACAGATAAAAGAAAGAGCGCTCAGAAGACTTAGAAAATCTGTTAACAGAAATGCACTGAAATCCTATCTAGGGTAGGGTGTTCTGATAAAATTATAACCTTATTTAAGGCTTACAAGGAAATCTTGTAAGCCTTTTTTTTGTTATGTATCTGAACGCATCTATTATATATGATTCTCTTCAGACTTTTCTTTTTACTTACCTTATTAGGGTTATTCTCGCTGCTTATTCTAGGCATAATTTCTAGCCAGAGAAGAAGTTCATCGAGAAAGAGGAAGCCTTACTTTATAGTAGATGAGAAGTTAAGAGACATCTTAGATAAGTTGACGGAGGATATTATCCCTATTGATATCCATGAACTCAAGATCCTTGGATGGGCGAAAAAAGTAATTAAGAAGACTCGCCAATACGAGAGTGGATACCTAAGCACTATATTTCAGGAACATCTTATTTCTTATCTTCTAACATTTAGCAAAGGAGGTAAGAGATACCTAATCGCTAATAGCTCTAAAGGTGCCTACCATTTCCTTTACAAGGGCAGTAAAACAATGGTGATAGTGGCAGGAAAAGAGATAGGAGAAATTAATGAACAGCTAACTTATAGCTTAAAAGACGGTGGCGATAAATATCATGTAGTGCCTTCAGATGGCCAGCAAGGTGTTATCAAAAAAGGAGAAAGAGAGTTAGCTAGTTATAATTTAGGGCAGATTGGTCAAAAAATAGCCATTAGCGATCGTTACTTTAACTATGTTAATTCCGTTAATGATGATGAATTGCTACATCTTGTGGCGCTTTCGATTTACTTACTATTACTAAACAACAAATCAACATAATGATTAGAGCATTATTTATTTCAGCATTCTTGTTTTCTACAACACTTTTATCAGCACAGACTACACCAGAAGAGAATCCTGCCGCTAAGAGTATGGAAGATGCTTTGTCTGAAATGTCTAAGATGATGGACACAATGGACATGTCAAGCTTGATGAAAGGACTTGACTTGGAAAAAATCATGGGAGGTTCTGATTTTGAATCTATGTTTGAGATGATGGATTCTATGGACCTAAATCAATTATTTGGCGGCAGCCAAGAGCTTGAGAGTTTTGGGATGGGGAATGAAGATTTTGAGAAGATGATGAAAGAAAGCATGAAAATGCTGGAAGGTGTGGATATGAATGAGATGATGAAGTTGCTGGAAGGAGTGGATATGAATGAGGTGATGAAAATGTTTGAAGGCATGGATATGAACGAAATGATGAAAATGTTTGAGGGCATAAATCCTGAAGACCTGAACATCGTACCCCCTACTTCTCCAACTGAGGACTCTCAGAAAAGGAAAAAGAAAAAGCTCTAGGATTATTAGTCTGTGGGTATAACGGATTAATCTGATATACAGCGATCCAGCTATTTATTTAGTATTATTGTAATATGTACACAAACAGTAACAATGAAGGTATTAGATAAAGTTAGAGTCATATTATACAGATGTCATGAGAAAGGATTGGAAGTTCTACTGATAGAACCTAATCTGAAAAAGGACCCTTCAGCGTGGAAAGCATTTCCAAAGGCTAGATTAGGGGAAGAGTATTATAACGGCATTTGCATTGATTCCACTTGCGCTAAAGGGCGCCCACTTAAGGTAGTAGCAATAGAGGCAGATTGGCACCAAATCCCTTCATTAAGAGGTATAATTAGACATGATGTAGAAAGATTGAAGTCTAAGGTCAGCAAGTGCAACTATATAGGTATCAAGGAAGCAATGAAAGATATCATGCCTGACGAGTATGCAGCCTTGAAAGAATTAAAGGATATAATAGCTGACCGAAACTCATTGTTGTATATATAAAGATGGCACAATGAATAAAAAAAAGGCTTTTGGATACAATCCAAAAGCCTTTTTTACTTTTAAGTACTCGTTATCTACTTGCTTTACAAGCTTTTGTGAGCACCATTACAAAAGCCATGTTCATTATCTGTTTGTTTGCACGTACAGAAATGAATGTCTTTGTCTTCAGTAGCTTCATAACGGATTGGCGTAAATGAACCTCCCTTATGAGCACCATCGCAAAATGGTTGGTTACTACTTTCTCCGCAGGTGCACCAAGAATATTTCTTTCCTTTCTCTACACTTACTTTAATAGGCGATTTGCCTGCAACTTTTCCTTTTTCCATGTTATACTTCTCTTTGCGTAATACACTGATAAAATATGTTTACATACCAATAACGCAAACATTAATCCAATCCCTAAAATCAACCATAATTATAACTTAACTTACCAGCTGATATCATCATCTGAGGAAGTAGTGTCCTGAGTTTTGGTTTCCTCTGTTTTGGTTTCCTGAGTTGTCGTTTCCTGCGTTGTGCTTTCAGTGTTGGCAGTTTGCCCTTGCTCAGCCTCCAATCTCATCTTTTCTTCCCACTCTAGCTGTCTTTTTTCGTACAGTTCGTAGTCAAAATCAGGCATAAGTTCAGTCTTGACATGATTCACTGTTTCACTAAGACTGTTCATGAATCGATTGAAATCCTCCTTATAAAGGAAAATCTTGTGTCTTTCATAGCCATTGCCATCAAATTTCTTGGTACTCTCTGTAATGGTGATGTAATAATCTTCACCTTTCGTTTGTCTCACATCAAAAAAGTAAGTTCTCCTTTTTCCAGCTCTAACTTTTGAGGAGTAAACACTCTCAAATTTTTTATCATTTTCCACCTGATTCGATTTGTTTTCGTTTTAACATTATGTCTAATATAGGAAAGTAAATCTAAAATCAAACTAAAAAAGCATAGGTTAACTTTCTATCTATTTTGTTTGTCTTGTAACAATTTGACGGTAGTATCCATCTTTTTCTACTAATTCCGCATGTGACCCTTGCTGTACAAGTTGACCTTTTTCTAGTACATAAATTTTGTCAAATTGGAAGAGACTGGAGATACGATGTGTTATTATAACGGCTGTTTTGTCCTTTAATGTATCATTAAGGTGACTCAATATTTTGTGCTCTGTATTTGCATCTACAGCTGATAGGCAGTCATCTAGAACAACAATATCAGGCTTATTTATTAGCGCTCGGGCAATGGAAAGTCTTTGCTTTTGACCTCCAGATAAGGTTACACCTCTCTCTCCAATAACAGTTTCGAATTTTTCTGGAAATCCATTGATATCGTTCTTGAGTGCAGCTATCTCCGCAAAATCTTCAATCGTCTTTTGGGTTGATTTTTCATTACCAAAATTTATGTTCTCCGAAATACTGTCTGAAAACAGAAATATATTTTGAGGCACATAGCCAATTCTTGTTCTGATATTATGTAAATCATGCTCAATTAAGGGCTTCCCATCCAGCAATATCTGTCCACTATTAACATCGTAGAATCTCATAAGTAATTCTGCAATCGTACTTTTTCCTGAGGCTGTCCTGCCCACGATAGCTATCTTTTCTCCAGGTTGGATGGACATATTTACATTCTTCAGTGCGGTTATTCCTGTTTCAGGATAGGTAAATGAGACATTGTCAAACAAGATTTGTCCCATAAGTGGATTAGGTTCTTTTACCTCATTTACAATTTCAGGCTGAATTTTTAGAATTTCATTGATTCGAGTCTGTGATGCTGAGGCAGTTTGGATTATGCTAGCAATCCATCCGATAGAAGTAATCGGCCAAGTAAGCATACTAATGTAGATTACAAACTCAACTATGTTACCGTAACTGATTTGTCCACTCATGACTAACTTACCTCCTATATATACTGTGAGTAGGGTACTCAGACTCACCAGTAATATCATCAGAGGAAAAAATAAAGCTTGTACTCTAGCTAATGAAAGTGACTTGAATTTGAAATCATTACTTTCTTCTTCGAAATATTTATCGAATTCTGGTTCCTTACCATAAGATTTTACAATCCGAATACCAGAATATACTTCCTGAGCTATACTGTTAATCTTAGCTGTCTGCTCTTGAATCAACGTACTTCTCTTATTGATGATACTGCTCACATAATAAATAGAAATAGAAAGGAACGGCAGGGGTAAAAGCGCATATAGCGTCAATTGATGATTGACCTGGAACATAGAATAGATGATGAATGAAAATAAGAACGTAACTCTGATTCCATACATTATGGCTGGTCCCAAGTACATTCTCACCTTGGAGACGTCTTCTGAGATTCTGGACATCAAATCTCCAGTCTTACTGGACTTGTAAAAAGAAAGGTCCAATATCTGGTAGTGTTCGTATATATCTTTTCGCAGATCATACTCTATCAATCTAGACATGACTATGATTGTCTTTCGCATGCAATACATGAAAAATCCAGATATCAAACTACAGCCTATGACCTTTCCCCCAAACCATAATACTTGGCTTGCGAAAATGTCATCAAAACTCCCTGCTTGGCTTGTCTGAGCCAAATTCTGAGTTTGGTCTATCATGAAATTTAATGCCTCACGAATGATAGGTGGTATGAGGATGGAAAAAAAGACAGAAAGTCCTACGAATAGAGCGCCCAAGGCAAATCTAACTTTGTATCTTAGAAGGTATTTATTTAGATATTTAAGACTATTCAATCAAGCTTTTTTCTAAACACGAAAGTAGGTATTTAATTATACTCTTTTCGCAGACTTAATGTGATTTAGAAGTCAAGATAGGGAAGAATATTTTCTATCATATCTTGGGGCAAGCCATGGAGTTGTCGTAATGTTTCTAGGTCAGTGATAGCACCATGCTGATCTATATATCGTGCGATGATACGTGCATGAGACCAGTTTATGTAAGGATGATTGACTAAGTTGGTAGGGTCGTCATTTATATTTACTTTCTTGATAGAAGGCGTTATAATCAATCTGCTGGAAAATTCATTTATGACTTCCTCTTCTAGGCCCCATACTTCACCTAATTGGTCTATGCTGTGAAAGCCACCCAGACTGTTTCTGTACTTTATTATTCTCTTAGATAGTGTAGGCCCTATACCATAAAGGCTCATCAGCTCAGTTGTGTCTGCAATTGCAATATCCACCTTAGGTCTAGGTTTTGGCACATAAGGTTTGTGCAGGCTGTCTTTCGTATATGACTTTTTGAATTTTGGGTATTTAGGTTTTCTGGATTTTTTAGGAATGTTACAATAAGGAAGAATCTGAAGATATGTAATGGAGTCTAACGAATAGATTTTTTTCAATCCTTCACAATCCCAAAATTGTCCTCCCTTATCCAAGTAATTATTGATGACCTTAATCGTGAAAGGAGATAATCCCATCTTCAGCCATGTCAAACTATCTGTTGAGTTAGGATTGAATGTTACATACTCAGGCGGTCTTTTGATATAGACTTTACCTTTGGATTCCTTTTTTCCAGATGTTAACTTGTTGATTTTTTCTTTTGCTGTGCTGTCTACTTGTATATCTTTTTTGGTAATTATTTCATCCAAATTATAGGTCATTGGTTTTTCGGATAATACGGGTTTGTAGAATAGTGTAATTATGTAGGAACTCACTAATAGTAACCCTAATACACCTAGAATAATAGACTGCTGTCTGGTGAAGTTGATGGATTTGAATAGTTGTTCTCTTTTCATAAGATTACTTCGAATGCACCATGATTGGTCGTGAAATGAATAGGGATTCCAAGTTCATATGCTGTTCTTGTAATAGCAGTTTTGTATTTCTTTACTGTTCCATCAATTATGATTTGGTCTATCTGAAATTGTTTGGCCAGTTTTTTTATATCAGTAAAAGAATTCTCAGAGAGTACTAAGAAATCTATGGTCTCCTTGCAGTCAAAGTCCATAATTGATTCTGATGGATAGAATAGAAATAGATATCCATCCAAGCTATAGAAACCTTCAATAATTTTTGACCCTATTTCCTCAGGCGTGATTGCTTTGTCTACTCTTTGTGCTAGTACATTATTTTGAGTTATGTATTCTACCTGTCGAGGTGAATTTATGCCAGGATTAATAGATAGTAGTTTCCCTTGGAAAAAGATATGAGAAACGCTATCGGAATAAATATCGTAGACAACAAATTCTTTTTCTCTTTTGATTATCCAATTTTCAAGATTGTGGTTGACAGATTGAATTATTAATAAAGTGAGACAGATATACAAATACTTCACTTTTCTGTGAGCCAGAAATAACATGCCAGCCATCATCCCACAGTAGATTAAGAAAATAGATGACTCTGAAATCCATAAACCATCTGCACTGCAGTAGGGTAATTTTTGAGATTGAAATATGACACTATTGAAAAAACTAAGCATATGTTCAAGGCAGAAAGCAATTAGTGTAGTCAGGATAGATTCTGCGCCAAATACCAGATGTGATAATATTAAGATTAGCCCTGAGCTGAGAAGTATAACGGCGAATGGCACAGCAAAGACACCTGTAAGCCAGAAGTATAGAGGCAGCTTATGAAAGTAGAATATGGCCAATGGTGAAACCAATATTTGAGCAGCAAATGACATCGACATCAGATTCCATATCCAATTGACTATCCTATATCTTGTATTAATTAAATTTCTAATTCTTTTATAAAAGAACATGATGCCGGCTAAGGCCAAAAATGAGAATTGAAATCCTGCTTGGAATAAAAACGATGGAGAATACAATAGCATGATAAATGCCGCTAGTGAAAGGACATTAAATGATATGCCTTTTCTCCTTATGGATTTTGCAAAGAAGTAAAGTGAAAACATGATTGCCGCCCGAGTGACAGCTGCCGCGGCCCCAGTCAATAAAGCAAATCCCCAGACAGCAACTATACTAAGGATGAATTTAATTGCTCTAGTATACCTATTTGCATTAGAAAGAAACATCAAGCATATCGCTATCAATGCTGAGACAATACCAACATGCAACCCACTGACGGCTAAGATATGCACAGACCCTGTATCCGTAAAGGCGTCATAAAGCTCATCACTTAAGAGATTTCTTTCTCCCAGGACCATCGCAGAAATGACAGCTAGATTATTTTTCTTTTTGATATGATGACTGAGGATTTGCTGGCATGAATGCTGGTATCTTCTCGCTTGGTCCCAAATGTTTATATTTATATTTGCTAATAATTGGTAGGATGATTTAGCACAATACATGCTATGATATATGCCTCTATTATGAAGGAAAGCTTGATAGTCAAATACTTCTGGATTAGTATTTTTTTTCTCTCTTCTGAATTCAGCATTGGTTATAATAATATCTCCTGATTGTATCTTCTCTAGATCCATGTCTTTGAGATAGACCATTAATTTGCCTGAAGTTTTGATAATGGAATCTCGTGTTATACCAGTATAGAGTACTCTGCATTGTGCTCTTACATTATCATCTATTTGTTTGCTATTTTCAGGAGAGAGTACATAGTAAGTGGCGTCATGGTAAGTAGAAAAATGATTAGACTGATAATCTAGATTAGAGAAATGCTGATGTAAATAGCCGATTATGACAAATAGAGATAATATGCAATAGGACTTTAAAGTACTTCTACGCTTAATGAAAATTGCCGAAACACATAGACTGAAAGCTGCGAGGACTATGAAATCTCTGGTATATAAAGATTGCTGTGGAAATGATTTACTTAGAGCTATGCCAAGACAAAGCGGTATCACCACTTTAAGCAAAGGCATAGCTTTAAGACCGTAGTTCATCTTGGAAGATTTAGAAATTGTAATTGAAATTTAGTCAATTGGAGTTGTTTCTAATAGCAATCAAATTGCTTTTTGACGTTTTCGGTGATTCATTCACATAATTTTCTATGTGATATGCGTCTAACTCATTACATTAACAGAAGATAATTCAATATATGCAGATGAGAGTAGTAGTGGTACTATTATGGTTAGCGACAGGTCTTGTGTACTGCAAGCAAAAAGAGAAATGCTGTGATGAAACATCTAATAGTGAGTCTATGCTAGAGCAATCAAGTGAAGATTCGACCTTAGGTCTAGAGACCTCTGACGAAGCAAAACACTTTATAATTGGCCCGCTATTTTCCAAGTCTTCTTCAGAGTTGGATTCTAATTATTTTAATAACGGCCTAGCGAAAACAATAAACGATAGTCTGACTGCAGGAAGAAATATTGTAATAACTGGATATGCCTATTATGATGAAGAAAGCCCTGAAGAATTAGCCATTTCTAGAGCAGCGTCCATCAGGAGCAACTTGGATATTTCTGATAAAGTATCCAGCTTGGAATTCAACGTAATGGACACCTCTGCTTTCAAGCAGCACGGTATATTTGCTAATTACCGATTTGTAGAAGGCGAAGAAGTAACTAATGATGACCATGTAACTGATAATATCAGTATCTCCAACGTAAATGTTAATCGCTTTAAAATTTATATAGATACATTGGAGAATGGAAAATTGGATGAAATAACTATATCTAAGCTCAAGGAAGTTGCTGGACGAATAGGTAATGGGTTCTGTAATGTGCAATTAATTAATGCGCATGAAAATCCGATATATGGTGATTTTCTTGCAAATAGAATGGAACAAGCTCTAATAAGATATGGTATGAGCCCAGGTAGAGTAAATGTATCAAAGAACAATGATGAAGAAGATTCTAATTATATTGAACTTGTAGTCAATCAGTAAGACCTCTTAGGATGATTCATTTAAGCATACTTTCTGACTTTTGTACTTGGTGGCCATTCTGGTGGATTGTTCCATTTCTGCTCGGCTGGGCCTTTGGATATCTTTCCATAGGTAAATACAAATCAAGAATAAAGAGACTAGAATCTGAAGTAAGAGAAGAACGATCTAGCTTATATAAGTACGAGAAGTTATATCAGACATGCCAGAAGGAATCTACTCTAAAGGACAACAAAATCGCGAAAGACGAAAAAACATTAGAAGACTTACAAAAAAGACTATCCTCTTCTAAGAAAGATATTTTGTTACTACAGTCATTGGCAAAGAAGGACCCTTTACCACAGCCAAAAGCTGATAATATTATTGAAGATGTAAATAAGCCTTCTCCTCAGAATGCTAAGGAAAATATACCTACAAATATTGCAGACAAACAATCTAGAGTCACTGACAGTCTTAAATCTTCAAATCTTCAAATAATTCAAGGGATAGGTCCGAAGATCGAAAAACTGCTGTTCGATAATGGCATAAAGAACTGGAAGGATTTAAGTGGTAAGAGTTTCGGTGAACTTAGGGCAATGCTAGACAATTATGGAAACAGGTATAGTATTGTAGATCCTTCTGATTGGTCTAAGCAGGCCAGTCTTGCTAATAAGGCCAAATGGGATGCACTGATTAAACTACAGAAAGAAATAGGCAATTCTTCCAAATTAGAAAGAGTACTGCTCCGCTTAGGTTTAGCCTAGTTCCTTTAAATTTTTCCTGCAATTCGCTGAACTTCCTGCCTGTCTATGTCATTAAGAGAGTAAATGAATCAACCAAATGTATTATTAGGTTTTTTTAAGGATTTCAATTACTTGAAAGCCAGAGTGAAGTGTATTTGTAAAATGTAGAGGAATTTAAGTTAGTTGAAATTATAGAAATGCATTACATCACTTATATTTCATACTTATTTCAAAGTATTATGAATGGAAAAGGAACAATTTTATAAATACCATGAAAAACTACATGAATCATATTTATCCCATGAGTTTGAGCTGCTTGAAACTCAAGTACATGAGTATTTAAAAATTGCAGAGGATTTTAAGGATAATTGGAACTACGGAAATGCCTTACATAGATCTTATATCTACTTAGGGTTAATAGCGTTGAGTAAAAATAAACTTAAGGAGGCTGAAAATTATTTAATGCTTAGCGCTCAAAAGACCTCACCTCAAATAAAAACCTCTGGACCAAATATGCTTTTAGCGAGTAAATTTTTTGAATTAGGTGAAAAGGAAATTTTTAATAAGTACTTAAAAGCTTGTAAGAAAATTTGGTGGTGGGCATGTAGGACTAAATGGTATTGGGAATGTAGGAGATCTATAAGGCGTGGTGAAATACCTAATTCTGGACTTAGACTAAAAGTGATTTTATATGATAAATAAAATGGATAATGCCTATTTCGCAGGAGGCTGTTTTTGGTGTACAGAATCTGTATTCCAAAATGTCAAAGGCGTGCAAAAAGTAGTGTCAGGGTATGCGGGTGGAAATATTAAGAATCCATCTTACAGAGAGATATGTACAGGACTGACTGGACATGCTGAGTTGGTTAGAATCACTTATAATCCAGAGGTTATCTCTTATGGTGAACTCATGAAAATATTCTTCGCTACGCATGACCCTACAACCTTAAACAGACAGGGCAATGATAGTGGCGCGCAATATCGTTCTGCTATCTTTTATACGAGCGAAGAAAATAAGAATGCTTCTTCACAATTCATAAGTGAAGTTGCCTCTACTATGTGGGATGCACCAATAGTGACGACTCTAGAGCCTTTAGAAGTGTTCTATGAAGCAGAAGCCTACCATCAGAATTATTACAATAACCATACGACCAAGGGCTACTGTAGAGTAGTGATACAACCTAAGTTGGCAAAGTTCAAGAAAGAATTTCAACACTTACTAATCTAATCATGGATAAGAAAACATATAATAAACTGACAAAGGAGGAATCATATGTCATAGAGCAGAAGGGCACTGAAAGGCCGTTTACTGGTGAGTATAATAATCATTATGTGAAGGGAACTTATGTATGTCGCAAGTGTGATAATCCCCTGTATACCTCAGAAGCCAAATTCAAATCTGGTTGTGGTTGGCCCTCATTCGATGATGAGATTGCAGATGCTGTCAAGCATGTCGATGATGCTGATGGGCGAAGAGTAGAGATAGTTTGCAATAATTGTGATGGGCATCTAGGTCATGTGTTTGTAGGAGAACGCTTTACCGCTAAGAATACCCGTCACTGTGTGAATTCAATTTCTATCAAGTTTATAGCTGATTAAGATTTATCTGCTTTGCCTCATCATGAAAGACGCTGCCAGGCCAGTTTTTGTGAATCTGGATGATAGTTTCTTGAGTCCACTTTTCTACTTCATCACATAATTTTAGTCCGTCAGAATTTGACATAGGTTGACCTATGTGAAGTCTACACTGTATTCTTAATCTACCAAATTGTTTGAAGTGGTGCTTAATTAAGCTAGACTTATACCAGTGGCTCTTCTTGTGCTTATATTCCAGGACTATAGGAATGACAGGAAAACCAATTCTTGCCGCCTCTCCAAAGGTCCCTTTTTTATACGGTAAGGGCATAAAGTTAGCAGAGACAGTGCCTTCAGGATATACCAAGACATTTTTTCCTTCTGCAATGACCTCAACTAGTCTTTCTCTTACAGCGGATCGACTGTCCTTATTCTGTCGTTTTACATAAATAATGCCCGTTAGCTCTGCACCTTGGCTTATAAGCGGTAGTGAGGCGACTTCAGCTTTCGCAATTACGAAAGCCTCCAGATAGCGTGTCAGAACAATTGGGTCAGAAAAACTTCTATGATTGCAAACGAAGAGTCCAGAAGTATTTGGAATTTTGCCTTTTATCTCCACAGATATCCCAAGAATGGCGATAGCATATTTGAGCCATTGTCGTCTTATCCAAAAAGCTCTTTTTGGTGTATTGTTAAAGCCTAGGACTTTTATCAGTATATATATTGGAATTATAATAAGAAGACTTAGTATAATTAATATAGCCCTTATCAATGCAATTAATATAAAAATAGGATTGTACACTCAGCTACGTTTTATCTTAATCACAATATAGTTACTTCAAATGGCTATCTGGTTTCTAGTGAGTTACTTCTCTCAAAAAGGTAAGGTCTATCAATGTCAATTATTGAATCTACATGCATCTAGTCACCATTTTTAGCCAACTCTTCCATGTCTTTAGTTAATTCATCCAATTAGTCGTCTTCCTATCTAGTGTTTATTTAGATTTATATTTGCCTTTTACTTAGATGGCATAAATTGAATTTAACTTATGATACAATTTATAAAATTTGTTTTCGCTTCTTGCTTAGGTACTCTAATAGCTGGATTTGTAGCTTTCCTTTTTCTTTTAGTTATAGGTTTTGCTGTAGGCTCTGGAGAAAGCGTTGTAGAAGGAAATTCTATTCTACTACTGGATTTTTCTAAACCAATACCTGAATTAAGTGGTAATATGGCTGTGACTGGATTCAATTTCGAGTCCGCTCAATCTACGGGGTTACACGACATAGTCAGATTATTAGACCATGCAGCTAATGACAGTAATATAGAGGGTATTCTATTCAAAACCTCTTCTTTTAGTTCTGGAATGGTGACAGCTTCTACCATCCGTGAAGCACTTAAGAAATTCAGAGACGAGTCGGACAAATTCGTGTATGCTTATGGTGATTTCTATGATAATACTTCTTATCTGATTGCATCAGCTGCAGACTCTATTTTTGTTAACCCAATGGGAGTCCTAGATATTAATGGATATGCGACTTTGATACCCTTTTTCAAGGGTGCTATGGATAAGTTAGGAGTAAAGATGAATGTCTTCTATGCAGGCCAATTTAAAAGTGCCACAGAGCCATATAGACGGAAAAATATGAGTGACCAGAATCGGACTCAGACGAGAGAATACCTTAGCGATAATTTCCAACTATATCTAGATGAGGTAAGTGAATCTAGAGGTATTCCAAAAGCCAATATACAACAACTGATAAATGATTTGAATCTAGACAATAGCAGGCAAGCCATTGAATTAGGAATAGTAGATGGACTCAAACACTGGTATGAGGTAGAGGATATGCTCCGGTCACAGTTGGGCATAAAGAAGGGTAGAAGTATAAATTATATAACTCACGATGATTATGCTGGTAGTGTAACGCTTTATAAGGGTAGCGGTAGTAATAAGATTGCTGTTATTTATGCAGAAGGAGAAGTAGCTTACGCCAATGAGAATAGAGGTAATATCAATGATAGGACTTACCACGATATTTTCGATAAAATAAGAAAGGATAAAAGAGTTAAAGCAATAGTACTTCGTGTCAATAGCCCTGGAGGAAGTGCTTTTACTTCTGAAGCTATTCTCAGAGAAATGAAGTTGCTGCAGCAAGACTCTATTCCGATTATTGCATCCTTTGGCGACTATGCAGCTTCAGGCGGATATTATATTGCAGCAAGCGCAGATAAGATAGTGTCTCATCCTAAGACATTAACTGGTTCTATAGGTGTTTTCTCTATGTTCCCCAACTTTAAAGAAGCTATGGAAGATAAGCTAGGCATTACAGTGGATACAGTTATGACTAGTCCACATGCTATCATCGCTCATCCATATTTAGATATGAATAGCTCTCAAGAAGCCGCTCTGCAGAGATTTACTGATAATATGTATGCGACCTTTCTGGATAGAGTGGCACAAGGGAGAAATAAGACAATAGCTGAGGTGGACTCTGTAGGGCAGGGTAGAGTATGGACAGGCCAGAGGGCAGTGCAGAAGGGTCTTGTAGATGAATTAGGAGGTCTGGACAGAGCCATAGAAATAGCGGCAGAGATGGCTGATGTATCAGAATATAAGATTGTAGAATATCCTCGTATAGAAAAAGAATTTTGGGAAGAAATCTTATCGGAATTTAATAAAGGCAATCAAGCAAGTATAATGAATAAGCTCACCCCTCAGGAGCAGAAGGTACTTAAAACTATACAAGAGTATCGGAATATTATGAGTTATAATGAACCTCTGGCTAGACTGCCGTTTGAATTGACATATTAAGTTTCATGACAGTGCATTTGCCACTTTTTCCGCTGGGACTGGTCGCTTTTCCAGGAGAGAAAGTTAATCTCCACATTTTCGAACCCCGCTACAAGCAGCTCATAACTGAATGTTTTGAAGAGGATAAGACTTTTGGTATTGTCCCTTATCAGGAGGGGGAGGATATGCTAATTGGGACCGAAATGAATCTCATAGAAATTTCACATATCTATGATGATGGAAAGATGGATATTAAGACCCAAGGCGTTCGTGTATTTAGAATAGAATCATTCCAAACGAAGATGGATGATAAATTGTATCCAGGAGGCGTAGTACATTTTGATGTCCCTGTATCTACTAGGCCAAGTATATTGGAGGTGCAGGAAGTGATATCACTACTAGAGAAAATGTATGACATTCTTGGACTAGAACTACCTTTTCAGGGTTGGGATGAATCTTATTCCCTTTATGAAATTGGACACAAATTAGGTTTAAGCTTGAGTGAAGAAATTCACTTTCTAGGTCTTGTAAGTGAAGCCGATAGATTCGAGTATACCAAGGCGCATCTTAAGAAAATGATTCCTGCAGTAGAAAAAATGGAACGTATCAAAAAGAGAGTAAAAATGAATGGCCATTTCAAAAATATAATGCCACCTAACTTATAATCTCTAAAGCTTAATACTTGTTTTATAATCTGTCTCCGTGTAAGTCTAACTTAAGTGAGAATACATGCGAAACGAGTGCTCCAGATACACTACCAATATTTGTCAAAGCATAATCTATATTAACCAAACCCAAATCTACACCCAAGCCTATATTAGGCGTAAACTCGAACGCAGCATCTGCATTCTCATTCACAATGTTTTGGATATTACCGATGCCAGCTCTGAAAAATACTTTTCTGTCATAACCGATTTCAAATCCTGCTGTTGGGTCTATACCAATATTCTCACCACTGAAGATTCCTGATTTAGTACCGTCTGATGACAGTCTTAAATCTGTTTCTAAGAGATAAGTGAATCGAGTACCATTGTCTATTTTATAGGCCGCAGCCAATACAATTTTTGGAAGTGCTATTTCAGTGCTTGACACTGGGACAACATTTCCTTCTCTTTGGAATACACGTATTTCATCTTCATTCAGAGAAAAACTCCAGTTGTTTACGGTCGTAGTAATATCTCTACCCATCATCCCAAAACTCAAATTGCCTATCTCATACTGTATGCCTAGGTCAAATCCGAAACCAAATGCATTACCAAAGGATCCTATGTTTCTATATATCACTTTAGCTGATCCCCCAATGGAAAGCCCTTCTATCCCTAAGTCTTGACCATAAGAAAGTAGAAAGGCATAATCAGCAGCTGAAAATTCAGTCACATTATTGAAGTTAACTGTGCCGTCATCATCTAGTAGATTAAGGGTATTAGGAATATTATCTACACCTAATCTGATAAGCGTCATACTCCCGTAACTATTCTTCCTGTCATTAAATCTCTTGCCGAATGCCAAATAATCATAATTAGCTATACCCCCAAACCAAGAAGCGTGCATAGCATTAATTTGTGCAGGAGACTCAATCCTAGCCAGTCCCGCAGGATTCCAATATGCAGCTGAAATATCATCGACAGTAGCCGCTACACTCCCAAACATACCGTGGGCTTTAGCGCCTACACCTATATTCAAAAATTCATTAACAAATCTGACATCTGCTTGACATTGGCTCGTTTTAGGAGCGACAATCATAAATAATACAACCGCGATAAGGGAAATTAGAGCCGACTTTAAAACCAAAAGTGATTTCATTACAAATATATTATGATAAATATTAATGTACAGATTACTGAATATCAGCAATTTAAAATAACTAGAATGAAATTAATGGAATTTAAGGTTAGTTGGAATGTCTAACGAACGCAAGATAAGGCTATTAAGTATTAAATTTCACAAAAATCGAATGGTATGTTGCGTAAGTTACTATCTGTACTTGTTGGTGTCGTGCTAGGGATGATGACAACGAAGGCAGTACACTCATTCAGTGCTCGAATACATCCTGCGCCTTCCTCTTCAGATTTGCTTTCTGAAGAATCTTTCAGAGCTTACATGGAAGGCCTTCCTGCGGAAGTATATTACCTAATTATCATCTCCCATGTTCTAGGCGCTTGTGTCGCAGCCTTTGCTACATCTCGCTTAAATAAATCAAATAGCTTTTACTTGGGACTGATATCAGTATTTGTGATGATTGTATTTTCCATCATTACCTTTCTCCAAATCCCATTTCCACCTATACTCATCTTAGCAGATATATTATCTATGCTCGTTTTAGGCCTATTGGCTGCAAGACTAGGTTCCTAGAATGCTTACTTATTTACCTGAATAGTGAATGCAAGAATTGTTGGTAGATACCTAACTCATTACCAGACTTTCGCTCTACGCCTTTACATTGTTTATCCATCACATGGACTAATTTGAAAGCCTGCTTGATCTGGGGTACGGTATAGTTCTTTGCGGCAGCTTTATATTCATTGGCAAAGAATGGATTGACCTTAACTGCACTGGCAAATGATTTCGAGTCTGCATTCTGATATTTCTTGGCGATGAAGAGTTTTGAGAAATAATTATACAAAGCACCGATATTCATCTGGATTGGATTGGACTTGCTGTTTCTAGAGAAATGCAATACAATCTTATACGCCTTTTGCACATCACGCATCCCAATGGCCTTTTGTAATTCGAAGACATTATAGTCTTTACTGATACCCACATATTTTTCTACATGTGCCATCGTTACTTCTGTCCCATCATCTAAATTGAGTGCTAACTTGTCCAGCTCATTATTAATCTTGGATAGGTCCGTTCCTAGATGCTCTGCGATAAGATTAGCTACTCTAGCATTTACCTTTATTTTTTTCTCTTTCGCTAAGTTGCTGATAAGTCCAGGTACTTGATTATCATAAATCTTTTTAGTCTCCAATACCACAGCAGTCTTTTTGAGTGCTGTCCAGATTTTCTTTTTCCTCTTATCTAGTTTCTTATGCTTATGCGCAATCACAAGAATCGTCTGAGGAGAAGGCTTTTCTATATAATCAGCCAGCTTTTCTATAGTGGATAATTCCTGAGCTTCCTTTACGATAACAACCCTATGGCTGGCCATCATCGGATATTGTAGCGCCTGATCGATGATTTGTTTGAAATCAACTTCTTTACCATAAACGACCACTTGATTGAATGCTTGGGCCGCCTCATCAAGGATGTTCTTTTCTATATAATTGACGATGATGTCTATATAGTAAGCTTCCTCTGACTGAAGAAAGTACACAGGATGATAATTCCCTGCTTTCAAATCTTTTAATATGGTCTTGTGATCCATCAATATTTATCAGGGTCGAAAGATAGTTCATATTATAAAAATCTAACAAGCATCTAGTAATTTATAATATAAGGAATGAAAGAGCTAAGCGAGCTGATTGTATTCCTTACATTTATGAATATGGAATCACCACTTATAATAGCATTAGACCAAGGCACTAGCAGCTGCAGAGCGGTTTTGGTATCTGATAAAGGGGCCATTGTGGGTATGGCTCAACAAGAATTTACACAGTACTTCCCAGAATCAGATTGGGTAGAGCATGATGCAGATGAGATTTGGTCTGTCCAAATGAAAGTGCTGGACGAGCTGATTTCTAATCATGTAGATGACATCACTAGGGTAGTAGGCATCGGCATCACAAACCAACGAGAGACGACAGTGGTTTGGAACAAACATACTGGCCAACCTATAAATCGAGCCATAGTTTGGCAAGACAAACGAACGGCATCCTACTGCAAGCAATTGAAGGCAGAGGGTCACGAACCTTTTATAAGAGAAGCGACAGGCTTGCCGATAGATCCCTATTTTTCAGGCACCAAGTTGAAGTGGATATTAGATAATACATCTGACTCCGTGGATGACCTATGCTTCGGCACTATAGATACCTGGTTGATATGGAATATGACTAAGGGAGAAAGTCATGTAACAGATTATACCAACGCCTCACGAACATTGCTCTACAATATTCAAAAACTAGAATGGGACGATAAGATTTTGGACCTGATGAAAATACCTCAAAGTCTGCTTCCCTCGGTACAGGCTTCAGCATCGGTATTTGGTCAGTTCCATTATAAGGGTCATACGATTCCAATAACTGGGGTAGCAGGAGATCAGCAAGCGGCATTGTTTGGTCAAGCATGTTTTGAAAAAGGGATGGCGAAAAACACCTATGGTACTGGCTGTTTCATGCTGATGAACGTCGGCAAGTCCTATGTGCCTTCTAAACATAAACTATTAACCACCTTATGTTGTAATAGTAAAGGAGAATTAGCTTATGCCTTAGAGGGAAGTATCTTTGTAGCAGGAGCGGCAATACAGTGGCTGAGAGATGGGATAAATATCATAGAAGACTCAGTAGACACAGAAGAGAAAGCCAAGAGTGTGATAGATTCTCATGACGTGATTGTCGTGCCAGCTTTAGCTGGTTTGGGTGCACCATATTGGGATATGGACAGTCGGGGTGCTATATTCGGTCTCACAAGAGCAGTGACCCGTAATCATTTGATTAAAGGGACCTTAGATGGTATAGCATACAGGACTAAAGATGTACTAGATGCGATGTCAAAGGATAGCGGGATAGAATTGGATTCCCTAAAGGTAGATGGAGGCGTATGTAAAAATAATTACCTAATGCAATTTCAATCTTCTTTGCTAGACACAAAAGTGGAAAGGCCCGTTGTCACTGAGTCCACTGCGATGGGGGTGGCTTATCTAGCGGGTATCACCCTTGGTTTATGGAATGCGCAAGACATACTTTCTTTTAGAAAGATAGATAAAACCTTCGACCCACGAATGGAAGAAAAGCAAAGAAGTAAACTCTATAGTCAATGGAAAAAGGCAGTGTCGCGAACCTTGAATTGGAAAGCGGATAATGGAGAATAATAGCTATTAGATGGAAATATTTTCTATTTTCAAGCCTAATATGAGTATTACTTACTTTTATGAGAGTAAGAATTATAGTTTATCAGTAAGGATAGAATAACACAAAAAACTATGTTGGAAAAATTAGGATTTGATTTTAAGCATTTAAAAGGAGACCTTTTTGGTGGAATTACAGCTGGTATAGTGGCTTTGCCCCTAGCACTTGCCTTTGGTGTAAGTTCAGGTTTGGGTCCTGCGGCAGGACTTTATGGTGCCATTTTCATCAGTATTTTTGCTGCCCTCTTTGGCGGTACCAATACGCAGATTTCTGGGCCTACGGCACCTATGACTGCGGTGAGTATGGTCATCATCGGAACAGTACTGGCAAGTTTCAATGGAGATGTAGAAGCAGCACTACCGACTATATTAATTATATTTCTATTATCTGGATTGTTGCAGATATTATTGGGTTTTATAGGCCTAGGAAAATATATAAAGTATATCCCTTATCCAGTAGTTTCTGGATTTATGACTGCCATTGGGGTGATTATTTTGATAACCCAAATTCTGCCAGCTATAGGCTATTATCCTAAAGAAGATGTAGCATACGTCGAGCAATTTAAACCCCAAGCGGAAGAGGTGCTGCTAGACAAGATTTTACAGGATGAGGCAGGAGAAGGGATTTTGGTCCTAGAAGATTTTAAAGAAACGATTACGCGTGCTGAAAAAATTACTGAAGATGAAATCACATTAGAGTCCCAGACTTTAGCAGGAAGTGATGCTTCAGGTATTTTAGGTACGTTAAAAGTACTGCCAAGAGCCATAAAACAAATTAACTGGTTGGAGCTCATGATTGCCTTAGGTACCATCTTTATAATTTATGGATTTAAACGGATAACCAAAGTCGTGCCTAGTACGCTAGTGGCTTTGCTGGTGATGTCCATATTAGCTATAGGATTAGATTGGGATTATAGATCTATTCAGCAAATACCAAGCGGTCTACCAAAACTTCATCTGGATATTTTTACAGATATAAGTATACAGACCTTAATAAAATCTGCAGCAATTTCGACAGCCATAACCTTAGCCTTATTAGGTGCTATAGATAGTCTCTTGACGTCCATAGTCGCAGATAATATGACCAAAACTAGACACAATCCTAATAAAGAATTAGTGGGCCAAGGTATCGGTAATAGTATAGCAGCACTCTTTGGTGGCATACCTGGTGCAGGAGCAACAATCAGAACGGTGGTAAATATCAATGCAGGGGGAAAGACGAGATTATCTGGGATGATTGCTGGATTGTTGTTATTCTTTATCATGTTAGCTATGGCTCCAATCGCATCCAAGATACCAGCAGCAGTTCTTGCTGGAATCTTAATTACGGTAGGTATAGGTGTTATGGATTATAAAGGATTAAAGGCGATACCTTACATGCCTAAGCCTGAAGTATTCATCATGCTAGTTGTGTTAATTCTGTCCTCTTTATGGAATCTGGTTTTTGCTGTAGGTATTGGTTTAGTAATCGCAGCGCTGATGTTTATGAAGCAGATAGGTGATATTACAGCTGAAAAATCAAAAGTGACTAATCTGGTAGATGACGAGCAGTGGGATGATGAGGTAGGATTTCCACAAGAGCTAAAAGAAGAAGTTACTATTAAGCACATCAACGGACCTTTGTTTTTTGGATCAACAAATGATTTTCAATTGTTAGCGGCAGAGATACCATCTACAGCGAGTACGGTCGTGATTAGAATGGGAAGAATTCCATATATGGATCAGTCAGGTCTGTATGCACTAGAAGATGTTGTTTCTGATTTAGCACAAGCTGGAAAAACGGTTCTACTTGTCAACCCAGCCGAGCAACCAAGATACATGATGGAGCGGATAGATATCGTACCTGACTTGGTCCCAGAGAAACACATATTCACCGATTTTGGTAAATGTCTGGAGTGGATTAAAACTAATGTCAAGGATGAATATCCACCTAGCTCCTTAAAAGTCTAGTAACATAGAAGGAATATTTTGAATCGCCTATGCTAAATTGTGTAGGCGATTTTTTTATTTCTAGGATGTAAAATTTGATAATCCCAAATGTGTACATTCGTATATAATCCTGAAATTGGGGCCTTAGCTCAGCTGGCTAGAGCGCTTGCCTGGCAGGCAAGAGGTCAGGGGTTCGACTCCCCTAGGCTCCACCAAGGTTCTGTCCATGTCGACTGCAACGTAGTGGAATGGAGACATCTTCTTCCATCGTATTTTTTGATTCCAAGATTCATCCAATACCCAATTACGATTGGTGTTCTCTTGTGCGCTTGGCTTCTCAGAACTCTTGACTTTAGTTTCCATTAGAATAAGATTTCTCGACTCCTGAATCCCCATTCATAATTCATCATTCCTCATTTACAATTGAAGTCTCATAGAATAGGTTGCTATTAAAAGTGTTGAGAACTTTTTCATAAATT
>CAZQDZ010000002.1:0-198294 GCA_964591455.1 uncultured Saprospiraceae bacterium
GAAGAACCGTTATCAAAAGCACTAGCGTTAACTGTTACCGTTCCATCATTCCCTAGTGATAGGGTTTGAGGTTGGCAGTTAGCAACGGGCGATTGTAGTTGTGTAGAGTTAACAGTTACGTTTACAGTATCTGTTTCTGTATATCCTGTTCCGTCTTGAATTGAATAGATAACAATTTCTCCAGATGCATTTCCTGTAAAAGAATTGCTTCCATTAACAGTAATATCTCCACTAATTACATCGAAAGATAAGTTTCCATTAGTCTGTATAGATAGACTAAATGAATCTCCTTCATCAACAGTAATGTCATCAGCACAGACAAATGTCTCGTCATATACAGTAGTTGTAAATGACATTTCATCTTCTATTACAGATTTTGAATTCTCTTGAGCTGAACCAACAACTACCCCATTTACAGTAATATCAGGTGATGACGGACCGTTAAAGCTTATTTGACTAACGAATGTAGAAAAATTTGCAGTTGCGACAACACCAGGTTCATGAAATGCGAATCCATTTGGATCTCCTCCAAGATTACCTTGAGATAGCTCATGATTTATGCCACAATAATGACCAAATTCATGTGAAATAACGCTTCTAATTCCGTCTAGAAATACAGATGGATAAAAGGCATTATTGTAAAATACATGATTCTGAGCACTATTTGGAAATATAGGTGACCAACCACTACCTTGCAATCCGTCAGAATTGACTGGATAACCGAGTGGGAAAATATATGAGACTGTAGTAAGATGAAAACTGTCTCTTTTTTCATTTACCCATCCATAATTTCCTTGTCCTGTTGCACCTAAGGCAAATACTTTATTAGCAAAGTCGTCTGGAGAGAAAAACTCCATAGGTCCTACATAGTTCACTTGAAAGTTAATATCTATACTTAAGTGAGATAGATATTCATTCATAGCAATTTCTGCGGTATCTCTGACTGACTGTTCAAAGGCTTCTACTGTCATACCTGCATCTGCAGGTGCTCCAGGGTAATAGAAGATACCGTTGTAGAATGTGTTATCGTTACTACTTGATTTCAGTTGAAGTACTTCAGCTTTTTTGACTGTTTTATCAATGTATTTGATGGCTTCGCTTTCATTGATGTTCAGTGCATCCATAAACATACCAACTAGTGGTGTATAACATTCTGTATCATGATTATGGTCATTACTGCACGTTGCAGTATGACCATGAGCAGGTTGTTGAGCTACTACAGTTACTGCCTGTAGAGCTATAATTGTACATATAAAGAATAATAAATTTTTCATTTTTTGATTTTTTTGGAATGGTCTCCAACAATTGTTTTGGCTCGATGCAAAAGTCATTTTGCATACGGGGTCATAATTAAGATTAACTTGAGGTTTGTTTTCAATTGGAATTTTGGTAATATCAAATGACGACCTATGATGAGGAGGCAGGTCTAAGGTAGTTCTATACAGTGAACCTGATAATACCTTCTTGCTGAATGGAGCAATATTCTTGTTGAGCGAAAGCCAATTGCACTTGTACAGTCAATAAGCTGGGTCTTGTTACAGCCTAGTAAGATATTTTAGTCGAGATTTTATACCTTCGGATTATAACCTACTGAAACACATTCCTATTGAAGATTCTCATTGCAGAAGATGAAAAGCTTATTGCAGATCAGCTCATCGGGCAGCTGCATGATATCGGCTACAGTGCTATAGAACTAGTATCTAACAGTACAGATGCAATTCTATGTTTTAATAAGACCGAGCCAGATTTAGTTATACTAGATATTGGCCTCAGAGACAGCAAGTTAGATGGCATAGAACTGTCCAAAAAACTACAAGCCATTAGGCCCTTTCCTTGTATTTTTCTCTCAGGGTTTTCGGACGAAGTGACTCTTTCTCGTGTCAAATCTGTAGCTCATTCTGATTTCCTTATCAAACCTTGCTCTACACGTCAGCTTTATGTATCCATAGACAGAGCTATAGATAACTTTGCTGAGAACAAATCCATCACAAATCAATTATCTGGCTGCCACTATATACCCACTAATGACAGCTTCTTTGTTAGAGGCACCAATGGGGCTTATGAGAAAGTAACAATGAAGACGTTGCAATGGATAGAGTCTGTGCGAGGGGGCTGTGAGATTTATGTCGAATCTGGAAAACACTATATGCTCACTGCCTCGCTCAATAGTTTCCTGCTTCAGTTTCAACATCCCTCATTACTAAGAGTGCATCGTTCTTATGTGGTCAATAGAGATAAGGTCATTGCGCATAAGGATAAGTCATTGATCTTCGATATCAATGGAACCACAAAAATAATTCCATGCAGTCAGGCCTACTGGACTGAGATTAAAAACCAATTTAAAACATTGAAAAGTGATTAAGATTACAATCAAAACATTCCTAATTCTTACAACGATCTTATTCAGCAACACCATTTACAGTCAAATATCCACCTATAGTGATCAATACCAACCACTAATTGACTCCATAACCTCGAGCATGAAAACTGCTCCTGCGAAATCTCTCGTCCTCACCAATAAATTAATTAGTGAGACTATAACTAACGAAAAAGAATACCATTCAGAACTTGCTTGTGCATATAGAATCAAAGCGACATTATTAGCAACCCAATCAATAGACTCTGTAGATATTTATAGAATCAAATCACTTGAAATCGCTGAAAAACATAAGGATTGGGATCAATATATACAAACACAAGGCAACATAGCCAACAGCTATACCAAATACGGTAAATTTGAAAAAGGTGACAGTTTATTCCAATTGATCTTCTCTCACCCTCATTATGATCATAATCCGAAATTTGAAATGGTGTTGCTATTACAACATAGCAGGCTCTTTGACAAATGGGGAAAGGATGATGAAATGATAGCTACACTAAATAAAGCTATAGAATTAGCAAATAAGGAAGACATTCACAACTATGACAGTGTGATATATAACATCTTATCTACTTCCTACGGAGAAAATGAAGAGTTTGAAAAATCAATAGAGTACTCAAGAAAAAATATAGAACACCTAGACAAATCGGATTATAGGGTCTTTATTAGTTATAACAATATTAGTAATTGCTTCCTACAACTCAATCAACTCGATTCGGCACGACACTACTTAATGAAAGTTATAAATGGCAAACCTAAAAAGAGTTCTCTTATACATACCTATCAGTCTCTTGCCGATTTGTATCAGCAAGAAGAGGATTATGACGAAGCTATGATCTATGCTAAGAAATGCCACAAGCTAGCAGAAGAATTCGACAGGTGGACAAGCAAGTGTCAGTGCAAATTTTTTGAAGCCGCTATTTTATACAAAACTGATAAGCCAAAAACAGCAAAAGCTATCCTAAGCGAAATAGATGGTTGCACTGAAAAAATGAGCAAACTCTATAGAACCCAATATCAAGAAATTGCATTTGCTAATGAGTTGACATTACTAGGTAAAGAAAACTTAGCATCGGAATGGCATAAAATTATAGAACGAAAAGATTCCTTAAGGAATGGTATAGCCAGCAAAAATTTAAGAGTATTGGAAACCAAATACCAAACCCAGAAAAAAGAAGCAGAAAACCAACTCCTCAAAAAAGACAATGCCCTTGCAGAAGCAAAGATAGCTAGCCAACGGACAATCATAGGTGGCGCAGGTGCCGTCTTGCTCTCCCTTGGATTGCTACTCTGGAACATGATAAGTAGAGCACGAGAAAGAAAAAATAATATCGCCGCTCTCACAGAGAAAAACGAAGCCATACATGCCCTCAATAATGAGATAGCTCATCGAACCAAAAATCATCTAGCCCTGGCCACAGCTCTACTCTCCAAAGACAGATCCTCTTCTGATGACCCAGCAGTAAAAGCCTCTCTTGCAGACAATGAAAATCGCTTGCGCACCCTCACCCTTGTCAACCAAAAACTTAATCAGGCTTCAGCATCCAAAGAACTTAACCTCAAAGACTATCTGCAAGAACTGTGTGACGACCTGATGTTTGGACTAGAAAAAACCAGAACCTCTGCTCTATCACTGAACTGTCCAGACCTCAGCCTCGACTCAGAAAAAGTGTTGCGCCTAGGACTTATTACTAATGAGCTCATCACCAACTCCTTTAAACATGCCCACACCTCAGCTCAAGCTCTGAACATAGACATAGAGATAGCCAAGCAAGGTGCAGAGTCCATTCTCTACAGCTATTCGGATAATGGGGAAGCACAAGAGTTGACTCCTTCTTTAGATTCCAAGGGCATCGGCCTTATAGACAATCTGTGGCTACAACTACATGGTGAGTATCAGCAGTCTTTTAGTCCACACTACAAACTGAATGGGACATTGGCGATATCGTCATAGCACTCTGAAATTATAGGTTAGATTCGCATTGGAAATATTTAGTCTATCTACTAAGATTGCTTGTCAACTTAAAACAAGGTCTGTTTAAAATTGTCTACCTTAACCCAATTAATATATTTAGATATTGAAAAAAGACAACAGACTAAAAGTATTCATATCGGACTGGACATCGCGTAGACCTTATAAAAATCATAGCTCTATAGATGTTCATTATCTCACGATAGCCAATAGAGTATTAAAAGCCATCACCTCTGATAGTACTTGTGATGAACTTATCCGCATCATTGGAAATGAATGGTTGGTACCATTGTCAGTTTTTCTTACTTCTTATCTAGAAGATATTGTAAGTGATACAAGAATTTGGGATAGCTTTCATACCCAACATCAAAAAATATACGGCACCCCTTTACCTTTTTATCCTTGTGAAGAATATCACTCAGACGAAGTGCATGTAGATGTAGTAAAGTTTTTGATCTGGTATTTTGTGAACACTGTACAACAAAATACTTTAGTTTTTCCAGAGAACAACTTAATCTTTACTATAGGTGAAAAAGTGTATGAGCTACTAGACGAAGAGTGGGAAACAGCTCCAGAAAACCCATTACTTAAATCATGTTATCACATAGACTCAGGTGAGACAGATTACTTCAAGATTAGGGACATCATGGAAAAACTGTTATTCCATACTTATCTTTTTCATATAGATACTGGAGTTAGATTAATGTTATCACAAGAAGAGTTAATCGCAACTTCGAGATACGATCCTCACTTCGAAATCTACTTCCATGGCCACGTCGTAGAATGTTTGCATACATTCCACACAAGATTACTAAATCTCCAGGCTAAAGAATGGCTAGCTGCCATATTAGGGGAAGATCATCAACTCTCAAAAGACATAACCAATATGTCAAAGAAAATAAATGGATATTTTCTTATAAAAGGAGAAGACAATAATCATATTCTTATCGAACATATAGCCTCTTCAAAAAAATTCAAACTGATAAAGGAATCTACTAAACTAAAATTTACACAAGAGGATAGGATCTGCCACATCTCTATTGTCAAGTGGCAGGGTGCATGGTGGAATTCTGGACCATTAATGGAAATGGATTTTGATGCTGATCTCATTTTGGATGAAAAACAATCACCTGAAAGCATAGCAAGTGTCAGCTTCCTGCAACATAAATCTATTGATGTCCAAAAAGATATCAATAGGCAACTGGAGGCGTTTCTCCAATATAACAATGGCCATCATTTTGCCTTTATGCGCATACATAAAATTGGTCAGTATTGTAAAGACTTTATGAACTTCTACAGCGAATTTCTGAAGCTGAGTACAGAAGAAAAAGCTGGATTTATAAATCCATCAAAGAACATAAAATTACAATCAGCATCTATAGAAGACACGGGGCTTGTTTTTTTCAATCCCAAGTCGGGTATCGAAATAGTAGAAAACCTCAACGCCTGTTTTCCTATGGATCATAACCCGTACCACGATAATGCTGACGAAAAAACCATAACAGCATGCATCAATACTTTGCTTATGACAGATATCTGTTCAGCAGAATTGGTAAGACATTGGATTAAGTTATGTAAAGAAAAACTTGTCTACTTTGAATCTGTACATGGACAACATATCTACAATAACTTAGACCTCTTACTACGTTTCTGGAAAGTGGAAAATTACATCACTGTACCCACTATAGCATACACTAATGAACCTGATACTAACAACGAATATCAATAATCAGTAAGCCGACAGTTGTCTACCTCAAAAGATGTTTTCCCCTAATCAAAGAGTGCCATCAGATCCTTCTTATTCATGTTCTTAAAGGAACTCTCATCTACCTTTATTAATTGAGAAGCGATCTTTTTCTTTTTTGATTGTAATTGGAGGATCTTTTCTTCTACCGAGTCTTTACATATCATCTTATAGGCAAAGATGTTTTTTGTTTGACCTATTCTATGTGCCCTATCTATTGCCTGTGCTTCTGCAGCAGGATTCCACCAAGGATCTACAAGAAAGACATATTGTGCCTTAGTCAGATTGAGCCCTGTATTACCAGCTTTGAGACTGATAAGAAAGATTCTATACTTAGGATTTTCCATATATTCTTCTACTACAGCTTCTCTATTTCTGGTGGTGCCATCAAGATAAGCATAAGGTATTCCCCTCTTATCTAGCTCCTCTCTGATAAGACTCAGCATTTGTACAAACTGAGAGAAGACTAGTGCATTACCGTTACCTATACCCTCTGTTAGTTTTTGGACAAGTGACTCTATTTTTGTCGACTGTGCTTTTTCGCCCTTTAATTTATTATCTACTAACCGTGGAGAATTACACAATTGACGCAATCGAAGTAAGCCATCAAGAACTTTGAATTTGAGCTTAGAATCATCTTCGCTTATAGAAAGCAAGTCTCTTCTTATTTGTTCCTTGAGCTCATTATACATTTTGCGCTGATGTGAAAACATTTCACAATAGATGGTAGACTCTACTTTCTCTGGCAAATCGCTTGCTACTTGCTCTTTTGTCCTCCTCAGGATAAAAGGATGTATCATTTTCTGTAGTAGTTTGGCGGCTTCTACATTCTGGTTCTTATCTATAGGAGTAGCAAAATTCTGCTTAAAATAACTCTGATTTCCTAGCAAGCCTGGGTTAGTAAAACTTACTTGTGCATATAAGTCGAAAGTATTGTTTTGTACTGGTGTACCCGTAGCGCATATTTTAAATTTGCCTTTGAGCAATCTTATAGATTTATATCTCTTTGAAGTTGGATTTTTGATGGCTTGTGATTCGTCTAGTACTATGTGGGTAAATGTTGTTTTTCTGATTACTTCTATATCATTCACCACTGTACCGTAAGTACTGATGACAACATTGGCAGCTTTCATCTCTTTAGAAGCTAGATGCCTTTGTGTACCATGATGAACATGTGTGGTCAAGGCAGGACAGAATTTTTTGATCTCTTTGGACCAGTTAAATATTAAGCTTCTAGGTAATATCACTAGCGCATGACACTTTCCTGTTTCCTTTGCAGAAGCAAGCATGCATATAATCTGAAGTGTTTTCCCTAGGCCCATGTCATCTGCTAATATGCCGCCAAAACCTGATGACTGTAGAAAATGCATCCATTGAAAAGAGGCCTCTTGGTAAGGTCGTAGAATTGCCTTGATAGAGCGGGGTATCTCTTTCTTCTTGTCTAGTTCCTTATAGGAAGAAAGCAACTTCTTTTGTGCAGAAATTTCATTCAGCAGCTTCTTGTCACTAACATTGGCAAAGAGGTTGTCGAGTGCATTGAATCGCAGTTTATTGACATTAAAATTAGTGCCTGACACTTCAGCTAATGCCAATACCTCGTCCATCCTCCGTCGCCATTCTTCCGGTATTATTCCTAAGGTGCCGTCAGATAGTTCTATATATGACTTTCCTTCTTTAAGCGCCTTAATCCATTTTTTTCTTGGAACTATTTCATCTCCAAACGATAAGGTAACTTTTAGTTCAAACCAGTCAATTTTTGACGTGATGTCTTCCTTTATTTCTGCCTTGAACTTACTGAATTTTATATTTTTAAATTGGTCCAAGCCCTCCAACTGTATGCCCAGAATTTCGCATTTTGATAAAAACTCTAAATACCAGCCAGCATTGATATACTCACTTACCCCCATGTGGATAAAGCTAATTTCTGGCTCAGGATAAAATTCTTCAGAAAATAATTCCAAAAACTCTTGCTTATACTCAGCTACTTCGTGCTCATCTGGTACTACCAGTTCAGCTTTTTTATTCAATACAATATTTGGTTCTAATACATTAAATCGTCTTTTGGACTTTGTTAGAAATGGATAAAACAACACATGCTGGCCTACCTCTTTTAGTTGTATTAGTTTCTTTAATTTCTGCACACGTACACATATATTAGATAGGTGCTTGTCTTTTACGACCTCAAAAGATTGTTCTAATTTGCTAAGAAGTCTTACAAATTTTTCTTTGTCGCTTGGTAGGAACTTTAAGGGTGTTTTAAAATCTAGTGCTTGCAAAAAATGGTAAGAGAGTGGATTGTTGTACACATAGGCAACGTCATCTATAAGTACGAAGTGATAGTTAAAATCTACCTTATTAGCGAGACTAAGATCTAACCTTAATTCATCGGCATAAGTAAGTACCTTTAACGTATAATGATTTTCTTGCTCGCTCGCATCAAATGATAATTTGAATAGTTTATTAGAGAAAGTAATGCACCTAAGATCTTTTTTATACAACTTTCCCTCTCTGTAGTAATTGTAACTTTGATTAGACTTAGGATTGTAGTAATAGTTTATACAAGACTGGAGCTGTGGCAGATTTTGCTTGATTAAGTTTAGAGTAGAAGTTACATTCAAGTGCTCATTGTAATCTATATATTCTCGATCAAAATTATGTGCTGAGACAGCTTTGTAGAGTGCCTTTGCTTCGGGAGCTAATAATGTAGGTTGTTCTTGGCAACTTATTTGTGATGCCAGTTTATTTCTTGTCTTATTGAGTTTGCCTTTAATTACAAATAGCATTTTCTGACTTTCTATACCTGTGACAGAAGACCAGCAAAAACCTTCTCCATATTGCACACTTTCCTCTATGGAAGCTAAAAGTTGGTTTTGCTTGATAGCATTACTTTCTAGAATAATGAGCTCTAGTTTCTCAAGGTCTAAGGGATTAATGACATCTGGGTCAGTTATCTTGATTTCTATTGTGTCCCATTTTAAAATGAGTTCTGCATTTTCTTGGAGGTACTGTGATGTAAGGCCAAATTTCTTTGCGAAGTTCTCTATCTGATTATTATAATCATAATATGATGGATCTATCTCCGTAATAATACATAAGAGATTATTAAGTGATGCTTTTGCATGCTTACAAATCTTGTTCTTATTAAAATTGCAATCAGGACAAGTTATCGTCACCGAATCTTTAGTAAACTTTATAGCGGATGTGTGGACTTTCAAATATTGCGCTCCTTGTGGTGTCCAATCATGCACGTATATTTCAGATCTCACCTCCCCTTTTGCAAACAAAACTTGGAGGTACTCTGGATTATAACTGTTATTCCGCCGGACTGTAGAGATGGCGTCTATATTGTCCAAAATTTCATTTAAACTTGTGGCCTTTATGACATGTGATCTCGTGGTGGGCAATGCCTTAAGACTTATTGCTTGTGATTGGTTGGTCGCAGTTCTTGCACTAGAATCATCCTTAAGTGATTCTATAAGGACTTTTATCATAGCAGCAAGATGCTTACATTCTCCATTGTATGGACAACTACATGTACCTTTCACTCTCATTGACGATTTCTTTACTCTTAGTGAAACCTCGTAAGCATATGTGCCATAAACTATCGTCGTAAACATAGTTCTATCACGGTTAGATTGGATAGATTCCATACTGTTCTCTGAAATACTATTTCCCCTCGATAAAATATGAGCTTCAAAATCGTCCTTGTAGTGATTTAACGCTTCTAATATTTTTGAATTCTTTACCATGTTCATGAAAATACTTTGCATCAATAGGCTATCAAAATAAATAGTTCCGTGCAATAAGATTGCATTTAGCACATATAAATTTTTGCTTCTGAAAAACTTCTTAGCCAAAAAAACTCTTCCATATAACTCATCGAGAGATTAGAAGACCTTCGATTCAGTAACCATTTCTTATAACCGCACCTGAGCCAATGGACTCCCGTCCTCTTTGCGGCCTCTGGAAACTCATAGGTAATTATTTATTCTCTTATCATGAAATCTAAATATGCCTCTATCCTAGCGATTGCATAATAAGGCACATTGATCAATTGAAAGGGTTTACCTTTTATGGTTTTGACCTCTTCTACAGAATACTTATTTGCCAACAACCTTATGCCTAAGCTGTGCTCACATCTATCCATATACTCATAGAGGGATCGCAGTCTGCCTTTCGCACCAGACTTAACCTCTAAGGGCATGAGTTGTTGTCCATGCGGTATGAGCAAATCTACTTCGGCATTGGCATTGGCATTTTCTCTCGTCCAGAATGGAGGTATGTAGCCTAACCGAGTAGACTGGGCTATCAGCTCCTGGGTCATCATATGATTAGTGATATAACCTTTGTAAAGACTGTTCATATCCTTGACACCTATCATTGCAGCTTGTATGCCTGAGGCATAATTGAGCAAGCCAGTGTCCAAGAACTGAATTTTGGGCTTACGTCTATAATTGAGTTGTACAGGTGAGCTTGTGCTGCTCGTAGGATAGATCAATCTGATAAGGCCTGCTTTGTCCAGTTTTCTAAAAGCTTCTCCTACCTCTCTCGATCTGTAGTTAGAATTACCAAAGCCGTGAAAAGTAATACGATCTCTGACGTAAGGTGCTGTAGAGACAATGTGCCTCAGAATTTGTCTCTCACTCTGATTGGACCCATATTTTTCTATGTCCATAGTGTAGTTGTCCCAGATAGAACTGTAAGTGCTGCTAAGTGCGGCCACTTGCCTGCCTTCAGCTTCATACTGCGCGACTATTTCTGGCATGCCCCCTATCAGCATATAGTCATGAAAAAGTGCCATCAGCTTATCAAAAGCAATATCTGGCGGAGGTGATTTTTTGTAATACTCCAGTGCTAGCTCCTCCCCCATAGCTTCTAGAAACTCTTCAAAATCCATAGGATGTAAAGACAGCAACTCTACTCTTCCTACAGGAAAAGAAGGCACGTCTCCGATCGCAAATTCTAGCAAAGACCCAGCAGCGATAACATCTATTTCTGGTAGCTCCTCATAAAAGTATCGCAGAAGTGCAATTGCCTCAGGCACTTCTTGTATCTCATCTATAAAGAGCAAGGTGTCTCCAGGCACTTTCCTTACATTTTTTTCTAAGAGTATACTTTCTAGTATCTGGTCTACTCGATCAGCGTTTTTGAAAAAAGCTGCATCGGCGGTTTTCTCTAGATTTAGATGAAGGTAAGTGGCATAGGCTTCGCCTAGGTGATGGACAGTTGTGGTTTTGCCTACCTGACGAGCCCCTCTGAGCAATAAGGGTTTATTGGACTTTTTATGCTTCCATTCTAGTAATCTTGTATGTATTCTTCGCTTGAACACATGACAAAGGTAAGTACTTTGTTAATACAATGTAACAAATAAGGGGTTAATTGTGACATTTAGTGTAACAAATAAGGGGTTAATTGTTACAAAATCTACTTCACTAAGGATAACCTACCAGATCGAGAAGTCTGGTCTTTCGATTCAGCAGCCCTTCCTTATACACATCCGAGCCAAAGGACTCCCGTTCTATTGTCGGTCTCGTTGAAAACTCATCGAGAGGTCAGGAGACTTTCGATTCAGCAACCCTTCCTTACCAACCACTCCTGAGCCAAAGGACTCCTGTCCTCTTAGCACCTCTTACAATAACTTATCTGAATAGCGCATTTAAGATGCACCATAACTCTACGGATTCACCTAGATAGTAATGCTAAACTGTTATGGAAAATGAGCAGTTTTCACATTTAAGAATCTAGCTAATCGTACTTGCCTACCGACGGTTTTCTTATTCATTGAAAAAAACAAAATTCTAGGCTCTACCCATTTCCTTAACGCTAACTCAGTTTTAGATAGCTAAACAAGCACCAAACTCTTCCTTCCAGAAATCAAACAACGGCCATTATTATTATCGTCATTTAAAACCTCCTTAGCTAAAATGACTAAAGGCCGTCCAATCAACTATCCAGCAATAAAAATTGTGTGGCCTAAATGGTCTATTCAGCAACTTATTATTCTTGCTGAGAGATCCTAGATAAGGACAAACTGAGAATTATATTCTGATTCTAAAATCAATGTTGTATTAGTGTAAAATAGGAGCGAAGAAAATAATAGATGGAATAAATGATAAATACTACATTTATTAGTAGTAAGATCCACTTAGTAAAAAAACAAAAGCATACAGTGACAATAAGTACTATACTCAAAAATCTGAGCAGCACCGATAAAAAAGCCAGCAAAAAATTTATAACAGCCATCAGAGAATTTGAAGAAGAGAAAAAAGGACAATTTGTTGCCTTTGTGGATGAGGGTAGTGACTCCTGGGATCTCCGATTATCTATGGACCACAAATCCTTAAAAATAAAGTCATTTAAATGTGATTGTGGTTCCAGGAAAAAAATTTGCCCCCATAAGGTCGCTATGCTCATGTATATGGACATGGGTCATAGTAGAAGTAATACCCTAGCCAGAAAAATAGTTACTAAAAAAACCACTAAGGCAGATAAACTTATGTCGAAGGTAGGAGATGATGACAAAATTCTGGAATGGCTGAGGAACAAGCTGAATAAAGACAAGGTGTTTAGGCTAGCTTTTGAAAATGATCTCATCCAATCTACGGAAGTTATTGACGCGGCCTTCTTTGCAAAACAATATCAGTCTGCTTATAAGACGGTAGTGGGTCGCAAGAAATATGCGACTGCGGCAGAATTGCCTAAGCTGCTAGACCTTATGCAACCATACATTGAATCTTCACTGAAAAACATATTCGATAACCCTAAGAATAAGAAAAATCTCAAGCTATATGAAGAATTACTGAAAGTAGCAGAAGACTTAAAGTATCTACCCAAAAGATCTACAACAAAAACTGATACCCATTTCAAAAAATGTGTCACTAATATCCTACCCCAAATTCCTCATAACTCTGACCATATATACACACTAGGGAACCTGCTCATCTCGGCTGATCATAATATGATAAATGTCTTCGACATCTTCTACCGAGTCATGGAAACCTATGGTCATCTAATGGGCAATGCCCAGCAATTGGAGCTATTGAAAAAGAGATTGGAGCCTATTCTCAAGTATATGACCAGTGAAAAAATCCTTGTCAATTATATTAACTTGACAATGAAGCTTAATCTCTTTCCAGACTTAGCAGAACAATTTGATTTAATTGATTACCAAAACAGATATAACAAAGCGCTATTGGAAGCGTTATGGCAGAATGGATTATATGACCAACTCACAGAAGTCTGCAAAAAAGAAATCATCACAAATGCTTCAAAATACCAAAAACCCTATTTTGACTATTTAATTCTCATTGCTGAAAAACAAAAAAATAATTCATTGCTTTTTGACACTATTATGAAAAAAATAAAGTCAATTCCAGACTATGAAGATTACAAAATGCTTTACAATTTAGACTTAAATGCAAAACAAAAAACTAGATTAACTCTATACTCAAAAAAAATTGTTGTCAGTTCCGCTTATGGTGCCTACCATCATTATATACAAATGAAATATCTATTCTGGAATCTTACTGGTAACAAGCAAAAGATAATAAATAGAATAAAAGATAAAGCAACGCTTAGGTACGCATTAGAGTATGCGGATGATTTGTGGGAACTAGACTATGATCTATTTATAGCTAGAGCAGGTAAGGTCTTTGAGTACAATAGTATCTTTGATGATTCTGGTCTGATAGATGTGGTAAAGAAATACCTAAGAAGTAAATTAAATTCCCTATCCAAGAATGCACTCAATAACCTATCCTCATCTGCCAGAAAAGGATTGGGATTTATAGGTTTACAATTATAGATAATCAATGTGGTACAACCTTGTGGCCATACTCATATCATAAGACAAAAACATCGCACATCTTACCAGTCTACCTATGGACTCTCCAATCTATTTTTACTAAATAACAATAAGATAATCCCGACAAGCGCAGCTACACATATCGAGAGTGGACGTATATAATGAGCAAGCGTTCTCGAAAAAATGGCCGCATTATTACCCTGTACTTTCATCGCTGCCCAGTAATAGGGATGGGAAAATTCTGGGTCCACGGACGCTAGGTAATCCTGCTTAGCTTGGCGCATGGCCTGTCCCTTGTCATCTCCTTCTTTAAGATGACTATAGAATTTGCTCATAATGATAGCACTCGACTGATCATTGATGTTCCAGAGCGAAGATATGACAGACTTTGCTCCAGCTACCATAAAACTTCTAGCTAGGCTAGTCACCTCACCAGACACTTCGTTTCCCAAGCCTGTCTCACAAGCACTGAGCACAACCATTTCTGCATCCAAGGGTAGGGTTTTTATTTCATTGAGATATAATCTAGATGATTCCTTGTCATTCTCTGTATCTGTAAATGCAACAAAGGATAGCACGTTGTCTCTCTCATTATAAGTCTTGGCATGTGTGGCGAAATGAATAACATCATGACTGGATGCTGTACTAAATATATTTTCCTTTGTAGCTTTTTGATTCTCTAAGACAGAACCGTCCGAAAATTGTTCTTTAAGTAGCCTTATCTCTTCACTGGCATAGTGTAAGTGGTATAATGAGGACCTCACATAGGCATATCCGTCTGGTGATGGTGGAAACTCAGGTTGTACAAACAAGTAGGACAATTCGTCTTTAGTGATCTCTTGCTGGTTATTAAAGTAAAGATGAGATGGTGTATAGGTGATGGGAAGTTCTGAAATTAGAAAATCATCATTTACCACAAGGCAATCAAACGAGATATTCTCCATATAGCCGTGGGGAGAAATGACCAGCTGTTTTGACTTAGTTATGCTTGGGCTATGCAAGTCCAATAGCTGGTATAAGGTTTTATAATTAGACTTTAATTCCGACAGCGTTACGGATAAGTCTATTGAGAGATCAAGTGCTGCAAGCGTATCTTTGGACACTGAGGAAATTTTAGAAAAATTATCTTTCTGATGATAGCAGTACAGTTTCTTATTGCCTTCCCAAAGGAATAGATAATAAGTATCTTGATCGTAAGAAGCCTTCTCTGCCCTAATATCAGACGATAGTATTTCTGACTTAGCCAAAAGATTATTCAAAGTATCTTTTAACTCGAAGATGCGATTCTCAATATATTTATCCTTAGCTAGTAACTTGGCTCTCTCTAGGTATTCTATCTGGCTTGTCAAGGCTTTAATCTTATAGCCATTACCAGAATTTAATCTTGAGTTTTGGGAAGTTTCATTGATCAAGCTTATGGACTTATTACTTTCCATTATAAACGGGACGAAATCAATGAGTTCTGGGCATTCATCCTTAATACTAGTAATAGTCTGGTCGAGAATTTCATTATAGCGACTCATCAGATTGTAATGTACCTCAGACTGTATGTGTGGATAATAACTAGCCTGTAATTCTTGCACATGTTCTATGATTAATCTGACTGCATCACAGACCCTATTATGACTATACAAGAGTTCTACCTTATGCTTTACCAGCTTGTAGCCAAATGTTGGGCTTTGTGAGGTGCTATTCTCTATGCGCAGCTGTGCCTTGTCTATATACTTTAAAGCATTTTCAAAATCACCGTTAGCCTCTACTGTCTTACTTAAGGAAAGCGCTACTTTGGCATAGAAGTCATCAGACATATGATTAGTCACTGACGTATCTAATAAGGCCACTAATGACTTGTAGGCCTTATCATTATTGCCTTTAAGCCTTTCTATCTCAGACTCAAAATATTGGCATTGCCACAGGTCTTTTTGCTCTCGAGTCTCAGTCGATTTTATGGCAGCAATAAGAACTTGAGGTCTGTCTACTTTACCACGGAATAGGTCTAGCTCTATGGTATATATGAAGTTGGCTATTTTATAGGATTCTAGATCACCTACCCAATAATCCTTAAGATATTGTTTGTGGGTTATCTCATTATTACTATGGGCTGCCTCTAGCAAACCCATCTCATTATAAGACTTGGATAATCTGCTGTAGATAGACCAGATGGTAGAAGAACGATTTTGTTTCTCTGCCATTTCATTCTCTATCTCTATCGTATAATTATAATGATCTATAGCTTCTTGATATTGACCTCTTTGATAGGCAATATCTCCTAGGGCTTGGTAGGCAAGATTAAAGATCGTGGTGTATTGACTCTCTTCATATCCTGTCTCCTGTAACAACTGTAAATTGGCTTGGCAATAATATTCAGCTTTATCTAATGCGCCTGTTTGCGTATACAGATTGATCCTGCGTTGATTAAGGTCCATCCAAGGCATATATGGAATAGTGTCATAACAGCATTTCTTATATAACTCATCTAACGCATTAAGACAGGATTCCATTTCTATATAATTCCCTTCATTTTGAGCAGTATAACTACGCCAGATGTAGATGTTGGACTTAAGCTCGCAGGCTGCAGAATCTACCTGCGATAGATAACGATCGTAATCTGTAATTTTTATTTTGTGATAGTTATCATTTATATCAAATGGAATTTCACTTACATCCTTTTGTGCATTAGCTGCAATGCTGAAAATGAGGCAAACAAAGAGGAATTTCATTTAATGATTTGACTATGCACTAAGGTAAAATCTATATTCAACTCAATGTTTTTTATCCCAATTTGAATTTCATAAGTACCTGGTGCTATTTTCGAATTATTGTTATTGAAATCAGGAAAGATTAATGAGTTACCAATCACTTCTCCTTTAGAAATCACTTCTTTTTGTTTAATAATAGAAGCATGATTTATCAAAAAGTGATCAGTAAATGCTGGCATTATAACTAATTCATATGGATTCAATCTAACAGCCCATATTCCATCACCACAAGGCTTTGGTTTCGGTAAAGGCTTAGGTTTGACTTTGTCCTCAAGTTCACTTGTCATCAAAACAATGCCTTTTAATTTTTCTTCACTCTTCAATTTTGCATTCTTATCACCTCCATAATTAGTGACATCCTGCGGACTTAAAAAATAGAATTGAGATAAAGTATAAGCTGTTCTCAGTTCATTGTTTGCTTCGAACTGGTATTTACCGTCAATTCCGTATAAATCACAAGCAACTTTTTTATTAGGATTACATGAAGCAAAAAGAAATATTGCTAAGAATAGAAGAAGAGGATATGTTTTCATAGGTTAATTTTTTTTTGGTTAAAATAAAAATACAGAATACTCTCCAATTATTACAACTGAAAAGCAAAGGAATTTATAATGTCTAATGACAAATAGAACCCTATAATATAGAGCACCAGGGCCAGCAAAAAGTTACCTTAGTTTCAATGGATTTAATACAAAGAGAAGTGGATCAATTGAAAAAGTGCTTCTATTTGGATATTATATCTAATATCTCTCTTGCCTTCTTCTCATAGCCTGTTTCTGGGGCTGCTAATATTTTCTGTATTAAGCTTGATGCGTTATGGTACTGATTGTTCTTAATTTCGATGAGGCCCATATAAAAAAGTGCTTTTTCTCTGCATACAGTATTATCTGAAGATTGCAGCTCAGCAAACAACTGATAAGCCTTTTCTATCTCTCCTGAATCCAATACTCTGTGGGCTGAGTAGCAAGGATTTGCTGTTGACCCAGATGATTTATCTCCGCGGACTTGCTGAGTCATAGGAGGAGCATAATAAGCCGCATATAATTGAGGACCATCAGGGGGGGTTAGATATTTGTAGCCCAAATAAGCTGCCACTAGGAGTAACGCCGAGAGTATAGCCCATAGCATAGGGTTTCGGCTTTTTACCTGAAGGGCATCAGCTGCCTGCATCTGCTTTCTGATCATTCTAGAGAGATCATCATTGATGATTTCGTCTGCAACCAATGTATACAACTCATGATCTTGCACTACTTTCTTGAGCGCATTATCCTTTGCCATCGCCTGCTCAAAGCGCTGCTTCTCTTCTGCACTCATGCGACCATTCAGATAGTCTTCCACCTTGGTAAAATTGTCAAACATATCCTTTCAGTTCTTCTTTAAGTTGAGGATTGCGCTCTACAATAGCAATCAATTTTTTTAGACAGAGGTGTTTTTTCTTTTTGATATAATCGACGGAGTTGGACCCTATCTTATCTGCAATCTCTCTTATCTTATACTTACGTGACCAAAGGACCAATATCTCTCTACAGTCCTCAGATATCTGACTCAGTAAATCTTCTAGTAATGATTTTCTGTCAAAATCAATCATGTAGGTCTCACTTAGTGTCAAATTATCATAGGCTATAGGCTCTACCTGCATCTTATTCTTTCTCAGCTCTGCATACCAATAATTCTTGGCAATTGTCTTAAGGTAGGCAATTGGTTTTGTTCTGAGTTTAAAGTCTGGTTTCATTGCCGTCCTGACAAAACTCAATATCGTATCATGAAATACAGATTGGTAGACTACCTTATCGTGCTTGCAAAGACTATTTATATAATCGCTCAAAGACCTATCTCCCAATATGATTTTGACGACATCCTCTTCTTTGCCTCTACGACAAAGCATTACGAGGTCATCTCCATAACTATTAATTGGTTTCACTATATAGATGCATCAGTTAGCGATAAAGATACCTCAAATGTGGGAAAAGACTATAGGAGAAGAAAAATGTAGAGCTTCTCTATAAAATAGAAGATGGAGTAACTTTACAAGTATCGCCTTTTATCATATTGAAGTTCTATAATAATAGAATATTTACTGGGTAGTAATTTAGTCAGCTTTTTCAGCTATGAACAGTGACAAAGGGAAAAGCCCCTAATAATTTCAGGGGCTATCCTTATATAGCTTAGTCTATATCAAACTAATACTAATAGTGCTAGCCTTAATTGAAACTACTTCGGTTCAATAGCCCTTTCCATTGGCGTGCCAGATGTATTATTGTTTGTAGGATTACTAGGTGCTATAGGCAACATACCATCATCACAAGGTGCAATGTAGTATAATGCTCTTGTACCCAGCTCAGACTCAAAGGGTGGATTGAGTTCTATAAAATTGGTAGCTCTTATATCTACTAAGGTGTCTTGTCCTGAACCCGCTAATACTTTTCCTGTGAGTTTGATAAATGTATCTGAGGAAAGGATAAAATCGGAAAGCGTATCAAGTGGGGTTATAAGTGTATCGACATCCAGAGAGGCGTAATCGCAGTAGATGGGACAAGACACAGTAGCAAAACTATCTTGTGCACAACCAACAGCGTCTCCAGCAGCATTGTATGGAACTATAGAAACATATATGTCACTTCTGCATGGTAAATTATTCTGTGGACTATATGCCAAAGTATTTCCTAGGTCAACATTGTTCAGTATATCTGTGCCATTAGGACTCGTGCCTAAAGTTAGGCGATATCCACTAGCAGAACTAACACTATTCCAAAATAAATCTGTTGTTAGAACAACATTGACAGCGCCATTACTTGGAAAAGTAAGATTCGTACAAAATGGCGGTACATTAGCACAGTTAAAACTATCTCCTGAAAAACTCCAGCCATGATTATTAATCAAATCATCTCTAGATGAAACACTATTACAATACTCTAGCCCCCTAGCGCCTAGATTCTCATTTGAACAAACATTTTGAGTAGCCCACCCTATTAATGTATTGTCATAGTTTATAGCACTCATTCCACAGAAATCCAGCATATTTCGAAAGTCAGTTACAGAAGCTATATCCCAACTACCTAAATCTGAATCAAAAGATGTTGCATTTTCAAACATTCCCATCATATGGTTTACTGTAGAAACGTCCCATGCACTTATGTCTTGATTAAAAGAAGTTGCAGAGTTAAACATGTCAGACATGTTTGTCACATTACTTACATCCCAGTTACTAATATCTTGATCAAATGCATTAGCATTTTGAAACGTGAATTCCATTAGAGTGACACTACTAACATCCCAATTGCCAATATCTTGATTGAACTTAGGTGCATTAGTGAACATTAAACTCATACTGGTGACACTACTGACATCCCAGCCACCTATATCTTGATTAAAATCGGAAGCATTACTGAACATGCCACGCATATTAGTTACACTACTAACGTCCCAGCCACCTATATCTTGATTAAATCTATTAGCCTGACCAAACATATTTCTCATGTTCGTTACATTACTTACATCCCAATTGCCAATATCTTGATTAAATAAGGATACTATTGTTGATGCACCTGCAAACATACCTGCCATATCCGTGATATTGCTGACATCCCATCCTCCTATATCCTCATTGAATAATGGTACAATACCAAACATACTAGCCAATGAGGTCACATTCGATAAATCTGGTACATCAGTCGCTAAACCTTCAAGATTTCGACAACCAAAAAATGCCCTTTCCATACTTGCCCATACTATGTCTCCCCATTGGTCAATAGAAGTTATCTTTTCGTGATCAAGAGAGTTATCAAAGAATATTCGAGGGAAATTACCTTTAATCGCGACCTGATATGTGCCAGTAGTTCCGTAATCGTGAGTAATATTTCCAGTCACACCAAAGACATCATAAGTGCCATCATTCTCCCAGTCTACATCATAACTATAGCCAGCGCCCGTGGTGGGAATAGTGATGCAAGAACTGCAGGATGATCCTGGATTATCTGTTTTCCAGGTGGTAATAAACGGTGCTTGTGCAGAAATGGTTGTCGTGATAGACAGCAGTGTAAGAATATTTAGAATTTTCATTTTGAGTTACATGATTGTTTAAATTAGTTTTTTCAAGAAATTATCCTCAGCAAGCCCAACTCAAAACCTCTCCTCACCAACCCTGTGCTCTTCTTTACATCCAGTTTCAGAATTAGGTTTTTACGGTAACTATGTATTGTATGATGGCTGAGAAATAATTATTTGTCTATCTCGTTGTCAATATACTTAAAAGTCTAAATTTCATTGCTTTAAAAAGTAAGAATTTGACAAGCGGTATTACTTAAACAACAAGCGGTTACTTGCGATAAATAATCGGAAAAAAATTCCTTAGAAGAAATATATACATTCATGTATTCTGAATAAAGAGTTTGACCCACTGTTAACTCTTGTTCCAGGTAACAGTCTAATTCTGGTACCTGAAACATGCTCTGTATTTGAACCAGAATTTATTATCGCCTTTGTAGTCATTTCTTGGTCAAAACAAAAATTATTGCTTGAAATAACTACATTAGGTTGATCTTCTATTACTGAACAAATTTCTTCCAAACCACTTCCTGATGCTATCAATGAAAAATCTTGAGAACCTAAAGCTAATGCTCCTTCTGCCTTAACTGTAATAATCTCTACCCCATTAGGAAAACGATAATCCAATCTTTCCACGTTGTCCAAATCATTATCTTCCTTCGTAGCTGGATTAGTAGGATTATTGGGATCTAACACCCACGGTCGTTGCTGAAAATTTGGCGAATTACTTTCTCTTGCAATCAAATCTAGGTCATTGACAAGATTTGGCGTAGAGGTTTCTGTCGTCTGACTTGTGCCTGCTTCATCACTATAAGCCATCGTAATGTCAATTCCTGAACCATGAATACAACTTCCAATAAAACCATATGATATATCTTGACCATTATGTGTGTCCTCTATTATAGTTGTTGCTGAGGTCATAGAATCGTCTTCTGTAATTATGTTGGCAGCTTCTTCAGCATTCAATAGTCCCCAACCAAACTGATAATCAGGACCAAGATTTCCTAAATCTGTTGCCGTATGAATCATTAATCCTTTAAGTGTGGCATTACGCATAAAATTGCCAGTACCATTTAAATCCTCATAATATTCTTGTAACAATAGTGCTGAACCAGCCACATTTGGACTAGACATTGATGTCCCTGATTTTGTATTGTAATCAGAATCATCATCATCTTCTGAGCTATTTAACGTTTGTCCATGTCCAACTAAATCTGGTTTTATTCTTCCGTCATCCGTTGGGCCCCATCCTGAAAATGTTGTCATCACAGTAGTTGAGCCAGAACCATCTACAGCACCGACAGTTAAAATATTTTTTGCAGTCCCAGAAGTTGGTATTGAATTGTATCCATTGTTGTCAAAAACACCATCCCCTAGCGGATGTATATTCGGATCATATGTAATAGGATTGTTACTAGGATTCAATATTGTAGTTCCAGGAAATGGATTGTCATCTCTATCATTTCCTGCAGATTTGACAATCAAACTATTCGGATGGATAACACTGTGTAAATCCCAAAGTGTCGCCGCAGAATCGTACAGCCCAAAATCAACATCTTCTCCGCCCCCCACAAATGTTGAATTTCCGTCAATCCATTGCCAAAAGCCAGTAGCATCATCTAAAGACCAACCGCTTACTGTACCATATGAATGATTGGAAACAAGCATGCCTGAGCTTGCTCTCAAATCAATTTCATTAAATCTATTTATAAGGTCAAATGCCCAAAGGTCAGCATTAGGTGCCATACCCTTTGCTGAAGAATTACCTGTACCATTGCCTACTAAAGTGCCAGCTACATGTGTACCATGTTCAGATGGAGAGGCTCCGTTATCTCCGTGCAATCCTGTTGTCACTGTATTTAAGTTCTCATGTGTAGTTCTTGGTATTGCAAATCCCTCATCATTTGCTTCCCATATACCAATACTAAATCCAGTACCATCAAGATTTAAACCTAAGGATCCACCTGAATGTAACTCATCAGTATTTGTTACTCCAGCAGCAACCGAATTATCAATAGTAAAATATCTAATTTCGTTTTTAAAATCTAAGTCTCTAACATTTATAGTGTCTAATCCCATACTAATAGCTAACTCTCTTGCTATAGCATATTTATCGTTCTCTAATTTTTTTAGATCTTCTATCTCATTTAATCTATCTGCTTTAATAGCCTCAGTAATCTTTGAAACATCAGTCTGCGAAACCAAAATATTTGGAAGATTAAATAACGTGATAAAAAAAATTATTTTTCTCATAACCTTAGTTTTTTAAGTTCCTCTTTTATGGATTTGTTCTCTTTGTCTATCTCAATTAAATAAAGTGTAAGCTCTTCAATTTTTTCCATCATCTTTCTTTGCATCTCCCCTAATGGTAAACCCTCCTTTTCTATCTCTTTTGCTGAAGGAATATTTGGCAAATGACCATGTTCAGATATGTAGTTGGACACTTCTTCTAATGGCCTAAGTTTATATTTTTCTTCAAAAACATAGTCAGGCCAGTTGCCAGAAAGTTCGACCTGGACTTCTTCAAAAATTGCCTTGCCATCTACATTTAATAGAAATCCAGTTGCAACTTCTGACGTACCTATAGATGTTGCGCCGTTTGCATTGACTTGAAATACTTTAGTGGTTCCACGACTGCATTCAATTATTTGTGTACCATCTGCTGAACCTGCTCCAACAGTTAAATTTACTAGATCACTAGCACCTGTCATATCACCTGTTGTAAAGTCTACCATTTCAATATCTGATCCATCACTAACTACATGGAATAAACTCGTTGGGTTTACGATACCCACACCTACGTTATTCGTATCATAATATATCTCAGTGCCATTCTGATTCCATATGGTATTGCCAATTGGGCCTTGCGGGCCTTGGTTTCCAGCTGGACCTTGCGGACCCTGTGGCCCTTGTAGTCCATTCTGTCCAGAAGGTCCCTGTGGGCCTTGGGGTCCTGCCGGACCTGTTTGACCTTGTGGACCCTGCGGGCCTTGTGGTCCAGCTTGTCCATTCTGTCCTGAAGGGCCTTGTGGACCCTGAGGACCAGATGGTCCCTGTGCTCCTGTAGCTCCTAAACAGTCCAATGCATCATAAACGCCATCTCCATTTGCGTCTTCCATGCCGTCGCCTACACCATTGCCGTTAAGGTCCCAACAATGTATGCCGTCTTGTCCTGGAGCACCAGCTTGGCTAAGGGATTGCCAAACACCATTAATGAGTCCCTCGAATTCTGTCCCATTATATCTTATAGTTCCATCAATTGTGGAGGTGGTGTTGTTCCCTATTATTACTCCATGTACAGCGTCGATAGTGCCATTTTGCTGTGAGTAACCCAACAGGGAAAAAAATATGAATATTGCAGTTATTATTTTTTTCATGATTATTTGTTCTCTAGTTTTTCGATTCTTTCTATCAGTGAATTAATTACTTCATCTTGTGCCTTAATTGTTTTTATCAGTTTTAGATTGTCATTCTTATTACTATCTATTAATGCTTGTTGTTCCTGAATGGCAGAAGTAAGAATTGGAATAAAGCCCATAATATTTATACCCAATTTAGTTTGAGTATTTGAAGATTCTTCTTCAATTAAATTATCTACTAAATCAGGAAAAACTTCCTGGACCTCTTGTGCTATGAATCCAAAACTCTTAGCATCCATTTTATAATTATAAAAGTAACTTGATGGTTTTAACTTAAGAACATTAGAGAGTTGTCCACTTAGTTGGAGAATATTACTTTTTAATCTTCTATCAGAAGCAGGAAAATATGACCCGTCTTCTCTTATACCTGCAACACTACTATTGCTATTGTCATTAAAAAACAAAAGACTCCCAGAGGTATTACTAACACCAAGAAGAAAATAATCAGCCCCATTTGACATTCTAAATGAAGAATTGTTATTATCATCTATATGAAGATTATTAGAAGGTGAAGTTGTGCCCACTCCTAGTCTGCCATCAGTAGTAAGTGTCATTTGAGTAGTATTATTTGCAATAAATCTCAAATCATGATTCGTACTTGTACCTACTAGACCTGTTGATGTGGTAACGCCAAATCTGTTATTCACACCATTAGAATTATCTAATCTAATTGTCTGAGTGCCTGATCCCCCTGTTATATGGATTCGTGTCTGAGGACTATTTGTCCCTATACCCACCCTTGTACTATTTCCGTCAATAAATAATTTTGGCATACTGTTACCAAACACTTCTATTCCACCTGGCGTAATTTGTACGTCAGCAGATGCACTTCCTACTCCTATGAATGTAGGCGAAGCAGAAAAACTACTACTTCCACTTCCTATCACTAATTCATTTTCTGTAAAGAAGGTACTACAGGTAGGTCCTATACAATCATAACCCATTCTGTCATGATCATATACGGTCGCACCAGGAAACAAATCAGTAAATCGTAATCCATCAGCATCCAATGAAGTAGAACCTCCAACAGTACCCGATACAATACCTCCAGGACCATATCTCCAAGCAGGTCCGCTATTAAATATAATTCCTTGTAATGGATCTAATTCAAGAGTTGCTTGTGGACTTACAACTGGATTTCTGATTCTTGCTTTTAGTCCTACGTATTCTATCTGATCTGTCAACCCACCAAAGTTGGACCAGAAACCACTACCAGAAGCACCAGGAGGACCTGTAGCACCTGTCTGTCCTGGGGGACCTTGTGATCCTGTGGCTCCAGTCTGACCTGGAGGACCTTGTTGGCCAGGAGCACCTTGCGGGCCTGGAGTACCTGGTGGACCCGTTGCACCTGGCTGTCCAGGCGGGCCTGGCTGACCCATTTCACCTGATTGGCCCTGAGGACCAGGAAGTCCTTGCGGCCCTGTAGCTCCGGGTTGTCCAGTTGCCCCAGAAGGTCCTTGAAGATTGACTTGTTGTCCAACTGATCCATCAGGATTCTCGAAACTTAGTGAGGTTCCATTCCAGAAATGTTGTGGTCTATCTCCCTTTGGGCCTGCTGGTCCAGTCTGGCCTGGAGGACCAGTTTGTCCTTGTAAGCCTTGTGACCCTGGTGTTCCAGTTGGACCAGGTACGCCTTGTGGTCCAGTCGCACCAGTTTGCCCAGGAGGTCCTACTTGGCCCGGTTGACCTGTAGCCCCAGTAGATCCTTGAGGACCTACTTCACCAGGAGGACCTTGAATCTGACCTACGTTATCAAAACCACTGCCATTCCACACATGTCCATTACCGTCATTCTGTGTGATAAACATGTCACCGACATCCCCTGGATAGTTAGTAGGTAATTGGCTCGCGTTTGGAACTGAACCTACTATCTTAACACCCGTACCTGCATCACCTTGCTCACCCCTAGGGCCTTGGGGACCTGGAATTCCTTGCGCTCCTTGAGGACCAGCAGGGCCTTGTGCCCCAGCAGGACCTTGTTGGCCTCCATTGAGTGCATGCAAGGCTACAGGGACCGCATTTATTGGTTGAGTTCCCATATTGACATAATTATTCCCTCCATCCACATCAATATCAGTTCTCATGGAAAGACTTCTACTCCAATCTATATCAGTGAAGTTTTGAGCTGATTGTCCTTGACCTATTGTTATATTAAAAAATCCAAGGTCAGAACTGAATACTGTATGTGTTTCAGAATAAAGGATATTATCACCTTCTAAGATGGATATACGTAATCCTAGAAGTTGGTTTTGAAGTGGCGCTAAACTTGCGTCCCTGGCAATGCCTTGATAGTTGAATCCTATATTCTGAGCGGAAATACACACAAATCCAAATAGGAGACAACTTATAAGTAATAATTTTTTCATCTTCTTATTTTAATTGGCTTTAAATAATTTATATGAATTTGTTCCTTTCTCTTTGTCTTTAATCAGCATGTAATAAATACCCGACTCTTCGGATTGAAAATTTATTTTCAGTGTTTGATTAAATGTGTTATGTTTTAATAATCTTCCTGAAGCGTCAAACAAGAGGCACTCTAAATCTGAGTCATCTATTGCTAATATTTCTAGGTGATTAAAAAATGGATTCGGAAATACCTTAACATCATGTATTAAATTTTCATCATCGGTACTTGTAATCAAGCCGAGCCCTTGAAAAAATCCTTCTGAAAGGACAATGTCATTGTTTGTTCTATACTCAACAAAACTCTCTCCCAATATCCAATGCAATTGATTATTCTCAGCAGAGGAGGCATTTGAAATCAATGTTGGTTCTATAGTGACACTTTGTGTATATCCAGATATGTAAATCATGGACAGACATATAATTTTTATAATTGTAAAATGTGATTTCATGTCTTCAGATGTTTGTTTTCTTACGTAAGTTATATTTATCTAACCCCCAAGTACCCTAACTCAAACCCCCTCCTCACAAGCCCTGTGCTCTTCGTCACATCTAACTTGGACATCAGATTCTTTCTGTGGGTATGTACTGTATGGTGGCTGAGAAAAAGCTTCTTGCCGATTTCCTTATCACTATGTTCATAAGAGATGAGATGAAGTATGGTCATCTCTCTCTCAGTAAGTAGGACTCTGTACTTAGTCGAAGAAGGTCTAGTGGCAGTGAGTGAAACTAGGGAGTTCATAAAATGTTGTTTTCAATTGGTTAACATTAACTGTTCATCCTATTAGAGAATATTTAATTCGAAAGGTTACCCCCTGATTAGAAAAAAGCATGAGCAGTCATATTTCTTTATTGGTTAGTGAGTTGTTTGGCTTGTGTTATGTTTAAGCCCTGTTATTCTAGCCTATTAATCTCATCTAGATTAATTATCTCGCAGTGCTTGATGAAAATAATTGTAGTCTATTAGAATATCTAAAATCAAGTATGGATTTGATACAAAATCTATGTTTACACATACCTGATTTAGGGTAGACACAACCTAACTTTACAATTTTCGTCTATTTCTATTATACCATGATGTAGTGCCAGAATAATTACTCTGGCCATTTTATTTGTACTCAATTTTTGCATGATATTCCTTCTATGCGTCTCTATGGTTCCTTTCGAAACAAATAACTTATTTGCAATATCTAGACTAGAATATCCTTGTGCTATATGCAAGAGTATTTCTCTTTCACGATTTGTAAGTTCAACCATATTCTGTATTTCCACAGTATGTACCCAGAGATTATCTCTTTAAGTTGCCTGACATATACTTAGAGAGCATACAGGACAAAATGGTTACCCTTAATATTGAATATGTTGGATTGGGAAACAGATATAGAATAAAAGAGGTAGGAAAGATGCTGTTCTATAAATGGAAAATAATAGTGTCTAATTGGTAGGCTCCACCCAATACTCCCGCCCATCTTTAGTCCTAGATAACAACTGCATCCCAATCATAAATCGTCTGAGGGAAGCAGGGTCTTCAAAACTGTGATATTGAGTCAGAATATCATTGACTTCTTGTTCGGAGTAAATGACACCTGGTTTAAATTTGGTAGCAAAATACTCGAACATGAGTTGTTGCAATTTCTTTTGGCGCTTACCAGGCAATTGGCGGAAGCGGCCGTCTTCGCCCAGATAGCCCTGGAGTGGTATAAATTCAGTTGGTAAGGTGTTGTCCATATTGGGCTGCTTTTTAATCAATGCTGGTTTTACTTCCCTAATCGCTCCTCTACCTCGTCAAGAAAATCTTTCTTGGTTAATATCTTAAGCACAAAGTCATTCATGCCCCTATCTATTTTAGTGTTTTGTAAAAAGTCTAGGTCATCCATAAAATAGGCCATCTCAGTGGTGTTTCCTTTTTTGTCTGTTGCATACAGCGCCTCCGTAAGGACAAACACAGTAGAGCCCCCTTTCTTACCGGCATGTTTGAGCCAAGACTGATTAGCAGGATTTTGCATTAGGCCCTCTAAACAAGGGTCCAGATAAGTATGCACTTTTTTACTGAAGTAGGACTTGCTATTTATTTTTTGCATCAGTTCAGCATAAGCATTAACCGTGGAGGCTACCAGCCTATCGGACCATACTCTCTGCACATCCAAATTCAAATCACCGATGTCTTTCTTATAGGACGGATCATTGTCTAACTTACCATGTATAACTTCAGTTGCAGATATATATTCCTCATCACTTAGTGCTCTAAGGGCGGCTATTAGTTCTTTGCCTTTTAAATCTTGGAAAAGTTCTTTACCTACAAATAAGGATGAAGCCAAATTGTATATAGGTGAATGGTCTTTTATGCCAAGACTGTCTAATCGATTATTGACATTAACCAATCCTAATTTATTGGAAAGCCACTCTGTGTTGGCATTAGAACTATACCTAATCATTCCTTTTGCAATTTTCTGAATAGAAACTTCCTCTCGTCCAATTGTATTCGACCACGCAGGATGTGCACCACCGTCTGTATTTGGTATATAGTATTTGTCCAATTCAGCAACTGGAACTAATAACTCTGGATCAATTAGACCTGCTGCAGCTTGTTCTGCATACTCTATCGCGACAATTATTTTTACTGTGCTCGCAAGGGGCATCATCTTGTCGGCATTCAATTCTGCCAAAGTTTCTCCATTACGAATGAGTTTGATGGCGGATGTCTTTGGGTTGTTTTCTAGATGATTTAGAACGGTATATGCATCTGATTTCATGAAAAAAGACATTGATACCAGAGCTATGCCAATTAAGACAACAACACCAATAAGTATATATAGTAAAGTTCTAAGCATTTCTTATCGTTCTGTTAGAATCTACAAAATAATAAAGATCATCTTAATGGTCTATTAAGAAAAATGGTTATTAGATGATTAAACAGTATTCATCGACAAGTAATGTTTGGCAGAATATTATATCTTCAATAGTAACAAAGGAAGGGAGCAATCAACTTTTTTGTAACAACCTAAAATATTACCAATGAGGAATCTTCTACTACTTACTACCATCTGCTTAACTTTTGTAGCTTGTTCGAGAAAAATTCTAGTTCAGGATGCCTTTCTATCACAATCAGACAGGGCCTTACAACAAGATGTAAGGATACAAACCACTTATGCAGGAGATGCATACTCTTATATTACTTTTCAATTAGATATTACCAATAATTCATCTGATTCAATCAGATTAACCCAACGAGATATAGAACTAGTCTATGATATAGACAGAGGTAGAAATCGCTACCTGAAGCCTATCAGAAAAGCAGACATCATCCTTGATTTAGCACAGGCAGAAGAAATATTGGAAGCGGAGAAAAAGCAAGAAACAATTAATGCTGGTGTAATAACTGGGGTTAGTATCCTCACTTCTGTACTAGCAGGTGGTTCTGTCGTGGATAATGTCGTATACGGTGCTGCCTCTACTGCAGACATTATGGTGGTCAGAGACAGATATGGTCTGGACCAAGGCAGCATAGAAGACCAGATAAGATACCACGAAGAATATACACTTGAAGATGTCATGATTCCGCCCTTGGGTAAAGCCAGCTATGATGTGCACTTTGAGAGACTACTCATAGATGGGCCAGCAGAGATGGTTGTATATTTTGGAGGTTTGGATCATGTGACCCATTATCAAATGCAAGTCAACGAGGTGAAAGTGCGAAGAAGATAAATTTTCTAATCCTTCATTTCACAGTAAGTCTTTTTTGTTGTGAAATGAAGGATTATATTAGAATTCTATAGGGCCAGCAATCCCATCTCCTTCATCATTTCCATCACCTCTCCATACCAGGCTAGCGTAAAATCTTCGAATCCAGCGTCCAGGTATTGTGCCTTTAATTGGTATAAGGTAATCGAGTTATTCTTGTCTACGGCTATCGAAGATATTATTTGCTGTATCCACTTACCAAAACGTGCTTCCACTTCAATCTTGCAATAATTATTTTTAGTGTATACTGACAAAATACCCTTATCCCCTTCTGAAGAGAATATAACAGGACCACCAATCCATACCAATTTGTTCTGCGGCTGCACTTCTCTCCGAGTATTGCGGCTAAGTATATCTGCTATTAAGTCTGTTGCATGTGATGGCTCTGGTGTATCTTGCTCAAACCACTCATTTAAAGGAAAGTCTAGCCCTACCCCATGCATATAATTATAAATAGACTTTTTAAGTCCATTAGTAAAGCCGTCATGGTCGGCACCAGAAGGATCATGATATTCCAGGTCATTATTGGCAAAGGCTCCTACACCAGATAATTTCTCAACTTTAAACTTCGATGGCTCTAACCCTACAGGGCTATGTGCTGTCATAGAAAAGCGATGCCAGAAACCAGATTTCATTATTCCCGTCTCAAACATTTGTCTCACAACTTCTAGCGAATCTATTGTTTCCTGCTCTGTTTGCGTAGGGAAACCATACATAAGATAGGCATGCACCATGATGCCAGCCCTAGTAAAGTTGTGGTTAACCTTAGCTACTTGCTCTACTGTAACTCCCTTATCTATTAATTTCAACAATCTATCAGAGGCCACCTCCAACCCCCCACTGACCGCAATACATCCTGATGCTGATAACAGTCGGCACAGGTCCAGATGGAAGCTTTTCTCGAACCGAATATTAGTCCACCAACTCACCATCAGTTGTCGGCTGAGAATTTCTAAGGCCAGTGCTTTCATAACCGAAGGCGGGGCTGCTTCATCTACAAAGTGAAAACCGCTCTCACCAGTTTGTTCTATAATCGTCTCCATTCTATCTACCAGTAACTTGGCGGAAGAGGCCTCATAGTTCTTGATATAGTCTAGCGAAATATCGCAGAAAGTGCATTTGCCCCAATAGCAGCCATGCGCCATCGTCAATTTATTCCACCGGCCATCGCTCCACACGCGATGCATGGGATTCGTGAGCTGTATTACTGACAAATATTGAGAAAGTAGCAAATCGCTATAATCTGGCGTGCCGACATTCCTCTGTGATACATCACCTTCTAAGCTACCATTAATATACTGCACTTTTCCGTCTATGAGAGTAAACGTTCTCTTTAGCATGGAGAAATCTCGCTTTTTGTCAAGATACTCGATAAGATTGCGTAGAGGTGTTTCTCCATCGTCTAAGGTTACAAAATCGACGTAATCAAAAAGACGGGTATCCGTCACTGATCTCAGTTCAGTATTGGGATATCCCCCACCCATCACCACCTTAATAGAGAGATGATTCTCTTTGATATATTGACCAGCCTTGAGTGCTGCAAACAGGTTGCCAGGAAAGGGTACGGATAAGCATACCATGTCAGGATTAAATTCTTTTATATCCTTATCTAATCTGGCAATCAATCTTTCAGTAATGAATGTACTGGGTTTCTGTAACTGATCATGAAGTGAATCGAATGAACTTGCAGATAAACTGAGTTTTTCTGCATACCTGCTAAATCCGAAGTGCTCGTCTATCACCTCAATGATATAATCACTCAGGTCTTCTAGATACAGCGTACATATATGTCTGGCTTTGTCTCTTATGCACATGGTCCCAAAGGCCCACTCCAAATCATCTAATTGTTCAAACTTGCTGGCCTCTGGTAAGAAATTTCTTTCAGATATTAGATAAGCTAAGGTATCATCCTGTCCTTGTAAGAAAGCGACAACCTGATCTATCGAGTGGATATAGCTTTCTCTTAAATTGTAAATGTGGCTGGCGTTTTCTGACAGCGACTCCATTTCTTTTGATTCACTACCAAATATTTCTGTCAAGCCTTTTGAAGAGAATAAATCTAGGATAACTTCTAATCCCAAATCTGATTGTCTTGACTCTATTCCAAGTGTATTGAGATATCCTTTTATATATGCTGTCGCAGGATAGGGAGTGTTGAGTTGAGTAAATGGCGGTGTAATTAAGAGAATCTTCACTATGGACAGCGTTAGATTGCAAGTTACATAAGATAGTTGAGTGTAGGTATTAGATTAATTATTGTGTCAAGGTTGCATTCTTAACGATCATTAACGATTAAAGTAAATTGTCGTTAAAGCGTTTTGAGAATATGATATGAATTTCAAAGTACCGTTACTTTGGGGTTATCATTATTAAACAAATAAATTAGGATATGAAACAACTTCTTTCAATGGCCTTACTCGTTTTTTCTATTAGTACCTTACTCCAAGGTCAGGCACCTTCCAGCAAATTAAATTTAGATGATTATGAACCAGGAGAACAGCGATACCGATTTCTTAATTATGAATTTGGACTAGAAAGCACTGAACTAGAATCTGGTTCCATTGGCCTTATCGCCAGAATGAACAGTTTTAGAAATACAGAAAAACGGCAGATAGAGACTTCTATTTCTGGCGGTTTAATATCTTCTGATTCCAATGGCTTGTCTTTTTTTGGATCTTTTGATTATAAATCAAGGAACTATTTGTTGAAAAAGGTGCCAAAATTATTTTTTGTAGGGAATGTCAAAGTCAATACAATCACAAATGATAATATTACAAATTTCGGATTCGAAGGATCTATAGGCTTGGGATTTGGGAGAATCAATGTAGTCAATGAAATAGAGATTGCAGAAAGAATCCTGAATGCTCTTACAGATAATAGTGAGATACTGAACCAAGTGCACATTAAGTCCTTAGCAACTTTTATCATGGAAGCGAAGAATTCAAGATTTATGGTTAACCGAAGCGAATGGGAAGATGAAATAGCACCGTTGTATGAGTATCTCACTGAGCTTGGATATAATACAACTGGAGAAACGCTTCAAAAGGTTCTCAGAAATATTTACAAAAAGGAATCGCTTATAATGAGAGAATCTGGGCAGACAATATCACTTATCGGAAGTTACTCTGAAAGGTCTACTAGATTTAATTTTATTGATTTTTCTAGTTTGACTACACCAGTAAGTTTAGCCATTGAAAAGAAGAGATATGTTAACTCCAAGATACAGCAAAACACCTCACTTTCTCTAGGACTATTATACGGACAAGTAGAGAATAGGCAAGACTTTGTAATTACTTCTTTAAATAATTCTACGTCTCTGAACCTTAATCTAAGTCATACATTTCATTATTTGCCTAATATTGACAATCGCTTCTCAGCCACTATTAATGGAGGATATACAAGAATTATTAATAGTGATTTTGAATTCATGGGTACATCCATCAATTTTCCACAGCAACTGGAGCCGAGCTTTAATTTAGGAACTAATCTAGAGTACGAGAGACGATTTGGAAGAAATCAAAGTGCGACGCTTGGCTTAAATGTGAACTATAATACATTCACAAGATTATCAGTCACATCTTTTATTAAAATACGATTCTAAAAATTTGAATAAAAAAAGCCCGAACTCAGAAGGTTCGGGCTTTTATTCATTAATAACGCTTAATCAAATACAGGATAAATTCTGTGCCCTTATACAAGGTTTTTTACAACTTAAATTCTATCCCTTGTGCTAAAGGAATTTCCTTGCTATAATTAATTGTATTGGTCTGACGTCTCATGTATGCCTTCCATGAGTCAGAGCCTGATTCTCTACCACCGCCCGTTTCTTTCTCACCTCCGAAAGCACCGCCTATCTCGGCACCGCTGGTCCCTATATTGACATTAGCGATGCCACAATCCGAACCTCCTGCTGACAAGAATAATTCTGCCTCTCTAAGATTGGTTGTCATAATAGCTGAAGACAATCCTTGGGGTACATTATTCTGAATCTTAATCGCATTCTGTAGATTACCCTTATACTTCATTATGTATAATATAGGTGCAAAAGTTTCATGTTGGATAATAGATAAATTAGATTTTACTTCTGCCACACATGGCTTCACATAACAACCACTGCTATATTTCTTACCACCCAATACTCTACCTGGAATTAGGAAAGAACCACCTTGTTCTTTTACCTCCTTAATGGTGTTATTGTAAGCATCCACGGCATCTGTGTCTATAAGAGGTCCTACGTGATTTTTAGGATTAAGCGGGTCACCTATCTTTAGTTGGTCATACGCTTTGACAAGAATCTTTTTTACTTTATTGTACACCTTATCATGTACAATCAGGCGTCGGGTAGATGTACAGCGTTGTCCGCAAGTCCCTACAGCACCGAACACAGCACCACTCAGCACTAAGTCTAAGTCAGCATCTGGCGTAATTATTATAGCATTGTTTCCCCCTAATTCTAATAAACTCTTACCCAGTCTCTGAGCGACAGTGGCACCGACTATCTTACCCATTCGCGTGCTCCCTGTAGCAGATATCATAGGGACATTGGTATCTGTCGTCATGTATTCTCCCACTTCTGCACCTCCAGTAATTATAGAACTTACCCCCTCTGGGACGTTATTTTTCTTGAGGACATCTTGTAGAATGTTCTGACAAGCGACGGTACACATCGGTGTCTTCTCACTTCCTTTCCAAATACATACATCGCCACAGACTAGGGCAATCATGGCATTCCATGACCATACGGCAACTGGAAAATTAAATGCAGAAATAATACCTACGATACCTAACGGATGCCATTGCTCATACATACGGTGCAGTGGACGTTCGCTGTGCATCGTCAGTCCATAGAGTTGGCGTGATAGTCCTACTGCAAAATCACAAATGTCTATCATCTCCTGTACTTCTCCCCATCCTTCTTGTAATGACTTACCCATTTCATACGAAACCAGACGGCCAAGCATATCTTTATGCTCACGTAGTGCATCACCATATTGTCTTACGACTTCGCCACGTTTAGGCGCAGGCCATTGCCGCCATTCTTCAAAGGCCTGCTGTGCGGTTTTAACGACTTTATTGTAATCAGCTTTTGAGGTGGTACTTACGCTGCCAATGCGCTTTCCGTCTACTGGAGAAAATGATTCTATCGTAGAAGATCTTCCCTTCCACGATTTTAATCCTGTAGACGTTCCAGCGTTGGTTCTTGCAAGACCAAGCTTTTTAAGTTTTGAAACATTCATAAGTTAATTTCTAGTTTAGTGCTGTAAAAGTATACAAAAAAAGGGGGCCGTCACAGGGTTAAAAAATCATAGCCAAACGGCTGAGTGAAAATAGACCAAGAATGAGAATGAGAATTCGCTTTAGTTGTTCCTCAATTTTAAAGTCTTTGCTATCGAATTAAGTCTATCTATTCCTAGCAATGTACCTTTACAACTATTCTCTTAAAGACAAATTGAATTTCAAAATACCAATAATTTAAAACGAAAGAAGCAATATGGAAAAATATGATGCAATTATAATTGGTGCTGGGTCAGCAGGATTGGGTTGTTTGGGTATGGCAAAAGCACTCGGCTGGCGTAGTGTAATTATAGATAAAAGTGAAGAAAATATAGGTGGTGATTGTCTCAATTTTGGTTGTGTGCCCAGTAAGGCATTAATTCATGTTGCCAAATACTTTTATGGAGCTAAGCAAGCCACTCGGTTTGGGTTGAATACTTCAGGCAAGGCCAATTGGGCAGAAGTCATTCAGTATGTGCATGATAAGCAGGCCGTCATCAGGGCCCACGAGAGTGCAGACTATCTTAGACAGAATGGAGAAAACCTCGTAATCGGAGCCGCTACTTTTAAAGACAAACACACCATAGAAGCTAATGGACAATTATATAAAGGGGATAAGATATTTATTTGTACGGGTTCACATCCTCGCCATATTCCATTCGAAGGCATAGACAAGGTCAATTGGTTCAACAATGAGACGCTATTTTATGATATGAAAACCTTGCCTGAGGAACTTATTGTTATTGGTGGTGGTCCGATTGGCTGTGAGATGGCACAGGTTTTTCAGAGGTTGGGTTCTAGTGTAAGTATTATAGATAGAGGAGACAGATTACTTGGCAAGGAAAGAGCTGAAGCGAGTGCTATACTGCAGGGGCAATTCGAAAGAGAAGGCATACAAATGTATTTCAATCATGATGTTGTCAGATTTGGAAACAGGAATTCAGTCATCATTAAAAACAGAGCTACAGAAGAAGAGAAGACCTTATCACTTGATGCTTGCTTGCTCGCCGTTGGCAGAGGTATGAATCATGGTTCTTTAAATGTAGCGGCGGCTGGACTAAAAGAAACCGAACGTGGTAAATTAGTTATAAACGATTATTTGCAGACCTCTGAATCCCATATCTATGCCGTCGGTGATGCAGCAGGGATGTATCAGTTTTCTCATGGCGCTGAGAAGCATGTCAATTTACTGAAACATAATTTCAATAAGATTCTAGATAAGAAGCACCATGTCAAAGGCTTATCGTGGGTGACTTTTACAGAACCTGAGATTGCTACCTTTGGATTTTCAGAACAATATCTACAGGAAAATAAAATTGATTATTGGAGACAAGATCAAGTGTTTGATAGAGATGACAAAGCAATTACCTCAGAATATGATTATGGAAAAATCACCTTGTTCGTTTCAAAAGAAAAGAATAAGCTAAGACGAAAAATTCTCGGAGGGACCATCGTTTCTCCCAATGCCGGCGAGATTATGCAGGAACTGCATCTAGCGACAACAGCGGATTTGTGTTTGGCGGATTTTATGGATAAAGTATATGCTTACCCGACAGCTTCTAGAATTAATCAGCAAACAATTAAAGGCATTGTAAATTACAAGGAGGATTAACGCCTCCTGGCATTCTTCTAGTATTTAGCTGATTTATCACCCGGATTTGTCTTGATTATAAAATCTCTCAGATCATTGTTGGATTTTTTCAGGTCTTCTCTTCTAAGATACATCATATGTCCACTTCGATAACCCTTGAAGAAAAACCGGTCCTTCATCTTTCCGCTAGGGTCTATTTGCCACATGGTGTACTTGGCATTAAAGTACGTGGTAGCGCCGTCATAATAGCCTGACTGAACCATTACATTGAGATAGGGATTTTGGTTCATGGCTCGGCCTAGATTAGCCCTTGTGTTATCATTTGTCCGATCCCATGGATGCACAGGTCCAAACATATTGTATTTAATATCAGTCTTAAAACCAAGATGCTCTCTGATATAATAATTGATGGCTGGTGTGAATGAATGTAACCATGACTTTAGCTCTGCATTATATTCGGGTCTTTCTCCTGCTTCCTTCTTGTCTAAGCCCAAGTACCTAGAGTCTAACCTTCCTATGGTGAGGCCTGATTCATCTCTTAGTAATTCCTTCCAAAAATAACTGGTAGGCACATCCAAATTGTGTTGTAGTATTTTGTCCTTGTCAATGGTGGTGTATTTAGCCATCTTCCTAGCACAGCTCATTTTTTCTTCCTCAGAAATAAAGCCACCCTTCGCCAACGCTGGCATCAGTTCATCCACCGCAAAAGCTTCCACCTCAGGTAAGATGTCCAGTAGGTCTTTGGATTGCATATCATCGGGGAGGACTTTGTGGTGCCAAGCCGCTGCGGTCATGTATGGCACATTAAGCGCAGAAGATAAGGCATTGTCAGCACCATATGATTTGTAATCGGCTGGGGAGACTAGAATGACGCCATTGAGGTACATCCATTGTTTATCTTGTAGTTCCAGAGATAAACCCATTACTCGGGTCCCTCCATAGCTTTCTCCTATTAGATACTTTGGAGATAGCCATCTATTGTATCTGGTCACAAAGGTATTGACCCATTCAGCGAGATACTTTATATCCGCATTGATGCCAAAGAACATCTTCTTGTCTACCTCCATGCCCTCTTTCATCACTGGTCTGGAGTAGCCAGTATTGACGGGATTAACAAAAACGATATCTGCTACATCAAGGACAGAATATGGATTATCCTGAATACCATAGGGTTGTACAGGATAGCCCTCCTCATCGATTCTAAGCACTTTGGGACCAGAATAAGCCACATGCATCCACACTGAAGCAGAGCCTGGCCCACCATTAAATGAAATAATAAGTGGTCTTTCTTTCCCATCTCCATTGGTCCGCTGGTAGTAGGTATAAAAAAGACTGGCTACGGGTACGCCTTTATCATCCCATACAGGCATCGTACCACAGTGGGCTGTATAGTTAACAACAGTACCATTTATGGTGGCACTGTGCTTTGTCATCACGGTGGTGTCAGTAGGTAATGTCCTATGCTGTGCATAAGACAATACAATAATGCCAAAGAACAAAAAGATGAAGGAGAAAAGACTTAGTGATTTTTGCATTGCACTCTAATTTTTAAAGTGAATGCCTAAAATACTTAATTAGACAATAGAATGAGAATAGACTTGCTATTTACATGCCATTAAGGTTCTATGACTTCAGATAATACCAATAGGCTTCAGAGCTAGAAGACTAATTTTTTTACTTTAGTATGGTAATGAAAAAATGCCTCAATTGCGACAACACCATTTCTCTCTCTGACAAGTATTGTAACGTCTGTGGTCAGAAGGCAGTTTTTCCAAAGCTCAACTTCATCAATATTGTTAAAGACTTTCTGTCTAATTTATTCAATGTAGAAAATAAAATTTGGAGCACTTTAAAGGAAATATGGATACCTGGAAAATTGACCTCAGAGTATGTAGCTGGCAGGAGACATAATTATTACAATCCACTAAGAATATTTCTGGTTGTTCTGTTTTTGCTTTTTACGCTAGTGGTCATTCATTTGAATAAAGCTATTGAAGGGATCAATGAATTTAAGGAAGAGAGTCTGGAGAACATCTGGAAAAACAAGATGAAACAAAAGTTTGATTCATTGTCTATTACTTATCCTGTTCTAAATGATACAGTTTTCAGGCAATCACTATTTGATGACAATGGTAAATCCATGCCTGCATCTGTTTTGAATGAAGAAAACCAACTGGAATTAATCAGAATTGTTAGGCAAGAGAATTCACAAGATCCCATTCGTAACAGAGAGATATTAGATAGTTTAGTAAAACTTCAAGGCTCTTACAAGTATACCTTCGGCGAAAATAATCCTATAGACACTGTTTCTATTCCAGGTATTTCCTCAGATTACAATTTTAGTGGATCTACTATAAATAATATAGACATGAATGACTTCCTTGTTTTATCACCTGAACAATTAAAAGAAAAACATGGCAAAGGCGGCTATAGTGAATTTATGTTGGTGCAAGGACAAAAAATAATAAAAGACCTTCAGTCCTCTATTGTCTTTGGTGTCAGTAACGGCACCTGGGCCATTATTCTTCAAGTGCTGTTAATGGGTATTCTATTTAAGTTCTTGTATATCAGAAGAAGCTACTTGTATGCAGAGCATATAATATTTCATACGTATGGGCATACCCGTTTTTTGCTCGTGGGGCTTATGTTTTTGGTTTTGGCCTTGGTTCTACCGCTTATGAATTATCTAGGAATCTTTTTTGGGCTTTGGTTTCTGGCTGGTGCCATATATTTATTCTTTGGCATGAAAGCTTATTATAAGCAATCAAAGAGGAAGACATTTGTGAAGTGGGTTATGACTTTATTTGGTTACTCTATCGGGCTGTTGTTATGTTCGTTGCTAATCTTCGTGTTGTCGGCGGTGATGTTGTAGGGCTAGGTAAAGAGGGCTATACAGCTAATCAATTACAAATCAAAAATTTGCTAGTCAAGACCCCTTCATTTGTACCCAGAAAAAAATAGTAAACACCGTTATCTAGATTCCCTACGTCTATTGCTCTAGTATCCTGCTTATCGATATTGATGTCTAGTACATTCCTTCCCATCACATCTCGTATGGATACGTTCTTAAGAATCGCTGGCTTGTCTAACTCAAAATGAATTATTTCTGATACTGGATTAGGAAATAGTCGTAATTCTAATAATTTGTGGGTAATCTCTTTTGTGCTAGTTGTGAAGAGCAAGGAGTCACAGACAGAATTATCAGGAGCTGGTCCAAAGTGTGGTATATTAGGAAAACTTCCAGTCTTTACTTGTTGACCATTTACTGTTGGTAGAATCAAACTGTGTTGGCTAAGACCACAACTCTTTCCTTGTAGGTCAGGATAATTGATAACATGGATAAACCCATTTCTTAAACCAGTAATATATATCTTTCCATCTGGAGCAAGCTTTGAAAATGTAAATAAAGTAGGACTTGATACTGCTAGATCTAGTGAATCTATCAGAGTCCTGGAGGAGATTACCGGATTGGCCATAAGGTCAAACTGAAATAGTTCGAATTTTGCTGCAGCATAAACATATCTGGAATTGGGAGATATTGCAACTCCAGAAAAACCCCTGAAATCTTCATCTGGAAATAGAATCCTTTCTCTGTGTGTCAATATGCCGGTATGATTATCAAAATCGTATATATTAAGACCCTCTGTATAATTAAATCTAACATATGTTGTTCCATCTTTAGAGAAACATGCTGATCCAGTGTCAGAACTATTTGAATTATTCCATTTATATCCTGTACAAGTCACTACTGAGGAACTAAACCCTTGTTCGTTCAACAAGACACAATTGTAACAGTTAGACTGCCTCTCTAACACACAAATCCACCAATCTCTACCATTGCTATGTCGTGTAGCATGCACATTGCCCGTTGCTAAAGTATCAGAAAAAATAATTTGGTGCTTCTCTAAAATATCTACAGCGGAAGAATTAGATACATCAATTTTAGTATAGTATAGCTTAGAAGAGATATCTAACCAATTATCTATAATATAGTCTGGATTAATATAGTAGACGATATCCTCTTGACAAGGCGCAGGCAAGAAGAGTGAAGAGAAAAGCATATTGTTATATCCAAACTCACATTGGTTAGCAACCTCTTCTATTATTGTCATTTCTTCACCGCCAGACACTAGTTCATTATTGCGATTGTATAATTCACATCCATTGGTGTACATAATAATCTCTCCAAGCGTATCACAAATATTAGAGATAGCTGGCCTGCTCATAATTATAGAACTCTCTGCGGATAACAATTCCAAAGAATCTTTATTAAAATCTAGGATGATGCTAGCCTCTTCATCTCCGATAATCCATTGACTTTCTCTAGTAGATTGAGCAGAGACTATTGTTAGAAATAAACTTGCAAAAAAGATAACACCAATCGCTTTTTTAGATATACACATTCATCTTTACTTTGTAAAATAAATTTAGTGCTTTTTGTGTGGCCATGTTCATCTTTAAGTTGAAATAAGTATAAACCAGACTCTAAATCTATCGATACTGATTGATTATTATAAGTAAATCCTTCTTTGATAATACTTCCATTCATGTCGAATATTTTAAACTCTGTAATAGAGTTATCACTATACGCAAAATAAAGGGAATTAGAAGCAGGATTTGGGTAAACCACCAGCTTCGTGTCTTCATTCAAATTAATGCTACGTTCAGACAATCTATTGTCCTCCAAGTGTTATTGATGGGTATTCTATTTAAATTCTTGTATATCAGAAGAGGCTACCTCTATGCAGAGCATATAATATTTCATACGTATGGGCATACCCGCTTTTTGTTGGTAGGGTTAATATTTTGGGTTTTGGCACTAGTTCTACCGCTTATGAATTATCTAGGAATCTTTTTTTGGCTTTGGCTTCTGGCTGGTACCATATATCTATTTGCTGGCATGAAAGCCTACTATAAGCAATCAAAGAGGAAGACATTTGTAAAGTGGGTTATAACTTTATTTGCTTACTCTATCGGTTTGCTATTATGTTCGTTGCTGATATTCGTGCTGTCGGCGGTGATGTTGTGATAACATCTTTTACTTACTTCTCTGTCCAATCTTGTAAAATAGATTCTAATTCTATTTCAAATTTTGGGAAGAGTACGGAATTTATAGTATCCTCATAGGTATAGGTTCTTACCTTCTTATAAGAATTATCCTTCAAATAAAAGACCTGTATCAATCTCTCCATCGGAAACACAATCCAATATTCTTGCACACCTACTTCTTCGTAGATATCATGTTTCTTGTCAATGTCCTTTTAGGATGTATGTGGAGACAATAATTCAACCAACAAATCTGGAGGACCAAAGCAGCCCGCTTTTTCAATCTTAATCAAATCGCATATCACACATAAATCTGGTTGGACAACAGTTGTAGAAGAATTTCGTTTTTCATTGGCAACAGGAAGTATCACATCTAAACGTGCCAAATAAACCTTACATGGGTGATCAGAAAAGTACTTTCTAAATTCTACATACAAATCTCCTAGAATCTCCTGATGCCAAGAATTAGGTGCTGGAGTCATTTTATATATCTGACATACCTGACCACGAATCAGCTCTACCATATAGTCAAAGTCAAACTTAAGGTAGTCGGCATAGGTCCATTTCTTATTATATAGTCCAACCGGTTCATTTATTGGGTCAGAATTCTTTGTGTTCATTGCTGTATAAAAATAAGTAAAATCTGTTTTTATAACCAGATTGATCTTTGGGTTGACTTTGCTTTGCTATTGGTTTAATGCTCCATGCATCTCATAATATAGTGCACGCTGCCATGTTGTTATAAATGTAATATCTTTATATACATGAAAAATCAATTATTAGCAGCATTCCTAAGTGTCGTTGCCTTCACTAGTGGTTATTCACAAGAACAATTATCTTTTGTAGATAATCATGATAGAGTCATCTATAGGGCGAGATATTCCTATGAATCCGGTGATAAGGTCAGATATCTTACCGTGGAGAACGATGGTACACTTGCCATCACAGAATATAATGAAGAGTCTTTTGATACGCTTTTATATCATGAGAATTTGGATAATGTCCCGTATGGAATTCAAAATTCCACAAATACTAGGCGGAATGGGAATCATCACGTTGATCTTTTTACACATGAAATAAGAATAGTTAATCTGCATACCTTAGAAATAACTTTTCTACCCTTCATTGCAGAAGAAGGTCCAAACTTAACTAGGGAAGATGAAATTTTAGTCTTTTATAACTTCCCTACAAATAGGAATACAATTCTGTATAATTTAGAGACTGGAAGAACTGACACACTTACCCTTTTTTATGGATCAGCAGTGAGTCCACCCGACGTAGGTACTTGCAATTTTTGTATTTGCCATTTTCCTCAAGGTATAGAACGAGAACTCTTAAATGATTCTATCTTCATTTCTATGCACTATAGCTGTGAAGAGCCAGAGTATATTTCGCTATATGATTACGTAAATGATTCTACAGATTATTTTTTATCAGTTGAGAATAATAGATATACAAAACATGTATACAGAAATATAGTAAAATCAGGAAAAAGTATTTATGCAATAGAAGGTGTGGATAATTACAGGTGTATAGTTAAGGTTCCTGATACTCTAGATGTCTCTACTTGGCATTCAGATTCATTATCATTTATAAGAGTGACATATCCTACAGATAAGATTGACCTTTATACTTACAATGTAAATACAACAGAGGTTACTTCATTATTAAATTTGCCAGACTCCCTTTCCAGCTTTTTAGGGATTGTACCTAATCATTATATGATTTTAAGACAACCTGGCGATTCTGATTTATTATACGACATTAAAAAAGATACCAGTGTAGTCATAGGACATGTAGAAGCCCTTGTCCTACATTCAGATTACTTTTATTACACGGCTGGCAGTACGCTATTTCGCCAGTCCATGGATGACTACAAAGTCGATACGCTAGGCATGCTAGATGTCCCTACTATTCAAACAATGAGTGTTATTGCAAAACAAAATAAACTGTTTGTGACTGCCCATGATCAACGCTATATTTATGATGATACTAATGGACTTAAAAGAATAAATGAGAACACGTTCTATGATATATCAGGTTTTCGAGATATGGATTTTGTATACCATAATAAGACTTTCTATAACACTGAACTTATCCCTAGGAAAGACACCCTAACCTATAAGTATAATCGCAGTGACTTTGAGTTAATTAATGATTATAGGATATTAGAACTTCCCGATAATTCCCCCATAATAAATAATAACCTTTGGGTCAGAAATGACAATGCGATAGGGATCGAAGAGAATAACCAAATGAGGGAAGTGATTTCTGATATAGACATGAATAGGGTGGAGATTTATACTTCATTGGAAAAAGATTATCTGTTTATCCAAGATAGTGATGAGAGATGGATTATAGATACTAAGTCGTTAAAAGCCAAGAGATTCAATATACTTGACGATTATAAAATACACAGGGCTTTTAGTTTAGGCAAAAACTTCATTTTTAGTGCACTAAATTTTGATACAGAGATAAGAGTCAATTGGATTTACTATCCTGAGGATGATAAACTTATAGAGATTGAGGAAATTATTGAAGATTATAGACCATTTTCTGGAGATGAGTATGGAATGGGATTAAATAATGTCGTCCCTATAGCCAACGATAGGTTTCTTGCTACCACTTCTCATCTTCACTGGCCAGGATGTAATTGCACGGATATAGTTGTCTGTCACCTAGTTATTGTTAGCACAGATGGCACAATAAAGGATTTAGGTGGAATAAGTTGCAATAGCTATAAGAAGATAGATTTAGGTAATAGTGAATATTATTATTACGCAGATAATACAGTGACTTTAGTTGACACTATTAACGGCTCTACAAGAGTAAGTTCGCCATTTAATTCATCACTAGTAGATTTGGCATATCATAATGATCTTCTGTATCTAATTTGGGTTAATGCTGATGATAATTATCATCACTATTTTCACGATAGAGAAAATGATAGAGAAGTTGACCTAAACATACCAAGTAATACTATTCTCAAAAATTACTATACTGTTGGAGAGTCTCTATTTGGTTATCTATTCGATAGAGAGAATGGTGATACATACTTTGCCAAAATTGACTCTGTAGATGTCACAAGAGTCTTCGACACAGAACCACTCGGATGGGGGCAATCACATTACGTCCTAGATAAAGAATTAAATATCCCAGCCAAGCTCGCATTGATTAATATGCCAGGTATAGGTTCAGAGTTATTTCTACTATACGAAGATGGATCTCTGGAACTTCTAACAGATCTGAATGAAGGCCCATCCAGTATGAATGATGACAAGGCAGATATAGCTATAATTGATGGCAATTTATTTTTTGAAGGCATCACTCAAGAGACAGGCAAACAATTATATGGTGTGCCCGTTACATTTGATTTTCTGTCCAGTACTTCAGAAATAAATGAAGATTATTATGTTCCTGATATAACAATCTACCCCAACCCTACTCAAGAAGTAATAACTATATCAGGAAAGGATTATTCGACTGCCCCTAATTATATCAAAATAATTAATACAAGTGGTGACGAGGTTTTCTCTCAAATTGGTGATATAGACGCCACTAAGCAAATTAATGTTAGCTCATACCCAGCAGGCACATACTATGTGCTCATAGATATTAATAACAGAACATTTGTTAAGCCCTTCGTGAAGATCTAATCTTTGGGATAAATTTATAGGTATGAAAAATCAATTATTTGCAGCGCTCCTAAGTGTCATTGCCTTCACTAGTGGATATTCACCTGTGTTGTACATAGTCTAATAGAGCATGAATTCTTACAGGTAAAGTGGGCGATGACTTTGTCGCAGAAGGTGCCATATAATTTTCTATCTTCATACTCTTCTATCGATGAAACATTCTTACTTAGGATTATCATACATTTATAACTATGAGATTTATTACATTCTTATTCGTCTCAGCATTCTTACTTCTATCTAGTTGTAGTGAGGAGGAAGAATTTACGCCAGATGTTGGAATTGGAGGTGAACCAAGCGTAGATACAGAAACTGATCCTGAAGAGCCAGCAGATATGACAGACTTTGTGGTACCTACTGTAATTCCTACTGGCAATGAAAAATATCTCAACATGGACTCTGATTATGTATTCGATCAGAGCACGTTGAACACCTATGAACTATTGCTTCCTGAAGATGCATTGGCTGTAATTAACGATGATCCAGCAGCGGAGGAGTTTGTAGAAGGAACACTCATATTCCAAGGAGATACCATCAGTCCAGTTGGCATAAGATACAAGGGTTCTATAGGTGCTTTCGTTGGCTGTCTTTCAGAAGATGATCCTTTCAATCCATCTGGATACAAAACCTGCACCAAGTTATCTATGAAGGTGAAGATTAACTGGGAGGGAAGAGATGAGAAGTTTTTCAAACTTAAAAAATTACAATTTCATTCGATGAATCTTGATCCATCTCAATTACACGAACGGCTTGGGTATTGGCTATTTAGACAGATGGGAGTTCCTGGCCCTAGGTCTGTTCATGCCAGGTTAATGATCAATGGTGAGTTTGCCGGATTATTTGCCTTGACTGAGCAGATTGATAATAGATTAATCAAATACAATTTTGATGACGACGATGGTAATCTGTATAAAGAGATATGGCCTCTCAGCATGGATGGCATGCCTTACAGTGAACAAGCATATATAGATGCCTTAAGAACGAATGAAGATGACAATCCGAGTGTAGATATTATTAGGGGTTTTGGACAAGCGCTTGCAGATGCTGACCCAACTGAGATTAATAGTATAGTAGAGCAATTTATGGATATAGATGAAATCATTTCATACTCAGTGGTGGATAGAACAATCAGACATGACGACGGCCCATATCATTGGTATTGTGGTTTCGATGGTTGTGAAAATCATAATTATTTTTGGTATGAAGAACCGAGTGTAAGGGAATTACATTTGATCCCCTGGGATTTAGATAACGCTTTTGAGAATATCATTTCTAATTCTAATCCAGTAACTCCTATTGCAGATGATTGGGGAGAAACAAGAAATAATTGCAGACCATTTTCATTTGGTGCATTTGGTTTTCCTCAGTGGTCGGCAGCTTGCGACAGACTCACTCTCGCTTGGTCTAATTATGAAAATGAATACAATCAGAAAAAACTAGATCTTATTAATGGACCATTATCACAAGCCTCAGCTAATCAAATGATAGACACATGGATGAACCAAATCTCTGAGGCCACTCAAGAGGCAAGCAATACTCATGATGACGCTATTTCTATTGCGCTATGGGAAGCATCAGTAGCCCAATTAAAAGAACAACTTGAGTTTGCTAGAAACAATTAGAATCTGGTACCGGTTGTTATCTAGGCCCACACAATTTTAATTGAAGCCCTCCTTGAAGATTTAGTGTGGTTGAGTTTCAGGCTGGAAGAACGTTTTAGAAAGCAGTATAGTAACACAAAAAAAGAAAAGGCTCATTCCTTTTATGCGCCTTTTCTTTACCAAAACTCAATCTATATTTTGTAAACTCTACTTACATCTTTATAACGGTATAGAAAGCGTTTCTTCCCTTAGGGATATGTTAATAAAAACACATCGTTTTCTTATTGTTTGGAAATATGTAGCCAAATGCTATAAAATATTAAGCTTTTATATTCTTAACTCAAATCTTCATACTCCTGATTAAAAGAATCCTTCTTGAAATATGAGAGAGCAACTGGCGGGAGGCAAATGTTGGTAAACCAGTTTGAAGCTCGAATGGAGTTGCGTTTTTTGGCCGATGAGGGGGAGTGGAATAAGTGGAAAAAAAAAGAGTACGCAATGCTAAGAGCTGAGACGATTTTGCAGAACGTAGTGCCGCAAAAATCACCTTTGTAGCAACTAGAGTTTTGCTGTATCCTGTCCTGAGCGAAGTCATGAGTCGAATGGATTTTGTCGATGCAAAAGTAAATGCTTAATAAATTGGTCTACATGGAGATAAATCAATCTTCGATATGAACTCTCAACTTATTCCTCCAGCATCTTCTGTGCATTCTCCTCCATCTGCAGTTTTTCTATCACTTCTTTGATTTCCCCATCCATTATTTTCCCTAGACTATATAAGGTGAGATTTATACGATGGTCGGTACATCTGTTTTGGGGATAGTTATAAGTCCTGATTTTATCTGAACGGTCACCAGATCCTACTAAGGACTTTCGCTTGGTCTTCTGCTCTTGGTACGCTTTGTTTCTTTGCGCTTCCTGTATCCGCTGGTAAAGTCGCTGCATGGCAATCTCCCTATTCTTATGCTGCGATCTGGAGTCCGTACTTTCTCCAGTAAGCCCCGTGGGTAAGTGGGTGAACCTGACACCAGATTCTGTTTTATTGACATGCTGACCACCTGCACCGCTGGCACGGAAGGTATCTGTACGGAGATCGTCTTTCTTTATCTCTATATCCTCTAATTCATACTTAGGTAACACGGCAACTGTAGCCGCAGAGGTATGTACCCGACCTTGGGATTCTGTTTTCGGCACCCGCTGCACTCGATGAGCCCCCGATTCGAATTTTAGCTTACCATACACTTCATTGCCAGTCACTTCCAGCACCAGCTTACTATACCCACCAGCTGATCCTTCTGTAAGGGATATAATCTCATGTTTCCATCTTTGGCTCTCGAAGAACTTGGTGTACATTCTGAGCAAGTCTCCTGCAAATATAGACGCTTCGTCTCCACCTGTACCAGCTCTAATCTCCATCACGACATCCAAGACATCTTCTGGATCTTTAGGAATAAGTAAAACTTTAAGCCGCTCTTCTATCTCCTCCTTCTGCGGTTCTAGCTCTGCCAACTCTTCTTTGGCCATCACCTGCATGTCTGCGTCAGGGTCCTTCAGCATTTCAGAGGCGTTCTCCATATTATCCAATACGTGCTTGTATTCTTTATATGATTCTACGATCTCCTGCAGGCCCTTATATTCCTTATTCAGCTTACTGAAGACTTTCATGTCAGATACTGTCTCAGGGTCTGAGAGCTTTTCTTCTATGGTTAGATAGTGGTTATATATTTCTTCTAGTTTGGCGAGCATGGTTTACTTTCTTGAGTAGGTATAAATGCAATTAGGGCAGCTAAAGCCGCCCTGAATTTTAGGAGAATTAAGTTTAGTAGCGTTTAGCTAACGGATGTTAATGCTATTCTTTATGGAGTTTATAAAGTCAACAGTCACAGGAGGTCTCGTGATATTGTTCTTTATAAAGTTTCTACAAGATTCTTCTTTCTTGAAAATTTTGGAGCACTTGGGGTCTTGTTGTACTTGTTGAAGGAGCTCTGCTCTTTCAGTTTCGCCTAAGGCATTGTCAAAGAAAAGGCTTACTCGGTTTTGGATTTCGTTTACGTTAAGATTTCCCATTTTTTGTTTTGTTCGTTAAGGACGACCTGACTAACCATAATAACTTTATTCAGGACTCTGTCATTTAATTAAAACATCTAAAAAATTTCTTTTTGCTTATTAAATGAGAAAATAACTCACTGGTAATCAATAACTTATGTTACCTGCTTCTCTCAATAAAATAGGCGACTATGGAAGACTTGTTATACAATGTTACACAAAGAGGTATAAAAATGCAATTTTAGTTAGTGGACATTTTCCACATTTAAAACAAGAAGACACTAAACCGCTTATTTACCCGCGATTTTATTGCTCTTGTCAGATTTATTATCTCCCCGCTTATCCTTAAAGCCCATTTTTTCTGCATACGCTTTGAGCTTTTCCTTCAGCATATTACGAGCTCTGAACAACCGTGATCTGACAGTCCCTATAGGAACATCTATAATCTTAGCGATTTCTTCATATGTAAATCCCTCTACGTCACAGAGTAAGACTACAGTTCTGAAATCTATAGGTAAGGAATTAATGGCAATCGTGACTTCATCACCCATCATCTTATCAAAGAGTTCCTCTCTCAAATCAAGATAACCGGGCAATCTATCATCGCTATCATGAAAATTGACTACATCTTCAAAATCTACCCGCGTCGGTTGTTTACTTTTCTTCCGATACTGGTTGATGTAGGCATTTTTCAAAATCTTAAACAGCCATGCCTTAGCATTAGTTCCTTCTATGTACTTATCTATAAATCTATGTGCCTTCATGTAGGTCTCTTGGACCAAATCATTGGCATCATCCTCATTATAGGTGAGGTGATAAGCAAAGGTTTTGAGCGCCTCTATATGAGGGAACAGCTCGTTGTGGAATATTTCCGAATTGTTTCTGGACAATGAAGCGGCGTTTTCTTTTTGAGTATTAACAAACATACAATTTTCCAATTAAGTGGCTTTATTATCATGTTGACGATTATAAGGTCCATTTTGTTAAAAGAAATACCTTTAGGTGCCTGATAAACCTAAAAAAACCACAAATCATGCTTAGAATACTACAAATATTAACTCTTTTAATCTTCGTTGTTCATATTGGCACCACTCAAGAGTTGACTGTATTTCCCGGTTTTTTGTCTAACCAGTTCTATCAAGATAGTCAAAGGATTACTAGATCTGAATTTATGGAGCTGTTAAACAGTGATGCAGAATCACTTGTTTTCCTGGATAAGCGAAAGAAACAACACACTATTGTAGGGATAAGTATTGGTGCTTATATAGGATCATCAATTTGGTTAGGAAGTATTGACAATCGTCCTAATGCTGATAACTTTAATAATAATGTCATACTCCCTGGAATTATTTTCTTAGGTTCATTGGTTGCAGGCACCGTCTTTTCGTTTAAGGCGAGAAACAATTTTCGTAATGCAGTTCTAAAGTATAACGATAACCTGACCTTAGATTTCAGGCCTACTAACAATGGTTTAGGCTTGATTTTGTCATTCTAATCTTATTGTACTTTGATCACATTGTCGGAAACGACTGCGTAGACACAGTCATCCTTATGAGAATCTATCCTAGCTACCCCTGTAAATGTCCCATACGCTGGCATTACGAGGTTGCGATGCGTAAAATGATAGCAGGGTAAGGTCATAGACTGCAGTCCCTTCCCGCGGAGAAATACGCCAGGATGGATATGCCCTGCGATATTGTAGTGGCCTTCACCTTCCGCTTCTTCCTTCGGAATATGAGTGAATGTAAATGGCCCGATTATCAGCTGATCGACCACATCCATATTATCAGCCTGATAAGCACTCTTGTCTAAAATATCGTGATTCCCTTTGACCAGTGTGAAGGTGATGTCGCCGAATTGTGACAGGAAAGCCTTGAATCGATCCCACTCCTGATTATAATCGCTATGAAAAAGATCACCGAGCAGTAAGACCCTATTCACGGGATAATCAAGGAGCAGCTGTGCCAGTCGCTCTAGATTATCAGATTCTGCGAGTTTGGGGAGGCCTATCCCTGCCTTTCTAAAATGCGTCACTTTGCCAAGATGCAGATCGGCTATCAGGAGAATGGACTTTTTCTCCCATAGGATGGCTTTTTCTGGCAATAATACCAGCTGCTCTCCCTTTATCTCATGTGTGATGGCTGCCATTGTGTCAATTAACGCTATTAATATTGATATCTAAGGCTCTAAACTTTATTTTCGCAACACGAATAACTTGAATATTCTTTTAATAATAGATCTATGGGAAGAGCATTTGAATACAGAAAAGCGACAAAATTTGCTAGATGGGACAAAATGGCGAAAGCCTTCTCCAAAGCGGGCAAGCATATAACAATAGCCGTAAAAGCATCTGGCCCTGATCCAGATACAAATGTAGCTCTCAGAAGAGCCATCCAAAATGCTAAGGCGGTCCAGATGCCGAAGGACAGAATCCAAGCGGCCATAAAAAAAGCCTCAGATAAGGATACCAGTAACTACGAAGAAGTAACCCTAGAAGGAATGGCACCTCATGGGATTGCTTTGGTTGTAGAGACCGCTACAGATAATAATCAGCGTACCGTCGCCAATGTAAGATCTTACTTCAATAAGAAAGGGGGCTCTATGGGTACAAAAGGGATGCATGATTTTCTATTTAACAGGAAAGGGGTTTTCTATATTCCTGTAGATCAGATATCTGACCCAGATGAGATAGAACTAGAGATGATAGACCACGGATTAGAATCCATAGAGAAGGATACAGTAGAGGAGAAGGAAATGTATAAAATCTATGTCGCCTTTGAAGATTTTGGTAAGATGCAGCAAGGGCTGGAAGCGGCTGACATTAAGGCAGAGAAATCAGAATTAGAACGAATTCCTACTATAACCAAAGAACTTAAGGAAGAACAAATAGACGAAGTGTTGGCTCTAGTGGATTTAATGGAACAGGATGATGACGTGAGTAACGTATTTCACAATTTAGCCTAGAAAAACCAAGCTTTTATTGTTGTTCAGCAAGTCTTCTGTTCCTCATGAATCGATTCAGATTCAAATTCCCTGCTATGGAAAATGAGTAAACAACTCTATCAGGTTGATTAGCAAGAGAAGAATAGTAATTATTCAGTTTAGTGTTGAGATATCCGCTTAGAGTGATACGTATCGTCTCGTTACCTGATGAATAGTGAATACCTGCCCTTGGTATGATGACTAGGCCATTAATATTATCATTGGCTGCTTCATCTACCTCAAGAGAACCATTCTCCTGAAGACGCCATGTAAGTATCCTAGACCTTAGAAGTATATTAGTAATAAGTCCTGCTGACAGGTGCAAATCATTGAATGGTTTAGGAAGATGATAATGCAAACTACTTCCAGGTGAGAGATATCTGGATTGGTATTGTCTTTCTACTTCAGATAGTAACAGAAAACTATCGCTGGTAGACAGGCCATATACAAATGAAGAATACCCCAACTGAACGTGATAAGAAAATTTTTCATTTATACTCCTCGAATATACTACCTCAACTGACTGAACAGGCTCGGCAAAAAAGGATTGCCAATCATGGTCAGCATCGAACATGCCTATGGAAATAAAGTCTGGAAACTCACTGGTCATTCTCGTGAACTGAAGCCCCAAATGGTTAACCTGAGAATTCATAGGTAGCACACAGGCTAGACAAAGGAAGCCAACAAAGAATTGAGTTCGGCAATTCATATATAAATTAACGGAGATAGGCCGTCCCACATTGTATACCTCGTCAAAGCAGAATGTCTAACATTTGGCATATCAGAGAATTATTCTGATTATGCCGCAGAGAGAGGGTTATGTTTCTTTAGTGTCGCACCTACGGCGCTGGGATTTGAGCATGGCTTCTTCTTACAAAGGTGTCGTCCCTAAGAGACTATCGGTGTCGATAGTTGCTACGTCCAAAGCTCCATAGGAGCGAAAGCTCAGTAACTAGACGGTTGGTAGACTAGTAGCTCCGTAGGAGCGACATCTAATACAATCTATTTTCAAAAAACTTTACTCAAACATGGCTCACTTACCGATGCGCATCTTCTTAATTCTGTCTTCCAGGCGTTCGCTTGTCATTTTCTCACGCAACCTGTCTACCATGATAGGGAAGGCCAATGGGGTCGGTTTATCGGGGTAGGTAATGATAACTTTCTGCGATTGTATTCTGGTTAGCGCCTTAACCATTCTAGCTTCTTCTAACTGAAAGGTCATCACCTCTTCGAAGGTCTGCAAGTAGAGTAAGTTGTCTGGTTCGTAGTCCTGAAATACGCCAAAGAGAAGAGAAGAAGAAGCCTGGATGTGTCTGTCTTTCTTTGCCTTGCCAGGAAATCCCTGAAAAATCAATCCTGATATTCTGGCCACCTCTCTAAATCTTCTACGGGCCAATTCTGCCGCATTGATAGAGGCTTGTATATCTTTACTGATTTCTGCAGGTGAAAATAAATCCCGTTTAATTAATTCCTCTACATCTATTTTCTTGTCCGACAATAACTCAAAGCCATAATCATTCATTCCTATAGAAAAACTAATAGGAAATAATCTGGCTAATCGTTGGGCGATCAATGCCCCCATTCCTTCATGCACATATCGGCCCTCAAAAGGATACATCAACAAGTGATAGCCTTCTTTACTATGAAAGTATTCTATTAGAAACTCGTCTTCCGAAGGCAGAACGCTAAGGGAGTTCTGTAAATCAAGCAACTGAGATAAACGCTGCAGTTCTACATCGAGTTGCTTGTAATTGGATTTATTGTATTCATATATCTTTTCTCTAAGCACCTCTGACATTTCAGAACTTAAAGGCATCCGCCCACCCTGATATGAAGGTATCCGTTTGTTTTTCTTAGTGCTATTTTTGACCAGCATATTCATATCCTTTACCCTGATGAGCTCTAGAGACCGGCCTGCAAACCAAAAACTATCGCCCGGACTTAGATGGGCGGCAAACCATTCCTCCACATTGCCTAGCCGCTTTCCCTTTAGATACTTGACTTTAAGCATGGCATCGCTGGTAATCGTCCCTATACTTAGTCTATGCCGCTGAGCTATGCGTTTATCTTCCACTATATATAGGCCATCTCGGATGATTACTTTGGAGTATTCGTCATAAGCTTTTAGCGATTGTGATCCATTCACTAGGAAATGAAGTATGTTATTCCAATCAGACTCATTGATACTCTCATAACAGTGGGTTTGTCTTATTTCTTCATAGATTATTTCTGGATTAAAACCTTCTGACACCGCAAGTGTCATGAGGTATTGGATCAGAACATCCCATGAACGTATATAGGGTATGCGTTTTTCTACTTCAGCGGTAGTGAGTGCTTGGCGAAGTGCCGCAGACTCTAATAATTCCAAGGTATTTGTAGGAAGAAAATATATTTTACTTATTGCCCCAGGCGCATGTCCGCTCCGTCCTGCTCGCTGCATAAATCTGGATACACTTTTAGGACTGCCCACCTGGATGATGTTCTCTACTGGGCGAAAATCTACTCCTAAGTCCAGACTTGAGGTAGACACCACTGCCGATAATTTCCCTTCGTACAACGCGTCTTCTACCCAGTCCCTTAGGTGTCTGGCTATAGACCCATGATGCATCGCTATATCTCCTGCTAGACTTTCGTCTAGTTCTAAAAGCCGATGATACCAAAGCTCACATTTAGCTCGCGTATTGGTAAAGATGAGAGTGCTTTGTGCAGAATGAATGATAGGTAAGACTTTCTCAGCAAGACGCAGTCCAAGGTGGCCTGCCCAGGAATATTCCTCTATGTCATCAGGAAAGATGGATATCACCTCGGTTTTCTTTTTAAATCTGGAACGAATCAGTTCTCTATGTCCCGTGCTACTGCCGAGCAAGACATCCATCCCTTCTTCTAAGTTCCCTATGGTGGCAGAGATGCCCCACACACGCAGCTGCGGATTTAGTCCTCGGATTCTGGATATAGCGAGTTGGGCCTGGACACCACGCTTACTTCCCATTAACTCATGCCATTCGTCTATAATGACCGCATATACCCCATTATAGAACTTGAGGTAGCCTTTGGCAGCCATGATAACGTGCATACTTTCTGGCGTTATTATAAGCACCTCTGGCGGGTGAGTAAGTTGCTTTTTGCGCTGGGCTGTGGTGGTGTCTCCACTTCTAATCTCAGTTCTCCAGTCCAAGCCAAATGCAGCATTGGCTTTATCTAAAGATATTTTTATTTCCTTGGCTAATGCTCGTATAGGCGTGACCCAGAAAATATAGGGTCCACTTCGGCCCTTCTGATCTGTATTAAGCAAATCCATTAAGGCTCCTAGATAGAGGGCATAGGTCTTACCGCTACCGGTCGGTGCATTGACTAAGCCAGATTTTCCTTGCTGAAAAGCCAGCCAGGTTCTCTTTTGGAATGCTGCAGGTTGCCAGCCCTTCTCTGCAAACCAATCTAATGCACGTGTTATATCGCCTTTTTGTTGACTCAAAAAAATCAGATTTGTTCTCTACTACGTCTTAAGTCTTACCTTTAGATTCTAAATATCTAGATTATAACCGACAAAGAAATATATCGTTCTATTTATCATGATTATGATATCCCCATTCAATATTCACCGGACTGGATGGATGCCGTCTGTATTAAAGGTGATTGGGATGTAATTCTAGATAAGAATAAAGCCGGCAAGTTATTAGGCGTGCTTGTCTATCATCACAGACGTGTGTATGGTTTTAATTTGATTATAAATCCCCTGATGACTGCCTACAATGGCATACATCTGCTATATCCAGATAACCTGTCTAATTATGAAAAAGGACAATTCACGTACAAGCATACACAGACCTTGATCGATCGCCTGCCAAAATATAGCCTCTATTATCAGCAGTATCATACAGATTATCAAAACTGGTTAGGGCTACACTGGAATGGTTATAAGCAGACTGGTAAGTACACCTATATAATAGACAGCTCGATAGGAAAGGAAAAATTATGGTCTCAGCTTAAGAGAGTGGTGCAAAAAGACATCACAAAAGCAGAGGAAATATGCGATATCATAGAAATAGATATGAATACTTTTCTGTCAGAAGCAAAGCAAGCTTTTGCAGACCAGAACAGGGAACAACCAGCTAATGAAGAAGCACTAATGAGGTTATACAGTAAGTTACATGATAAAGGATCCCTGCGGATAATAGCAGCGCAGCATAAAGAAACAGGAGAAAATCTATCTGCACAAATCATTGTACATGATAAGAACACAAGTTATGCCCTTGCCTGTTATACCCGGAGGGAAAAAGAAATGAGAACGACCTTAAGTCTTTTGTTGTGGCATGTTATCAGCTCTAATGATCGTCGCTATTTTGATTTTGATGGCAGTATCATTCAAGGAGTAGAAAGATATATGAGATCATTTGGAGGCGAGCTTATACCACACCATAAAATATATAAGGTGACAAATCCTATTCTACGCCTAGGCCTACACGTTTTTAAACCTCAATTTTTTGGATAGCATAGAAAACGTAATCAGCAAGTTAGGCGGGAGGGATAAGCTAATGGACTCTTTAGAGGTCAACTTATACTGGTTAATGGCCAGCTTTAAGGCAAATGGAAACCAGGGGTCTTCTGGAACACGTACACTTAGAGGTAAGTGGGGGCCAGCTTATCCTGAAACCACAGGATACCTCATACCTACATTATATAGGACAGGTCAGTTTTTGGGTAAGCAGGAGGCATGTGAATTAGCCTTAGGTCAATTAGCGTTTCTAAAGAAGATACAGAATGCCGATGGTTCTTTTTTCCAGAGTGTAGATAATCCGGTTCCTATCATCTTTGATACAGCTCAGATATTGGAAGGCCTATTGTTCTTTGCACATATGAACAAAGACCCTGAGCCCATACTGAAAATGATTATTCTTGCAGTAGACTGGTTAGGTACTCAGTTGGATGAGGAAGGCTTGTTTACCAATTACAATTATGTAGAACATTTCAATCCTGCCTATTACGCCAGGGTGGCTTGGCTCATGGCCTCAGCAGAACTCATTAAGTATAGTAAGCCTAGAACAAAAACCAAGACGTTAATTAAGCGGATATCCGGGTTACAGCTGGAGAATAAAGCCTTTTCAGACTGGGCACTTTATCCAGACCAGCAAGCATACACACATACTATAGCCTATACCTTGAGGGGCCTGACGGAATGTGCTGATCTCCTAAATGACCGTAAGCTCCGAAAGACTGTGACTGCAAGCGTTCGAACATTGAAGGACCTTATTCTGGAAGATGGTATCGCAGGGTCTTATGACAACGATTGGAATGGCGACCACTCATTCACCTGCACTACTGGCAATGCGCAGCTAGCTATTCTATTTACTATGATGTATCGGCGGTCTGGCCACAAAAGTTATCTAGAGGCTCTGGTCCCACTCCTGAAGCCACTTATCAAAAAGCAGAGAAAAAGATTTATACACAAAGGCGCAATACCCTCATCGATTCCGATAAGTGGCCTCTATCAGAGATATACATATACTAACTGGACGCAGAAGTTTTATTGTGATGCAATCCTAGAGTTGGTCGGTAACAGTGGCAGAAATTAGCGTAATAAAAAGTGGGAAATACTGCTGTTGCAATATTCCCCACTTAATTTTCTGATTATCTTTTTTGCCCTATCAAGAGTTATCGCATAATTACCAGCTTTCCAAATCCTCTTTTGAAAAAGCTATCTATGCCTTCGGTTTGACGATGGTCTAGTGTATTGCCGTCTACTTCAGAAGTTATAATTCTGTAGAGATAAACACCATTGGCTAACTTATTACCGAAGTCGTCAGTTCCTGTCCATTTGTAATCTGTTCTGTTAAGTCCGATACGTAATGGTCCCAATTCCTCCTTTCTAATTTCCTTGACCACTTTTCCTGACATACTGTATATCTGTATGGTAAACTCATCAGGAACGGTTCTTCCTGTAAGTGTAAATACAAATTCAGTCTGAGTAGAAAATGGATTCGGATAATTTATCACATTGGTTATTGTAGAGGCTGTTTCTACCTCAAACTCAATGGAAAGATTCCTGTCACCTGACAGGTTGCCGTCCATATCTGTTCCTTGTACAAATAGGATATATTCTCCTGATTCAAATTCGGGTGTAAACTCAATGCTTGCACAATAATTATTGGTGGAGTCTGCAGGGAAGAAAACTACATCATTTGCACTCAGGTCTATTGGATAAGGCTGGTTGTCTGGCAAACGCTGAAGCGCCAAATCAAAGTTTGAAATATCTGTTATAGGGTTAAAAGTATTCTCATCCTTTAAGATTACTCTGATAGAAGGATTAGGAGAGATAAGATCTCCATTAAATATCCTGACACCATCAAAAGTCACATCTAATAACGGATTGGTATTATCCCCCTCGACAAAGAATGATCTGAGGCCCAAATTATTAAAGAGATGTTTTTCTCTTTGCTGTGGACCAGGATTGATTTCTACTCTAAACTGATTAGCTCCTACAAGACCGTCTGTCGGTAATTCGAAATTAATATCTAAAGATTCGAACGCCTTAAGAGGGTCTAGTACTTGAGTTGTCGTTCTGATTTGGTTATTCTGATCCGTAACTGTAAAGTCCACATAGAGACTATCCATATCTACATTAGTAAGATTGGTAGCTACCGTCTCAAACTTGAATGGTCTACCTCTCGAAATCGTGTCACTTTCAAAAACCAATTTTGTTTCTAAATCCAGTACTGCTTCAGGCACTTCTGTATAAAGTACTCTCCAGAATGGTATCTGAGCTGATGTCCTCGAAGTCTCATCAAAAGTATGAAACCTCAGTTTGAGATAAGGATAAGTATCTGCAGAAATATTAGAAATATCTCTTACAAACTCATCTACATCTGACATCACTACCGTTTCATTTCCTGCCTCATCTATACCTATGATATCTAGGCGGAAAGTGTCTTGCTCTAAATCCAAGTCTTCCAGATTCCACAGCAATTCATCCCAAGCTATTGCTGGACCAATAGGCGTAGATTCCAATTGTCCTTCAAACCATCTCGCCGTAATCTGTACATTAGTTTCTATGATTTCAGTATCGCTGTTTGCCTTTAATTCTATTGGTGTAAATGAAGGGTCATCCTTCTTAAATACAAAGATGTATGGCTTTACATCATTAGCTAATGATCTGACTTGTGTCGCGCCATATTTTTCCAGTACTGACATTAAATCAGGGTCACCATTAGCACCATCAGCTTCCCAGTCTTGTGGGCTATAATCATTGACACCACCTATATCCGTTCTCTGTATGGTGTACATTGCAATATAATCTCCTGTAGGGACTACATTCTCTATAAAATTGATGACGTTAGCTCTTCGCTCTTTGGTATCGGTCCAGTATGGGAAGGCCACATAATCTTCTATCCATGGAGATAATATATGACTTTCATGATCTCCGCCTACATTATTAAATCTGGCAACGCCTGTGTCTCCGTCAAAACTGGCCATATAAACACCCGCAGTAACTTCTCCACCAAATCTTAAAAATTCAGATAGGACATTTTGATATACGATTTCTGGATTTGCAAAAGGATGGACGGCGTTCTGTAATCTAATATCAAATAAAGTATTAGTAAACACCAAATCTCTGGATGTTGTATCTATCAAAACATTACGTCCTTCATCCTTGGTCCACTGATAGAAATGACTTTGATTCCATCCTGAAGCTGCGCCTTCTACATAGACAAAAGAACTTGCAGGACTCCAGATGGCGTTAGCTGCATTCTTAGGCTTTACTCTCCAGTAGTAGACAGTTTCTTGATTATAATTGGCATTAGGGTTCCAACGTATGACACCTGAGGACGATAGTATTTCATCATTCATCAGAAAAGGACTATCAAATAGCTCAGAAGTATCTAATTGTATTTCATATAGTGTTCTATCACTTAATGCATTAGAAGAAGAAGCGAACAAGGTCGCATTACGATCACCTACAATCCCAAAGTCATAAGGGTGGATAGGCTGTGCACTATCGTCAAATATGAAAAAGCAAAAGCCTGTCGGTAAAGACCATGCTCTTATAAGATCATTATTGTCCTCGCCTATAGGATTGGGTTCTTCACGTACCTGATTATTATGATCCAGTACGATATTTATTGCATTCTTTCCAAGAGCTGTTTTTCCTGGATTAGGGATTTTTACTGTTATATTTTGTCTGTTCTTTACCGCTGGAGATTTGAAGAAAATTGTTTGTGTCTCTCCATTACCAAATGTATGCGTGATATAATTATCCAGACTGTCAGTATCCGTACCCATTCCTAGATTTACAACATCAAAACTTAATTCAATAAACTCACTCTGCGTGCCGACTACATCCATCGTTCTGACAGTAGGAAGATCTACAACGTAATCAGGACCATCTAAGGCAAAGAATGATACAGCAGGGTCGCCATGAAAAGTATTTTGCTCTAGCAGGGTTATTATATGATCAAAGGTAAGATCGAAAGTCGCTTGCATTGTAGAGTTATCATATAATTCTCTAATGATGTTATACTCTTCTATGAGCGCATCTTTCAAAGCCAATCCAAGGGGTTGTCCATAAAACTCATTCCCTATTCTGTCATAAAGTTTTTCTCCCAGTGGAGCCAAAGCATCTGGATAAGCATTACCAGAAGAAGCTATAAATCCTACAGCACCTAGCTTTGGTGTAAGGACGAAATTCTCACTGAGAGAACGCGTATTCTCGTGTATATCACCTGAATGGCAACCCATAGAGAAGATAATTGGATTTTTTCCTTCATTACTATATTCTCTTGGATCCTCTATGCTAAAGTCAAATGTAGCCGCTGATGAGTGACCGAAGAAAGTCAACATCGCTATACCCGTGTCTATAAGGTTTATTATTTCTTCTGATACCGCTGTAGTCACAGGGTCAGACGACGTCTTCCTGTATGTGGTAATGTCTGCGCCAAATTGGTTTTCAGTAACAATGTCACTCATTTTGCCTAAGTCTCTGAAAATCTGGGCCTGCTCTCTTGATCCACCTCCACTAAGATGTATCATGTTTTTGAGCCACAGTCTTTCCGATATAGGAAGATTGACAACGTCTCTAAGTGCAGCATGGAGCTTTACCTTATCCAAGTAATCTGAAAGTTGTTGCTGGCTCTGTGCTGCGATTCTACCAATCCCTACATTAGGATAAGGCAAATCATTAGACGCAAATAAAAGATTATCTGATCCTGGTTTCCCATACGTAGGGACTATATTCTCATGAACAACATTAGCATTCTTATTAAAGTAGGTAAGTGCTTTTCCAATTATTACACTCAGCTCATGATTTGGCCACTTATCCTGTACATAATGTGCAAAATTTCTGATTGCTTGTGGATGGTTGGCTACCCCATAACCAAACTGGTTATAAAGATCTTCTGCATTGACTATACTCACTTCAAAACTACCACCTAAGTCTGACTCACGGAACTCAGCATACTCTTCTACTACATTTCTTCCATTCTCTGTTGTATTCAGTACATTACTCGTTAGAATTAAATATGAAGGATTAAAATTCTCATATCTGATGAAATTAGTTTGGGTAATTTCTAATGGCTGTAGGTACTCCTCTTCTGTCAATAGTAATATCCTGGCTTGACTCACACTACCTCCTGGAAGGATAACATTGGCTGTGTTACCATTCATCACTGGGACCATCACATTATGATTGTCCAAATCAAATACCAATGGTTTTGTGCCTGAGCCAAAGTCAGGTATCTCTACCCGTTGGTCATTATTATTTGCCCCTGAATAGAAAAGATATTGGGTATTGTTACCTGCTGTATGTGTTCTAGGGTATCTAACATCTACGATAGATACACTTTGATTGTCTGAAGAATTTGTCCCTCTAAGTCTGACAAAGTTGGTTCTATCGCCTCTAACATTATTTTTACTTATATTTTCTCTGTATGCTTTTACTTGAGCGCCAATGAAGATGTCATTCAAGAGCGGTGTGCCATTGAATTCTAACTGAATAAAATGGCTTGAGTTATTAGACCCTATTCTTATATAGACCTCTGGTTCTGTTCCTTGCTCATAATAGTGATCAAAATCAAAGTCCATCGTTCTGTCACTTGACATACGAGATGAAAAACCATCCATCGGAAGGAAACTGGAAAACTCTAGTTGTACATCGTCTGGAGAAGTTGTTGTCCATTTGTCATCTTCAAAAACTTGAGATAATTTTTCCATGTAGAATTGCTCCTTGGCTAAGGTGGACCCATTTACATTATTATTTCTAGCTACGAATCTTTCATGACTGCCACTCTGATCTATAGATATGAAATAGTATCTGGTATCAGAATACATGTTCACTCTTGGATTTATCTGATCTTCAGCTGCATTTTCAAAGAGGGGACCATCTAAGAAGCCATCATTTCTTTCTCCATAGAAAAGTAGATAATCATTACTTCCCCATGTACCATCATTGGATACGTAGATGGGCATTTCATTACCATTAGAAACCATCTTTAGGTTGGCACCTATAAGCTGACTGGGAATTAGGCCATTCTGAATCAATTGGGCCTGAGTAACCATAACCATCCCATCTTGGTCAACACCTACCTTCACATAGGTCTTATTATAGTCAATCCACTCGTTACCAAATAACGTCTGGTTATTGATAGTCATCTGTGCTTGTAGTACTGACGTAGCCAACAGCGCAATAACAATAAAAAGGTTTCTCATCTGAGATTTATTTTATCTATAAAATTATATTAAATTAATATCTTATATGTAAACATTTGATAACATGAATATTAGTATATCCTAATAATCTGTTTGTCACATAGATGATAAAAAAATGGGATTGTAGTATATAGTGTAATCAGTATCTCAACAGAAAATAACCAAGATAAGACGTTTTATCTTCTCATTTTTGTCCTCCAATTAGACTTTGGTAAAGCTGATGACACTTTTCATAGGAATTCTGATTTCAATTCAACTATTCTATTGGTATTTCATATTTGGTGCCATTCTTAGCTATAAAAAAAGAAAGCGTCAGCAAGATGACTTTCCTATTACAACTATAATTTGTGCCAAGGATGAATTGCCTAACCTAAAGTCAAATTTGCCATATATAATGCAGCAAAGTCAGGTAAATAACCAAATAATAATTGCCAATGACTTCTCTACTGATGGCACCTCACAGTATATTGCCGAGATAGATAATATGAAGTGGCCTGTGAAGTGTTACGAAGTTAAGCAAAATAAGCGTGGGAAAAAACAGGCACTCAACGAGGCGCTCATAGTTTCAGACACTGATTTTGTGCTCCTAACAGATGCCGATTGCAGACCCAAATCCGACTTATGGGCACAGAGTATGATAGAAAACGTGTATAATGAAGATATAAAACTGGTTTTGGGATACGGACCACTGCGCCATGACCACGGTTTACTGAGCAAATGGTGTCACTTCGAGGCTTGGGTTATAGCTGTTCAGTATCTCTCTTATGCGGCTAAAGGTCTGCCCTATATGGGGGTAGGTAGAAACATGCTATATGATAAAACAAGTCTGCCTACCGGTGCCTTGCATAAGTACAGTCATTTGGCTTCTGGAGATGATGATCTCACGATAATGCAAATGGCTACGAAGGAAAACACCGCTATAAATTTAGACAAGAATAGTTATGTCTATTCAGATGCGCCTATCAGCTTTGTCGCATATTGGCATCAAAAAATCAGGCATTATAGTACTGCGATCAGTTATAAAGGGATACATAAAGTCCTTCTGGGTATCTATAGCATTACCCAAATACTTATCTACGTAGCATTACTGAGCTTGGTGATGTTTGGTATGTGGCAGTGGGCGGTTTTATTTGCAGTTGTACGATGGTTGTTATTAATGCCCCAAGTATATAGAATCAAAAAACTACTTATGTCCAATTTTAACCTTTGGATGTTTCCCATCTATGACCTTCTCCAATCATTGTCTTATGTTCTATTTAGCTTTGCCGTTCTTATCCCACAAAAGAATAGATGGTAAGCACGGCCTCTTTAATATTCAAATACTTTCCCGAACTATCGGCGGCACAAAAGGAACAGTATACACAGCTAGACCAATTATACCTTACGCTTAACCAAAAGATAAATGTCATTTCCCGTAAGGATATTGATGCCCTTTATCTTCATCATGTCCTGCACAGTCTTAGCATCGCCAAATTTGTACCCTTTACAGACGGGACCTTTGTCGTTGATGTAGGTACAGGAGGAGGATTTCCAGGCATCCCATTAGCTATTCTCTTCCCTGAAGTTAAATTCTATATGATAGATGGCCGCTCAAAGAAAATTTCTGTTGTCAATGAGGTCATACAAGCACTGGGACTCAAGAATGCAACGGCAAAGCACCAGCGGTCTGAAGAGCTCGTAGGAGAGTTTGATTTTGTACTCGCTAGAGCAGTTACAAGGCTCGAGAAACTCATTCCTTTGACGATGCATCTGGTGTCTGACAATAAACAAAATGCAATCCCAAATGGTCTTATTACACTAAAAGGTGGAGATCTTTCTGAGGAGATTAATGAAGTAAAGTCAAGATACTATGTAGATGAAAAACCCATATCTGACTATTTTGATGAAGGGTACTATGAAACAAAGAAAATTATTTACGTGCAAGCATAGGTGGTATTGTTTTATTTAGTGGCGACTAAGATAATTTCTTCTTCCTTAAGACCATGAAAGTTGTGCTTATCGTGATGTTGGTGAATGACTTCTACATCGAATCCAGCCAATTGTAGCCGTTCCTTTAGTCCTTTGGGTGAATAAATTCTGACATGGTCTTCTTGTCCAAAATGCGTTTTCCGTTCCAATGGTGATTGGATCTTTTGGTCTTCATATGTCTTGCCAGATTTGAATGGCGTCTGTATATAGGCTTTGCCACCAGGCGTAAGGATGCGATATAATTCAGACATTGCTTTCTGGTCTTCCACTATGTGCTCCAGGACATGAAAACAAATAACTATATCGACTGTATTCTCCTCCTTATCTATATCGCAGAGATTATATTGTCTGTCAGCAGAAAATTCTCCCATATAATCTGACGTGCTATACCGCTTTGTGCTACCATATAGCTTAATGGCCTTTCGTAAGGATTTCGGTGGAGAGAAGTGTAATACTTGCATTCCTGAGATTTCACTTTGTATCAAAGCCCATAGCCCACGTGTGCGACCCAGGCTGCCACATCGTGGGCAAAGCAAATCTTCTGAATCCAAAAGGACAAAACTGTTGAGCTTATACTTGCAGAGGTTACATTGAAATTCGTTGCCCTTGTATCTAAGTGCTATGATAGAACGAGCTATGGGTTCCACCCTGTTTCTCATCCACTTTGGCGTGAATCGTAGTCCTATTATCTTAAGCTTTGTATACATGCTCAGCCGCTGCAATGATATATGTAATTCTTATCAGACAAAAACAACAAGGAGGAAATCTGACTTACAGTATATTTACAACATGCAAGAAATTCTGTCGTATTCATTGTTTAATGTAGGAGAGAATCCCTTCACCACAGGGCATGCTATACTATTTGTGGTTATGAGTCTCGCGATAGTCGTTGCTTACCGTCAATTACTCAAAAAATATTTTCCGAAAATATTTGAGTCCTCAGACATTTCATCCTCTGAGATGAGAAAGCTGACAAGTATTCTGAGATTGTTGGCGGTCTTTACGATAATATTAATTGGCTTCAGTATCCTAAAGTTAGATTTCACACTATATGATACGGGTCAATTCAAACTATCCTTGTTGCCTATCGTGAGCACTTTAGCCCTTTTGCAGTTTGCCAGGTTATTGTATTGGGTTGTGTCAAATGTGTTCATTCATCCTTTTTATGTCAGACAAAGGCAAGCGACTCAAGCTACAGAGGGACAACGTGATGAAATAGAGAACAGTGCCCTTCGTGTGGTCAAGTATATTTTCTTCCTGATAGTGGGTATATATATGCTCCAGAATTTCAATATAGATCCTGCCTTATACGAAAGAACAATCGATGGAGAGCAAGTCAGTTTCAGAATATCGAATATCCTGCAGGCTTTACTTATCATCGTCGTCGCCCAGTTAATTATATGGGTAATCACACAGCTCCTGTTTTATAATCTATATAAAAGAAGAGACATTGCTCAAGGGTCGCAGTATGCCATCAATCAGCTGATAAAGTATGTGATATACATCTTTGCTATTATCATGGCGCTTGATGCATTTGGCATCAATATGAGTATTCTTCTCGGTGGTGCTGCTGCCTTATTAGTCGGTATTGGCCTTGGTCTACAGCAGACGTTTAATGATTTTGTTTCTGGGGTAGTCATTCTATTTGAAAGGAGTGTCACGGTGGGAGATATCTTAGAAGTAGATGGCGAGATAGGCACCGTCAAGCAAATAGGTCTTAGAGCTTCTGTAATGGAAACACGAGGCAGTGTATCTATAGTGGTCCCAAATCACAAACTGGTCAATGAGAAAGTCGTTAATTGGAATCACAACAGTGATAAAGTTAGGTTTGTGATAGATATTAGTGTCGCCTATGGCTCTGATACAACCCTTATCAAAAAGTTGCTTCTTAAGTCAGTAAAGAACAACCCTTACGTTATAGATTATCCAGTTCCTTTTGTTCGGTTTGAATCTTTTGCGAGTTCTTCCTTGGATTTCAAATTGTATTTTTTTACTAGAAATCTTCTTGTGATAGAGGATATAAAAAGTGATATTAGATTAGAAGTAGATAGATTATTTAGAGAGAATAACGTGAGTATTCCTTTCCCTCAAAGGGAGATTAGGATTGTGAAGGGAGATGAGAACGATCTTCAATAGAACAATTATTAACCTTGTATTAATTAGTTATGAATTCTATGAGACTTTCATTTTTTCTAGCTTTGCTATTATTTAACCTTAATGGATATGGGCAGAGTAAGCATGAGATTAAGACAGATATAGGATTAGTAGATGGTCGTTATTCCCTTCACTATGAAAGATTATTAACTGAGAATTTTGGCATAGAAGCATCTGGGCAGATTAGCTTTAAAGAAACATCGTTTTTCTTTGGTGATAGCCTTGCATTCCAAAGTATTGATTATTCAATTACGCGTATGCATCTTGGCATCACTGGTAAGTACTATCTCTTTTTTAATAAGAGATATGCTAATGGGCTATTTGTGGGTCCCTATCTAGGATTAGATTCTATATTAAGTAATGATCCTGATTTAATAGACAAATTAGAAGCAGAGGGAAATCTGACTGAACGTGCCATGACTAATGGCCCAAAAGAACTAGCTCTGGCTGCAAATTTTGGATATAAATGGATTATCAAGTCTCATTTTATTATCGAACTTAATTTTATATATGGTCGATATTTTAGAGTGGGGACTGGAGCAGTGAATTCATCCACAATTATAGACGCCAATGCAGACCTTAAGATCGGCTATAGATTCTAGCCCACACTAATGAATAAAAAAGCAGTACCTCTTTGGAGATACTGCTCTAATCTGTATTATTACTTAGTGTCTATTCAGGCTTTTCGCCACACACTTTCTCATCTGACATAGGGCAGCAAGACTTAGGTTTGCAACACCTTCTTTGTTGGCCAAACTTCACTCTCATCCCCACTTGCAGGCCATAACTATTTAGTCTTTCTGTAAAATCCTCTTTCCAGATGTTATTCAGTTGCTGATTATAGGTGATGCCTCCAAACATCTGAGCTTGGCTTGATAGCGTATAATTGATACCAATCGTGGCTCTACCAAAAATATTGAAATTATTATAGTTGTCTGAAATGGCCGCGGTTGAAATAACCGTATTTTCTAAAAGAAAGTTGTCTTCAAAGCTTGAATTAGTTAAGACCATGAGTGATGGTCCTACTTCGATATAAGGAGATAAGTTACAATTACTCATTTGATACCTCAGCAAAAGTGGCACGCCTGCAAAAGAACGATTTATTGTTCCTATGAGATCATTTGGAAGATTGGGGTCATCCACGAAACCACCATTTCCATCATGTTCACTTGGCCATCTAGAATCCGTTAAATTAGTTGTATAATAATTCTGGGTAGAATAATTAAATCCTGTTTTGACAACCCATTGATTATTAATCTTATAATTATAACCTAGCTCTATATTATAATTCATTTTGCGCTCATGCAATCCTTGAGTTTCAATTATCCGGTTATCGATTTGAAATTCACTTTCTGTATTAATAGTCCTAAAGGAACTGCCAAGCTGAATTGACAAATCAAAGGACGACCTCTGTCCGTAGATGAATGAGGTTATGGTCAACATCGCAATAAAGAGAATACCGTTTTTCATAATGATAAGATTATATAAGTGTTGTTCATTTATATAAATATAAGTTCTTTTTAGGAGAGGGTTCATAAAAAAAAGGCTATCTCATCACTGAGACAGCCTAATAACAATGTATTATTACTTATAATTTTACTCAAAAACTTTCGCCCCTTCTGGCATTGCCAGTTTCTGTGAAGCAAAAGCTTGATCAGAAACTTTTACGTTGACGAATTCTCTTTTATTGGCCAGCTCTGTAATCTTACCTTCTTCTGACTTATACCAGCTCATAGTATTGGGTAGTTTAAGACCATTGAATTGCTTCCAGTCGTCATATCTGATCCAAGATATCTTTTCACTTTTCTCCCCTGAGAAGAAAGTAACCGTATAGCCTAACCATGCCATTTCGTGTGTATTAGCATCATAATGGATGAAGTACTCATCTTGAGGGCTGATTCCTACACCGTCTCCATATGATATTCTGTAACCTGGATACGCTTTTCCATCGAACATGAGGGGATCTACCTTTTCGTAGTTAATACCGCCATCTGCCAGCACAAATGGCATTGCATAGAAGTAAAACATTAGATTAGTATAGAACTTAGGGTTAGACTTATAAGAGGTGTCCGCGACTACCCAGTAGTTTTTGCCATCATATCCAGATTCAAAAGTGGCTGCTTTGATACGTTCTGCTCTACTATGAAGGTCTATCATTTGTGTCTCGTTACCACCTTCCTTGACGATATCATAGGACATTGATTTCATAGAATTCCACTTAGCCAAACCACCATGATTATCAAAAATCTTTACCATATCACTTGGGTAATTAATCTTCGGTTTGACCATTTCAGCGCTTACTTCTTTGTCTGAAGTAGACTTTGTGGACTGCTGACAGGAATAACATACAAATACCAAAGAGAAGAGAATAAGTAGTTTGTGCATTTTGTTGTTTTGTAAGTAGACAGATATTTAATGTCTATGAGGGTGTTTTTGTTCAGTTCTACCTCTTATTTAGGGCAGGCTAGAAATGAAAAGTGTTTAATTACTTCCTATTTCTCTTGTACTGCTTCTTATATTTCTTTTTCATTTCATCTTCATAATTGAATCGGACATTGGTCTTTTTATTCTTATCTTTTTTCTCGTGGAAGGCATCGCCACTTGGTTTGTACTGTCGCATCTTATGATTATTGAAAGGCACAAATTCTACAGGTTTCTCCAGATCGATGAGTTCGGTGGACACTTGTACTTCTTCTGGCAAGGGGTTTTCTGGGATAGACATGCCCATTAGCGCTTCAATGGCTTCTCTTTGTGCATCGTTAGATTCTGTCACAAATGATACGGCGATGCCTTTTTTTTCAGCCCGACCAGTACGACCGATACGGTGTATGTATTGTTCTGCCACCTCCGGCAAATCAAAATTCACCACATGTGTCACTTCTGAGATATCTAACCCTCTTGCAATAATATCGGTTGCAATCACAACCTGCATCTTTCCGTCCTGAAATTGATTGACGGTATTGAATCTGGTGTTCTGAGATTTGGAAGAATGAATGACCCCTACCCTTTCTTCCATCTTCGAAAATAGCCTTTCGTAGAGGGCATCAGCCATTTTTTTAATACTGACAAATACGAGTACCTTACTCATTGATATGTCTGAATCCAACAGGTGCTCTAACAGGTTAGCTTTCGTATTGAAGTTCGGGGCTTGGTATAGATACTGATTGATGCTTTCTAGAGGTGTACCAGAAGGGGCGGCCTCTATCTTTGTATAATAGTCAGTGAAAAGATTGACTATGGCTTCGACTTCTTCTGGCATGGTGGCGGAGAACATCAGCGTTTGGCGTCGCTCAGGCAGGAAGTCTAATATCGTTCTCAATTGAGTCCTGAATCCAAGGTGAAGCATCTCATCCACCTCATCTATAATGAGTTTTTTGATATGTTTGGTTTTGAGTACGCCATCCAGCATAAGGTCCACCAATCGGCCAGGAGTACCGACAATCACATCCACACCCAAGCTTAATTCTGCTTTCTGCATCTTAATATTAGTACCCCCATACACCCCAGCAACTGAGACGTTCATGTATTTAGTCAATTTCTCCACCTCCTCTACAACCTGGGCCACCAGCTCTCTTGTAGGTACAATGACTAGAATCTGCGCATGAGGCGACTTAGTAAACTTCCACATTTTCAATGTCGGCAGCAAATAAGCATAGGTCTTACCCGTCCCTGTCTGCGCTATGCCGACTATATCCTTGCCTGACATTATAGGAGAAAAGGTCTTGTGCTGTATTGTAGTGGGGTATTGTAGCCCGAGGTCTTCCAGCGCTTGCCAAAGAAACTTAGTAAGATGCAGATCAGAAAAGGTAATCATGTTCTGTAAGCTGTGATTTTGTAAAGACAAAGGTTTATTAAATTTCTAGATAATGTCTAAATAATATGAAATTTCTGAAGCTTTCATCTTTTTGATAATAAAACAGGGGCAGACTGTAAGGTCTGCCCCTGTTGATATTCTTACTTATTTGTTTTACTTACTTCACAAATTTGGCTGAAGTTATTCTCCCAGACTCATCAGAAAACTGTACAATATATACCCCTGAAGAAAAGTCATTAACGTCTATGCGTAACTGACTTTCTCGAGACAATCTTTGTTGATACAATTTCTGACCTTGAATGTTTACTATAGACAGCGTTCCCACCATCTGATCAGTGAATGAGACAAATAATTCTTCACCCACTGGATTAGGATATAACTTGATGTTTGTATCTAGTTCATCTACATCTACAGTGCTAGAAACCACCGCTGGGTCAAATATCAATCCTGTTATTATCAATGTATCTGTAACCACGCCTATATCTACAGGATTGCCTTCGCTATCTACACCACACACATTGAAAAATCTTATCATCAAGGTATCTATTCCGTCTGGGTTAGCCGTTCGGGCATCATCCTTTATGAATAGATTCTGGTTGGCTAAGACTCCCCCAATGGTCACTTCGTCCCCTTCCAATTGGGTAAAGCCATATTGGATATTATCATTTCCTAATAATGCATTGCCATCTCTGACGGCATTTGTCATATCACCAAATGAAAAATCAAACAACGTACTAACTACTTCATCTACCTTCACAAATGGAACGACAAGGTTGGTGTCAAATTGCATGTCGAATGAGAGCCCATGGAGACTGCTGCTTATTGCATTATCTTGATCACCGAGAATTATATCGGTATTAATTATCCTATCGAATAAGGTCGCATCTTCTAGGTCTACCGACTCTTCTTCCAGTTGGACTCTGAGTCCTTGTGGATCTATTGTTTGATTAAGTACACGGTCTACTGGGACATAGCCCTCTCTAATATTTCCAAAATTCTCAGTCAAGGCTTCTAGGTCTGCGCCGTTAATCGTACCACTGCCATTGACATCTCCGTTCTTAGCATTGACGCCTCCTAGAGATACTGCCCAATCATCTGCATTGAATCCAAACCAATCAGAAGTTTGTAATCCCCTAGGAATCCCATCATTTATATCTAATCCTGCTAACACACCTGCCGAAATAATATCTTTCCCATTTACTGTAGCATCTCGATTGACATCGCCTGGCCAGACACAGTCTTGTAGACATTGCTCTAGCTGTATCCCACAATTAAACTCTCCCCGCTTCATCATTTCGAATTCTTCTTTCAAATCATTCATGAGATCTGGCCATTGTTCAAAGACTTCTAAGCGGTCAGTACTGGGATCATACAAAAAGTGGTCGACCATATCTATAGTACCTGTTGCACCTGGTTGTACATTGGTCTCGTCCACAAGTACTGATAAAGATCTCGTATCTATCGGAATATCTATACCGGCAGTTTGCATGGACCAACCATCAGAATCTGTAGGCCTATTAGGATAGGCAAACAACGTTGTTTCTGTAGCAGTAGGGTCATACCCACTACCGCCTGGGCTAAGTGGTGTTTCATCCCGCCAAAGACCTGTCATGTATCTATAAAATTCTTGTGGCCCAGTAGGATCTATAGCTGGCACGATCGGGTTACCTATACCAAATAAAAACCAATTTCGAAATGACTTAATACTGTGATTTAAAAAGACACTGGTTCTAATGGCCCCGTTATCGTCTGGAACATCAGGATCATGACATTCATCTCTCCATGTCTCTCCACTCTCATTGTAGAAATAACTGCAATTAAGGTCCAAATCACAGCCTACATAGTCATTCTGATTGCAGGCCATATCGTTATCCTCCCAGATGGCCAATTTCAATTCCGATAATTCTTCTAGACCAAAATAATTGTACGTTATTCTGGTAAAAACACCATCTTCAGACGGTGAATCTTCTGTACAATTAACCACAAAATTCGTTTGCATAATCTCTAGACCAATAGACTCACCCTGAGTCTGAAGATGCTGAGATCTATCATTATATATCAGAAAGCTAAACTGATGCGGTATAAAAGTTGGGCTCTCTGCCAACGCCAATGGGTAATCTCCATCAAGCGGGTTATATGTATTATCTCCATTAAAATCAAAAAACGGTGCCATGTCTCTATTCATGGTCGCTTGGCCTAAATGTGGATTCCCTCTAGCTGGCCACTCTAGAATATCTGTCGATATATCGTCTATGCCCAAGTTATTCTCTTCAAAAAGGGTTCTCATAAGAAAGACGTCTATTTCGCGTACAACCCATACCCTATTAAAGACGTCGCATGGCAATTCGAAGGGTTCTCCTGTCTCACTATTCAGTGGTCCAGGTATAAAGTCGTGCACGCTTAGTTGAGGAAAAGTATTGGCAGACATCATCAGTTCACCTGACATGTCTTTTGCTGCCGCCCACAAACTCTTACCAAATCCAAGGTAAAAGAGTGGCTCATCTGGGGAAGCATAGTAATAGTTATCCGCATGACTTTGGTAAGAAATCATACCATATGAAAAAGCATTATTTACCCTATGGTCATTCCCTATGACACCAATGGCTTCTCTCTCAAGGCCACCTGTCTCACACTGAGCTATCACTCCTGAATGGAGGACAACAATACATAGGCATGATAGAATCAAATTTTTCATCTTGATTGCAGTCTTTAAATTTTAATAATTAAGATCAGGCTTGGTTCTCGCCTAGTTGATGTGGCAAGCGGCTGTAAAGTTACGGCAAACAAGGCTTATGATGCTGAATAAATATGACAATTGAGGTAAATATGCCTATAAGGCCAATTTATGAATTTATGGACCCAAGGTTCTAGATATGAAGTTGTCTGAAAGTGGAAGGCGTTAAATCCATTAACTCTTTAAATTTTCTATTGATTGTCTACATTATGGCTATTCTGTCTATCAAACTAACTTATCTTGTTAACTAATGGATAATAAGAAGGTCCTTATCTGCAGTGATAAATTCAAAGGTTCTATGGATGCCTTCGGTGTATGTAAAGCCGTCGCTGATGGTCTGCTTACTTCTCATCCTAACCTTCAAATTGACAAACAACCCATGGCAGATGGTGGAGATGGATCGCTCTCAGTCCTTAAACAAAAACTACAGCTAACAGCCACTACAGCCACTACTATAGATCCATTAGGCAACGCAATTAAGGCAGATTACTTCATCAAGGACCGACATGCCTATATAGAACTAGCAGCCGCGTCAGGCATGTGGAGATTAGCTACAGAAGCGTTAAATGTTATGTCAACCACTACCCTAGGAACTGGACAGCTGATAGCCGAGGCGGTAACCAACGGGTGTCATACAATTTCATTATTCCTTGGTGGTAGCTGTACTAATGATGTAGGACTAGGAATTCTTCATCGTCTCGGTTACCAATTTATAAGTACTTCTGGTAAGCCACTCATTCCGACTGGAGGAAATCTACTTGACATAAAAAACATAGTCATGCCTTCTACTCCTATTCACTTCACCATGAATATCCTCTGTGATGTCACCAATCCACTCTATGGACCAAACGGTGCCGCCCAAGTATATGGACCACAAAAAGGGGCTAGTCGGGAGCAAATAGAAATCCTGGATGAAGGCATGGCACATATTGCAAATCTGATTGCACATTCTACAGGTCGTCTGGTGGCTAACCTGCCTGGTGCAGGGGCTACAGGAGGTATAGCCGCAGGATTAGTCGGTCTTCTACCCTATGCTCAAATGTCTAACGGATTCCAATATATGAATGACGCCGTAGGCCTTGAAGACAAGATCAAACAAAGTGATTTCGTGATTAGTGGCGAAGGCAAGCTAGACAAATCATCATTACAAGGTAAGGTGGTAGGTGAAGTCGCCAAGCTATGTCGTCAGTATGGAAAGCCATTAATTGCTATTGTTGGGCACACTGATTTAGACCACCATACTTTGCAGTCAACTGGCATCACCAAGTGTACTGCTATATCCGATCTATCACATTCATTAGAGGACAGTATAACCAATGCAGAAGCGTATTTAACTAAGGCCGCCAAGGATATGCAACTCTGATGTGTTTCTCAAACTCAGAATTGTCAACAAAAAATTAAATTGTATTTATTATCTACCTAGAAGTAGGTGTGTCAAATAGCATTAAAGACAATTCATTTATGCCTTCAAGTGGCTCATCTCTTGTGTATTGCCGTAACTCAATTCCATACTTTCCAGGTTCAGGAAACTTAAAATTGTCAAGCAGATATACTTTCAGTTTGCATACTTCACCAGAGCAATTGCCTACCCAGTTGCCTTTGTTGGTGGCTAAGTCTACAGATAACTTTTCTTCACTCTTAGTTCCGTCTGGAAAATGAGTACTGATTAAGAAATAAATATTCTCGTATCGATAGGTAGCCTCATGGTCTATAATCAGTTGGAGCTCATATATAGCGGATGTATCTGAAATCTCTGGATTAAATCTGATGTCATTGTTACCACTCCACCCTAATGGATTAATCTCGATTGATTCTTCGAAGTATGGGCTAGGTCCACAACCCATCCATACCAACATACATATGCCTAATAGCCACCGCACTACTCGAAGTATTCTTTCATTCTGGCAAAGAATCCCTTCTGGTCCTTGCCGGCCTTCGGTTGGAAGGAAGGCATGGACCTCATTTTCTCCAATAGTTGTTTCTCTTCATCCGTGAGATTTTTAGGTGTCCAGACATTTACATTAATCAGCTGGTCGCCTCTGCCGCCATAGCCTTGGACAGAGGGTATGCCTTTCTCTCTCAATCTGAATATCTTTCCTGGAGGTGTGCCTGCAGGTATAGTAATTTTTACTTTCTTCTTAAGGGTAGGTACTTCTACCGATGTGCCTAGAACCGCATCAGCATAGTTCAGAAATAGGTCATACATAATATTCTGACCATCTCTACTGAAATGTTCATGCTGTTTCTCCTCTATTGCCACTAGGAGGTCTCCCGCAGGGCCTCCATTCTTGCCAGCATTACCAAATCCTCTTTTAGATAATTGCATACCTTCCTCCATACCAGCTGGTATTTCTATCTCTATGGTCTCATCAGTCATCGCCCTACCGTCGCCTCTACATGAGGTACACTTGCTCGTAATCTGGTTTCCTGAACCATTACAGGTAGGGCATACCGTTGTGGTCTGCATCTGACCAAGGAAGGTAGATTTGACTTGTCTTACATAACCAGAACCACCACAAGTGCCACAGGTAGAGACGGCCTTACTATCTTTGGCGCCAGAGCCACTACAGGTGTCACAAGTAGAATGTTTCTTTATCTTAATTTTCTTGGTCACTCCTTCTGCTATTTCTTCTAGCGTTAGTTTGACCTTAATTCGCATATTGGTGCCCTTCTGACCACTGCTTCTTCTCCTAGATCCTCCTCCAAAGAAACTTTCAAATGGGCTACCACTATCTCCGAAGATATCACTGAAGTTGGCGAATATATCTTCCATATTCATTCCGCCACCACCAAATCCACCTTGAGGGTCTACTCCTTTATGACCAAAGCGATCATACCGCGCTCTCTTCTGCTCATCACTCAGCACTTCGTAGGCTTCCGCTGCTTCCTTAAATTTGTCTTCAGCTGCTTTATCGCCTGGATTTTTGTCTGGGTGATACTTCATCGCCACTTTCCGATATGCTTTCTTTATCTCCTTGGTATCCGCTCCTTTGGATACACTAAGAACCTCATAGTAATCTCTTTTAGCCATAATTATGCTTTAGCACTTTGTCGGTATCTATTTACCTACGACAACTTTTGCAAATCGAATAATCTTGTCATTCATGTGATACCCTTTTTCCACAGTATCTATGATTTTACCTTTCATATCATCAGAAGGTGCAGGGATCTCAGTGATTGCTTCATGCAATTCCGGATCAAAAGTCTCACCCGTGGTCTCCATAGGAACGACACCTATGTTTTTCATAACAGCATATAACTTGTTATAGACCATTAATACGCCATCACTCAATTGTTCTTCTGAGGATTCATCTTCTGCACTTTTCTTTGCTCTATCAAAATCATCCATGATAGGTAAGATCTTATTGACTGTGTCTTGGCCAGCCGTCTTCAGTAGGTCAAGCCGTTCTTTCATAGTCCGCTTTTTGAAATTTTCAAACTCGGCGAATAGGCGCAAATGTTTGTCCTTTGACTCTGCCAATTCGGCTTTTAATTCTTCTATCTCTTTCTTAGAACTGGATCGGCGCTTTGATTTTTTCTTAGGCTTCTCCTTTGTTTCTGCGTTGTTTTCTGATTGTTCATCAGTCTTTACGTCTGTTTCTGGTGTTTCGTCACCTGTCATCTTTAGCTTATTTTTTATAGTATGTAACAAACCTTTTGCCATAGCTTAATTGCAGTCATTTTGGCAGTAAAATCTTAATTCTTGTGTCATTTTGGAGATGGAATCAAAGATATAAGTCCTAATGCGCCTTTTTGTTATTTAGTTTTGAACTGAGAAAAGACTCTATTTCTTGTTTGGATTGATTGACACTTATAATATCGCCTTGTGGGCTAATTAGGAACTTAGAGGGGACATCTGAGACATTGTACTTCAGCGCCAAAGCATCTGTAAGGACCAATTTAGCTATTCTCACAATCTGATATTTCCAAGTAAATCCATCTTTGTCAGCTGCTTTTTGCCATCTCCTATTGTCTTTCTCCAGCGCTATAGTTACCACCTCAAATCCTGAAGCATCTTCAAATTGCTTGCCGTGAAATTTATTGTACAAAGCCACTAAATTGGGATTGTCCCTTCTACATGGTGGGCACCATGATCCCCAAAAATCCAATAATACATATTGTCCTTTCAGATCAGAAAGAGAGAAGGCACTGCCATCAATAAGTTCAGCATCGAATGCTGGTGCACTGTTACCACTATTATGTTCAGGACCTCTTGTCAGAATAAGGTAGGTAATAATGGCACCAACAATAATGACCATTGGTAAAATCTTCTTCATCTAAGCATTTCTATGTTTTTGAATAAAAATAGCATCAAATCTATCTGAAACCTGTGGCAATTCTCTTCGTAAAGCCGTCTCTACATTAAAGTACAAATTAATCAATACTGCCATTGCATCTACCTCTTTAAACCCCAATGTATTGGTTATCGTTCGCTTATCCTGAGGACATATCCTTTCTATTTTATCCCATACATCCTTGGGCAAATCAGGATAGTTCTCAGTGGGATTGGATTTGATAAATGCTTCGGCATAGGCATGCCAGGCCACATCATAGTGTTCTCCACGCTGTACAATCGCTTTCTCTACATGCTCAAGTGATAAAATGACAATACCATCTTCTGCAAAGGTCTCCATTGTATGAAGGAACTTATAGCGTGGTGACGGGAAGGGATGCTTGTATAATACGATTCTTTCCCAGTCCTTGAAATCTTTTTCAGTCCTTCTGAAGGTCATTGTTGTAGGAATCTGAGAAATCATCATTTTTATATCATAAGGCACATTGTCATTATCTGTCTCCATTCCTTTTGCTGAATAGGCTCTCCCTTCAGTAAAAAGAAACAGTTGGTTATTAAATTCAATTTTCTCTTCTTGGCTCAATACTGCGTATCTGGGATTAACTTTATTAAGCATTGACATTAATTTATCATCTAGCTCTACTGGATTACGACTGAACCACCAATAATCTATCTGAGGAGAAAAAAGATATATAAGGACCAAAAAGGTGATAGGAATCACTATATAAATTATAGCTGATGAAGTATGGTCTGTATAAGCTATATAGCCAATCACTATAAGTACCAATACTATTGGCACAGCTATAATCATAGATAACTTATGTATCCTCATATAAGGAAGAATTTATTAGGGCGAAAGATAATGAAACGAATTGGTTCTCGCTTTCAATCTATATTTGTGCACAAATGTCATTTACTCTAGAAAAAAAAGATGAGAAAAGTGGTGCTCGTGCTGGAACGCTTCTCACAGACCATGGTGCAATAAAGACACCTATATTCATGCCGGTAGGTACGCAAGCAACAGTCAAGGCCATGACGCAAGAGCATCTAATTGCTGACGTTAAAGCCCAGATTATTTTAGGTAATACCTATCATCTCTACCTCAGACCAGGTACAGATATTATAGAAGGTGCTGGTGGCCTTCATAAGTTTATGAAGTGGGAAAACCCCATCCTTACTGATTCTGGTGGTTATCAGGTATACTCTCTCAGTGATCGTAGAAAAATCTTAGAGGAAGGTGCTCGATTCTCTTCACATGTAGATGGAAGTAAGCACATGTTTACCCCTGAAAATGTCGTGGATATTCAGCGTAAAATCGGTGCTGACATTATTATGGCTTTTGATGAATGTACGCCTTATCCCTGTGATTATAAGTATGCAAAAAAGTCTCTGGGACTGACTCATAGGTGGTTAGATAGAGGCATTGAACGAGTGGATATCACCCAGCCTTTGTATGGCCATCATCAGATTTGGGCACCTATTGTGCAGGGAAGCACCTACAAAGATCTTCGTACAGAGTCCTGCGAGTATATATCAAGCAAAGGCAGAGAGATTAATGCCATCGGTGGTCTTTCTGTCGGTGAGCCTCATGAAGAGCTATATGCGATGACAGAAGTATGTACCGGTATCCTACCTTCGGACAAACCTCGATATCTTATGGGAGTGGGTTTGCCAGAAAACATACTGGAATGTATCTCCTTAGGTATAGACATGTTTGATTGCGTCTTACCTACTAGAAATGCGCGACATGGCCTATTGTATACTTCTGATGGTGTTATAAATATAAAAAATGCCAAATGGGCTGACGACTTCTCACCAATAGACGTTAAGTCTGATAATCACTTTAGTCAAACCTACTCCAAAGCCTACCTTAAGCACCTCTTTAAGGTCAATGAGATGCTTGGCTTCACTATCGCCAGTATACACAACTTGCGCTTCTACTTATGGCTTGTAGAAACAGCCCGAGAGAAGATTATAGACGGAGATTTTGTAATCTGGCGAGATAATCTGTTATCGAAAGTGTCCAAAAGATTATAATTCAATTGTGTCAGAGCTTTAATACCTCGAATATTGTACGATAGCTTCACGTTCTATAATCCGATATCAAAAAGATAGACTTATATATCATCAGAAAATATTTCAACAGTTTCTTATTCACGATGCTGCTGATATCTTTGATTTCTATCGTCATCGATTTTAGTGAAAAAATTCACAAGTTTATAGATGCTGAATTATCTACCCTAGAGATTATAACGGGTTATTATGTGCCCTTCATTCCTTGGATAAACGGATTGATGTGGCCTCTTTTTTCATTGATTGCGGTTATCTTTTTTACTTCTAGACTTGCCAGAAACACTGAGATAGTAGCCATGCTTAGCTCAGGCATGAGTTTTAGACGTGTAATCGTTCCATATGTGATGGCCAGTTCTGTGTTGGCCGCTGCATTTTGGGTAGGCAAAAATTATGTCATTCCATACAGCAATAAGAAGAAAAATGATTTTGAGATAGAGCACTTATCAAAAAGAAGTATCAAAACCCTAAATACTGAGATTCATTTCTTCCTCAATGAAAATGAGAAAGTCTATATCAGGTACTATAAAAAAAGAGATACCACCGCTCAGGGCTTTAGATTGGAAACTTATGAACATGGGCGCCTGGTCAAGACGATTCAATCCGAAAAATTGATTTTCAAAGAGGAACCCAATGAATGGACTATCAAAGACTACAAAATCAGGACATTTAAGGATATGGATGAAACGTTAGTCCTCGCCAAAGGTATGAGTATAGACACCATCCTTAATCTAACACCTGCTGATTTTGTTCAGAATATGAAAATTATGGAAAACATGACGACTGGTGACCTGCAAGAGTATGTGGCACGACAATCAGAAAAAGGCGTCGCCGTTCCTAAAAACTTTATTATACAATTACACCAGCGAAATTCTGAACCATTCTCCATTATCATCCTTACAATAATTGGTGTGGCCGTTGCGTCTAGGAAAATACGTGGAGGTATGGGTCTTCACTTAGCCTTGGGAGTAATTATTGGTGCAGCTTTTGTTGTAATAAGTCAGTTCTCTGCTACATTTTCCAACAATTTATCTATGTCCCCTTTTTGGGGTGCTTGGGTGCCAAATATTTTGTTTGGTCTCATTGCTTGGGTATTGGTTTTGAAATCGCAAAAATAAATTCCTACTAAATTAGAGGTATGCTATCTAAAGACATTAAACGAAAACTAAGAGGAGACCTCTTCAGGTACCTGGATGGATTGGTCGTAGCGCCTGTGGCATATGCCTTACACAAAAAAGGAGTGCTGAGTCATCTTCTGACTCATTCTAGCGCCTCTATCACTGACTTAACAAGCGAATTCTCCGCCAATGAAGGATACCTCAATGTCGCACTGAGAATTTTGTCTTCACAGGGTTGGTTAGATATAAAGCTTGACAATGAGAAGGACAGTGTCATCTATAATACCAATGAGAAATCAAAAATTGCTTTTGACCTTTGTCATTTATACGAAGGTGCGGTAGACCTCTTGGCGTTTTCGGAAAAATTTCATCCAAGACTCTTTAGACAACAACCCTTCGAGAAGTTAGTGGCTATAATGGATAATTATAAATCCAAATATGGACTAGCAGAAAACAGTGACCCACTCACAAACGAAATACAACAACAAATCCTCAAACATATAGAAGGCAATATCTGTGCACCATCTATAGTAGCTTTAGGGATGAACGGTATGTTTCATAAATACTTTATGGAAGCTTATTTCATGCCCGAAGAGTTTCATGAGAAAGCAGAGAGCTTCCGGACGCTGCTTGACTTCTTCTCCTATTTGGGTTGGTTCGAAAAGAAAAATGACACTTTTGGTTTCACGGAAGAAGGACTTTTCTTCGCGAGGAGGGCAAGTGCTTTTGGTGTGACTGTATCATATAGCGCCACTTTCAGACACGTCGGCGAATTAATCTTCGGTAATCCTAAGGTATTATGGGATGTTCCAGAAGGATTAGACGAAATTCATGTAGACAGGAGAATGAATGTTTGGGGAAGTGGTGGCGCCCATAGCACATACTTCAAGAAAGTAGATGAGATTATCATATCTATATTCAATAAGCCTATAGATCAGCAACCTAAGGGTATTGTGGACATGGGCTGCGGTAATGGTGCTTATCTGGAGCATCTATATAATGTAGTAGAGCAACAAACAGAAAGAGGCAAAGTGCTAGAGGACCACCCCTTGTTTCTTGTAGGAGCAGACTACAACCAGGCGGCGCTCAAAGTAACCAGAGCTAATCTTATCCAAGCTAATATCTGGGCCAAAGTAATATGGGGAGATATAGGTCGCCCTGATTTATTGGCGAAGGACCTAGAAGAAAATTACAACATCCAATTACAAGATTTACTCAATGTAAGAACCTTCCTTGATCACAATAGAATCTGGGAGCAACCCGCAAGTGTGCCTGACAATAATGTTAGTTTGTCCAGTGGTGCCTTTGGGTTTAGAGGCCGTAGATTATCTAACAATGAGGTCGAAGAAAATCTATTGCTGCACTTTAAAAAGTGGGCACCTTATGTAAAGAAATATGGATTGCTTGTTATAGAATTACATACAGTCCCACCTGAGCTCGTCGCACAAAATATAGGCCGAACTGCTGCGACAGCTTATGATGGTACACACGGATTTTCTGACCAGTATATAGTAGAATTGGATGTATTTAAATCGGTCGCCGCCCGCGCAGGACTTCATTGCGATTCCAAATACGAAAGTCGATTTCCTGATTCGTCCTTAGCGTCTGTCTCTATTAATCTGCTTAAAGAGCGCTAGCCTCGTAGCTATAGCAAGACTAATGATTCTTCTGATAGGTGGAAAGAAAATAATGAACCTTACTTATCTACGTATACTATCTCCCTGAGAAACTTCAGGACCAACGATATCTCAAAAGATATATTTCTGATTCTTGCTTGAGCTAATCCTAAATTGGGCAGCTCGGGTCTGTCGTATTGGAAAGATACATCAGGACTAATGGAGAATTCTATAGCTGGTGTAAAGAAATCCGTGCCCCCGAATTCAAATCCGCCGCCTACAGTAAGTCCATAATTGAAATTATTCACAAAAATGGGATCTGGAAATGGACATCTATTTGTCGTCGTTGTGATGGAACAAAAGTCAATTAATATCTGCTCTAAATTATTCGATAAGGTATATTCTGCTCTCAGCCCAACAGAGTAGTAAACGCCAGCAGAAAACTTGGTTGGGATTCTTTTTTTGGCGCCAACCATTAGACTTAAATTTTGAAATCTATACCCTGTCTGTAGGGTGTTGAAGTTGAAGGTGTTATTTCTGATACTACTTCCTCTATTGTGCAGGCCAAACTGAGCAAATAGTGCTCCTCGATCATCGAAATCTAGGCTTTCTATAAATACATTACCATGAAAAGTCAGAAGTGCGCTTCTATCATTCTCATTCCAGTTTTGGTTGGCCAATGAAAGTCCTCCTTTAGCTCCAAAGTGAAAACCATCCTGAGCAACCCCTATATTCATTGCCCCGAATAGCCCAATAAAAAGACTAAGAACATATCTTAACATTACAGACTTCATCTTTAATAAGATTTTGAAGCCCTAAGTTAAAATATATATTCTTCATCTACAGCGGCAGTCCCCTCAATAGGTGTCCGCGTAAATGCAGGACGTTGCAGTATACTGATCTTTTTCTTAAGATATATTTTTTCTCCATCCAGTGGTTCAGCGTCTTTTGGAATTCTATTTCTAAGTCTGATCTTAGTCTCATTTAAATCATAAATCGTAGCAATCTCCAAAATAGTCTGCCCTTTTTGTACTCTGTGGTAATTCTGGTCCACTGGTAGTTCCTTTCTTTGTCTTTCGCCTTCTAATAAATCTAAACTAGTCGTTGGTTTATATTCTACGATATCTGAACCTTGCGATTCTTCTTCGATACTGACAGCCTCTGGCACTGTAGCCAAAATTGGCTCATCTTGTGTCGTATCAAATTGGTACAATTCATATTTGTGAATGAGACTTATCAGTTTACTTGGATAGGCTTTATCGGTAGCATACCCTGCTTTTTTGAGCCCGTAGGCCCACCCTTCGTAGTCTCCTTGAGGCAGATTAAACAGAAATTCATATCTGCCTTGATCCGTCAAAAATGCACTATGGGCATAAAATGACTGCGATGGGTTATCAAACTTCCTAAAACAACTCTTGATAAGATTTCCTTTATCATCGTGGTCATCATCTTCTCTGTAGAATGTCGCTCCACTCCAAGCGCCTCCGCACTTGATTCCAAAGTGATTATTGGCTTCTAGTGCAAGCGTGCTACTGCCACTACCAGATTCTAATAGTCCTTGCGCTAGCTTAATACTTGCAGGAATGCCTGTTCGCTCCATCTCTGAGATGGCTATACTCTTATATTTCTCAATATAGGCTAGTGCAGGATTGTCGCCGGCCTTAATCGTGCCATAAGAGACGAAAAATAATAAAATCAGGGTGGCTTTCATGTGAGAATTATTTTACATATGAGGGGAACAAAAATGATGCCCTTCTGTACGAAAACCTAGTAAAATGTTAATGTAAGTGTCTGAGTAGCAATGATTAGAATTTTTCCTTCTCTATATTCTGTACAAGTTCTACTAGAATGCCATTGGTACCTTTTGGGTGGAGAAAGCAGACCAACTTATTATCTGCGCCCACTATAGCCTTATCGTGTAACAATCGGAAGCCTTCTTTTTTCAGTCTTTCCATCTCACTCTTGATGTCTGTCACTGAGAAGGCAATGTGGTGAAAGCCTTCACCTCTTTTTTCTATAAACTTATTGATAATGCCATCCTGCGTCGTAGATTGGACTAATTCTATTTTATTGTTCCCGACCCTCAGAAAGGAAGTAATCACATTCTGAGATTCTACCTCTTCCCTCTTATATACCTGTGTACCAAATAACTTCTCAAAGAGGGGTTCACTCAGGTTTAAGTCTTTGACTGCTATGCCGATATGTTCTATTTTCTTCATTCTGTCAGCACTTGAAGTGCCTTTTTAGTTAAGATATTCTAAGGTCTGGGCTGGTTTTTTTAATTCTCAGTTAAAGGTAGTCATTCCAAATGTTGAAAAGTTATATTTGTTAAGGTCACCATTATGTCCTTCCAATGAATAGCTAGAATGGATAAAAAAATCATAGTACTGATAGTCATTGTAATGTCAATAGCCCTACTCGGGATAGCCATTACTCAGTTTATTTGGATCAAAGCACAAGTTGATTTAGACGAAAAGAACTTTGATGATAAGGTGACAATGGCTATGAATAATGTCAAAGTGAGGCTGACGGAAGACACAGAGGAGCCCCAGTTTGTCACTGATTTTTTAAGAAAAAAACAAAAATCCTCCCTTTTTGGTACAGAGTCTAATGCTTTATCCAAGATGTTGACATCTCAAAACAATAAGCTGAACAGGACTATAGAGTTGGCTGGAAACATAAAGAATCTCTATCCGGATGATTTGCTGGAAACCATAAATAAAATCAATCTAGATCGGTACATTAAAGAAGCTTTAATGGATCAATCTATTGCATTGAAATATGATTATGGGGTCTACTCTAATAAACAAAGGGATTTTGTAATCAGAAATGGAAAATTTGCTGTTCTGGTCCCAAGTGAGAGTAGTTCCGCAATACGAAACGAAAAGGGTCTCAATGATTCCAAGCATATGGTGCAGCTTTTTAATGACAACGATAACTCCCCTGGATTTCTAAAGGTTTTCTTCCCTGGTCAACGTTCTTGGCTCTGGGCAAAGGTGGTTCCATCACTGCTAAGCTCCCTTTTGTTTACTAGTTTGATTCTAATGTGCTTCGCATATACTGTATTTATTATATTTAGACAGAAGAAGGTTTCTGAAATGAAGACTGACTTCATCAATAATATGACCCACGAATTCAAAACACCAATTGCAACTATATCGCTTGCAACTGATTCTATCACTAATAATACAGTTATTAAAAGTGAAGATAAAATCAAACGATTCGTAGGCATTATTAAGCAAGAAAACAAGAGAATGCTTAATCAGGTGGAAAAGGTGCTACAAATGGCCAGGATAGACAAAGAGGAGTTTGAGCTAAAATATACAGATGTCAATATTAATGATGTTGTCAGCCAAGCAGCTATAAATAGTAGACTCAAGATTCAAAAGCGTGAAGGAAAACTAACGGAAGAATTAAAAGCTTCCTCACCAATTATAAAGGCTGACGTTACCCATATATCCAATATTATCCATAATTTGCTAGATAACGCTGAAAAATACTCCAACGAGCAACCGAAAATCAACATCCGCACAAATAGTAATTCTAAAGGCGTTATTGTAGAAATAAAGGACAATGGCATCGGAATGTCTAAAGAGTCGTTAAAACACATTTTCGATAAGTTTTACCGCGTACATACAGGAAATAGACACGATGTAAAGGGTTTTGGATTAGGATTAAGCTATGTAAAAGCACTTGTAGAGGCACATAAAGGAGATATTAAGGTCTCTTCTGAACTAGGGAAGGGTACTTTATTTACCATTTTTTTTCCTTTTAACCAATCCTTAAGTGAGTAGTGTGTGACTAAATAAGATATTTTTCATCTAAATACTGTTAACACCCTTTTTTCAACCTATTTGACACTATGTCCAACAACGAAAAACAAATTTTACTTGTGGAAGATGACCAAAACTTTGGAGATGTTCTCCGGTCATATCTAGAAATGCACGAGTACGAAGTAGATTTAGCCCAGGACGGCGAGGAAGGACTTCTTAAGTATAACAAAGGAAATTATGCACTTTGCATTCTCGATGTCATGATGCCAAAGAAAGATGGATTCACCTTGGCTAAAGAAATCAGAGAAAAAGATAAGGACATCCCCCTCATTTTCTTAACCGCTAAGTCTCTTAAAGAAGATGTCTTAGAAGGCTTTAAAATCGGAGCTGATGACTATATCACTAAACCATTCAACTCAGAAGAGTTGTTGCTTAGGGTCCAAGCTATTCTTAGGAGAGCAGGTGAAAAAGTAGATCCAAAAGAAGATGTAAAAGAATTTACACTTGGAGACTATCACTTCAACTATCCTCTTAGAATATTAACTTTTAAGAACGCAGAGGGAGAAACTTCAAAAGAAAATCTATCTCCGAAAGAAGCGCACCTATTAAGGTTATTCTGCATTCACAAGAATAACGTTCTAGAAAGATCTGTAGCTTTGACCAAAATATGGGGAGAAGATAATTATTTCACTGCCCGAAGTATGGATGTATTTGTGACCAAGCTTAGAAAGTATCTTAAGAAGGACGAAAAGCTTGAAATAGTAAATATCCATGGCAATGGTTTCAGATTAATTGATAGATCTGAAGCAGTTATTGAGTAAATAAAAATTAGAGATATAAATTAAAAGCAGGTGTCCAAAATACGGACACCTGCTTTTTTTTCTGAGGTGTGCCTTCTTTCTATTAACTTTAAATGCCAATATCAGAAGCACAAATAAGTTTGACATGAGAAAAACGTGTTTAATATTAATTATATCCTTTCTCACTTCTTTTTCTATGACAGGACAAAATGATACAAAAATTATTTACGTAGGAGACCCTATGTGCTCCTGGTGTTATGGCCTGACGGATGAGCTAAAAGCTGTGTTAGATCATTTTGAAGAGAAAGCAGATATAGCGTTTGTTATGGGTGGCCTTAGACCGTACTATGATGTTCCTATGGCACAGATGAAAGAATTCTTGGCTGGTCATTGGAAACAGGTCAATAAAGCTACTGGGCAGGAATTCACCTATGGTATTCTGGATAGAAATGATCTCAATTATGACACAGAGCCCTCTTGTCGGGCTGTGGTTGTCTATAGAACTTTAGGCGGAAAGGATGTAGCAAAATTCTTTAAGGATATTCAGCGAGCCTTCTATTATTATAATCATGACCCAAATGATGTGACAACCTATCTTCCTTTGCTAGAAAACAGTAGGATAAACACAAAAGAATTTGAAAGTGCATTTCATTCTGATGAAATGAAACAATTGGTCAAAAAGGATTTTGAGAATGCAAACAGCCTTGGCGTTAATTCTTTTCCAACAATTCTCGTAGAGCAAAATGGAAAAACTAAAATTGTCGCTCGTGGTTATGCTTCCTCTGAAAAAATAATCTCCAGTATAAATCAAGTGATAAATTAGTTCATTAATAATTGCGTCTGACCGACTTTTCGGTGTTAGATTATTCTGTATTAATTCTATTTGTCTGAATATGGCAAACAATCGTAGATTTCCATCGGTTACTTGTCTATTTTCTTGACTTCTTACTGTTTGTAGATTCAGTTTTATATAGCTGTTAATGTCCTGTTAAACAAAGACTTAGCAATAACTTAGAAGGGAACTACTTAGTTTGATTTGCACCAAGAACTATTAAATAAAAAGTAGATGAAACAGATCTTATCAATGATATTTGCCGGATTGGTTGGGGGGATGGCAGCGATCTTAGTGACTTCTCAGAACTCGTCTAATACAATTACTGAATTATCAGACAAGCCGTCATTTGTAAGAACGACCAACCAAAGTCCAAATACATTGGTGGCAGGATTTGATTTCGTAGAGGCATCTGAAAAAGTAACGCCAACTGTAGTACATATAGAAGCTTCTCAAAGCAAGACCTTAGCACAACAGGATTCAGGAAATAGAAACAGAGGAAGAAATTCTCCATTTGACTTTTTTGATTTTGATTTGGATGATTTCTTTGGACCACAGTTTTTTGGTCCAAAAAATGGAACAGGGTCAGGCGTGATAATATCTAATGATGGATATATTGTTACTAATAATCATGTGGTAGGCTTTGCTGATGAAATCAAAGTTTCATTATCAGATAAGCGAGAATTTGTGGCACAGAAAATAGGTACTGATCCAAGCACAGATTTGGCCTTACTTAAAATAAATGCGACTGACTTAGAGTTCGTTTCGTTTGCTGATTCTGACGAAGTAAAAGTGGGACAGTGGGTCGCTGCGGTAGGTAATCCATTCAGTTATCTCAAGTCTACTGTAACTGCTGGTATTGTGTCTGCAAAAGGAAGAGATATAGACATCATCCAGGGTGATAAGACAATAGAAGAATTCATACAAACAGATGCAGCAATAAACCCTGGAAACAGTGGAGGCGCATTAGTAAATCAGCAAGGGATGTTAATCGGTATCAATACAGCCATCGCGACGCCAACAGGTGTATTTGCTGGCTACTCATTTGCTATCCCATCTAATCTCGTTATGAGAATTGTAGATGACATAAAGGAGAATGGAGACATAAAAAGGGCTAGACTTGGCGTAGCGGGAGACACTGTAGACGATGAGCTTGTCGCTGAACAGAACTTAAGGGTTAAGCAGGGATTCTATATTGCAGAGTTGGAGCCTGGTAGTGCAGCCCAGTTGGCAGGCTTGTTACCTGGTGATGTTATCATCGGTGCCAATGGAAAAGAGATTGAAAATTATGATGATTTATCTGAGGTGATGGAATTTGCTAAAGTAGGGGATGTTGTAAATATTAAAGTCCAAAGAAAAAAGAAACAATTAGATTTTGATCTAAGACTCCGAAAAGGATTGTAAGATAAAGTTGGTTTTTCGTTTTGTTTTGAGACGTCTGCCTTTCCCAGAGGCAGGCGTTTTTTTGTCCACGTGTATAGATGTTGAATTTCTCCTATCTTAGATTCACAATGACTTCCCTCATCAAAACCATATACAACAACATTTTAGATTTGCTCTTCCCAGAGGTTTGTCTAGGTTGTGAAAAAGAGATAATACAGGAGAGTGATGAATTATTCTGTCTGGATTGTCATAGCAAGGTGAGGCGCACTGATCACTTCAAGAAGCAAGAAAATGACTTAATAAGCAGACTTGGACCAAGGGTCGACATATCTTTTGGTGCAGCATTATATAGCTTTATTAGGCAAGGAAGAATACGCCAACTAATCCATGCATTGAAATATGATAACCGATATGACATCGGTGTACGGCTCGGTGAAATCTATGGTAAAGCCCTATTGAATTGTCCATTTCATCATGGGGTAGACTTGCTCGTCCCGGTCCCCGTTCATAGAAATAAAAAAGCCAACCGAGGCTATAATCAAAGCATGGCTATTGCAGAAGGTATCTCTGCCATAACGGGTACAGCAATAGGGAAAAATATCCTTGTGAAATCTATTGAAATTAAATCTCAAACACATAAAAACAGGGAAGACAGATTTGATAATGTTCTGGACACATTTTTACTAAAAAAAGAAAAGATACTCGCTGGTAAACGCATCATGATTATAGATGATGTTTTAACCACAGGTGCTACCTTAGAGGCAGCATATACCAAGCTAAAAAATGTACCTGGTATAGAAATACAAATAGGAATAATTGCCCTAGCAGATGAATAACAAACTTATAGACATAATCAAATCAGAATATAACCTCAGAGTTATAGAAGAAAGCCTCAGTCGAATCAACCAATGCTTAAATGCATTAACTGAAGACGAAATATGGCACAGAGAAAATCAAAACACTAATTCTGCAGGAAATCTTGTACTCCACCTCTGTGGTAACATCAGACAATATATTGTGTCTGGTGTAGGAGGTGCAGCAGATATACGAGTACGTCATGTGGAGTTTGACACCTCAAGAAAGGAATCCAAATCAGCTCTTATAAATATATTGAATCAGACACTATCCGAATCCAATACCGTAGTACAATCATTATCACCAGATAAGTTTGGAGATTCAGTAACTATTCAAGGCTTTAACCATACCAGGCTTAGCGCTATCATTCATGTGATAGAACACCTGTCATATCATACGGGACAAATTACCTATTACACTAAGTACATTAAGGACTTTGATACCGCTTATTATGGTGGCTTAGACTTAGATGTAACAGCTTAAGTAGTAACTCTCTGAATATTTGCGCCTAATGCATTCAGCCTGACGTCTATATTCTCATATCCTCTGTCTATCTGCTGGATATTTTCTATCGTGCTGGTGCCATTTGCTGATAGCGCAGCTATCAAGAGTGATACACCCGCTCTTATATCAGGGGAGCTCATTCTTATCCCTCTTAACTTGCTCTTTCGATTGAGCCCAATTACAGTGGCTCTATGTGGATCACAAAGAATAATCTGAGCACCCATATCGATTAATTTATCAACAAAGAATAATCTACTCTCAAACATCTTTTGATGAATAAGAACACTGCCTTTGGCTTGGATAGCTGTTACTAACAAGATACTTAGCAAGTCAGGTGTAAATCCTGGCCAGGGTGCATCATAGACTGTCAATATAGATCCGTCAATAAAGTTTTGTATCTCATAATTTCTCTGCTTTGGTATTATTATATCATCATTCTTAAAGCTCATTTTAATACCCAACTTCTGGAAGGTAGCTGGGATGATTCCTAGCATGTCCAGTTTTACATCCTTTATCGTGATACCCGATCCAGTGATGGCAGCCAAACCGATTAAACTACCAATTTCTATCATATCAGGCAGAATCCTATGCGTAGTGCCCTTAAGTGACCTTACCCCTTTTATGACCAGTCTATTAGAACCTATTCCTAAAATTTTAGCACCCATCTTTGTCAGCATCTTACACAGTTGCTGTAGGTAGGGTTCGCAGGCAGCATTATATATTGTAGTTGTCCCTTTAGTAAGCACAGCAGCCATTACCATGTTTGCAGTTCCTGTCACTGAAATCTCTTCCATGTGCACATAAGTACCCTTGAGACTTTTTCCCTCAAGGAAAAATTCATCATTCTTCTCCTTGTACTTAAATTTTGCACCCAAGGCTATGAAACCATGGAAATGGGTGTCTAGTCTCCTTCTACCGATTTTATCTCCTCCTGGTTTTGGTAGATATGCCTTGCCAAATCTTGCCAACAGTGGTCCCATTAACATCACAGAGCCTCTTATTTTCTTTGCTTCACTAAGATAATCCTTAGATGCAAAGTATTTCAAGTCAATGTCTTTGGCTATAAAACTGTATTTGTTTTTGTTCATGCGCTTCACCTGAACACCTAGCCCTTGCAACAGTGAGATTAACCTACGGACATCCAGTATGTCTGGGATATTAGATATTGTGATCTTCTCTTTGGTTAAAAGGACAGCCGAGAGAATTTGGAGGGCTTCGTTTTTGGCCCCTTGTGGTGTTATCTCTCCAGATAATTTAGCATTACCTTTTACTAAAAATACTTCGTTTGACATACGCTTGCCTGTTAAGTGTTATTAAGTAGGCCAAATTTACTCTATTATATGATGAAAATATATATGTGTTTGAATATGGAAGGATATTAAGTAAAAACGATCTCTGGCTAAAAGCAGATTATGTAATCATCTGATGTTGTAATTTGTGTCACTATAATATGAAGAACTATTATGCGCTTCTAGGAGTAGATAGGTCAGCTACAGTCACAGACATTAAAAAGAACTATCGGAAACTAGCGGTTAAATATCATCCTGATAAAAGTAGTGACCCAGACTCATCAACAAGGTTTATTGCAATCACTGAGGCCTATGATGTCTTAAGTAATAAAAAAAGACGTGCGGCATATGATCTTTATGTGTGGGAAACCCTACGTCGCAAAAAAAAATCAAAAGAAGGATTTACTGCTGTCGTACCTCCACGTCAAAGTACCCGTACCCGCAGAAACAAATTACAGAAACAAAGAGCTTCCACCTATCATAACACTAGTAACTCTTCTAAAATGTTGTGGTTGCTTATAAAAGAAAGCTTCATTGTTACATCCAGATACTATCTATATTTTCTAGGTGGGACACTTGCACTAGTCATCATTAAGTCTCTTTTTAATGAGCTAAGACCAGCCTTTGAGAATAGAATTGTAGCAGGTATTATGATTGGTCTTTTCATAGCTGCGGCTATATACTGCCTGATTAAAATACTTCAGCAATTCTATTCAGATATTAAGAAAGATAAAGAAGCGTTTTCTGTGTTCTACAAAATATCATCTGGGAAAGCGAGTAGTGCCATCTTATCTGCACTCACCGTCATGTTAGTTGGTTATATAATCCTCCTAATCGTCTCCTTCCAAAACGCATTTATAATTAAATAGGATTTAATTATTTTATGGGGACGACTAGCGTCTACCCTTAAAATTCATCTTTTCTCATACCAATGATGTTGTTTATTATTAACATCTATATTCTATATATTCTAAGAATTCTTTCTGACTCATGCGTTTCTTGTCTTCTAAAAATTTTTCTATTTCTGGATCATTGCTAAAAAACTCTTTGACATGCCTTAATCTATGCTTATCCCAACGTTTGTGAATGCGGGTATGCTTTTTGTAAAATTCTCCCATCCCGTCTGTGTCGCCTCCTTCATGATCCTGAATAATATAGTATGCTTGAAATTTATCAAAAAGCATTACTAATTGACCCTCTTTTCCTACATGGTAAGAGTTTAAATAGCCCATCAAACTAAATTCTGCGCATTTTTTGGTTAATATCAACCATTTATCCTTATCACTTATAAATACTGGTTTTTGGAGCAAAAGAAAAGTGCTTTCTTTTGTTTTTACCAAGATTGCGCTTATGGTTTCATTTTTAACCTTCTCCTTCTCTGAATTTAAGTGTCTTTTTATTTCAACGTAGTCCAATATATTGTATACATCAGACACATAGCAATCGAATTGTTCTCCACTCTTTAAGGTGATATTACATGGTGTAAAATACTCCTTTGAATATGCGGATGTTGTGAGGAATAAGATTGACACAATAACTTGAAATCTATTCATAAATGAAATGTTGGTAAAGTGATCTACAAAATATCATCTGGGAAAGCGAGTAGTGCCATCTTATCTGCACTCACCGTCATGTTAGTTGGTTATATAATCCTCCTAATCGTCTCCTTCCAAAACGCATTTATAATTAAATAGGATTTAATTATTTTATGGGGTCGACTAGCGTCTTCCTCTTCTTTTGTTGTTGTTTCGTCCCCTGTTGTTTCGTCCTCTGTTGTTTTGTCCTCCTCGACTATTATTTTGGGTTCTTCTCTTGGAGGGTCTAACTGCCTTTGCAAGGGTGTCCAGGGATGCATTCTCGCTTAGTACTAGTTGGCCTTTAGACATGGCTTTGAGATCTTCTAAAACAATTTCATCACTTACGTAATGTTCTTTGTTCCAATTCTTATAGGCCATTTTCATAAAGCCAGCAATCGTCTCTACAAAACCATCTTTGATGGGTCCGTCTTCCATCAATATTGCCTTTTCTATTAAGGATTTTACATTGTGTCCATAATGTCTGAATCGACTATCAAATGTCGGGTATTCTACCCCGCTAGGTCTTTCTCGGGCAGCTTCCGGTTCTATAGATAACCCATCAGGTGCGGTTACTTTTATGTCGAATTCTGCTATCCTAAAGAAATGTTTCCACAATCTATTTCGATATTCCTGAACGTTTTTATTCTGAGGATTCATCTGGTGCATTAGGTTTACAACCTGTTCTGCAAACTGCTGTCGCTCCTTGTCATCCTCTATTGTCTTACAATATTTAATAAGGCTTTGTACATGTCTCCCGTGCTCTGGGATTATTAGTGTCTCTGTTTGCGAATTATACTCTATATCAAGTTGCATAAGATAATTTCTTTCGTTTATGTGTTTTTGTTCTTTGGGTTATTCTACTGTGACTGATTTAGCCAGATTTCTTGGTTGGTCTACATGGCATCCTCTCATGACAGCTATATGATAAGCCAATAACTGCAATGGAATAGTAGACAGTAATGGTGACAATGGATCTTCGGTTTCTGGTATCTCTATTATATAATCTGCTATCTCATTGATTTCGACATCCCCTTCATTCACGATAGCGATGACAACACCTTTCCTTGCTTTGACCTCTTGTATATTACTTAATACTTTCTCGTAAGCACTCTTATTAGTAGCTACCACAATTACAGGCATATACATATCTATTAGTGCTATTGGCCCGTGTTTCATTTCGGCAGCTGGATAGCCTTCCGCATGGATATAGCTTATTTCCTTGAGCTTAAGTGCCCCTTCTAATGCCACTGGAAAATTATATCCCCTTCCTAGGTACAGTGCATTAGACGCATTTCTTATCTCACCTGCAATATACTTTATCTGCTCATCTTTGGTCAGAATCTTTGCAATCTTAGCTGGAATAGATTCTAATTCTGCAAGCAGCTTTCTGAAGTAATTTTCAGGAATAAGGCCTTTGTAATGCCCAAGATATATTGCCATCAGTGACAATACTGTGACCTGGCTCGTAAAAGCTTTTGTAGAAGCTACTCCTATCTCTGGACCTGCATGAATGTAGGAGCCACAATGCGTTTCTCTTGCAATACTAGAACCTATTACATTCACTAATCCGTAGCAAAGCGCCCCTTTGGCCTTGGCCAATTTTACCGCCGCCAAGGTGTCTGCCGTCTCTCCTGATTGGGAGAGTGCTATGACAAAATCCTTCTCATTGATGATAGGATTTCGATACCTAAACTCGCTAGCATATTCTACTTCTGTCGGTATCCTAGCTAAATCTTCAAACAAGTATTCTCCTATGAGTGCAGCATGCCACGAAGTACCACAGGCCGTCATCACTATATGATCAGAATTAGCTATCCGGTTGATATGCTGAGTCATGCCTCCTAAGATAGCCCAGCCCTCGCTGGCGTTAATCCTTCCTCTCATACTCTCTGCTACGGTAATTGGCTGCTGGAAAATCTCTTTGAGCATAAAGTGAGAATAACCCCCTTTATCAAACTCATCAATCTTAAGTTCCAACTCTAGCACCTTTGGATCTAGTACCTCATTGTCCAGATTTCTAATTTCGTATTCTCCATTTCTCTGAATAGAGATGACCTCACCATCTTCTAGATAGATTACTTTATTGGTAAACTTTATAATAGGTGAAGCATCAGATGCTAGAAAATATTCGTCATCACCAATGCCAAATACTAATGGACTAGACAGTTTAGCGCCAACGATTTTGTCTGGATTAGCTTTGTCTATGACGACAATAGCATAAGCACCGACTACTTGGTTAAGTGCGACTCTTACTGCTTCCTCTAGTGAAAGGTCTTTTTGTTCCTTAACCTCTTCTATAAGATGAATTAGTACTTCCGTGTCAGTTTCAGATTCAAATTTATGCCCACGAGACTCTAGTGCTTTTTTTATAGCCGCATAATTTTCTATGATGCCATTATGTATAATCGCTAGAGACTGGTCACTTGATACATGTGGGTGGGCATTGACATCATTTGGCGGACCATGTGTCGCCCATCTGGTATGAGCTATGCCTATGGTGCCATCTAAGTCATCGCCATGATTATCCATAATATGAGACTCGAGGTCAGACACTTTGCCTTTCCTCTTTAACACCTCCATATCACCATTAATTAGGGCTACTCCAGCACTATCATATCCTCTATATTCTAGTCTTCTGAGACCTTCTATAAGAATAGGATATGCCTCTTTATTTCCTATGTATGCAACTATACCACACATCTATGTTTTATGGATTGGTGATTATTAAGTCTATTCCAAGCGGAAAGATTGGATGGTCTGTGCCTAGCACTATAGACCTGTTAGGTCTTATTGCTTTCGATGCAGCAATCAAGAAAATGGTATCATTAGCAAACAAACCTTCTTTAATATTATTGAGGTGATTTGTGATATCTATTACATAAGATTGAGCACTCTCGCCATCTTCAAATATTTCAGTAATCGGGTTTATCGGATCTAAGGGTGAACCTATAATTAGCAAATCCCCTTCCTCGTCTCTTGCAAAAGGGAAAAAAGCCTCTATGGGATTGAGACCAGGTTCATCCATAATACTTGCTGTTAACCGAGCTGAATTAAGAATTACATCTCCTAAGTTTCTTACCTCAGATACATCTATAGCAATATCGGTCCCTGACTGCGATTGCGCATAGAGTAATGACGGATTAGGTGTACCTATCTGTCCTCCTAACTCACTTCCATCGTAATCATGCGTGAAGTTGCTGTGTCTAATTCTACCGATAGGAATATTATAAATTACTCTGGTGCTATCATCTGTAGATATGAAGAAAGATATATTGCCAGGTGAGTTAGTATTAAAACCATACATCATGTTTAGTCCTATCATACTGCTTTCTGAAGGCGTAGAGCTAATTTCAAATCCAGGCACAGAACTCTGATAAGTCTCATTGTCACTGAGATTTCCAGAGGCAGATAAATCAATCCAGAATTGTCTATCTAAAGGAATTCGAAGATGTGATTCTGCATTGAATAAAGAATCAGGATCATCAGATGTAAATGCCTGTAACTGTAGACTATCTCTTGGGTTTAGAACAAGGGATCGACTTCCTACTACATCTCCTGCAGAGAATGTGGTATCCGCAAAAACAGCTTGTTCTCGTTCTAGTACGATTTCTTCTGATAGTAATCTAACCTCAATATCGTGTACGGCTGTGACATCACCATAAAAACCTAAGGTGTCAAAAGGGATATTTAAGACCACTGAGTCTAGATTCTCTTCTGAAAATTCTGGTGCAATTCCTGCGAGCGACGTTGTAAAATATGATACTGCCTCAGAACGACCAAAGGTGGCATCTTCTATTACACCTACCATGTAATTTGTAGCATTAAAAGCACCGTTATCGAAATTCCTAAATGTAACACTAGGGTCACCCTCTATTGTCTGCACATTTATTGGAAGATTATCAATAAATTCTACTTCTAATGTGCCGTCGTTCAAGATATCAGAACCTACTGCAATTGGGTCGTTACAAGCAGTTATACCTATGCAGATACATATGAATAATAAAAATGTATTTTTCATACAAAACTTACGCTACTGGTTCTAGAAGTCCTTTATAGAATTCAATCATCTGATCATTAATCTCTTCTTCTGGGAATGACTCCAATATTGGTTTGTCATACCCTTCTATCTCCTTTAAAGTTTCTTCAGATAATGTCTCAGAACCTTTAACGATAGCATTGGCATATTTCATGCCTCCAAATAAAAGTTTAGGCTTTCCATCTCTATTAAACGCCGACAAATCTTCTTTCTCTAGTTGATTTATTGCTGCAATCTCAAAAAACTTCTCAGTAAACTGCTTCTCATACTCATTCTCGTACGCAGAATAGATTATCTGAGATTGTTCAAATATCGGTTCGTTAGCATAGACTGTCTTCAAGTAAAAAGGGACTAAACTGGTCATCCAACCATGACAATGAATAATGTCTGGCGGCCATCCAAATTTCTTAACCGTTTCTATAACACCCTTGCAGAAGAATACCATTCTTTCTTGGTTGTCCTCAAAAGGCTTTTCATCTGCGTCATCGAAGACAAATTTTCTTTTGAAAAACTCTTCATTGTCTAAAAAGTAGACTTGCAATCTAGCTCCAGGAAGAGAAGCTACCTTGATAATTAATGGATAATCATCATCATCCACGATGATATTCATCCCTGAAAGTCTGACAACTTCATGGAGTCTATGTCGGCGCTCATTGATACTACCAAATTTTGGCATCAAGACCCGTACCTCCATGCCCTTTCCTTGTGTGAACGGGGCTAGTTGTTTGACTATGCCAGAAATCTCCGATAACGTGGTGTATGGATTCATTTCTTGGGTAACAAACAATACTCTCTTCTTACTCATTCTAGTTATTTGAAAATATTACATTGCATCCTCCGAAGCAGACTTAACTAAAATTTAAACTCCAAGGGCTATATGAATACTTCTTGTATAATATACTCAATTCAAAAATGGAGCGCAAAGATACTATAATTATCCCAAACACCCCTTTGCTTGGACGTCGTATCGGTATGATTATCAATATGATAGAAGCATTTAATAGTTAATTAAATGTCAAAATGATAATGGCTTACAAACCCTGAATGGTCCATCGCTGATTAGATTCATAAATCTAAACCATCGGCCATTCTCCGCACTCTAGACCTGCGCCTGTAATAATGAAACCAACACAGCCTAAAGAAGACAAATATTATATAGCACACTTCATAAACAGCTGATAATCAATAAAAAAATCGCACACTTTTTAAATTTTCTTCGTGAATAGTGTTGTAATTTCCGTAAAAGCAATCTACATTTGCAGCCGCTTAGGATTAATGTATGTCCCAAAGCATCTAATAACGAATAAAATTTGTTACTGTGAAGACACGAAGCTATAGCACAAGATCTGTTAAAAAATCTGAGGTAGACCGCCAGTGGTTTGTCATAGACGGAGATGGTGCGATTGTAGGAAGAATGGCCACTCAAATAGCCTCAGTGCTACGAGGTAAACATAAGCCAACTTATACACCACACGTAGATACTGGTGATAATATAATTGTTATCAATGCTGACAAAGTCAGATTTACGGGGATGAAAGAATCACAAAAAGAATATCAAAGATATTCAGGATACCCTGGTGGACAAAAAAGTCGTACAGCTGCTGAGATGAGAGCTAAGAAGCCTGAAGCGATTATAGAAAAAGCGGTTCGAGGAATGCTACCAAAGAATAAACTTGGGAGAGCAATGTTTAAAAAATTATATGTGTATCCAGGACCCAATCATCCACATGCTGCACAAAAGCCTGAAACACTTAACACCTAATATATATGGACGTTATTAATACAGTAGGAAGAAGAAAAGCTTCCGTTGCAAGAATTTATCTAAAAGAAGGTGGTGGTAAGATTACTGTCAATGGGAAAGACTATAAAGAATATTTTCCTATTCCAAACATGCAATTCAACCTTGAAGATCCACTCAATATTGTCGAAGGCCTAAAGTCTTATGATATTAATGTCAATGTCAAAGGAGGTGGTTTTAAAGGTCAGGCAGAAGCGATAAGACTAGGTATATCTAGAGCACTTGTCAAAGTTAATGAAGAGAACAAAAGTGCACTGAAAGCAAAGAAGTATCTCACTAGAGATGCAAGAGTAGTAGAACGTAAAAAATATGGTAAGCCTAAAGCAAGAAAGAGCTTCCAGTTCTCTAAGAGATAATGTTTTACACTTTCAGTTAAACTTTAATTTTTAATCATTCAGAAAATTTAAAATGGCTAAACCAACATATAAAGATCTATTGGACTCAGGCGCTCACTTAGGGCATATGAAGAGAAAATGGAACCCTAAAATGTCTCCATATATTTTTATGGAGAGAAAGGGTATTCACATCATAGATTTGAATAAGACCTTAGAGGGTATAGATAATGCAGCCAGTGCCTTACATCAAGTAGCTAAGTCGGGTAGAAAGGTGATGTTTGTTGCTACAAAAAAACAAGCAAAAGAATCTGTAGCCAGTATGGCAAGATCAGTTAATATGCCTTTTGTCACAGAAAGATGGCTTGGAGGTATGATGACTAATTTTTCTACCATTAAGCGTTCTGTCAAAAAGATGAACAACATAGACAAGTTGTTGGCTGATGAGAATGTGACGAGCATAACCAAGAAAGAAAGATTGACTCTGACTAGAGAGAGAAATAAGTTGGAGAAGGTCTTAGGTGGTATTGCAAACATGAACAGATTACCTGCCGCGATTTTTGTTGTTGATATCCATCATGAACACATTGCAATAAAAGAGGCTAAGAAATTGGGTATCAAAATATTTGGTATCGTAGATACTAACTCTGACCCTACTGTAATAGACTTTCCTATACCTGCAAATGATGATGCTTCGAGGTCTATTAATACCATAACCAATTACATGGGAGAGGTTATCAAAAATGGTTTGGATGAGCGGAGAAAGATGAAGGAAACGCAGAAGGCAGAAAAGAGTGCACCAGCACCGCCCAAAGAAACCAAAAAAGCAGAGGCTAAAAAATAGTCAAAGGTCTCTTTTGTAAATTTTATTCTATCGTAAATAATTAAAAAATAAATCATGGCTATTTCAGCAGCAGACGTAAAAAAATTAAGAGATCAGACAGGTGCAGGAATGATGGATTGCAAAAAAGCACTGGTAGAAGCAGACGGAGATTTCGAAAAGGCAATAGAAGAACTTAGAAAGAAAGGACAAAAGTTGTCAGAAAAAAGAGCTGACAGAGAAGCAAAAGAAGGAGCAGTAATTGCAAAAACTTCTCACAATAAAAACAATGGTGTCGTCGTCAGATTGAGTAGTGAAACTGACTTTGTCTCTAAAGGAGAAGGATTTGTTGCACTTGCTAATGAGTTTGCAGACATTGCTTTAAAAAATCTTCCAGAGACTAAAGATGATTTACTTGCACTCGATTGTGGTGGTATGACAATCGCTCAGAAAATAGAAGAGCAAACTGGGGTAATCGGTGAAAAAATAGAATTGACAGATTATGCTAAGATTGAAACCAAAGGAGGAGAAGGTCAGGTATTACCGTACATCCATATGGGTAATAGAGCTGCTGTAATCGTTGCTGTCAATCTTGAAGGACCACAGTATGAAGAACCCGCTAAAAACGTTGCAATGCAAGTAGCTGCTATGCATCCTATCGCATTGGACAAGGATGGTATAGATGCTACAATTGTAGAGAAGGAAATTGAAATCGGAAAAGAAATTGCAAGAAAAGAAGGTAAGCCAGAAGCGATGCTAGAAAAAATTGCTACAGGTAAACTGAATAAATTCTTCAAGGAGAAGACTTTGCTAAATCAAGTATATGTGAAAGCAACTAGCAAAGAGAATGTGGACCAATACTTGAAAAGTATTAATCCTGATCTCACCGTGACAGCATTCAAGCATATCAAATTAGGATAAAAAATTAAAAGCGATTCGATTATTTGAATCGCTTTTTTTTTACTTACACCTGAAATAATTCAAACAACAATATGGCAATTAAATACAAGAGAATATTGCTCAAGTTATCAGGAGAATCACTAATGGGAAATGCGGGGTTTGGAATTTCTCCAGATAAACTCAACCATTATGCTCGTGAGATAAAAAAGATTGTTGATTTAGGTGTAGAAACCGCCATTGTAATCGGTGGAGGTAATATCTATCGTGGTTTACAAGCTGAAGAAAGTGGTATAGAACGCGTACAGGGTGACTATATGGGAATGTTAGCCACTGTCATGAATGGTATTGCTCTAGCGAGTGTTTTAGAGTCTCATAATATATATGCACGACTTGTATCAGCTTTAGAGATGAAAGAAGTGGCTGAACCATTTATTAGAAGAAGAGCGATAAGACATCTAGAAAAGGGAAGAGTCGTTATTTTTTCTGGTGGTACTGGAAGCCCTTATTTCACGACTGATTCTGCCGCTGCACTGCGTGCAAGTGAAATTAATGCTGATGTAATTCTAAAAGGAACTAGAGTAGATGGCATCTACAGTGATGATCCGGAAAAAAATCCAGACGCAACCAAGTTTGATACTATCACTTTTACAGATGTAATCAATAAAAACCTGAAAGTGATGGACATGACTGCCTTTACCCTTTGTCGAGAAAATAATATACCTATCATTGTCTTTGACATCAATGATGATGACAACCTAATGAAAGTTACAGAAGGTAAGCAAATAGGTACGCTTGTTGACGTGGCTTGTTTGTAACCTATTTCATTGCTTCCTTTAGTAGCCCCAGCATCCTGTTAGCTGAAGAGGGTTCACACCAACGAAGTACTATAACCAAGTCCTCTTCTGGTTCCACAATAATATAGTTACCGCCGAATCCTGCTGCATAATACCCTGTGTTACTTAAGTTTGACATTCTATCCTCTGCTCTATTGAGCCACCACATGAAACCATAATTAGGATTAGGTGAGGAAGCGGTGGTTGCCATCTCTATCCATTCCTTGCTTATCAGTTGGTTGCCATCCCAATTACCTTCATTGAGAAACAAAAGTCCAAACTTAGCATGATCTATTGTACTGATAAATAACCCGCCACCAGAATGACCTCCCCCACTAACTGACTGCATCTGCATTCCGTCTACATTGGTCCATGAATTATCATATCCAAACCATCGCCAGGTCGTCGAAGATCCTATGGGATCCATAATTTGTTCCTTTAGCACTACAGGAAGCGGTTTTCTCAAAACTTGTAATAGTGAATATGCTAGGACATTAACTCTGACATCATTGTACTCCATCTCAGTTCCAGGTTCTGCATTGGCTTTTTTTCTCCATTCATAAGGATCTCCTTCTCTCGGTGGTCTGTCATGCCAATCATAGCCTCCCCACAATTGCCCTGACCAAGCTGAAGATTGTTCTAACAGGTGTCTCCAACTAATCTTACTATTATGAGAACCGTCAAAAGTGTTGTCCCAAACGTATTCGGATACCTTATCATCAACATCATTTATCATACCTCTATCTACAGCAAGTCCTGCTATGGTAGACAGATAGCTTTTCGTCACACTGAAAGTCATGTCTACCCTATGGATGTCTCCCCATTCAGCAATTTTATAACCGTTCTTGATTATCATGCCAGCAGGTCCACCACGCTTTTTAGTAGGTCCTAAAATTTCATGGTACGGTTCTCTCTGAAATCCTTTCAATATCGCTTGTCTTAAATCTTTAGGTCCTGAGTATTCATTATTCTTTATGGAATCTATAGCCTCTTGAAGTAAGCCTTCTGAAATACCATATTCAGATGGAGGTTGGCTCTGCCATCTGTGCTTTTCAGGAAAATATTGGTCCTGTTGCTGACCAATCACACTCTGCGTAAGTAGCAAAAGACATATTAATAATCTCATAGTCTAACTTTTTGATGGCATTCAAGTTAGCCAAAGATTCTGAGTTGGAGACTTATATTGGTTTGAAATCTAGCTTACAATTTGGACATGTTCGATTCTAGAAAACAAAACTGTTATTGATAAAATAATTATATTTAGAAAACAAAGAACAAAATCATGAGAAACTTCATCCTCCTAATCTTCTATATTTTTATTTTTTCTACAGCTATTACCCAGCAAAGATTGTCTGATTTCCAGGGTGACGGAACCACAAGCATACATAAGGTTCACGAACACAATGGTGTTGCATACCATATAGTCGCTTCGAATTGTAATGAGATTAGTGTGAATAGGCTAATCAATTCAAATGAAGAAGAATTAGTGATTACAAAAGAGTTAACTAGTGTCTTTCGTGAATCGCTTACTATATCAGAAAATCTCATTGTTTTTGGTTCGTCAGAAGGAATCGTCGTATTTGACTTTATAGCAGATCAGGTTTTTATAGGAGAATTCATGAGTGGTTATCGTTTTCTTTCTACTTTTCAAGTTGTTGGTAAGACTGTATATTTTTCTGCACTTGATTCGTTAGGCGATTTTAGGTCTGGTTATTACGTGATAGGAGATAAAATGGAGTTCTTGGATAAGGGTAGCAGATTTGAAATTTATGAGAGAGAACATTTTGTTCAAAGTGAAGAGACTGAAGATGAATACCATTATTATAATACTCATATTCCGTCTGGTGAGCGCCATCATATTATATCAAAAAGAAGGACTGTATCTATGTTATCTGAAAATGGCATAGTGTATTATTTCGGAGAATTTTTTCTTTTAGAGGGCTATAATCTCATTACTAATGAGGTTATTAAATATAATCAGATTGCAGCTTTTCCTAGTAATACAACGGAAATGGATATTGATAATGGTCAGATTGTTATTGGTGGTGAATCAGGTGATAATTATTTATTAGAAGTATATAGGTTAGAAGACTCGTTGCTCATTGGTGAGTATGAATTTGAAGGTAGTCATGGTAGTCCTGTTAGAATTCAAAATCTAACAATCAGAGAAGAATTAGTAATGGGTTCACACCCCTTCTCGTCTTTTCTATTCATGTACAATATTTCTTCAGGTACCGAGGAGAGAATAAACGGTTTTGAAACTACTTTTTCATTAGGGGATGGGAAATCTTTGGTTATTGCTAATAATATGCTCACTGCTGTAAGTCATGATGATTTCTCTCTGCAACAATTAGAAGGAGAATTTAATATAGATGATGCCCATTCAACCTCATTCGTTAACTTAGGTAATCAGCAATTTATCTTAGTCAGGGAAATCGATAATCTCATTGAGTTCACTCATCTTAATTTAGACACATACACTCATGAGTTATTAACTGGTTTTACTACTCAAAATTTTGGTTTTGCTCTTTCTAGTTCTTTGGACAGCTATCAGGGACAGCCTTTAGTTCTTAGCTCTGATGGTTTAGTAGTTATCGATAGTGATTCTACTTCTATAATCATACCTGGAGAAGACATTAGGCTGATACAAAGAAGTGAAGAGCTTATCGTATTAATAAGAAATGGTCAGGAAATATGGATTTATGACGGAAATCCGACAAAAATATTTGACATTAATGATCATGATGAATTCACAAATGTTTCTTTTTCCACATTAGACATCGCTTACTTTCCATCATCACTTCTAATTAGAAATGAATTGGAATTATATTTTTTTGATTTTAGTTCTAGTGTTTTATCCAAAGTGGCAGATATAGATGAACCCTCTATAAGAAAATTTGGTGATTGGGTATACTATGTAGAAAAGGAAAAGGGTCTTATGAGAATAAGTGAGTTCCAGGATTCTCAAGAAATTGCTGTTTCTGTAGATAGAATAAGAGATTACCTTACCTATTTTAAAGAAAAGACACTTTTAATTAATGAATCAACACTCTATAGTCTTTCAGAAAATGGAAATGTTGAAACTGAATATGTTGGAACTTCTAACCTATTCTTTTCAAATAGTAGTCCAGATAATGGGCACCTATTTCTTACTGATAATAATTCTGGGGTTCATTATGATGGTATAGATTTTTATCCCCTTCCTGGCAGAATATTCGATCCTTTATCTGAATATGTAACCATAGCTGATAGAGAAAGTATATATCTAATGTCCCAAAAGATTTTGTTGCCTTTTCCTAATGGAATAGATTCCAGAATAATTGGTCATTTAAGAACTGGTAATCAAGATTTATTAATAACTGAGCCTGGTCAATGGCCACATAATATTTACAAAATTTATCAAGTAGATTCCAGTTTCGCATCTGCAGAATTAATTTTTGAAAGAGAAGAGATAATCTCAAATAGTTCTTTCTCTAGTGCAAGAATCGATGATGTTATAATATTTAATCTTGGTGGAGCTTTCTTTACAATTAAGGATAATATAATAGATGAGATTCCAGATCTCAGTAGTAGAAGACCATTTTTTCATCAGTTAGACAATGAGGTTTTCTTTATGTCTATTAGCAAAGCTGGGAATCAGGTCTTCTCTTGGTCTCCGTTACGAAGTAGTTCTACGCAAAGCATACCTAATAAAGAATTTTATATTTTATATCCCAATCCTACTCCTAATGTACTTACTATAACTCCTACTCCAAAAAATTGGAGACTATATAATAATCAAATGAAAAAATTAGATGAGGGGGTAGGAAGTACACTCAACACTTCTCACTTAATTGATGGCGTATACTTTCTTGTTCTCTTGGATGAACGCGGTGAATGGCAAGTACAAAAGTTTATTAAATCAAAAAACCCTTAGTTCTTTATAACCCTAAAGTCTCATAATAATCCAAATCGCCCTTCAGAACACCTATGAATTGCTTATCCTCTGCATAACCATAGAATAGGTCTTCAACATTGTAGGTTTGAATGAGATTCATATTATCCGTCTCTTCTGGATTCGGCATGAAGTCCACACTACCTTTGGTATAAAAGACCCACTGTCTTTCCTCTGGCCACTCTGATTCGGCTTGGCCTTGTAGATTACGTAGTAGGTGTAAGTCCTCCACATCTACTTTTCCGTCTTCATTAACATCTGCCGCGAGATAGGTGTACGGCATTGTAAAGAATCTCTCGCCTCGGATGTAGCCTTCTAATATAGAAATATCAGAATCATCTACACGTGAAACATCTCCTTCTTTATAGGCATATATCTCATAATCACGATTTAATGTCAGCTCATCAGTACTATACGTTCCTTGTGCACTTGTTCTCAGAGATTTGAAGACTTGATACCTATTAAGTATACCTGATTCTGTCGTGTTAGCTTGTGCGGCCATATCTCGATGTGTTATCATAACATTTTCTATGGGATGCCCTATTGGATTCATTACGCTTCCTGAGGCAAGAGGTCTTGTCCCAATTAGTGGTGCACAGTTAGGAATATTGGCGCCGTTATTCTGTACGACTACATGTACCCGGCAAAATGACTGTCGGCCCTGGTCATCTGTAACATACAATGGAATATCATTTAATCCTACATTCTGACAGGTAAAGGTACGTGGCGCATTTAAGCTATCTTGTCTGAAAGAAAAATCCAGTGGTCTATTATGACAAGGGTGAAAACTATTAATATTCACATCACTACCCCATAGCTCTACCCGACCATTATCTACTATCCCATCACCATCTGTATCTTCTGGCCATAGTACTATATTTATCGTTGCTAAACAGTATGGAACTGGTTTTACATTATCTGTTACAATAACTGTAGTTTGGCATCTTTCTTTTTGACCACAACCAAATAAAACTTCATACTCAAATGAAGTCCGCCCTATTGGGTATGTGCCTGACGCATCATGAGACGTCGTATCAGCAAACATAGAATTGTTCGTCACCGTAAAGCCGCCGGAACAGGATTCTCCAAAAACAGAAACAAAAGGAACATTCACGAAACTACTATCACAATCTACTGCATCCACCACAAGTTCAGTTGGACACTTTACTTCTGGCTTCGTACCATTGCTTATAATAAACTGCTGAACAAAGGTGAATCTACCTTCGCCGGTGTTTGGATTAAATGTACACCAATTGATTACTGTCCATGTCCTTAATATTTTTCTGCAATCTGAACCTGCTGAAAATACTTGGTCTCTCATGGAGGTCCCTACTTGACTGCACAATACATGTAATATTGTGGGCCTGCGAAATTCACGAGGGATACTATCTAAATCTATATCTGTCGTACAACCCGTCAGATAAAGATCTGTTTCAGGCCATATGATATTATCTTCTTCAGTAAACTCTCCTGCCAGTAAGGTAATTCGCTGTGAGCACTCTAGTAGGTCTTGATTCTCGTCCTTGGTTTCCCAGGTTCTGATAATAGTCCCCACATTGCATGAATTAAGATTATAATCATTACGACTAGGACCGGCATCAATTTTCTTACCATTATTGACAATAAAAGCGGATCCATAAACTGATAAATCGCTGGTTTGAACTGTGCATGGGAAGGATAAATCCGCAGGACATTCAAGCGTAATGCTTGCACTAACATCATTAATGAGTAGTACTATACTGAGTACAGTCGATAGGAGAATGAGTTTCATGTTTAAGTCTTGTATAAACAAACTATGAGTATATGCTCTAAGGCCTTGAATTTAGTAAAAAATACGGCCCTCTATAAATAACAGTCTTAAAGTTACATATGCTGCGTAGCTCTTATGTATTCAAGGCATTTTTTAAGATAAATCGTGGCATGGAATGTGATTACATATTAAGAATAATGATAATGTGAAATGCGGGTACTGAAATTTGGTGGGACCTCTGTGGCCAATGCTACACGTCTGAAGGCTGTGTCAGACATTGTTATCTCCCTATATAAAGCGGATAACGCTGTACTGGTTGTTGTTTCCGCATTTAGTGGTATGACAGATTTATTACTAGGTACTATTGACTTAGCTCAGAAAAGCGATGAGTCATATCTTGCTGATTGTGAGCGGTTTATAACTACTGTCTATCAAGTAGCCTCTGAGCTGCTTCGCCCTGACGATTACCAAAACATAAGAGCTGATTTGGCTGAAAATCATGTGAAACTTAAGAATTTGCTCTCTGGTGTATTCTTGATTCAAGAGGCAAGTCCTAAGACTAAAGACTTTGTTGTCAGCTTTGGCGAAAGAAATTGTGCTTTCATCTTGTCTACATATTTGAAGGGATTAGGCTATGAGGCAGAATATGTGGATGCAAGAAAATATATCAAAACCGATGCAAGCTTTGGTGCGGCTGTCGTAGATTTTGAATTGACTAATGAGCTAATAAGCGCTAGTCTCAATAATTCTGGGAAAATATACATTGCCACAGGATTTATAGGCTCAGACAAAGTTACGGGTGTGACGACAACGCTTGGTCGTGGAGGATCTGATTATTCTGCAGCTATTTTTGCGGCAGCCCTAGATGCTGACGCCTTAGAAATCTGGACAGATGTAAACGGTGTATTGACCACTGATCCTAGAAAGGTTAAAAAAGCTTACACGATTCCTCAACTCAGTTATCTCGAGGCAGCAGAAATGTCACATTTTGGTGCTAAGGTATTATACACACCCACTATCAGACCAGTAAAGGAAAAACAGATTCCAACCTATATTAAAAACACCTTCCTGCCAGAACATCCAGGCACATTAATTCATGATACGCCATCGGAACACAATAAAATTATTTCAGGGTTATCTTCTATAAAAAACATTTCTCTTATCTCTTTGGAGGGAAGTGGGATGCAGGGAATAGCAGGTACCGCTTATCGTTTTTTTAAGTGTATTGCGGACGGAGAAATTAATGTAATAATGATTACGCAAGCATCTTCAGAGCATTCTATTTGTATTGCTATTAATGCCGTTGATTCAAGTAAAGCAAAAGTTCAGATTGAAAAGGAATTTGAATTGGAATTAAAAAGGAAATTAATTGACCCCGTGGTTATTGTAGATAACCTGTGTCTTGTTGCAGTTATTGGTGCCAACATGAAAAATACGCCTGGAGTCGCTGGAAGATTATTTGAGACATTAGGAAAAAATAGAATTAACATTGAGGCTATTGCACAGGGTTCATCAGAGCTTAATATCACTTGCGCCATATCCCAAAACGATGAAGCCAAAGCCTTAAACGCTATACATGATGCCTTCTTCCTTTCTGAATGGAAAACTATTCATGTGTATATGATTGGTGTAGGGCTCATTGGTTCTACCCTTATAGAGCAGATGGTTATGAATAAGAATAAGATTCTAAAGGAAAGTAGAGTTGAATTAATTGTTTGCGGTTTATCTAATTCTACATCTATGTTTTTCTCTGAGGAAGGTATCTCTCTTTCTGAATACCAAAGTCAGCTAAGTAAAAGTGATATACCTGCAGACATAAATAATTTTATAGATAAGATTATAGAAGATGACCACCCTCATAAATTATTTGTTGATAATACTGCAAGTAAAATAGTACCAGAATACTACACAAGAATCCTAGAAAATAATATTGCCATTTCTACTCCTAATAAAATTGCTTTATCGAGTGGTCTAGAAAGATATAAGGAGTTGAAAAAATTATCTGTCATCAAGAATGTACCATTGCACTTTGAGACAAATGTTGGTGCTGGTCTTCCGGTCATCTCTACCTTAAAGAGCTTGACAAGTACAGGAGATAAAATCAAAAAGATAGAGGCAGTACTTTCTGGCTCTGTATCCTATATCTTTAATAAGTTCTCTTCTGAAAATAGTTTCTATGATATAGTAATGGAGGCTAAAGAATTAGGATTTACGGAACCCGATCCAAGAGATGATCTTTCTGGTTCTGATGTTCGCAGAAAAATATTAATACTAGCCAGAGAGTCCGGATTCGATATAGAGAATGCAGACATAGAAATCCAAAACCTATTATCAGAGAATTGTCTACAAGCTGATTCAGTAAACCAGTTTTTTAAATACCTTAAGGAGGACGAACCTCGATTTCAAACGATAGTTAAGGAGGCCGAGTCAGAAAATAAAAAACTACGGTTCATTGCTAGTTACCAAAATGGGAAAGGCCTGATTGGTTTACAAAAAGTGGGTACGGAAAATCCTTTTTATGGATTGAGTGGTAGTGACAATATGATTGTTATCTATTCTGAACGATATAGCAATACGCCACTAGTTGTTAGAGGCCCTGGCGCGGGTGCAGCAGTTACTGCGGCCGGTGTGCTTGCTGAGGTTATATCCATAAGTGCCAGTTTGTAACCAAAATACATATTGTCATAACATTCTGATAATCAGTTAATTACATATAATTTCAATGAAAAAAATACCCTGTAAATGCTTCGCTCCTGCCACTGTAGCAAATGTTGCCGTAGGGTATGACGTGCTGGGCTTCGCAATTAACGACTTAGGGGATGAATTAATCGTACGTGAGGGCACAGAACCTGGTCTTAAGATTTCTGCAGTGAGGGGAATGAAATCTCTCCCCAAAGATATCATGAATAATACGGCTGGGTATGCTGCTTATAAATTGATGGAGTTATTGGGAGTAACTGACATGCCTATAGAAATAGAACTAATAAAAAACATGCCTGTCGGTACTGGTTTAGGTAGCAGCGCGGCAAGTGCGGTGGTCGGTGCTTTTGCAATAAATGAATATTTGGGAAGGCCTGCTTCTGAGAAAGACGTGCTCCGATGTGCGACTTTAGCAGAAGAGCTAGCAGATGGTTCTTTCCATGCAGATAATGTAGCGCCTTCACTTATGGGAGGTATGATCTTGATTAGAGATAATCCTTCTTTAGATGTTATCCGACTCCCTGTGATAGAAGGGCTGAGGGCAGTCGTCATTTATCCTCATATTAAGATCTTGACCAAGCATTCAAGGTCTGTACTTAGTGACCAAGTCTCATTGAAGAATCATGTAAAACAATCTGGCAATCTAGCCGCTTTTGTTGCTGCCTTATATCGAATGGATTTAGATGGATTGCAGCGGTCATTAGAAGATGTAATTATAGAACCGCAGCGTTCTAAACTCATTCCTCATTTCTATGAAATGAAAGAAGCTGCTCTCTATCACGGTGCTCTAGGTTTTTCTATCTCTGGTGCGGGACCATCGATGTTTGCCCTCTGCGCAAATTCAGTAGTTGCGGAGAACATCGTGGACAGTGCTAACCAGATCTATTTTGACAAGGGAGTAGATATCACTAACTACAATAGTGTGATAAATCTTCAAGGCGCCAAAAAGTATTAGTGGATATGAAGTTGTTCAGTACAAATGATAATCAGAATATAGTAGAGCTAAGAGAGGCGGTATTGAATGCTTTTCCAAAAGACCAAGGTCTATATATGCCAACTCAAATCTCCGCTCTGACACCAAACTTTTACCAGAATCTTAATCAATATACTTTTTCGGAGTTAAGCTTTATTGTTGCCCAGAGTTTGATTGGTGATTATATACCAGAAAGTGATTTATACCAACTCATATCAAGATCTATAAATTTTAAAGCACCGCTAGTTCATCTCAGTGATAAGATATCTACGTTGGAGTTATTTCATGGACCCACTATGGCATTCAAGGATTTTGGTGCAAGATTTATGGCTGAGCTTATCTCTTATTTTCTGAAAGACGAAGACAGAGAGACGACCATCCTTGTGGCTACGAGTGGCGATACAGGTGGAGCCGTGGCAGCTGGCTTTCATGATGTTCCTGGTATTAATGTAATAATCCTCTACCCTAGTGGAAAGGTTAGTGAGTTACAAGAGAAACAATTAACGACTTGGGGAGACAATATCTCTGCGGTTGAAATAGATGGTGTCTTTGATGATTGTCAAGCTTTGGTTAAGCAAGCTTTTATAGATGATGATTTAAAGGCTAAGTATAATTTTAGCTCTGCTAACTCTATAAACATTGCACGCCTGATACCTCAATCATTCTACTACTTCGAGGGTTTCAAACAAGTGAAGGATAAATCAAGACCAATAAGCATGGTGGTGCCTTCAGGAAATTTTGGAAACTTAACTGCTGGGCTTATAGCTAAGAAAATGGGCTTACCTATTCATCATTTCGTTGCAGCTACTAATGACAATAATACAGTCCCTGAGTATTTAAGTTCTGGAGAATATAAGGCAAGACCATCTGTACAAACAATCTCCAATGCTATGGATGTGGGCAATCCAAGTAATTTTCCGAGGATGTTAGCCTTATATAAATCAGATAATAATGATCCTAGTTTCACGTGGAACAATATGAAAAAAGATATGTCTGGGGACTATTATTCTGACCTAGAAACAATGCAGGCAATAAAAGACATCAAACATGAACATGATTATGTGACTGATCCTCATGGCGCTGTTGGCTATTTAGCTTGTAAAAAGTATTTAGAATCAAACCCAATGCATCAAACTATATTTCTTGAAACAGCACACCCTGGGAAATTTGGCGAACCTATGGAAAGAGCTCTTGGTAAAATAGAACTACCCGACAGTTTAAGACAATTCATATCAAAGGATAAAGTAGCCAGACAGTGTTCTAAGACTTATACTGACTTTAAAGATTTACTTCTTAATAAGTGACCTAGCAGAAACCACCCAGTTTTATAACCAGTATGTTGTGTCTGGTGGAAATTGTAAAATACTGTCCATTCCCTTCTTTCATATTGATTGTAACATCTATTTCATCTGGGTCTGTCCTTCTAATGTTTATACATTCATAATCCTCAAGACTTTCACCATCAAAGATTGATGTAAATAAATTAATTAATATAAAACCATCTGTCATGCATAGATTGCCTGTCACTATAAAGACTGTATTGCCTCCACCCTCATGGTAGTTTTGGACACTAGTTACCCCAGTAGAATAAACAGTACCCCCTCCATATGTGTGGGAATCATATACTCTCTCTGAATAGATTGTATCGAAATTGTTAGTCAGATATTTCCCTAGGCCATTAAACTCAAATGTTGCTGGGGGTTTCATTCTAGACAGATAAAGACCAGCTACCCATCCACGTTGACTACCCACCTCTATGTACTCCCAGATAGTAGACAATTCTAGACTTTGTGTGTTACCAGAACATGGCATGGCTGGTAAGATCTTGAACTTGGTTGAATGACAGTCACATTGGTCCAGTAATAATACTTGGGTTCCATACTCTATAACTCCTAGCTTTTCACTTGCCTGTTCCGGCATTGCTCTGAGTGTAAGTCCTGATTTAGCCCATACATAACTTGAATCCTGATGGCATCTTTCTATTTGACTAAATAGAAGAGTGGCAAGTAATACCAAAATAGTTGTGATAGTGTACCTCATATGCTTGATTGTATTATACAAATCTAGATCACCATATTCCTTGTCTCATTAGCTAAATAGTATTTGTTTGTGTTTATCTATAATTCGTTTTAGTTAATCAGTATGTTCCACGTGAAACCAGCAATGCTGAAGCAGTTATGTCTACTATCTGTTGAATTAAAACAATTCACACAGTCAACACGTTAATTTCTTTGTCCTATTTTATATAATGAGTATCATTAACTCTGTTTTACATGGGACATATTATTGGTGAATCTTCACCTAATCTTTAGATCTTATTTACTGGAATTAATTAATCTATCTTATGAAATTACTTTGGACAGTATTGTTCACATCCTTAGCTATATGCGGTTTTGGACAAACAGAGAGTTACAACCACAACAAGTTTAAACAGCTAGAAGAAGAGCTTCCAACACCAAACGTTTATCGTACAGCAAGTGGAGCACCTGGTCATGAGTATTGGCAAATGAAAGCTGATTACAACATGAAGGTGGAAATAATGGATGATAAGGAGCAACTCCATGGAGAAGAAACGATTACATATTATAATCAATCGCCTAACCCACTATCCTACCTATGGCTTCAATTAGATCAAAACGTAAGAGCACAGGATTCTCATTCGCATGATATCAGAAGCTCAGAAATCGGAGAGAGAATTAGTGCAGGCGGTCTTAATAGACTAACTCCGGATTTTGACGGTGGTTTCAAAATAAAAGCTGTCAAAGACGCCAGTGGTAAAGCAATGAAGTATACCATCAATAAAACCATGATGCGTGTAGATTTGGCTAGCCCATTACAACCAGGGCAGAGTGTTAAGTTCTCTGTAGACTGGTGGTATAATATTAATAACACAAGAGAGATAGGTGGCCGTAGTGGTTATGAGGAATTTGATGATGGACATAATGTCTATGTTATAGCCCAATTCTATCCACGGATGTGTTTATATAATGATGTGTACGGCTGGCAGAATAAACAGTTCCTTGGAAGAGGGGAGTTTACATTGACTTTCGGAAACTTTGAAGTAGAGATAACTGTACCTAATGATCACCTTGTCGCTGCTTCTGGAGAGCTTCAGAACCCTAACAAAGTTTTGACTAGTGGACAGAGAAAGAATCTGGACAAAGCTATGAAGGAACATGAGCAACCAGTGAATATATCTAGCATGGAAGATGCAGATGACAGAATAGAAGCTGCTTCTGAAGGTATCCCTAGTAAAAAGAAATCTTGGAAGTTCAAGGCAGATAACGTGCGAGATTTCGCTTTCGCCTCTTCAAGAAGATTTATCTGGGATGCTGTTGGCGTGCCTATGTCTGATGGTCGTACTGTTATGGCTGCTTCTATGTGGACCAAAGAAGGGAATTGCTTATGGGAAAAATATAGTACTAAGGCTGTGGCCCATACTGTTAAATGGTTTTCTCATTACACTATCGATTATCCATACCCTACGGCCTGGTCTATAGATGGCAACATGGGAATGGAGTATCCTATGATCTGTTTCAACTTCGGAAGATGCGAAGATGATGGAACATATTCTCAGAGAATGAAGTATGGCCATATCGGAGTTATAATTCACGAGGTCGGGCACAACTGGTTCCCTATGATTATCAATTCTGACGAGAGACAATGGACCTGGATGGATGAGGGATTGACCACATTTGTACAGTATCTTACTGAGCAACACTGGGAAAGAAATTATCCTTCCCGAAGAGGGCCAGCACATAAAATAGTAAATTACATGAAGGGAGATAAAGACAGGATATCTCCTATTATGACTAACTCAGAATCAATTTTCCAATTTGGAAGTAACGCCTATGCCAAACCAGCAACTGCTCTGAACATTTTAAGAGAGACAGTAATGGGAAGAGAGTTGTTTGATCATGCACTAAAGACTTATTGTGAAAGGTGGGCTTTCAAGCATCCTACACCTGCAGACTTTTTTAGAACAATGGAAGATGCGTCTGCTGTTGATCTTGACTGGTTTTGGAGAGGTTGGTTTTATACTAACGAACATGTAGACCAAGCACTAACTGATGTAGTCTATAAAAAGATAGATTCTAAAAAACCTGCAGATGTAGAAGCGAGAGAGAAGTCTAATAGAGCTGCCACTACTTACGACATTTCAAGAGAACGAAATAGAAGTGATATTCCTGAAACTCTGAATGAATCTGATCCTAGTATAGAAGATTACTATACTGATTATGATCCACTAGATAAAGATGCTCTACACCAAGAAGAATACCAGAAATATCTTAGCTCTCTAAGTGACGAAGAAAAAGAGCTTATAGAAAAGGACCAGCATTACTATACATTGTCTTTTGAGAATAAAGGAATAGTAATGCCTGTTATTCTCCTATTTAAGTATGTAGATGGTACAGAAGAACTTAAAAAACTACCAGCAGAAATATGGAGGTTCGGAGACACTGTTACGAAAACATTCGTATTAGATAAACTTGTATCTGATATTGTCCTTGATCCTTACTTAGAAACTGCAGATGTAGATGTCACTAATAACACATTCAAGCCAACTACATCTCCTGATAGATTTGAATTATTCAAAAGGAAACAAAGACCAAGAGGTGCTAGTGGTGGAGAAAATCCAATGCAGAGAGCAAAGCGTGCTGAAGAGAAAAAGAAAGAAATACAACAACCTTAAATTAAAAGAGACCTCAAAATTGGGGTCTCTTTTTTTATTCCTTGTTTATTACTTTATCCAAAAAGTCAGATAGAATTGTATTGAATTTATCTGGTTGTTCCATCATTGGGGCATGACCACATTTTTCCATTACGGACAACACAGAATTTGGTAACAGCTTATTAAATTTTTCTCCAACCCAGAGTGGTGTAATGGGGTCTTCTCTTCCCCAAACAAGTAATACTGGCTGTTCAATATTTATAAGCCTATCCTCTAAGTTATTCCTGATAGCAGACTTAGCTGTAACCACTACACGTATTGCTTTGTTTCTATCATTCACTGTCTCAAACACTTCATCGACAACCTCCTTTGTAGCAGTAGCTGGATCATAAAATATATCTTGTGTTTTCCTTTTAATAAATTCATAATCACCTCTCTTAGGAAAGGTAGATCCCATAGAATTTTCAAATAATCCTGAGCTTCCTGTTAGTGTAATAGAGCTCACCTTATCCGGATAAGTTAAGGCATACATTTGTGCCAAATGTCCCCCTAAAGAATTACCCACTAAGTGAAAATTCTTATAACCCATCAGAATAACGAATTCGTGTATGTGCTTAAGTAAACCTTCTAAACTTAATTTTTTTATTGGCATAGAAAGAATAGGCAGTAATGGGGTCACTACATTATACTCATCTTTAAAGTGCTCTTGAATACCAGCAAAATTACCAGTAGCTCCAAATAAACCATGTAACAGAAGTAAGACTGGTTTACCTGGATTGGTCTCCAAATAACTAAAATCCCCTTCTTGTATTACTTCTGTCACTGTTATGTGTTTCTCCTGCTCTTGTAAATATAAATATGAAACAAAGCTATGCAAAGTAATATAATTGCAACAGCTTGATGAAGAACACCAAAAGACAAAGGAATAGCTTCTTTACTGTATACTAGGGTAAGTATTCCCAAAATAACTTGAAGATTAAGACAAACAATCAAGGCTATTGCTCCTCTATAGAAAATGCGTCTTAGCGGATACCTGAAAATCTTTATGCTCAGATAAATTCCAAACGCATACACTATATATCCCAAATTTCTATGTAACACATGAATTAGTGCAGGCATCAGCGTATCCTTGTCATACTCTACAATGTTCTCCATGTTCCACGATTCACTATCAAATAAAATATCAGGTAAAAACTGACCATTTATATCAGGCCAAGTAGGATAGTATAAGGCTGCACGCATACCACTTAGAACTGCACCAAAAAATATTTGGATGAAAAGTAGCCCAATAAATATACTGGCTAACTTATATAGCTTGCTATTATTAATACTGACTTTATGTAAATCCAATGATCGGTATGTTCCCCATACTAAAAAAGATAAGGTAGCCAATGCAATCCCTAAATGCAGTGACAACTTATAAGCATTAACCCAAGGCCGATTTACTAATCCACTAGCAACCATAATCCAGCCAAATACTGCAGCCATCATAGCCAAGAAGATGACATACAACAATTGCCTAATCATCCACTTATCTATCCATTTCTTCCATATGAAAAAAAGGAAAGGAAATAAAAAGACAAAGCCCATTATCCTTGCCCAAAGCCTATGAAAGTACTCCCAGAAATAGATGAACTTAAAATCTGAAAGAGACATTCCTTGATTAATCTTGAGATATTGAGGTGTTTGCTTATACAAATCAAAAGCCTCGTTCCATGTAGCTTCAGTTAAAGGTGGTAAGGTCCCAGTCACTATCTCCCATTTAGTAATAGAAAGTCCAGAACCAGTGATTCTTGTTACGCCACCTATAAATATCTGGAAGAACACTAGAACGCAACCCGCTATCAGCCAAGCTCTAACTATTTTGTTATACGTCACGATACGAATTTACATCTATAAGAAAGATTAAATTTTCATTTGGTCTCATATTCTATTATTCAGAACAAAAATAAACAGGACAATACATTTTTCTTTTTTTCATTCTACACTTTCCACATTACACACATCCTTATAATTCTAATTTTTTCTTTTTAAAATAAAAACAGTTACTATTATTAGTGATGTGGACTCATGGATAATTAATTTCATAAAATTGATGGGATTTGGTGATCAGAATTAGAGGCCACGTTATTAACAGTGGTTATATAGGTTATTTCATTATATGCTTAAAGAAAGCAGACATATAAACAAGATGTTGATTTCTACAGAGTGCATAATTAGCCGAACGTGGCGAGCCGGAAAAGGTACTATTAAGAACAGGAGAAAATATTAAAAAAATATATATATGATATAAATTAATATATAAACTGCTGATAACTAAAGGTCTCCTAAATTCCATTGTTCATAATTAACTAATTGTAACAAATTTTAAACATGCGAGCAGTAATCCAAAGGACAACAGAAACAGCTGAAGTAAGGGTAGATGATAAGATTACTGGACAGATAGAAAAAGGGTTGGTTATCTATTTGGGAATCGAAGAAGCTGACACAAAAGAGGATATTGAATGGCTTGCAAGAAAAATTAGTAATCTCAGAATATTTTCAGATGAGGCTGGTAAAATGAATCTATCTGTAGAAGACATAAATGGAGGACTTCTAGTTATAAGCCAGTTTACTTTATTTGCGAGCACCAAGAAAGGAAATAGACCTTCTTATTTGAGGTCGGCTAAGCCAGATTATGCTGTTCCTATGTATGACGCTTTTGTCAAGCATCTAAGGCAAGCATATGATTTGCCTGTGGAGACTGGCATTTTTGGAGCAGATATGCAAGTGAGGTATATCAATGATGGTCCTGTCACTATTATTATAGATACAAAGAATAAGGAATGACTATAAAAGAAATGCAAACTCAGACAGATGATTGGATTAGAGAATATGGCGTGAGATATTTTAATGAGTTAACCAATATGGCTGTGCTAACAGAAGAGGTTGGAGAACTGGCAAGATTAATGGCCAGACAGTATGGAGAACAATCTTTTAAGACTTCTATGAATAAGGAAGAAATTAAAGAGGCAATAGCTGATGAGTTATCTGATGTTATGTTTGTAGTTATCTGCTTGGCCAATCAAATGGATATAGATCTAGAAAAAGCAATAGAAAAAAATTTTAAGAAGAAAACAGGAAGAGACGCTACTAGGCATCAAGACAATTCTAAACTATAAAATTGTCAGCTTTACTGTAGTTTGCATACATCAATGGAAAGAAACTTAGACATACTAGAAAAATTAGAAAAGGAGCTCAATCTAAAAGAACTCCAAATCAAAAGCTTGTTGACGATTACTCAGGCGATTAATGATAATGTGGCTGCAGATGGTTTATTCAATATGTATAGGTCATTCCTCAGTTGGGAGATGGGTATCAAAAAGATGATCTTATTCGTCGTCGGAGATGAAGGCTGGACTGCTGCTTGTAAGATTAATGTAGAAGATGACATAGAAGATGACCTGGTGGCATCTATATTAGAATTCAAGAGATTATATACAATTAAGGACAGTGATGAACCACTGTTGCGGTTATTTGATATAATCATACCCGTTTTCCATAAGCAATCCCCCATAGCCTATGCGCTGATAGGAGGAATTAAGGATAAAGAAGATATCTATAACAAGATTCAATTTATTACGACGATTACTAATATCATCGCTGTAGCTATAGAGAATAAGAGATTATTCAGAAAGCAAATCAAACAAGAAAGACTCAATAAGGAAATGGAACTAGCAACAAAGTTCCAGAAAATGCTCATACCCGATCATATACCCCCAAGTGATTTTTATAATGTAGATATTTTTTATAGACCACACTCTAATGTAGGCGGAGATTATGTTGACTTTATAAACTTTACAGAAAATCGTTTTGCAGTAGTTATAGCAGATGTATCTGGTAAGGGAGTAGCAGCAGCTTTGTTAATGTCTAACTTCCAAGCCATGCTGCATAGTTTGATCTTCCAATACAGAGATTTAGAGACCTTTGTTATGGCACTCAATCAAGCTGTTTATAGAATAACACAAAGTGATAAGTTTATCACTTTTTTCATAGCAGAGATTGATACCTCTAAACGAGAAATGCGATATATCAATGCTGGACACTTTCCACCTATTTTATCCAACAATGGTGAAATAAAGATGTTGGCGACAGGCAGTACGGTCATAGGAGCATTCGAAAAACTCCCATTTATCCAAGAAGATAAAGTAAAGTTGAAGTCAAATGCTATGTTATTGTGTTTCACAGATGGTCTGGTAGACATTAAGGACAACAATGGCGAGTATTTTGAAGAAACTAAAGTTCAAGATTTTGTATTATCACATAAAGACAATGCGCCTAAGGAGTTCAATAATAAGTTGATAGAAGCTCTGGATAGCTTTAAGGGACCCGAGGACTATGTAGATGATATTGCTATACTCACTACCAAAATATACTAACACGGAAGATCAGCTATGAAATCAAAATCGACAGCAGCTATTCTAGCCTTGATAGGAGGTATTTTCGGCTTACACAAATTTTACTTAGGCCGTCAGGGTGCTGGGGTTTTTTATTCTTTACTGACTGTATTTTCATCAAGAGGATTTGGCTTTCCCATTTCAATGTTTCTCGGTGTAATAGATGCTATTGTATTATTTACTATGTCTGAGCAAAGATTCAATGCTAGATATAACAAACATTCTAAGGAAAATCCACTGAGACAAAGGAACAGAGGTCGATTAAGTTCTAAGAAAGAAATAAGAAGGCAGCGGGAGCGGAATAAATACAATGAGAAAATAGCGAACAAACAAAGAGAAAATCCTTTTCGCAGAAGTGCTGATAAAAAGTACAAGGAATATGACCTCGAAGGGGCGCTTCACGATTATGCCAAAGCAGCAGAGATTACTCCTGCAGACAAAGAGATGCACTTCAGTATGGCGAACATATACTCCTTAATGGAGGATGTGGACAAGAGTCTGTATCATCTGGAACAAGCGATAGAGATGGGCTTCTCAGACAAAGAAAAAATCAAAAGCGAAGATGGTCTAGCATACTTGAGAGTCCAACCAGCGTATGATGCTTTTATAGCCAATGGTTATAAGAGGGCGCCCTCCAACAATCGTATCGCACCACCCAAGGGTGATTTACTCCAGGATGATGTCCTGCTAGCACAACTCAAAAAACTCAAAGAATTGAGAACCAAGGGGATGCTGTCAGAAAAGGAGTATTCATATGAAAAAGAAAAGTTATTGAGACGTTAATCTATGTATTTCTGTACTCCTAGACACAAAATGCAGCAATATTGCTAGTCAAAAGAAACTATTTTTGCCGATAAACGTAATTAAGATAGTGACACAGAAGAAATAGTGATAGCTAAAGAAATCATATCTACTGATATTTTACCGCTCAGGCCAGAAGATAATTGTGCACAAGCGGTCACAATGATGAGTATTTATCGTGTAAGTAATCTACCGGTAGTTTCAGATAATGAACTATTAGGTGTCCTTTCTGAGGAAGATGTGTCGAGCAAAGATTCAGAAACACTAATCGCTTCCTTTAGACTGGCACAATCTCATATTTTCGTTTCTGACCAAGAACACATTTTTGATATACTAGCAAAGCTGACGATGAATAAGCTTTCAGTAATTCCAGTCTTGGATAAGGATGAAAAATATATTGGGATGATAACCCAAGAAGGTCTCATGAATTATTATGCCAAGACCTATGCATTCAATGAGCCCGGTAGTATCCTTGTCATAAGAACGAATAAGGCAGATTATTCACTATCTGAAATGACAAGAGTCATAGAAATGGAAGGCGCACTAGTGCTTTCTAGTTTTGTAACCTCAAGTTATGATTCATCTAATTTGTTTGTCACCCTAAAGATTAACCAAATGGAAATAGGCAAAGTGGTTTCTGCTCTAGAACGCTATGACTATGACATACACGCAGCATTTACAGAAGATAGTTATCAAACAGACCTTAAAACCAGGTACAATCTTCTAATGACTTACTTAAATGTTTAATATAAAACGGCACTACTCCATAGTTTTTTTACTTTGTTCACTTATAAGCCTAAGTGCACAACAAAATCACATAACGGTCAAGGATGTTATAATTAGTGGAAATAACAAGACCAAAGATAATGTCATACTAAGGGAAGTAAATTTCGAAAGCGGCACCGTTATTAATGTCCAAGAATTAGAAACTCTATTCATGCAAAATAGATTTCAAATATTGGGGACGGGTCTTTTCAATAATGTGGTAATGAATCTAAAAAATTACAATACCACCCAGCAGACAGCGGACATAGAGATTAACGTAGAAGAAAATTGGTATCTCTTCCCACTTCCGATATTTGAATTGGCTGATAGAAACTTTAGTGTGTGGTGGGAGGAACAAGGGAGGAGCTTAAGTAGAGTAAATTATGGATTCAGAATAGGGCACCAAAATTTTTCTGGTAATCGGGATCCATTCAAAATAAAGGTTCATTTTGGATACACACGCAAATATGAATTAGAATATGATTATCCCTATCTATCAAAAGATAACACCTTAGGATTAGGTGGGAGTATTTTCTATTCAGAAAACAGAGAAATAGCTTTCCAGACTATTGGTAACAAAACGCAGTTTAGGAGACTAGAAGATGAACGACGATTACTGTCCCGATTTAGAATAGGTCCCCAACTGAAGTACAGACCAAGTATATACAGCAATCATGACTTAGTACTACAATACCACCATAACACGATAGACCCTTTCGTGGCAACAGAGCTAAACTCAAATTATTTTCTCAATGGCGAGACCCGACTCCGATTTTTTATACTGGAGTATAGTTTTAATTACGACAGGAGATTATTCTCAGTATATCCTAGAGGTGGTTATCTATTATTCGCAAAAATTAAAAAAGAGGGGCTAGGGATATTTAATAGTTATAATAATCTCAGCCTGGAATCAGGTTTCGAAATTCACAAGGCTATTAATGATAAGATTATTCTAGGCACACGGACAATAGGCAAGACCAATCTAGACCGTAGCGTTGTTTCATTTGCTAATAATACAGGACTAGGCTGGGGTACAGATATCGTAAGTGGATATGAGTTATATGTATTGGACGGTACGGATTATGTAATCTCTCAGAATGACGCAAAATGGAAATTTTATAATCGAAATCATAATACAGTAGGTTGGTTACCTGACCAACTGAGAAAAATGAATGTAACCATCTTTTTCAGACTAAATTTTGACTTTGCTTATGTGAATGAGAGAACCTTTATAGAGACCAATACTCTAAATAATAGATGGATATATGGTGGTGGCCCAGCTGTGGACCTCATTTTATTCAATAATTACCTTTTCCGCTTCGAATACAGCTTCAATGATATTGGAGAACAAGGTCTATTCTTCCATAACACATTTGCATTCTAGTTTTAGTCTCTATTACCTTTTGACTCTGTATTTTTACCCCTATCTAGACGCAGTAATAATATAAATACTGGAGAATGAAGGCATTTGTATATGGACAGAAATGGAAAGAGAAGGATGATAAATACATCAGGCTTCTTCTACATAAACTAGATAATGAGAAAATAGAATACCGGCTATCGACAGAAATAGCTAATGAAGCCCCCAATGATATCAATAAGGAAGTGCTGGAGGACCACGAAGCACTCGAAGCATTCAAACCTGACTTGATTATCACCCTAGGTGGAGATGGAACAATCTTATCAGCTGTCACCCAAATTCAGGGCTTGGAAACGCCAATCTTAGGTATTAACCTAGGTAGGCTGGGATTTTTGGCAAGCATAGAGCAACAGCGTATAGAACATGCTGTAGACCTATATCTCAATGACAAATACCATATAAGTGAAAGATTGATGCTCAATCTTGAATCTAATCCCGTAACCTTCAGTGATAAGAATTACGGTCTCAATGACTTTACAATACTAAAAAGAGATAATTCCTCTATGATTGTCCTTCACACCTACGTGGATGGCCAATTTCTAAATTCTTATTGGGCAGATGGCCTAATCGTCTCTACACCCACAGGTTCCACAGGTTATAATCTGAGTTGCGGTGGTCCTATTATATTTCCTACCGCAGATAATTTCATACTGACACCAGTAGCCCCCCACAACCTTAATGTTAGACCCATAGTCCTTTCTAGTGACCACGAATTAACTTTTAAAATCGAGGGACGATCAGAGAATTACCTCTGTACTATGGACAGCCGTTCTGAGGTGATTACCTCAGACTATAATCTAAAAATCAGTAAGCATAAGTATAAGACTAGACTTATAGAGCTAGATGAAGACAACTTCATGAAAACAATCAGAAATAAACTGAATTGGGGTCTTGACAAGAGAAACTAAGCAGTTATTTTTCTTCTGCGGAAAGCGCTTCTATCTTTTTCATGATTTCATCCGCTTCCATGGTTTTACTGTCCGCGGCTTTACGGTCTGATTTGGATAGCATAAATGCTTCTTTCATAAGACTTTCGTATTGCTTCTGAAGCTTTTCTTTTGGTGATTTTTTCCAAAACATATTATAAGTTTTATTATATCCTTGATATTCACTGTTTCCCGATGGACCCCTCCTGATATCGTCAGGAATCCTGAAAAACATACTATATAAGGAAGAAACAGGACAAAAATAAGTTTGTTGGAGGCCGACAAGCAACCTATTTATTCCAGAATGAATAGTAATAGTATAAGCACAAGCTATACTTTAACATTTAAACCTAAAATGGAGATTGTAGTTCAGACTATATTTGTTAGTAAGAGAAGTAAACGATCTTAATGAGTTTTGTCAACGACATAGAGGAAGTCGTCTATCTAGAGTATCAGACTATAGATGAGAAGGCCTATCAGTCTAAGATTCGGTTCTATGAATCCAATCTTAGAGCGATTAATCAGTTGCCGGATGATATGAATCTTGAGATTAACCTTGAGTATGTAATTGCATTGTTTGAAGTAGGCGAATACCATCCTTTCCTCAGAAGAGTAGATCCCCTTTTAGTTAAAGTTATAGATGAAAATGTTTTCAGCATTGATGGAGATGATATCTATCAGGAATTATTGTACCGAAAGGGAGCGGCACTCTATAATGTTTTAGATTATGACCAGGCTGAGCATATATTGTCTGAGCTATGCCGTATAGATAAGAGCAGCGAAATGTACCAGAAAACCTATAAGAAGAACAAGATTGATGCATTGCGCAGCAAGAGTCAAAAGAGCAGGGCAATAATAATAGCTATGTTACTCATAACTGGTTTTATAATTGGGGTAGAGCTGCTTATTATAAGACCATTTTTTCCAGAGTGGGTTAATATTACAGAAGCACTTCGTGTCAGCATATTTGCCGGAGCCCTCTTAGGGATCGTGGCACAGGAACTAATAATAAGATACTCTGCTAAGCGTGCATATAGAAAGGTCATAAAAGCCTAATTTGCCGAAGTGCCATATTCAGGTAGAAGACGATACAAAAGTATGCGAGAACGCAACCGCATACACAAACGAAATTTCAAAGCATTCTTCTTTTTTTTCGTACTAGCACTTTCTGTTTATCTTATCATGAATAGAGTCCGTATCAAAGATTACCTAATGACCTATTTTATGTGAGCCACTCATTTTTATTTATTCATTCTGAATATCTTCCGCCACTCTTCTTTCTCTGAATAATAGACGTAATAAAAAAACAAACTGAGCATTAAGAGATAACTGATATACTTCAACTGTATAGATAAATGTGTTCTTATGAGTAGCCCTGCGATTAGGAGAGAAGCAATGAGTATTAGATCCAAAACAATTTTACCCAGAGGATAGGATATTGGATATTTTTTTTGTCCAATCATATACCCAAAACCCACCATGAATATGTAGCTAGAGAGACAAGCCCAAGCTGAAGCAGCATATCCTATTGTAGGTAGAAAAACAGCTGATATTCCTAAGGTAATTAGAGCACCAAGAATAGAAATGAGCGCTCCATATAAAGTCATATCTGCCAACTTATACCAAATAGCAATATTGTAATAAATACCAAGTAATAAATAGCTCATGAGTAAGATGGGAAGTAATGGCAGGCTAGACCAGTAATTAGACTCCAGAATATATTTTAAAAGATCAACCCCAAAGTACATCATAAGAATAACTGCACCTCCAATCAGAGTGAATAACCTACAGATTTTGCCATAGTACTTTTCTCTGTCTTCCAGAGAAGAGTTGTTGAAGAAGAAAGGCTCTGCCGCATAATTAAATGCTGTAATAAACATCAGAAAAAAGGCAGCAACTCTCCTTGTAGAACTATAGATGCCAGCCTGAGCCATATTTTCTTTTTCTGACCCTGGTAGAAAATACTCTTGTAGTGGTGTAGAAAACGCTTGTATGAATATACCGGCAGCGCCAACGATTACTAACGGATAAGCATATCTTATCATCTTCATAAAGAGGAGTGATTCCATCTTTATCTTTGTCCCTCGCAACTCTGGCAATAAGGCTAGGAATAGAAGACCACTTGCAATGAGATTAGATATAAACACCCAGTTAACAATAGAATCTTGTTCTGGTAGAAAAGAGGAGTCTAATCTAGGATAGATTACTAGGAAGAAAACAATGAGTAAGGAGGATAATACGACATTGAGAATTCTTAGTAGAGCAAACTTCTTTGCTTTGTTTTCTAACCTCAACTTAGCAAAAGGAATCACATTGACCACATCAAATGCCAGAATAAAGGCGAACCATCTTACATATTTTGGTTGACAAGGATATCCGACAAAATCACTAATAGCGGTATTAAAAAACATGCCTAATACAACAAGCGCAGATGCAGTAAGTGTAACTAAAAATAGGGCATTGGACAAGGCGTCTTGCAATTTTTCGTTTTTATTACCGAATCGGAATAGGGCTGAATCAAATCTAAATGAGAAAAGCGTTATTAATACGCCAGCGTATGCATACATATAGTCATAGACGCCAAAGCCCTCGGTTTTTTCACCAAGCAAATAGGTAAGCAAGATTACAGCAAGCAGATAATTGGCGAGCTTAGAGGAAATATAGCCAAAGCCATATATGACCGTTTGCCCAGCGAATTTTCTAAGAAGACTCATACTGATGACAAAGGTATAAACATTAACATACCATATACAGGACGATTGCTGAGGTTGAACACAGAGAATTTTAGGACCTAGATTTAATCTAGTAGCCTGCAGGTAAGAGAAATAGTTAATTTTATCACCAAAAAAAAGCATGTTAGACCTGAAATTATTAGCGAAAACGACCCAAGTACCAGGAGCTCCAGGATTTGAATACAGAGTAAGAGCATTGATAGAGAAGGAGATTGCTAGTTATGTGGACAAAATATATGCTGATGCGATGGGCAACCTTATTGCGTACAAAAAAGGATTGTCAGATAAGAAGACAGTGGTTGCAGCTCATATGGATGAGATAAGCTTTGTCGTGACACATATAGACGATGAAGGCTTTATAAAGTTTCATACCCTTGGTGGATTTGATGCTAAAACACTGACTGCCCAAAGAGTTATTCTCCATGGTGAGAAAGATATAATAGGGGTCATGGGGACTAAGCCGATTCATATCATGACAGCAGAAGAGAGAGCAAAGAAGGTAATTATAGAAGACTTCTACATTGACACAGGACTGACAGCAAAAGAAGTTAAGAAGCTGATAGAAATCGGAACACCCATTACAAGAGAGAGAAGTTTCATAGAAATGGGGGACACTGTGAATTCTAAGTCTTTGGATAATAGAATTTGTTGTTATCAGCTTATGCAGGCGCTTAAAGACATGAAAGACATCAAACCTTCGACAGATCTCTATGCTGTATTTACCGTGCAGGAAGAGATAGGATTGCGAGGAGCCACGGCTGTTGCTTCTGGTATAAACCCAGACTATGTAATTAATCTAGATGTCACCTTAGCATGTGATGTGCCGGGAAGTGCACCACATGAAAGAATTACTGATTTAGGTAAAGGTGCTGCTATCAAAGTTCTAGATGGCATGACAGTATGTGATTATAGGATGGTGAAATTCATGAAAAGTGTGGCCAAGGAGAACAAAATTGACTATCAGTTAGAAGTATTGCCTAGGGGTGGTACAGATACAGCTGGCCTACAAAGACATAGTGCAGGAGGTTCTATAGCAGGGGGAATATCAATGCCTTGTAGATACCTACACCAAGTTATAGAGATGGCTAGTAAATCAGACCTACAATCAGCTATAGATTTATTAATTGCATGTTTGAAAAAGATAGGGGACTATAACTGGGAACATCAGAGCTAAGAACCGTAGAACACCAGATTGGTAGAATAAAATTCCAACAAACCACCAGATTCTGGAAGAATTGTCTTAAAAACTGTTAACTAGCAATCTAAAAGCTTAAAAAAGTCTAAAAAATAATAGGTTGTCAAATGCCGTTATTAACTTAGAATCAATCATTTTCCTAAACATTATTTAAAAACAGACATGAAAAAGTACTTCAACATTATTCTTTTGCTTCCCATTTTCATGATTGTCGGACAACTTACGGCACAGGAGGTTGAATCTGGTGGATTTAAAATCAAATCAGTCGATTTTTCCACTGGGACAGATTCTGATATGGTCATGGACTTGAATTCGTCCTACTTTATAGATCAACTGTCTTCTAGTCAGCAAGCAAGCCTTAGGAATCTAGACTTCAATTCGTTTTCAGCTTTCTCAGGAACTTGCGAAAACCCAAGTATTAGTGTGGGGGTCACCTTAGTGCACCCTAAGGCAAGTCTCTTTGAGTGGAGAAATCTAGTTTCTTATAAACCAAATAGAATAGATGCAATTAACCTAAGAACGGATAATGACTTTCTGGATATTTCTTCCACGCATACTGAGATTGCTGCGGAGAGTGCTATCCTATTGGTGATACCCAATGTGCCGATAGTGAATATATATATTGGAGCTGGCACCAATTTAGGTGTTACGACAAGTAATACAACCTGTGTGTTTACAACGGCAGATTTAGATTCTGATAATAGTGCATTTGGTACAAACGAGACATCTAACCAAGTACCTGCGGGAAGTTTTGGTTCTGGTGATGGATATCATCACGAATGTTTTGATACAGGTAGCCAAATTAATCAGAGATTATTTCTACAAGTTGGTTTTGGGGCAGAAATATGGAAAAGAGTAGAGATAGGCTTGGACTTAAAATATGGTATCGGATACCGCGCAGATATTGGTAATAGCATTCGAGGCACAAATCTAAATTCTACTAACTTTATTTTGAGATATAAACTAAAATAATTTTCGAGACGTCTAATTTGATAAAGACCACAGAGTTTTACTTTGTGGTTTTTTTATGCTTAATATACAACACCATTAAAGACCCACTTTAATAAAATTCTTTCGGTAAGATGATAAATAAATACAATCTAATTATTTGAGATTTAAGCACCACAGAGAACTAGTTTTATTTATGCAATAAAAAAAGAGGCTGAACCATAATGGCTCGCCTCTTTTAAAGAAATCTACAAGTACTAACTATTCTTTTTCTGCAGGTTCTACCTCCTCTATAACTTCTGCGTTTTGAACTTCTTTGCCTGGGAGAAAATGATCTTTGATTCTTTCTGCTACAGCCTCCATCATTTCAGGATTGTCTAGTAAGAACTGCTTGGCTCCTTCTCTACCTTGTGCAATCTTGGTCCCATTATAACTATACCACGACCCCGCTTTTCCAATAATCTCTAGATCTACACCTAAGTCAATAATTTCACCAGTTCTAGATATACCTTCTCCATAGACCATATCAAACGTTGTGATTCTGAAAGGCGGAGCTAGTTTGTTTTTAACCACTTTGACCTTTGTTGGACTTGCAACCATATTGCCTTCTTTATCTTTTATAGCTGAGCCAGACTTTCTTATATCAAGCCTTACTGAAGAATAAAATTTCAATGCATTACCACCGGTAGTCGTTTCTGGATTACCAAACATAACACCGATTTTCTCTCTAAGCTGATTTATAAATATACAGCAACAACCCGTACGGCCTATCGTACCCGTTAGCTTCCTTAATGCTTGTGACATAAGTCTAGCTTGAAGTCCCATTTTGGAATCCCCCATCTCACCTTCTATCTCAGCTCTAGGTGTCAATGCCGCAACAGAATCTATGACAATAATATCTATGGCTCCTGATCTAATTAAATGCTCTGTAATTTCTAAGGCTTGTTCTCCATTATCCGGTTGAGAGATTAATAGATTTTCTGTATCTACTCCTAAAGCCTCTGCATATGTTTTGTCAAAAGCATGCTCCGCATCTATGAAAGCAGCTATGCCGCCTTTTTTCTGACATTCAGCTATGGCGTGAATGGAAAGAGTCGTCTTACCAGAAGATTCAGGACCATAAATTTCTACTATCCTTCCACGCGGGAATCCACCGGTACCCAATGCAATGTCTAATCCAAGTGAACCTGTAGAAATGGTATCTATAGCAACCACTTGCTTATCTCCCAATTTCATAACTGCTCCCTTGCCATAAGTCTTTTCTAATTTGTCGACTGCAAGTTTGAGTGCTTTTAGTTTCGCTTCTTTCTCTTTTGTGTCAGTGCTCATTGTTTTTTGTATTTACGCTGTGTGTTTAAAAAATAAGGATCTTTCGTTCTTCGGCGAATCATCCTCATGTTAGCTATCTTATCAGAGAAGTAGTGTAAAAGTACTGCTAATCATCAAAATATGTCGTAAAAAGCGACAATATTTTCTATATGTTACCGAAATTCTACCTAAATCTATTATTATTTAGTCTTTTCGTCGGTAAATATGACATTATTAGTGCTGTCGTATACCTCTCTAAGGTTGATAGTACAATTCTAAATTTATTCATGCATTGTGTTTGCACGGTAAAACGGGTGCTATACGTTAATGTGGAAGTTAATCTTATTTAAGGCACTTAATAAGACGATAAGATGTTTGTACATTGAATGTGAAACTTGAGAGATTTTAAAATGAGAATTACTACGCTACTTCTATACCCCATTATGATTTGTCTATTGACCAAGGCAAATGCTCAGGAATTAAGATGCCCACCTGACAGAATAATGGGTTGTGAGGAATTTGAAGTAGAGTTTCCCACCATCATAAACGGAACACCAGATTTGGATCTCGTACAGCAAAGGGAGTTTGAAAATGCAGGAGCATGTCAGGAGAACGATGTTATTGTGACTTTTTCATTAGTAGATGAAGAAGAAACACAAATTACAAGCTGTCAATATAGGATTACTTTACAACCATTTATAGGTGTACCGCAAATTCCAGAAGACACTGTTGTAAGTGGCTTTCATGTAGATGAAATTTTTAACCAACCACTATTCACTGAGGGACTCTTACCAGAAGCCACTAATGACTGCAATGTCTCATTTACTTTTGAAGACGAATTTGTGACGCTATTCCCTAACGCGTTTATATTTAGAAACTGGGCTGCGGTAAATGAGTGTACAGGGGAAATCACAATAGGGAGACAGGACATAAGACTGAATGACATTCCAAACGCTGGCTTATCATCATCTGTCATGGATTGTCAGAACCAACAGATATTTCCTGAAGAGGTTAATATAGCAATCAATGGCGTTATCATAGATCCAGGTACCTGTTTTGAACCATTTGATTCCTTACACAGTATCCTGAACTGTATAGCAGATAGTCTGGATATTCAGGGTACGGATGTTTTATCTTTAGATATACCCCAACTGAATAGTCCTTTGCTTGGAATAAATATATTGGACATTATAGATATACAAAGACATATCTTGGGCCTCAGCAGATTCCAAGATGCTTGCCAATTAGAAGCAGCAGATGTAACGCTTGATAATAGAATTAACGGAAGAGATTTAGTGGAGCTTACAAGACTGATATTGGGTATATACACGGAATGGCCAGATGGATTGCCAGCCGCCACACTGACTGTGAATGGAGAATCTAGAAACAAACTAGAATTTACTAGAGACGATTTTCCCTTGAGTAGCTTAGATATAGTTATTACAAATAGGGGAAACGTAACATCGAGGTAGTCCTACTTCCACTTAATATTACATCCTGCACTCGGAATCTGAGGAGATATATCTGAGAGACCCATGAGTACGGCATCCATCGCTGATCTCAGATCTGAACCTGTTACCGGTATATCATTTCCCGGCCTAGATCCATCCATTCTTCCTCTGTATGCTAAATTGTTGTCTGGACCGAATAGATAGAAATCCGGGGTACATGCGGCATCATAAGCTTTTGCTACACTCTGAGATTCATCATATAGATAAGGAAAGGGATACTTTAATACTTTTGCCACGATACGCATCTTATCTGGGTTATCATCTGGATAGTTAATGACATCATTAGAAGATATCACCACAAACCCAAGTCCCCTAGTTTTATATTCGTTGGCCATATTAACAATCTCATGATTGACATGGACAACAAAGGGACAATGGTTACATGAAAAAATGACGACTGTTCCCTTCTCACCTCTGACATCACTGTAGGATAATTGGTTGCCACTAATAGTATCTGGGAGTGAAAAATCAGGCGCCTGTGTGCCAAGAGAAAGCATGTTGGATTCTGTAAGTGCCATAATAGCGTTAGATTTTACTGTATGAATTAAGTTTAATTTAATTAGTGAACACAACCCTGATTAATGCCGAGCACATAGTAATCTACTACATTTATTTCAGCGCTCACCTCATCACCCATAAATCCTCGTATCATCTTACTTGTTAGATGCGTTTTAGCCAATTGAGTGAGGCTGTCAGATAGGGGAGTATAGGACCAATGCCACTTTTCTTCATTGTAGCCATTGGGCCGTAGATTGTCTTTGGCAGTATAAGGACGACAATAACCGTAGTTATGCGCATTGGCTTCCAACCACTCAAATAGCTTGAGCCCTTCGCCACTTTCGAACCAACTGTTATTGAAATTATTCAAGTCAATATCCGTACCCCAATGATGTCGGCTGGTGCCAGGCATGGAGCTATACTCGAGGATCTTCATCGCCCGTTCTTTCGAATCTGGAAAGGCTGTCGCCGCATTATCACCCGAACTTAAAATCGTCTCGCCTGTCCATTTTCTTTCCCAGATACCTTTCTGATAATCGAAGTTTCTAGCTGCAGATCGTATTTGTAATTCAATACCGGCACTAAAGGCGGCGGCTTTCATTTGCTGAAAGGCAGCATAGGCCTCTTTCCGCATATACATACCAGTACGGTCAGCATCAGATTCTGGAATAGCAACAAAGTTAGGATCATCCTCAGGTATAAATTTACCCATCAAATAATTGAGCTGACTAGAGTCAACAGAACTTGAAATTAGATTTGGATTAAGAGAAGAAGTTGTCTTATGAACAACAGTTAGATTTTCGCTTGGCTTAGGCTTACATGAAAGTATGCACCCACAAAGGCCAGCCAAGAGTAAAAATATAGTAGCCAACTCTCTATGACTCATAGGTAAACAAATGTTTTTGCTTGATAACATTAACGACCTCATCTGGTACCAGTGTCTCCCAGGAATTATCATGCGCCTTAATGGCATCCAGAATATTCCAAGGCATGATATCTAATTGTTCTTTGTTATACTCCTCTATTTCTACAATCTGTCTGGCATCGATAAGGTGCTTGTACAGAAAGTGAATACCATCTGGCACAATAAGCGTCCGAGCAGAAACAAGTTCTTTTTCATTCTTTCTAAGATAAGCCGGATATACATATACCGTTATATTTCTATTGAAAAGTTCGCCAAAGGCAACAAGCAATCTGCCATCCTGATTGTTGTGGAATTTTTTGTCGATGATCTCATATAGTTCTTTTACACCTATAACTAAACCCAGTTTTCCTATGTTTAGGTCAGAAAGATAATTAACCAGATTTTGGTGATTATCACAGTCAGAAATAATGACATTAAAGCCTAATGCACAAAGCGCTTCTGCCCGCTCTATAAAATCATCTTCGTCTAGTTTGCCGTCTATTTCCAGATTGCTGATAGTGAGCTCAGCCATTATTGTGGCCTTCTCTGGATTAGCCCCCTCTTTGATAAATTGCTTAAGGCCTGCCTTGAAAACATCTAGAGTAACCTTTGTAGGTGGTCTAAAGTGACCTCTCACCACCATGAGATCTTTTTTCCACAAGAATTCAGAAGCATGGATACTTTTGTTATCCTTACTGAACATGGCCACATCGGCCAACTTGTATTTTATGACCTTAAGTGTAAGCAATCTATTGTCTATATGTTTGAAGTCTGGACCTTCCAAGCGCACTAGATCTACCTCTACGCGTCCCCATATACCATCTACCAATGATTGGATAAATTCATCCAGATCTCCATTGAACTTATAGCAAGCATAGACCATATTGACACCCAGTACACCAATCGCTTCCTGTTGTAAGTGATTGCTTTGGTCCATCAGATTGACATGAATGATCAAATCATTCGCAGGGCCATCAGGAGTCAGTTGGAACCTGACGCCTAACCAGCCATGACCTTTGATAGTCCGCTTGTAGTTAATCGCTGCGACAGTATCAGCAAACACAAAAAATGAGGAATCAGGTCTCACCTCAGTGAGTCGCTCTTCCATCAAGCTATACTCATGATCTAGCATTTTATATAATCTAGATTCACAAACGTATCGGCCACTTTCTTCAGGTCCATATATAGAATCTGAATAAGTCTTATCATAGGCGGACATCGTTTTCGCTATAGTGCCGACAGCAGCTCCCGCCTGAAAAAAATTCCGAGCTACTTCCTGCCCTGCGCCTATTTCTGCGAAGGTTCCATAGATTTTCTTATTGAGGTTTATGTTCAACGCTTTCTGCTCTGCCTTGAGTATGTGTCTTGTAGCTTTTTCCAAAGGATAACTGTATGGTGAATTAGGAAGCGAAGATAATGGATAAATTGGGAGGTGGACTCATAAAAAAAGGTGCTGAATAGTTAATCCAGCACCTTTTTATTAGAAAAAACCAAATCTGGTCTATTCTGTAATAATTAATCGTTTAGTAGTGAATGCATTACCACTTCCAAATCTCAAGTAATAGATACCTGCTGATAGTTCTGAAGTATCAAAAGCAATCTTTCGAGTGCCAGATAGCGTACCATAATTGTTAGTTGTTATAATTCTTCCCATTGCATCTCCCAATGACATAACCATTTCTGTTGGCTCGTCTAATTTGATAGTAATCTCAGCATACTCTCTAGCTGGATTTGGTGCAATAGAAATAGAGGCATCCAATACTGGATCTATAGTACTGGTGAAACCATTTCCGATAGCATCTTCTACAGATGTGATCTGAGCATTTCCTACAGTACCATCTTCATTGATAAATGCACTGACTAAACTCAAATTTTGTACAGCCCAATCAACAGGTAATTCCATAGAGAAGACATGATTTTCTGTATTCCCAGCATTGACATAGGCATCTTGCAATCCTTCAAACTCTGTTAATAAAACTCTTCCTACTTGATTCAACGTGACTTCAGCTGGATTATCCAAATTTTCAAAGCCACCCATTGGTCCTGCATTTCCTCCTGCAAATCCATTTGCTTGTGTAAATCCAGTTACACCATCTTCAAATAGTCCAACAACTAACCGACCACTACTCAAAGCAACAAGTGAAAATTCTGTCAAAATATTTACATCAAGTATTCTTGTTGATCCATCCCACTGAGCACCATGATTCAAAGTCATAAATGGTGCAGAAGTAACACTTTGAACAAAATCGGCTTCAAATTCAGTAAACGAACTTAAGGTATTTCTGTCAATTACCGGGGCTCTTGAGGGCCCAAAGGCTGTTCCTATAAGGCTGCCTAAGTTGGTGCCTTCATTATTTGGTGTATTAGGATCATCTTGCTCACCAATCCAATCAAACACTTCTAAATCATCCATCCAATGTACATTAGTTCCTACGAATAATTCTGGATATTTGTTTGTCATATAATTGAAGTAGACAATATTCTCAGGACACCCAGCACAGATACTAGTAGAAGTTAGAGCCTCCACCCACACTTTTTTACCTACAGCAGGTGAGAATCCTATTAGGTTAATTGGTCCTGTATTATTACAAGAGTTTTGATCATCTAGTCCATTGACATTTCCAATCGTAATCGTTCCGGATTCATTCCCATTACCGAACGCAATACTCTCAACGAATGAGACCATAGTAGACTCACCCTCAGGTAGATTCACTACAAAATTTTCAGTGATGCTCTGAGTAGCCGTTTCTAAGCTTAGCGTAAAAGTCTCTATAGGTGTCTGGGAAGAATTACCAACAACGACATCAAGTTGTTGTTCTGTGCCATTGATACCAAAAAATTGGTTTTGTAATATACCTATGCCAGCTGCGCCATCAACAGCTCCTACATATGCAGCATCCAAAGTAACATCTACAGGTGCAGCCGTAGGATTATAAGTCCATCTTACGTCGTCAACGAAGGTCAGTGAATTATTATCGTCTGGAAATAAATTGATAGAAGCAACTTGATTCTGAGAATCTATATTACTGAATGAACCAAAACACTCACCATTAATAAAAATTCTCCAAAGATTCTCTGTCAAGTTTATTTCTATATTGATATTAAACCATTCGCCTTGAGGATATCTATTTTGAATAACAAATCCTGGTCCGCCTCCTGTTCCTCTGTTAACCTCAAAAATTCCTGTAGGTCTGAAAAAGCACTCTAGTACCCAAACCTGTCCAGCTGGACTCTCTCCCTGGAAATTAAAATAGGATTGTCTTCCTTCAGGTACAAACATCTGCATAGTCGTGTTTAATGAACCTTCAGTATATGTTTCGTCAAAAGGAAGGATAATATCTACATCACCACCACCTTGTAATAAGAGAGAATTACTACCGGAAACAGATCTCTCATCTGTAATTGGTGCATCTACAGCTACAGCAGAAGGCCACAACTCCCAGTTAGATGAACTCTGTGCGACCGTAGCTCCAACAGGATATGACTCAAAGTTGTCGGAGAAAGAAGCTTGTCCAAAGAGCATCGCTGCTGATAAAATAATAATACTTGTAAGTAGAATTTTTTTCATAATTAAGCTATTCGTGAATAAAATAAAATGTTACCCGAATATATATTAAATCTATGAGGTCACTAAGTTAACTGACGACCTTATTAATAGAAATACCAACATATTCTAGCGAAAGTAGTTATGACCATTAAAGCTCTTGTACAATCGTATTTGCTACTTTACGGCTAGGTTTTAAGCTATAAATGCTGTTATTGTCTTCTTCTCCATTAAAACAAGACACGTAGACCCAATAAAAACCCAAAGCCACTTCTCTGAGACTTTGGGTTAGCTGGGATCAATATATTGGCATCTAATCCTAGAAAGGCAGCTCTTTTTTAGTGAATGAGACAAATTCCTTTGCCACGATCTCAGTGATATATTTTGTGTTGCCATCATTGTCTTCATATGACCGTGACACCAATTTACCTTTTACAAGCACTTCCGACCCTTTTTCTAATATAGTGTTCATGTTTTCTGCTAGGCGGCCCCAAGCAATAATACTGTGCCATTGGGTATCCTGAATCTTTTCACCCTTGTTGTTTTTATAGTATTCATTAGTGGCAAGTGTGAATGCGGCCTTGGTCTTCCCATTGTCGAAGTTTTTGAAATCAACATCTCTTCCAAGATTACCAATTAGCTGAACAGAATTTCTAGTAGTATTCATAATTTAAATTTTTTGTATCCCTGTAAGTAGGGACAGTGTTAAACAAAAGATTATTCCTTTTAAGACATAGTTTCTAAATGGAACTAGCCGGTTGGAACAAATGACAATACAAAGGTGAGGGGGAAGTAAAGTGACATTCGTGTATTTTCCGTTTGCTTTCGTTTAACATACGTTTGTATTCGGATATGTGTCTAAAAATCAGAAGGTTATGTTGATAAAGGGACAGCTGAATTTTAGTATAAAACAAGGGAGTGATTGAGAAATTGGGGCTTCTGTTGTTTATTTTGTAGTTAGATGTAAGCAAAAATTGGTTCCAATAATATCAGAACTAAATTTGAGTTTTAGTCGTTATATATATAACTTTAAGTTGCAATGGCAAAACCTAAAAAAGATATCGTACAAACCAAAAATCCCCGTACAGGGAAGTATGTTAAAATTGACCGATCAAGAGGTAGAATAGTTGATTCAAAGAAATCAAGCGGACCTTACAAGGGAGTCCCAGTTTTAAGAAAAAGAACTTCATGATAGTATACTCACCAATTAATGGTGAAGTTTTAACCGATGCTGTCAAATTTTATCCAAGAACAGCATTCATAATGACACAACTTGGAACACCACTTCCAAAAGAACTTATTACAATAAGAAAGAGTCTAAAAAGTGAACTGAAGAAATTTAAGTTCAAAGATGTTGATGCTTCCTCACTAGTAACAGGCAAGGATTTTTTGGATAAAATTTGGAAAATTATTTTAGGAAGCCCGCTTGGAATTGCCATTTTGACAAAAGATATGCCGGATAGAACAATAGCAAATATTTACTATGAATTAGGGATGATGGATGCACTGGGTAAAGAAACACTCATCATCAAATCAAAAGACTATGAGATACCATCAGATTTCAAACGAACAGAATATGTGAACTTCGATTCAAGTTTTATAACGAGCTTCAAGAAGTTTCAATCAAATATAAACGAACGCGAAGAACATTACTGGTTGATGGGCGAACTTATGCAAGCAGATCCAGTACTAGCTATTGATTATATAAAAAGAGCATATCTGCTAAATCCTCTGAAAAAGTATATTCGAGAAGCAAAGAGAATATTCCAACTAAATAAGCAAAAAATTGATTCTCAATCTCAAATTCATATTAAGAGTTTTTTACTAAGTAAATAAGAAACAAAATGGAGAACAAAGGGATAATCACTAAAGAAAGCCAACTATCATTTGAAGAGACTTACAGTAAGTTGAAGATGATAATAGACAATAACCCAAACCTGACACTACTTTTTGAATTGGACCACAGTGCGAATGCGGCTAAAGTAGATAAGACTTTGAGACCAACTAGGATTATAATGTTTGGCAATCCAAATTTAGGCACTCCTCTAATGCAAGGAGGGAGCTATACTGGCTTAGACTTGCCTCAGAAAATGCTTGTGCAATCTAATGATGGAAAGGTGACGGTATCATATAATGACCCAGCTTATCTTGTGGAAAGACATGGCATAAAAGGTCAAGCCGAAATTATACAGAAGGTATCTGGCGCTTTAGACAAGATCAGCTCTGCAGCCACAAGTGTCTAAAATGAAAAGGGGTCGTACACAACCCACTTCCAATTTTCCGATGTAATTTATTTTAACAATCGGGCGACAGGAATTCTATTTCTCTGCAGCAGTTAGGATTATCATTGACACAGACTCTGATAAAGTCATAGTCAGCGCCACTTAGTTCAAAGTTTTCTAATCGCAGTGGTAGTTCATCAAAACGGAAGAAGTCGAAAAGCACGCCATTTCGCACAAAGAGGTCAAAGAATTCATTGTCAGGATTGTCCACATCGAAGTCGAGTTCAAGGACATAAGTACTGTCAGAAGTACAACCGCCGACGCCGACGTTTAATTCTCCAACTTCACAGGCATCCTGATTACCGCAACTAGAGCCTATAAGAATAATCAGAAGTAGTGCGGATAAGTAATTTGAAATATTACGCATATAGTAACGTTGCTTACATCCTATAAATCCTATTATTGATTAAAACGTTGCTTTGATTAGTCTAGATTAAGTAGCTTAATTATATTGTCACTATGAAAATCAAAGTACAGGCCATATTGGCGAGCATATTTTTGATGTTTTGCATAGAGGCTTCTAGCCAAACAGACATCGCCGCGCAAGTACAGCTGTATCCTACGGGGCTGATTCCTGGCATTAAAATAGATCATTCTATAGGTACATATAGCAGATTAGCACTAAGACTGGGTGCCAATATTTTTGACCATCGGGATTTGGGATTTCAGGAAATGGAAGAGGGCAGTGGGTTCGGCTTCAGTGTAGGGTATCAATATTATTTCAATTCAGGATTTGCGGGCCTGTATGTAGAGCTCAAGAATGATGTCTGGTGGAATTCGGTGGACTGGCAAACCGATAATTTTAATGGGACCTCAGACATAGTGGTCTTACAACCGACCATAAATCTAGGATATACCATGTTCTGGGGCTCTTCTTTTTTTATTAGCCCGTCCTTGGGTTTTGGTTGGGAGTGGAATGCTAGTGTGAGTGGAGCGCCTACTGGCCAAGGGGCTATAGGCCTTATTGGCTTAAGTGCTGGGGTGCGGTTATAAGATTTCTGCTTCCTCTAAGATTTTTCTAGCTGCTTCCTCATCATCTTTGGAGACATATAGTTCTATATGACCAAACAATCCTGCGTGTGCTGAATCCATTTTATTGATACTATGAGATTCTATACCTGCTTCCTTGAGGAGGTGCTGAGCAGTCTTGATTTTTATCTGTGAAATTGAGAAGAATATTGTGTTTTCCATTGATAGAGATGTGATGTAAGTAAGCCTAATATAAGTTAAAGTTAGACTAAGACTAAATAAGTAGGCAACGAAAGTTTGACTTATTTAATACTTTAAATGGATAAACGAATAGACGAAGGAAAGAGATTAGGATCTTATAAAAAATACAAAAGACCTGATCACTTTTGTCAGGTCTTTGTAATGCTGATCAATTCCTATCTTGATTTACACTTTTTAGACGCCTAAGATCGCATTTGGTCACTAAAGAAAGCAGACATTCTGTCAACTTTAACATTTACCAAAAGGAAGCCCATTAATTATCGCTTGGGTTATCTATATCGTCAATGGCTGATTGGACATCATCTGCAGCCTTCTTTAACTTTTCTGCCTTACTTTTTTTAGTAGACTTCTTCTCTACTTGTGGTTTCTTCTTAGAATTAGTAGGCTCCTCGGTAAAAGTGAATCCCTTTACATCTGTACCAACGTAAATTGTGTCACCTGCCGTGAAATGACCAGAAAGAACTTGCTTTGATAATTCATTGATTATTTCTTTCTGTATAACTCTTTTCAGAGGTCTGGCGCCAAATTGAGGTTCATATCCCAGTTCAGCAATCAGTGACATTGCAGAATCTGAGAAAGAAATACTCATTTCAGATTTTGCAAGATTCTTTTTAGTCTTTTTGAGAATCAAGACAGCTATTTTTTGAATTTCTTCCTTTGTCAATGGCGTAAACATGATCTGGTCGTCTATCCTATTTAGAAATTCTGGTCTCAGACTTTGCTTGAGCACATCGAAGACTTCTAGCTTTGTTGTCTCCAGGATGTCCGCTCTATGATCATCGCCCACAGCTTCTAGATCTTCGAAGTTTTCCAGGATAGTTTCTGCACCCATATTTGAAGTCATTATAATGATGGTATTCTTGAAGTTGGCTACTCTACCCTTATTATCTGTTAGTCTTCCATCGTCTAATACCTGAAGAAGAATATTGAAAGTGTCTGGATGAGCTTTCTCTATTTCGTCCAAGAGCACTATTGAATAGGGTCTTCTTCTAACAGCCTCCGTCAGCTGTCCTCCTTCATCATAACCCACATATCCTGGAGGCGCACCGACCAACCTTGATACAGAATGCTTCTCTTGATATTCAGACATGTCTATTCTTGTAATGGCCCTTTCATCATCGAAAAGCACTTCTGCCAAAGTCTTAGCCAGCTCAGTTTTACCTACTCCGGTTGGTCCTAGAAAAATAAATGATCCAATGGGTTTATTAGGATCTGCCAAGCCAGAACGACTACGACGAATCGCATCTGACACAGCAACAACCGCTTCATGCTGACCGATCAGTCGTTTGCCTATTTCCTCCTCTAGTTTCAGCAACTTATCTTTTTCACTTTGCATCATTTTAGACACAGGTATGCCAGTCCAGCGTGCTACTACCTCTGCTATGTCATTAGCGGTGACCTCTTCATTGGTGAATCTGGAGTCTTCAGAAATTTTACTGAGTTTTTCTTCAGCAGCCTTGAGCATGGCTTCTTTTTCTTTCAGGTCACCATATCTGATTTTAGCGACCAATTCGAAGTTACTGTCCCGTTCGGCTAAATCTGCTTGATGCTCCAGCTCTTCTACATCCTTTTTTATAGCTTGGATTTGATCTACGATTTCCTTTTCGTTTTTCCACTTGGCGTTGACACTGTCTAGTTTCTCCTTTGCATTGGCTATCTGCTCATTGATGGCTTTGAGCTTTTTGTCACCTTTCTCACGCTTGATTGCTTCACGTTCTATTTCTAGCTGTCTGACCTTTCTGTCCAGCTCATCTATCTGTTCTGGCACAGAATCTAATTCTAACCGCATTTTTGCAGCAGCTTCGTCTATAAGGTCGATTGCTTTATCTGGTAACTTTCTCTCAGTGATGTATCGGTGAGAGAGCTCTGCTGCCGCAATGAGTGCTTCATCCAGAATTTCTATTTTATGATACATCTCGTACTTATCTTGAATACCTCTTAGGATGGAGATTGTATCTTCTACTGGTGGCTCATCTACATACACTGTTTGGAATCGTCTGACGAGTGCTTTGTCTTTCTCAAAATGCTTTTGATACTCGTCTAGGGTGGTCGCTCCAATTGTCCTGAGCTCTCCTCTAGCCAGCGCAGGCTTCAGGATATTCGCAGCATCCATAGCACCATTGCCACCTCCAGCGCCAATAAGCGTATGGATTTCGTCTACAAACAATATGACTTCTCCATTAGAAGCATTGACTTCTTTGATGACAGCTTTAAGCCTTTCTTCAAACTCTCCTTTGAATTTAGCGCCAGCAATTAAACCAGCAATATCTAGCGAGAATATCTTCTTTGATTGTAGATTTTCTGGGACGTCTTGCTTTACGATACGCCAAGCAATGCCTTCCACAATGGCCGTTTTTCCTACGCCGGCATCACCTACGATAATGGGATTATTCTTCTTCCGTCTAGAAAGGATGTGCAGAATTCTTCTGATTTCTTCATCACGTCCTATGATGGGGTCGAGTTTGCCAGACTCTGCTCTTTCGTTAAGATTGATACCATATTTATTGAGGGCATTATATTCTGCCCCTGCGTTACGGCTGTCGACTTTTTGACCTTTTCTTATTTCTTGTATTGCTGCCTTCAGTCCTTTCGTGGTGACACCTAGGTCTTTGAGTACTTGAGCACCACTATCTTTGCCGCCCAAGATGCCAAGCAACATGAGTTCCAATGAGATAAACTCATCTTCAAATTCTGGGAGGAGCTTCTTGGCTCGACTAAGAGAGGCATTGGCATCGTTTGTCAGAAATTGCTTATCGCTCCCTTCTACTTTAGGGTAGCGTTTGATTTTTTCTTTAAGCTTTTTCTTGAGCGCCGGCACACCTACATCCATCTTCTTGAAAAGAAACTCGGAAAGTGGTTCGTCTACTTCTATTATCCCATAGATGAGGTGGGCAGTGTCCACTTGCTGTTGGTCTAAATTCTTAGCAGCCTCTTGAGCTTTGATTATAGCCTCTTGTGATTTTAACGTAAAGTTATCATATGTCATTCTGCAATATAATTGTTTGAATGACCAAGATACAAACGAAGGACCAATTTGATTTGAATGGATATATATAGACAATCTGTCACAATATGATCTCAGATTGTGACCAGATTACCTGTATGGTGGTTCGCTCCCATCAATTTTGTCATGGGTATTAGATCTAGCTATATATAAAAATGGCCCGCAATCGAGATTGCGAGCCACATCTACCTAATCAGTTAATTTCTATAAGAAGATGCCTAATGATAATTCTAAATACTTGATGTTTGTATCTAACTCAAATGGTATTCCGAGGTAATCGTATCCTTGGCCAGAATTCTGAAACATGTATGTATGTTTTAAGTCCACGTGTATGTGATTCATGAATTTATATCCTATGATAAAATTAAATCCTGACCTTAGGTTATGTCCAGTATATTGGACAGGCCCTATTTCAGATAAGTTCTCTGTTTCCTTAATTACTGTAGAAAACTCTGGACCTACACCGAACTTAAAATTCTTGTGGGTTACTCCAGCTGTCAAAGAGAATCGAATATCTTGTTCTTCAGTTGTGTAAGCCACTTCTGGATCCAATGGCGTTTCGCTGATGTTAACAGATTGGAGTGCAAAATTTCTACCTCCTTTGGCGTAGGCTGCATCAGCCATGATAAATGTCTTTCCTGTTTCTCTATACAATGACAGCCCCACTCCTCTTTTTATCATTGATGACCTTACAGCTATGGTGTGTAATTGTAGTGGCTCTGGGTTTAGAAATTGTTCAGTAGTCTCAGCACCATAGTTTGCAGCAACAAAACCCTTAACGCCTATCTGTAACTGACCACTAACATGGATACTTATAAAAACTAATGATAAAATAATTATAGCTTGTTTCATTTTACTCTTTTTTAATTTGAATTAATCGGCAACTAACAGACGAAGGGAATTCCCCAAGACATAGTTTCATTAACATTGTTTAACTAAACTTTATTAAATCTGGTGGCGATTACTCGTCCGCCTTCATCTCTAACCATAAGGACGTATGTCCCTTTTTTTAGTGTGTGAATCTTGATTTTATCTATTTTTGATTTTGTACTTATTCGACTAATCAGCTCTCCTTTAGGTTGGAAGATTATCCAGTCCAGCATTCCAGTATTTCCTTCAAGTTGTACATCGAGGCTTAATCCATCTGTACTTATCGCTACTTCAAGATTAGTATCAGGAATGACCTCTAAGACAGTTCTTTCTTTATTATTTTCTGTTGCCGACTTATCAATATGTGCTGCATAACCATAAGAGATGGACGAAAGCACAAGGCATAGTATGATATGGGTTAAAATTTTCATAATCGTTTTTTTGTGTGTGAAAAATTGTTCTGAGCTTAGCGTATATGTTTATACGTTATTTGTGTATTGAGTATTAAAAATTGATTTTATTCATACAACAGGCTCACTTACTTAAGCATCCAATTTTAAGCTTATGACTATTTCAAAGTGACATAAAGAAACTTTTAAATCTAGGCACGCTTTGAATGGATTTGGTTGGTTTTGATAACTATTTAATTGCGGTGCAAAGAAAGAGACAATTAATCAAATTTACCCTAAATCGAAACTTAATGAGTCTTTTTGACTTGTTATATAAGACAATAGAGTCAAAATTGTTTGAATCAACTGGTTGAAGTATGCTTAAAAGAAATATTTCTTTTAAGAAGCCCTACATAGTTGTCAGTTTATCACAGGGTGTTTTGCACTGATTTATAAGATCACTCCTTGACAAGCTAGCAAATAGCTAATGAAAAATGGCCTGGCTATACCCGCCTGCCTGCTTGGTCCATCTTGAGTAAAATGGACATCATAATGAAAAAGGTAATCAAGGAAGAGCCTCCTTTGCTCATTAGAGGGAGCGGTATACCGATAACTGGCATCAATCCCATAGTCATTCCAATATTTATAAAATAATGAAAGAATAGAATACCCGCTAATGAATAGGCGTAATAGCGAACGAATGGTAAAGTCGCTCTCTCTCCTATTATGGTCAATCTAATAATTAAGACGAGCATAAGAAGTATGAGACTGGCTGCCCCAATAAATCCCTGTTCTTCTCCTAGAACACTAAATATAAAATCAGTGGACTGTTCCGGCACAAAATTCAACTTGGTCATAGTCCCATCTAAAAAACCCTTGCCCGCAAACCCACCTGACCCTATTGCTGTTTTAGACTGAATGATATTGTATAAAGCGCCTCTGGGGTCACTCAGGTCTGGTTTAAGCCATACATTAAGTCGAGCTTGTTGGTGGGGCTTGAGTACATTATTGAATGTCCATTGTGTACCGAAAGAGAGAGATATAAATAATAGACTGGTAACCAGACTTATAAGAATCTGACGGTATTTTGCCTCTCTAAAAGCCAGGTAGACAAAATAGACACAAGAGATTGTCACTGTGAGAAATATAATTCTATAATCCAGATAGTTATAACTAGCAAGCGTAAACAAGGTCAATAGCAACCATATGCTAAGCGGCAATCTGTTCTCTCTACTAGAATAGGCCAATACCAGATACAAGATGAGCAAGATAATGAGCATGATGAGATAAGGTGTAGATATTAGCGAACCAATAAATACGAATGCCAGTGATAATACTAGTATATACAGCATGGGATTGAGTCCAGCCCGAAATAGAGGAATCATAAAAGCCAAAAAGATAATGGCTGTTCCAGCATCTGGTTGCAATAATATAAGTAAGGCCGGTGTCACAAGAAGCAGCAAAGCCATAGTGACTTTTCCTAGATTATTGATATTCAGATTGGGTTGTCCAAGGAATGCCGCCATCCCTAGGGTGGTTCCTAGTTTAGCAAATTCTGATGGCTGAAATGAATATCCCATAATGACGAACCATGAAGTAGCCCCTTTTACTTCTTTTCCAAAAAATAGGACAGCGACTAGTGACAATAGGGTCAGTCCATAGATGGGGTAGGCGAGACTATTCCATATCCTCCAGTCTAGTGATATGCCAATAGCAAAGAGAAGCAAGCCAACGCCTATCCATAAGGTTTGTCTGCCTACAATAGAGTCAAAGTCAAACCAAAAGGAGCCTTCACCTTGATAGCTAATAGTATATAACATAAGCCACCCTACAAATACAATGGCGAAAAAGATACTTAGAGAAGCCCAATCAAATCCTACTTTTGTTTTACGGTATGTGGACATTGGCAGTCAGAATTCTTAGTAGGATTATCTAGGAATCTCAATAAGATTCTTCTTCTTCATTTCAGATTGTACAGGCAGTGCTGCAGGGAAGTCTTGCTTAAGTTGGAGTAACATCGGTTCCAAATCTTCTCTTAATTCATAAGCACCGATACGTACTTGGTAGTAGGGTGGGTTATGTTCCCACGTGTAAGGAATGTCAGGGTATAGTACCTCAAATTCTGAAATTCCCTTTTCCATTTCTCTTCTATCATTGGTGGTGAGAATTTGGATTTTCCAGGCACGGACCACCTGATCCAATTGATTTTGGTGTTTGAATTGTGCCATGAGATTAGAAATTTCCGGCTCCTCAGATATGGTCACCTGCGCTTGTCCGTGATAATATCCGAACACTAGTATCAAGAGTGTGATACTGATTTTCATTCCTGACAGCTTATACGAAAGATTATTTTCCATGACACTGTTTATATTTTTTGCCACTACCACAAGGGCAAGGGTCATTACGCTTTACTTTCTTTTCATCTCTTCTAAAGGTCTCAGGCTTTTGTACCTCTGCTCGTCCTGCTCTAGCTGCTGCTCGCTTGACTGCTTCTTGATCTTTATTAGTTCTTACTCTCTTGAAGTCAGTTTTGTTCTGTCTTGCTTCTCTTACTTGATCAGGATCCAGCACGTTCAGCTTACCACCCATAAGATAGGACATTACGTCATAATTAATTTTATAGATGAGTTCTTCGAAGGAATTGTAGGCCTCCATCTTATAGACAACTAATGGGTCTTTCTGCTCGAAAGAGGCTGCCTGAGAGGAGTCCTTCAATTCGTCCATGTTCCTAAGGTGCTCTTTCCAGTTCTCGTCTATAAGTGCTAGGGTAATGGCCTTCTCTATATCAGTCATAATGGACTCTCCATCAGATTGTACAGCGGGCTCTAAGTCCGCAGCTATTTGCAACTGCTTGTCCCGTGATGTGGTTTCATAAGGTACTCGAATACGTTTGTATTGATGTCCTTGGTTTTCATATACATTACGGATGATAGGTAAGAGCAATTCTCTTATTCTATCAGATTTTTTCTCATATCCCTCCTGCACACTTTGTTGGTACATTTTTACCAGTTCTCCTACATTGCCCTCCGTAAAAGTTGCTTCATCTATGCCTGGTTCCATAGACAGTATTCTAAGACTATCATTTCTGAATGTGGTATAATTTCCACCCGATTTGTGGTCTTCCACAAGACTCTCTGTCAGAGACATAATCATGTTATAGAGATCCACAGAAAGTCGTTCTCCAGACAGGGCATTGTTTCTTTTATTATAGACGGCTTCTCTTTGGATGTTCATCACATCATCATACTCTAATAATCGCTTTCTGATACCAAAGTTGTTTTCTTCTACTTTTTTCTGAGCCCGCTCTATTGATTTGGTAATCATAGAATGTTGAATTACCTCTCCTTCTTGATGACCTAGCTTATCCATGACCTTGGATATCTTATCAGAATTAAATAACCTCATTAATTTATCCTCTAATGAGACGTAGAACTGAGAGCTACCTGGGTCTCCTTGTCTACCTGCACGACCTCTCAGCTGCCTGTCTACACGTCTAGAATCGTGTCTTTCTGTTGCTATAATAGCCAGTCCCCCTGCGGCCTTCACCTGATCCGTTAATTTAATGTCTGTTCCCCTACCCGCCATGTTGGTGGCTATAGTGACGGCGCCTGGCTGTCCTGCAGCAGCTACAATTTCTGCTTCTCTTTGATGTTGCTTTGCATTAAGGACATTATGTTTAATACCCCTTAGGTTAAGCATACGACTCAGTTTCTCAGAAACATCTACCGTCGTAGTACCTACAAGGACTGGCCGCCCTTGACCAGTTAGATTTCCAATTTCATCTATGACGGCATTGAATTTTTCTCTTGCAGTTTTATATACTAAATCTTCTTTGTCATCTCTTACTATCGGTCTATTGGTAGGGATGACGACGACATCTAACTTATATATTTCCCATAGCTCACCAGCTTCTGTTTCTGCTGTTCCTGTCATACCTGCCAGTTTGTGGTACATACGGAAATAATTCTGAAGGGTGATTGTCGCATAAGTCTGTGTGATGTCTCCAACTTTCACATTTTCCTTTGCTTCTAGGGCTTGGTGAAGACCATCCGAGTATCGTCTACCTTCCATCATACGACCAGTCTGTTCGTCTACTATTTTGACCTGACCTTCTATGACGACGTACTCTTCTTCTTTTTCAAAAAGGGTGTAGGCTTTTAGTAACTGGTTAACGGCATGTAGTCTACGTGACTTCAAAGAATAATCCTGCATCAGACTTGCTTTATTATCTGACAGGTCTGCTCCAGAGTCCGCCTCTGATTCCGCAATCGCTTGCATTTCACTAGCAATATCTGGTAGGACATAGAAGTTAGAATCATTCTCTCCTCTAGACATGAATTCCACGCCATGGTCCGTGAGCTCTACGCTTCTGTTTTTTTCATCTATGACAAAAAGAAGTTCTACATCAACCAAATGCATATTCTTATTCTGCTCTGCCATATAGAAGTTCTCTGATTTCTGAAGTAGCGCTTTTACACCTTCTTCACTAAGGAACTTAATAAGTGGTCTATATTTAGGAAGGGAGCGATAAGCCCTGAGAAGCGCCATACCGGCATCTCCTTCTTCATGCCCTGTATTACCTGCAGCATAGAGGCTTTTAGCTACTGACAGATATTCAGTAGCATTCTTTCTCTGGGCATTAATGAGTCGCTCTACTTTGGGTTTAAGAGTAATGTATTCCTGTTCTTCAGTTCCTGCAGGAACAGGGCCTGAGATAATGAGTGGAGTCCTGGCATCGTCTATAAGGACTGAATCAACTTCATCTATCATGGAATAGTGGTGCTTTGCTTGCACCTTCTCTTCCAGTGACCGCACCATGTTATCTCTTAGATAATCAAAACCAAATTCATTATTGGTCCCGTAAGTAATATCACACCGATAGGCTGCGACTCTTTCAGGTGAATGTGGCTTATATTTATCTATACAGTCAACGGTCAAATGGAGAAACTGAAATATTGGACCTACCCATTCACAATCTCTTTTTGCTAAGTAATCATTTACTGTTATAACATGTACGCCTAGTGAAGACAAACCATTGAGGTAAGCAGGAAGCGTGGCCACCAAGGTCTTACCTTCACCAGTCTGCATCTCAGCGACCTTGCCAGAGTGAAGCACATAACCACCGATGAGCTGTACATCGTAGTGGACCATATTCCAAACAATCTGACCACCAGCGGCCAACCAGGTATTCTTATAAATAGCGGTATCTCCTTGGATTTCTAGGAAGTCCTTGCCTGCGGCAGCAAGGTCTCTATCTTGCTGAGTTGCGGTCACTTTGATTTCAGGATTTTCGCTAAATCTTCTAGCCGTCTCCTTGACCACAGCAAAGGCTTCTGGTAAAATTTCGAGTAGGATTTCCTCTAAGTACTTATCTCTATCCTTAGTTAGTTGATCTATCTCTCGGTAGAGATCTTCTTTTAGAGACAAATCACTTTCAGAAGCTACTCTGTCTTTGGCATTTTGTATTTCCTGGTCTATCCCTTCTAAGTATTCAGCTATCCTAGACCTGAAGTGAAGCGTTTTGTCCCTCAGTTCATCATGAGAAAGACTGCCATATTGTCCAAAAAATTCATTTGTTTTTGTAACATAAGGTTGGATTGCTTTCACATCCTTATCGTACTTAGTGCCAAAAACTTTCTTTATAAAACCTAACATATTTACCTAGAATATCTCTAAAAATTGAGGAATCAGTGAATCTGACTTTGAAGAATAGCAAGATACGTTTTAACTGTGGTTCTTGCCATGTTATCACTATGAGAACACATATTATACCAAGGGGAAAGCTATGACATAATGGCGTAAACATTAGATTCTATCGTCTAGTTGCAGCAATTATTAGACTTATTTGCTCTAAAGCCTCATTCGTAGAGCAATTATCCCACTTCGGCCAAAACACGTTCCAATCCCAAAGGAATGGAGATAGATTTATACTGTCAAAAAACAACAAGATGAAAATTCTACTAAATCTACTAGGTATACTCTTACTCCTCCCATCTTTATATGCTCAAAACAGTGTTTCGGGCCGCATTACGGATGACAAAGGAGAAGGCATCTTCTTTGCCACAGTAGCGTTGTATTCCGCCAGCGACAGCACAATTGTGCTAGCAGAATCTTCAGATAATGAAGGGTATTACCTTATAAAGGACCTCAAAGATGGCGAGTATTATATGGTAGCATCTATGCTGGGTTATGCTGATAATACGATTAATACAATCTCGATTCCTGGTGCAAACGCCTCTTTAGATATGACCTTGTCTTCAGATGCGGCACTACTGAGCACTATAGAAATCGTGGATAAAGCCCCTCTGATGGAGCAAAAGGCAGATAAATTAATCGTCAATGTAGATGGAAACATAACCAATACAGGCGGCAGTCTGCTGGATGTAATGAAAAAGGTCCCTGGAATGATAGTTATTAGAGATAGACTCAATTTAGCTGGATCTGGCTCGCCAACAATCTTACTTAATGGTAAGAGCACGCAGTATATGGATATCCAATCTCTCTTAAGAGATATGCCTGGGGATAATATAAAGAAAGTAGAAATTATACATCAGCCAGGTGCGGAATATGAAGCATCAGGTAAGGGCCCAATTATCAATATCATCTTGAAAAAGAATAGTCTGTTTGGGACCAATGGTTCCGTGAGTGTAGGTGTAGGAAAAGGCAATCGACTTTGGGATTATAATACGGGCTTACAATTGAGTCACTACGCTGGTAAGCTCAATATTTCAGGGGGGATAGGATACGCCAGAAATGCCTGGGCGGAAGAACTACAAATCACCAGAAACCTTACGAACATTACGGAAGAGGTAAATGGCAATTACTCGCAAAACAATCTAGAGTTAGCCACTCCTGATACCTATAGAGCCAATGTCCGATTGGATTATGATATAACAGACAGACATCGTATCGGATGGTCTTCTAAGGTCTATGTCAACAATAACCAATATGAAGCAAACAATGATACCGAGGTAGATCTATTTCAGTCCTCTGCTCAAGATTATACATTGAATTCTATCAATGATATCGATAGGTCATGGCAATACTATTCTTTAAACCCCTATTACATATTTGAAATAGATACTTCTGGACAAAAGCTAGAACTGGATTTTAGCAATGCCAGATATCAGACACAGAGTTATAATACGCTGACAACAAGCAATAATTTGGACTCTCTTTCTTTTGGACAACGATATGACCAACCGGGAGATACAAGAATTACGGCGATCACCTTAGACTATAGCAAACCACTGAGCAAAGTCTTTGACTTCAAAACAGGATTGAAATATAGTGAGGCGAATTTGGACAATAATTTACAAGCAGAACAGCGCAGTAGTTCCATTTGGTTTTCTAATCCACAGCAAAGTAATCACTACCTCTTTGACGAACGCATCATGGCTGCCTATGGCAAGCTATCTTGGGTCAGTGGCAAGTGGTCAGGGACTGCAGGTCTGCGATATGAGGACAGCCATTCAGTAGGTAATTCTTTGACATTAGATTCTATACAAGTCAGAGATATAAAAAAGTTGTTTCCTAGTTTTTCTTTATCTAGAGAATTAGTAGGACCGCTAAAGTCTACCCTTTCATACAGTCGTCGTATAGATAGACCAAGATATTCTTCACTTAACCCCTTTGTGTACTATATTGATCCTTTTACCTCAGAAAGAGGCAATCCTAATTTAAGACCTCAACTGACTCACAGTGCTAAGTTCACGTTGACCTACGAGGGCCAACCCTTCTTTAATGTAGAATACAAACATTCTACTGACGCCATCGTAGAAGTGACAGAACAAGAAACTAATAACGAAGAAGCCTTTAAAACGAATGTCAACTTTGAACTTCAAAAACAATTCAGTACAAGCCTGTTTTTTCCATTGGATTTTATTCCAGGCATAACAGGCTACTCTGGTGTTATTATGAGCAGAAATAGTTATGATTCTAATTATATAGGTGATCTGTTTCTTCAGTCAAGATGGAATACGACGGCATTCTTACAAGCACAATTTGAATTGCCTGGTGATATACAAGGCGAATTGGGCGGATGGTTTACAAGTGGATCACAGGAAGGTATTTTCCAATCGGAGTACCTATATGGTAGCAGCTTTGGATTATCTAAGAAGTTCTTGGATAGAAAACTAAAAGCGAGCATAGGGGTAGAGGACTTTCTTTATCGATTCTGGCATGCAAGTGTGGACTACCAGCAAGACTTAGAACTGGTATTTGGATGGCAGGTACCTACTATCAGCGCAAAGGTGTCATACAAATTTGGTAATCAACACCTCAAGTCTAAAAAGAAAACCCAAGGCAGTGCTTCAGAAGAGTTGCGTCGGGCACAACAATAAGATAAGAATAAAAGAGGCTGCCATATTAAATTATGGCAGCCTTTGATATTAATTACCTTTTTTCATCATTTTCTCTTTCTTCATGCCGTGGCTTTTATCCATCATCTTACCTGATACAGTGAGGTTATACTCAGCAGTAGGATTAAGTGGGCAGAAGTACACATATTCGCCTGGCTCAAGTGAGACTACTTGAGACATAGAAGTAGAGCCAGTTTTTACAGGGCTAGTGACATAAGCTTCTTTGATATGATTAGCAGGATCTGTTTTGCCTTTTGGGGCTAACACAAAGCCAACATCATGACCGACGCCTTGATTAGCGATAACAAACTGATAGTCACCAGGCTCAAGGGTTAATGACTTGGTTGTAAACTCTCCTTTAGTCTGAGTTAATTCAACCTTGCTTACTTTACCGTCTTTCATCATTTTTTCCTTCATCATTTTGTCCCCTTTCATACTGTGACCCTTATCCATCATCTTACCTGATACAGTGAGGTTATATTCAGCAGTAGGGTTTAATGGGCAGAAGTACACATAGTCGCCAGGCTCAAGTGAGACTACTTGAGACATAGAAGTAGACCCGTCTTTAACTGGGCTAGTGACATAAGCTTCTTTGATATGGTTAGCAGGATCAGTTTTGCCTTTAGGCGCTAATACAAATCCGACATCATGACCGACACCTTGATTAGCGATGACAAACTGATATTCACCTGGCTCAAGCGTTAGTGACTTGGTGGTAAATTCTCCCTTGGTCTGAGCTAAATTAACCTTACTGACTTGTGCTTGTGCATTAGTTACCGCAGCGACTAACACTATAGCAGCTACTAGTTTAATTTTGTTGATTATTGACATTTCTTTATTAATTATTTTAGACAATTTATTTCGAACACAAAATTGTACCAATAAAAGAGTTACTCTCTCACCAATTTTTCCTTTTGAGTCATCAATATTTCCCATTTGGTCAAAAGACAAATGCGGACAAAAAACAATGAAAAATTCGTGAACATTTTTGAATACTTAGAATCCGCTCAACAAGCATGTGACTGATAAGCACCTCTAGTCTATCATAAATTATAACTTAGTTCTATCTTCATCTTCTATGAACATATCTAAATCAGATCTGCTTGTCATTGCCTTGTATTTTGTTATAGCCATACCAGTTACAGTTGCTGATGCTTGGAATGAAGATCATTCATGGACAAACCTTGCCGGATCTACTATAGTTTATGTGATTTTTACACTGCTTGCCACCTACCTTATCGCCTATGTTTTGTTACCAAAGTACTTGCCGCAAAGGCAATACATATTACTTTTTCCTCTTATCGTATTGGTACTTGTGGTATTGGGGTCAGTAGAAGTAATATTATATAGGATAGTGGAGCTGGACTCCCTTTCCCAAGTATCCCCTTCCAAAGTATTATCAAACTTAGTCAAGCCAGGCTTATGGGTATGGGGGTTAATTTCTTCAACAGAGAATGCTGGACTTTTGATTGCCATAATAATGGGCAAACGATTTTTCGATGCGCAGCTGACCTTACAAGAAAGAGAGAAGGAGAAAAAGGAAAACGAGCTCCGATTATTAAAGTCCCAGATAGATCCACACTTTTTGTTCAACAACCTGAACACATTGGATGCTCTAATAGATACAGATTCACAGAGAGCAAAAACCTATGTCAATAAGTTATCCCAGCTGTACAGATTTCTTATCAGAACCAAAGATGATGAAGTGGTCCTATTGGAAGAGGAACTCACATTTGCGGAAAATTATATCTATCTCTTAGAACAACGGTTTGGCAATGCGTATCAATTTGACATACAAAATCAGGTAGATATAGATAATGCTTTTGTTCCTCCTGGGGCACTACAAACGTTATTAGAAAATGTCGTCAAACATAACATCACAAATAATACGGATCCCATCAGAACCGACATCAACATTTCCAATGAGACAATTACGGTAACCAATACTCTTAGAAGAAAAAGCACCAATGCCGATTCTTATGGAATTGGTCTCAGTAATCTAAAAGCCAGATATAAGTTATTAAGCAACCTTCCAATTAAAATCTCGGATGATACACACTTCCAAGTTGTGCTTCCAATTATCAAAAGCATTTAATAATGAAAGTCATTATTCTAGAGGATGAAATTCCAGCATATGAGAAATTATGGCGATTGGTCCAGCAGTATATTCCTGATGTAGAACTCGTGGGATGGGGGCGGTCAGTGACCGAAGGAATGCAATTAATCACCAAGGATGTCGACCTGATATTCTCAGACATCGAATTGCTAGATGGGCCTTCGTTTAATATATTTGCGAACAGTAGTATTTCGACGCCTATTATTTTTTGTACAGCTTTCGACAACTTCCTATTCAAAGCTTTTAAGACTAACGGCATCGCTTACCTATTAAAACCCTATACAGAAGAACACTTTACGGAAGCGCTGAAAAAATATCGTTCCCTTTTCGGGAAAACCCAAACCATAGACAAGAATTTACTGCAAGAGTTGCGGGCTATAGTAGAAGTCGAACAAAAGGATTATAAGACTAGATTTTCTATAAAGAAAAAGGCAGGTATCAAGATTCTGAACACGGATAGTATTACTTCTTTTGAAGCCAATGGGGATTTTTGTGTCGCTTATGATGAAGCTGGCGACAAGCATGTAGTGAATTACACGGTAAGTAAAATAGAAGAAAGTATGAACCCCAAAAAATTCTTCAGAATTAACCGAAGTGAAATCATTAATATCGATTATGTCCAAAAGATAGAACCTCACTTCAAGAATAGGATGGCCATTTCACTCACCAAGAGAAAAGACATTATCTACACCAGCACAGCCAAAACACCATCTTTTCGTAAGTGGTTGGATGAATAGGGTACTTATATAAAGCGACAGTAAGTTACGCTATCTTATCCAAGCCATTTTTCAAGTCGGCTATCAAATCTTCTGGGTCTTCCAGGCCAACGGATATACGAACGAGACCCATGACAATGCCCATCGCCTTGAACTTTTCTGGTGGCAATTCTTTGAGATAACTTATGGCGGGTGCATAGACCAAACTATCATGCCCACCCCAACTTACGCCTAGGCTGAATAGCTGTAACCCATTAACAAAGGTTTTGATGCTGAGCAAGACATCAGTATTCAACTCAAAACTCAACAAGCCACTGTATCCAGTCATTTGTGCTTTACCTAAGTCATACTGCTCGAAGCTTTTCAGTCCTGGATAGTATACTTTGCTGACCATAGAATGATTTTCTAGAAATGTGGCCACAGCCATAGTATGCGCTTGTATTGCTTTCATTCTAATGGACAAGGTGCGGAGACTTCTAAGAACCAACCACCCCTCAAAAGGCGCCATCTTTGCCCCAAGTAGTTCATGTTCTTTATTTAATATGGCATCTGTTGTCTGACGATCACTGACCACCACCCCGGCTACTATATCACTATGGCCCGCCAGATATTTGGATACAGAATGCACCTCTATATCGATACCCATCGTCAATGGTTTTTGGAATATCGGCGAAGCCCAAGTGTTATCTATTACTGTCTTGATGTTATGTTGTTTTGCCAGCTTTGATATGGCTCTGATGTCCTGCAAGGTCAAGGTCAACGAGGCCGGACTTTCCAGATAGATTAGGGTCGTATTATCTTGTATGGCCTCCTCGAATGCAGATACATTACGACCATCCACAAACGTCACTTCCACATTAAATTTAGGGACAAGGTAGGTGCTGATGAAGGTAGTCGCTGGTCCATATATATCCTTCAGCGTTATCATATGGTCTCCAGCGTTGACACAGTGAAGGATAGCACTGGTGATGGCGGCCATCCCAGAAGCACAGAGTTTTGCTTTTTCTCCCCGGCACAAGGCGGCGATTTTCTTTTCAGCTACCTCTACCGTCGGATTCATTAGACGAGAATATATATGCGCTGAGTTCTTATGGTCAAAAGCTTTGTCTATCTCATCCCATCCATCAAAAGTAAATAAGGAATTTTGATATATAGGAGGAACCACTGACCCGTACTGATCTTGGTATTCGTCATAGTTGAGGATGGTGTCATCTTTAAGATTGGCCATTGTAGTTATTTGTAATCAACTTACGAATAAAAATGAGCTATATAAATATCAAGTATGATTAATTCTAGAAATCAGTGAATTCTTTCTTTTGATTCATAACCTTTGGGGCCAAGTAAGATACTATTTGGATAAAAAGAAGATCATATTAGTAGAACCGTTTTTTACGGGCTCCCACAAAAAGTGGGCGGAACAACTTGCCTACCATAGCAAGCATCATATAGATATTTTGTCATTACCAGGGCGGCATTGGAAGTGGCGTATGCATGGGGCGGCCATTACTTTAGCAGAAAGTGTCTCAGCGCTAAAGGACAAACCTGATTTGTTTTTAGTCACTGACATGATACAGCTTTCAGTTTTCAAAGCACTTATCAGCGCCCGCTTCCCTAAGGTTCCAATAGTAATATATTTTCATGAGAATCAGATCACTTATCCTTGGTCCCAGACTGACCCTGACCTCAGCCTCCGCAGAGATAACCATTATGGGTTTATTAATTACACTTCTGCGCTTATAGCAGATTTAGTCTTATTTAATTCTCACTTTCACATGCAGTCTTTTCTGGATAGTCTCCCAAAATTTTTACACCAATTTCCAGACCATAAGAATTTAACGACAATAGAAACCATTAAGAATAAATCAAAGGTACTCTATGTTGGTATAAATAAACCCAATCTAATTGTACCTAGAAAAGAGAAGGAACCTAAAACAATTCTTTGGAATCATCGATGGGAATATGATAAGAATCCAGAGCTCTTTTTCAAGCTACTCCAACAAATTAAAGCAGAGAAAATTAAATTTTGTCTTATAGTCGTAGGAGAATCTACCCAAAAGCATCCGGCCATTTTTAATAAGGTCAAAGAGATGTTTAGAGAAGAGTTAATACATTTTGGATATGTCGATGACTTAGAAAAGTATTTTCAATTGTTACAAGTATCAGACCTCTTGCCAGTGACAGCGATACAAGATTTTTTCGGGATTAGTACAATAGAGGCAATAGCTTATGGTGTCCATCCTCTTTTACCCAACAGGTTGGTTTATCCAGAGCATATTCCAGAAGAGCAAAAAGGGGTTTGCTTGTATGACACAGATGAAGACCTATATCAGAAGATGAAGTCCTTTCTTACAAGCAGTAAGCCCTCAATAGATTTCTCTTGGGTTGAGCGATATTATTGGGATAATTTAATTGAAGAGTATGATAAAGTGTTTAACAGACCAATTCGCGTATGCTAATGGCAAAAGCTCTTATCCAGAAATGCAATCTCTTTTTCCGTTAGCGTTCCACTATTAATTAGCTCCTTATAATTTTTCATAGCAAACTCACAACCATATGACTGGGAAACACACATAGCTATCAGGGATTGGTTATACGCAATTAAAGCTTGTTTGTCCTTAGGGAATAAATCTAATGCATCTGAAAAGTAAGAATGCGCAACAACGAACTTCTTTTTTCTGTAGACTTTGTATCCACTATAAATATATTGTTCAAATAATTTTCTATTGTGATACTGAGTTTGATACGATAATATGTGTTTGTATTCTTTTCTAGAAGAATTCACGATACTGTCCATTTTTTTAATCCCATAGAAATAGAGAACACCAAATAAAGATAGAGTAAACCCTAGTGTGATTGCTGTCTTTAAGTTTCTAATTCTTGAGAAATGAGCTTCAGATTTATCTGGCTTTACAGGTTTGGGTTGTATCGTAACCTGAGACAACCTAGAGGAACTGTGATTGTAAACGGAGTCGAAGTAGGTGTTTTTACTGGAGGTTCTTATCCTTTCGTTTTCTCTGTAGACCGAACGATTGCTTGACATAAATCCCATAGTAGACAGATTTAAAATGCAAACATTAGGAATGGCGTAACAGGTTTCACATGGTATACGATATCGACCAACATTGAGAAAAACGCGATTAATCTTATATTCTAATCAAGCATGAAGAGAAATAATATATGGAATAACAATTGTATCTTCGGCAAGCACGGACTGAAATTATGCAGCAACTCACAGGCCTATATATCAAAAAACTCTTTGACCCTTACTTCGAAGCACCTATATCTGTGTGGGAGGACTTTTCCAAGAAGATGATTCATCGTTCTTTTAAGAAGAATGAGATCATAAAGGATGTGGATGAGACTGAGAAGTATATCGACATTATTATAGAGGGTTCTATCGGGGTGTTTTTATGGACGGATAACCATGCCCGATGTGTAGATTTGTTCTATGAAGAAGATTTTAGTTGTGACTATATGTCTTATCTAGAGAACAAACCGAGCGAACTATTTACACAGGCCCTTGAGAAGACAGAAGTGTTCTCTATATCCAGGCAGAACATAGAGGCACTCTATGATGATAATGTGATTGGTCTTAAAATCATGCATGCTGCATCAGGCTCTCTCTTTGTACACAAGCAGCAACAACAAATAGCCCTACTCACTCAAACTGCAGAAGAAAGGTATAAATCAATAATGGAGGAAACACCTGAAATTCTACAAAGGACAGCCTCTAAGCATATCGCTTCATATCTAGGGGTGACACCAGAGAGTCTAAGTAGGATTAGGAATAAGTATTTAATCTAGATTGTGGTTTAGAATAAACTTAGTCTCATATTTTCTATATTAAATAAGAATCATAACGCATCTATACGATTATTATCACAAGAATAACAAGTACCTAAAGTCTCATGACACTATGTAGGAGTGGTTACAGAAAAGGTGATTAGAACTTAGAGTTATAAAGGATCTCATTACGTAATGAATCTGACTTGATTTTCCATTCTGAGGCCATCTGCAGATTTTGTACAGTCCCATAGCCATTCATATAAGCTATGCTCAAATTATACATGGCTCTTAGATTACCAGTGAGAGCTGCTTTTCTAATCATCTCAAAACCTCTTTTTGGATCTCGCTTTGTACCCAAGCCATGGATTAAAGACCATCCTACATTGTTGATAGCCAGCTCATCTCCTAATGCTGCCGCCTGAGAATATAGATCAAAGGCCTTTGATAGATCTTGCTTCATTCCCAATCCTTGCTCATAGAGATATCCCAAATTGTTTATGCCTATCGGTTCATTTTTCTGAACTGATTTTGTGTAGAAGAAAGCAGCTTGATTATAGTTGACAGGAACACCTAGTCCTTTTTCATAGACATAACCAAGCAACGCCACAGCAATGAAGTTACCTGAAGCCATACTTTTTTCTAGCCATATTCTTGCTTCCTTAAAATTTTGCTTTACTCCATAACCATGTAGATACATGTAACCTAAATATCGCATCTCATCCCCAGTCAAAGAATCTAATTTGTTAATAAGCATAACGTATAGAGAGTCATACATCTTAGACTCAAAGAGGTTTGCGCTTTTGCTGAGCGGAGTAAAGCCAACTGTTTGCTTTACTAGTGAATTTGATGAATCTTTCTCGATATCTGCTAGAAACCGCGGAAACGGGTTGTTTAGATTTTATCAATGCAGAGCAAGAAAACATTCTTGACTTTGGGATTTATTGGGAAAATCTAGGAATTATAACTTTGGAGCAAGAAATTATAGAACAAGACGACATAAATTTTTCAGCGACAGAGTATGAGTTTACTGGAGACTTCCAGAACTGTGATGGCAGCCCTGTTTCCTCTGCAATGGGTAGATTGAGTATATCTTATCCAATAGGAACCGATACTATAAAAAGAAACTTTGAGACAACAGAATTTGGTCCTAATGGAGAGTATGCATTTGACGTAAGTATATGTGACTACTCTGGACCATTAGACATAGAACTACATTTAACCAATCAAGACACTTTTGGCGCTAGCCTAATTGTAAAAGATACGCCGACGGGGGGGATGAATCTTGGTACAATTCAAGCCTGTGATGATGAACGCATTCGAGTGGTGTCATCTGAGTTAAATTTAAATATAGGAAGTGATTACAGTTTTGCTATTGATTTTGAATCCGTAGTACCGGCGGACTCTAGTTCCTTTAACCTAGGTGGAATACATGATGATATTAATTCAGGTTTTATCATTTTCAAAATGAATGATATTGTTATTGGAGATAATCTTGTGTCAGAACTACATGTTGGGTGGCCTTTTAGTAATGAACCATTTTCCTTCTTTTCTTTTGACGAGATAACAGCCACTGTGACCCAATTTTCAAACGGAGAAATAATAGGCATCTTAATGGGGGATGTGGAAACCAAGGACTTAGGCACTCAAGAAGTGACTGGTGATTTTATAGTAAGATACGAGTAGCTCATCAAAGAGTTAGAACATATAATATTACAATGTAAGAAGAATGATAAGGTCGCTCAAAAGCGACTTTATCATTCTTCTAAGCATCGATTGATGTCCATCGTGTATCGCTATGTGAAGGACATTAGAATGTCAGAAGATCTTCTGCAGGAAACCTATATTCAGATTTTTAGAAACATCAATAGTTATAAGGCTTCTTTAGGGGGATTTAATGCTTGGTCTTCTAGAATTGCAGTCAATACTGCCCTGCAATACCTGAGAAAAAGGAAGGATATTTTGATGGACGAATTGCCGGAATTAGGCTTTAATGAAACACAGCATATTTATGATAAGTTGACAGTAGAAGAGATCAAGGAAACCATAGATGATTTGCCAGAAGTACATCGTATCATTCTTAATCTATATTACTACGAAAATTATAGTCATGAAGAAATAGCAAGCCTTTTGGGTATCAAGAATTCTACGTCCAGGTCTCAATTGTCCAGAGCCAAAAATTTATTGGTGTCAAAATGGACTAAATTAAATACGTCAGGCATATGAATAATCATGAAGATAAATTAAGAAAATCCTTAGACCAAAATACGCCTAACTGGAATGAGGATTTAGTGTGGGATAAGATAGAGCAAGAGCTACATCCCAAAAGGAAAAATAGATTAGTCTTATTGTTTCTAATAGTAGCAGGAGCCTTTTCGATTAAAATTGCTCAAGCTACATTATTTAGTGAATCACCATATAACAACAAGCAGACAGAGCATACAACGATTGACGACACAAGGAAGGGTGCAGTAACAAACACATCCGATACACTTTATTATAAGCCCAATTCAGATACTGATGACTTGCTTTCTTCAGCGGAGTTACCTTTCGAATCAGTTTCAAATCTTACTGATAATGATATCATACAAACAAAGTCAACACTAGTCCTCATTACAAGAACAACTTTCCCAATAACCACATCTAGTGCACTGAAACAACCCCCTATAAACGCCAGTACATTCTTGGATTCACCGGCGAGTCCTGCACATAACTATCTAAAGCCAAATACAATATCAACTACTTCTATGCCTGCTTTGAATTTGTTGCCAAGTAGACAATCCTTATTGTCATATAATTCCAGACAAGCTTATTTAAAGGAATTAGACAATTTCACTTTTGGAAAGAACAGTGTTGTCATCACACCTTCAATCACTGATTACCAAGACAAGTATAGCTACATGCTTAGGCTAGGGATTTTCCATACAAATAGAATTATTTCAGCTATTTCCGATGAGTCTTGGATAGCGGCAAAGAACAGTCAAGAATCTATTCTAGAAACGATAGACTTAGCTGTGATGATTAGACGACAATTCAATAGTCGATTCTTTGTGTCTACAGGTATAGGTATAAGTCAGACGTCTGAATTGTTGACAGTGACAGATTCTCTTATAACTGAAAGAACGATTCAAGTAGATACGGCAACAATAATAAATACAGATTTATCTAGTCATGTTATTCCTGGAGAACTTATAGAGACAACGAAGCAACGAAGGACAACCAAGACACCTAATCGTTTACAATCATTATACCTCCCTCTTAATATCGGCTACCTACTGCGTAAGAACAGTTGGACACTATCACTGGCAGTAGGAACAGATCTTGAGTTGAGCAGACGGCTTCAAGGAAAAATATTAGACCTTGACCTATCAGTAATCTCTGCCAATAGTATAGAGTCAGGATATTTAAATTATTCTATCGGCTTTGCTAATCTTAATGGGAGTGCCGGGATAACCTATCAGATGAGCCCTCGATTGTCTTTTGGATTAGATGCGTCATATAAGTATGGCTTGATAGACTACTTAGAATCAGATGACTATACTTTAAGGTATAACAAGGTTGGTCTAACTGTAAATTTGATATATAGGAATTAGAAATCAGGAGTTCTAGGAAATGACTCTTTGGATGGTTGTACAAATCCGATGGTTACTTTGCGCTCCTTTTGAAAATAGTTCTAACTTAGAATTAATTAAACGAACCTAAAGTTACAACCAACTAGGAATAAGCACGTAAATATACTTGAGATGGATTTCGCTAAAAAAATGCAAGAACTAGAAAACTACATTGAGTCAAACTCAAAAGTTGAAACGGGTGTTGACATAGATTAGGCAGATTCGATGGGCTTATACATAATCAATAGTGAAGTTTCCTCTGACGAAGTCGAGCTTTTCAAGTCTAAAAGCAACTCTGATATTGCTATCGCTATGGTTAAGGCCTAGTATTTAAATTATTTAAGTTGGGCAGAACTTCCGAAGCGAGAGTTCTCTCCAATTGGCTACGTTTTGCTTATGGTCAAATACATAATTATCGCAATTGTCAATCCTTATATAAGTAAAAGCATTTAAGTAGCTATGGCATTATATCTATTCTGAAATAATGAATAAGCAGTAATAGAATGATGCCACATCGCAATCAGCACGTTTTTATAAACTCCTCCAATCTTATAATGTGCATCTTTGTCGACGACAAGATTAATAGTTTTATGCTAAGAACCTAGCAATACCTGTAATTCAGAGATCCTCTTCTAAAGGTTGCTTCTTTGTTGACCCACAAGTCCATCTCTCCAGGGTGGTCGAGAAGGCTTCTCGCCTTATGGGTACAAAAAAAGCCCTCCAAAGGAGAACTTCTTTGTTGACCCACAAGGACTATCCATGTGTTTTTGGTGGCTTTCTGTGTTTTTGGACATCTCACTAATACCACTGTATTTATTGCGTTTCTAGTATTTGAGTATTACTGAACATTACCGAGTAATAAAGCAAAACGACAGTTACTAGGGAGTAAACTGTCGTTTAGGTATCTTTAGAGTGCGAACAAAAAAAGATATGTCCAAAGGTACAAAAAGAGGACGGGCAATACCTAGATCCTGCAGATTCTTACGAGGTTGAGGTAACTAAGAAGAAAGGAGAATATCAGGAAGGAAAGCCAAACCCATATATTCTAGATTGTACTTTGGTGCGCAGGGCTTTTGGTGGAGATGATAGTTGTGAGACTACTGTAAGCGCCAATGAGTTACATGATTACACTAAGGCCTATTTGTATCCAAATCCAGTAGATGGTTTTCTATCAATAAAGGGACTTGACCAGAGCGGTGACTCAATCGTCATTCATGATATACACGGCAGGTTTATACAGAGCTTTCCAAACCTCATTTATAAGTGGCTGGATGTGTCTGGTTATATGACTGAAATTTATGTACTTACACTATATCGAGAGGGGAAGAACATTGATTCAATAAAATTTGTGAAGAGGTAGAGCATGATTTATGGCTTACAACTGACACTTTGCGCTAAGTTTTAGTTAATAGAGGCAGTCAGAGGAATCTAAAAGGTACAATTATTGGTTGTAATGATAGGATATGATTAGCAATGCAAGTAAAAACAACATACATTTGCACTCCTTTTCAAAAAAAAGCATAATTTACGACAGAATTTGAACCTACTTGCTAACCAACAGGAGGAACAACATTTAAACAAAATGAATCATGGCCATTACAATTAGACCTACTCCTCACTTAAAAAACGAGCAGGCTATCCAGTTTTTAGAGAAAGTAAAAGCTGAGCAAAGCCATAAGATCGAATTCTCTGCTCAAAAGAAAAAGGCTATAAGAATCCTTGAAAAAGCTAAAAAATCACAAAAAGATTGATTTAGAGGAAGACTGTTCTTTAGTCGGGTATTCCAAAAGTTTAAACATTGATGCTTTTGATTGCGGAGACCCAGACCTTAACGATTTTTTTCATAATGATGCCTTTCAATATCAAGACGGCCTTATAGGAAAGACTCATGCATTTATCCTAGATGGTACTAGAGATATAGTTTGCGCCTTTACGGTCTCTAATGATGCATTAAGGATTGACGACAAACCTAGACAAGCACGGAAATCCTTGAGAGAGTCAATACCAGAATCAAAGGTTAGATGGCCAGCCTATCCCGCTGTTAAAATTGGAAGAATTGGCGTCGATAAATCTTTTTCTGGCAATGGTATAGGATCGCAAGCAATGGATTTTGTGAAAGGCTGGTTTTGCGATCAGGGTAATAAAACTGGATGTAGATTCATAACTGTGGATGCATATAATAATCCCAAAGCTCTCGGATTTTACGAGAAGAATGACTTCAGTTTTTTGTTTGGGTCAGAAACTGATGAGCTGAATTATTTAAACGCAGATAGACGGACAAAGTATGATGAAGTTAAAACTAGATTCATGTATTTCGACTTGATGCGTATAATGTAACTAACCATCCTGTGACTAACATTCAGCTTGCTCTTATATCCCGTATCTAATAGCCTAGAATTGTACTCTTTACTCGCTTCGATGATACCAAGATGGTTTTAAGGAGTACGGCCTAGCCACCTGAGGTTTGTATGCATCAAAAGACGAGGACGTATTTTTGTATGTCTCAATTTGTCCTTTGTCAAAGATAGAACAGGATAATCAAAACGACAGTCAAAACGACAGCTTAAAAAACAAAAGCCCCGCAAACACTAGGTTTTCGAGGCTTCAAGTTGACCCACAAGGACTCGAACCTTGAATGTCGGTACCAAAAACCGATGTGTTGCCAATTACACCATGGGTCAAAATGGAGAACAAAATTAAGCCAATTCCCTATAATTAGAAATAGCTACATGGTTATTTAATCCATTAAATTTTAAGCTTATATATTCCTGGCAAGTTTCTGCCATAGCCATTGATGTCTAGTCCGTAGCCTATAACAAACAAGGGTGGAATTTCCTTGCCTAAGTAGTGAATGTCTATAATATCATTGTGTACCTCTGGCTTACTCAGCAGTGCACAGGTCTTGACAGAGAGGGGATCCGCCTTTTCTAATTTTTCTACAAAGGAGGCAATGGTGAGTCCAGTATCTACGATATCCTCTATAATAATGACATGCTTTCCCTTGACCTCAGCACTCTCCATATCCAGAATGTATTGGATTTCGCCAGTACTCTCCATGCCTTGATAAGACTTGAGCTTGACAAAATGAATCTTGTGAGGAAAGGTGAGTTGACGGACTAGATCAGCCATGAAGATAAAGGACCCATCCAGTATACTTATTAGTACGATTTCTAGATCAAAAGCACCATAATCTTCATTGAGCTTCGCCGCTAAGGTTGATACGGTATTAGCGAGATCTTCTTTGGGGATATATATCTCAAAGACTTTGTCTTCAAACGTAACGTCATTATTACTCACAGTCATTTTATTGCAAACCTATTTGGTCTATAAGATATACCAAACTAGTCATCGCTGCAGCGCCTAACCGAAGCTCCCTTATACTTACATTCTCAAAGACGTCAGCAGAGGTATGATGAAAATCAAAATATCTTGCGCTGTCTGGTCGCAATCCAATCAAGATACCTTTCTGGGATTTGAGTGGATTGATATCAGCGCCGCCGCCACCAGCTTTTATATAGAGATCATAGGGCACCAAGAATTCCTCCAGCTGCTGTAGTTGAGCCAGAAATGGCTTGAAAACACTTGGATGAGCCGAACAGCCGAATCCCCTTGGTGAAAATCCACCGGCATCTGACTCTATAGCAGCCAAATGATATTCTCCTTTATTGTTCGACGCGTTGGCATAGGCTTTACCACCACCTAGGCCGTTTTCTTCATTCATAAATAAGACACAGCGTAGGGTCCGCAATGGCTTGTAATCTAGCGCTTGCAAAGTTTCGAACACCTGCATCGCATGCACGCAACCTGAGCCATCATCATGGGCACCCCCACCGACATCCCAAGAATCCAGATGACCACCCACCAGAATAATCTCGTCAGGATAGGTGCTGCCTTTGATTTCTGCAATGACATTATAAGACTGGACGGAATCCAGCATCTGAGGATCATTTTTAATGTAGGCATCCACAGTTTGTTCTTTCATCAGTTGGCTGAGGGTGTTGGCATCATTGGTGCTTATGGCCAATGACGGAATCTGTGGTACACCTTCAGCATAACTTTGAGTCCCAGTATGCGGAAGATTATCTTGCTGCAAGGTCACGGACCGAACTAACACAGCACTGGCACCATACTTACCAGCTCTGGCGGCGCCATGTACTCTTTGGTCTACAGCCTCTCCATAGGCATGTCCTGTTTGTATCTTTTTGGGATCCATAGGCCGATTAAAAAAGACCACTTTATTCTCCAAGTGCTCTCTACCTAATAACTCCAAGGTGTCGAGGCCGAAGACTTCTACTATTTGGCCAGTTACCCCTTTATCACCCGTGCCTATTGTATTTCCAAGAGAAAGCGCATGTAGTCGCTTAGACTTATCTTCACCTTTGGTAAAATCACCCCATCGGATACTGACCACCTCTTCTGGACCTCTAACCCATTTAGGGACCATACAGGGCTGTTTTTCTGTTCGGGTCACTAGAGATAGATTAGAAAGGACCTCGTGGGTGTAACCCACTGCAATTTCTGCATTTTCAGAGCCTGTAAGCCGCCCTCCTATGCTATCAGATAAAATGGAAAGCCAATGGTCACACTGGGCCTTTTCTAGGGTATGGTCATAGATGCTTTTGATAAAAAAAGCATGATTATCTTGACTAAATGAAGGGCTGGTGCAGCAAACGAGTGCTAAAAGTATAAAAACAAGTTTCATAATAGATGCCTTAATTATGCCATTTGAAGGAGGTCAAATATGATCTGCAAGACTAAAAAAGCAGCTCAAAATCGCCAGATTTGATAGTCCATGTGATTTTTTTTGCCTCACATAGGTAACTTTGGCGTTATTTGACGTCTAATTTGTAGAATCCCTTAAAAGTAACTCATTTTGATCAATCTGTTATACCCCTTATTATCAACTGATCTGAATAAAAAGGTCACCGATGAAGAGTTGGTAAAACTTTATTTGGAGACCCAAAATGTTGCTTATTTCAACCTTATATATAAAAGATATTCAGGTAAGATTTTTGGCAAGTGCCTGTCTTTATTAAAGCATGAAGATGAGGCAGAAGATGCAACACAGGACGTTATGATGAAGATTCTTCTCAATATGTCCAAATATAGTGGTAGGAGTAGATTCTCAACATGGATATACTCCATAACCTATAACTACTGCATTGATTTTATAAGGAGGAAAAAGAAAGACCCAAGCATCTATGTAGATGATTTTCTAGATAATATGGATGTGGAGGATGATATAGAAGATGCTTTTTTACTGGAAATGAATGTCAAAAGACTAAAAATCATTCTAGAAGAAATCCCTACCTCTGACAAATCTATTCTTCTGATGAAGTATCAGGATGAAATGTCAATCAAAGAGATTGGTCAAATTCTAGATAAGTCAGAGAGTGCCATTAAGATGAAGATTAAAAGGGCAAAACAAAAATTTAAAAAGACGTATAACGAGAAATTTTAATGATTGAGGGCGGTGATGAATATAATAGTTTTAAGGAGCTAGAGAAGGAACAAGAGGAGACCTATGCTAAGAATATAGAAAAAGTGAAAAACAGCATAGATGGTAATCTTAGTGGACTTTCTTTCATTACTAACGTAATAGATATTTACTTTGCAAAAATAGCGGCATACATGGTGGCAATGACTAAAGGCAAGTCATCAGATGACGACAATCAAAGTGAATAATATTATATCGTACCCCTAATCTGAATCAAATGTTACTTTTTTTCTGGAAACAGAATAGCGTATTACAAGACTTGTTATCAAGTTTTCTAACAGGCGTTCCAAAATTCCTAACTGCCGTAGTGATAGCTATAATAGGCTTTATCATTGCGAAGATTCTCCAAAGACTGATCGAAAAAGCTCTGCTAGCTGTCAATGTAGACAAGCTAGGAGAAAAGCTTAATGAAATAGAGATCGTAGAAAAGTCTAAGGTCAAATTAAAATTCAGCAAGATCATCAGTAAAGTAGTGTACTACTTTTTGATACTATTTTTTATGGTAGCAGCCACTGATGTATTAGATATGCCAGCCGTGTCAGAATTGGTACTTAATATATTTAATCTTATTCCAAGATTGATAGTAGCCATGATTGTTTTGGTAGTAGGCACACTGCTTGCTGATATGTTGAAAGAAGTGGTTCAGAGTGGACTAACCTCCTTAGGTATACCTTCAGCAAGAATGATAGCAACCTTTGTGTTTTATTTTATGATGATAAATATTATCATAAGTGCATTAACAGCAGCTCAAATAAATACAGAGTTTTTATCCCAAAATATTTCTATCCTGATAGGCGGGGTAGTATTATCTTTTGCAATCGGGTATGGCTTAGCATCACAGTCGTCGATGTCTAACTTTCTAGCCTCTTATTATTCTAAGGGTAAGTTTGATATTGGAGATACGATAACGATTAATGGTGTGTCAGGCAAGGTAGTAGAGATAGATAAGTCGTCTATGATTATCATAGGAGAAAGCGGAAACAAAATAATATTCCCACTCAGTCAAGTAAGCAATTCAAAAATTGAAATACATAATTAAAACTTATTAACAAACAAATTTTTACTAATGAGACATTTAAAACTACTATTTATAATGGTCCTCTGCGCAGGTGTCATCCAAGCTCAGACACTAGAGGAGATGAAGTCTATGTTTGACACCAAATCAGCTAAGGTTGCAGAACTACAGGCAGAGATGGATGCTATCAATGGTGAGTTAGGTGGATTACAATCAGAGATGGATAAACTTTCAGGATGGAGATCAGGACTAGGAGGAATTTTTGGACTTGATTTTTCAAATGCTAACAGATGGGGCGGAGAAGCAATCATTTTAGCTGATGCACTTGGCTCAGTAAGATCATTAGGAATTGCTGCAGATATCTCTGGCCATTTACTAAAAGATACTGAAAAAACATTTTGGCACAACAACCTTAAAATTCTAGGAAATTACAAAGATTTAGACCTTGCAGGAGAAGATGATACAGCAAGAGGAGATGGTCTTTTAGATGTGCCAAACAGAGTAGCTGATTTACTTAATATTTCATCTTTAGGAGGGTATAAAATCTCTGATAAATTTGCATTATCTGCGATTGGTGAATTAAACACTACTATCCTTGATGGTAACATTTTCAACCCTGCTGTTATAGACTTAGGTTTAGGAGCTACTTGGTTGCCTATAGATAACTTAACTGTATCATTATTCCCTCTAGGGTATAATGCAGTGATTAGAAGAGACGACCCGCTTGGTCTTGAAGGATCTGCTTCTTTTGGTCTTAAGTACAAGGTTACATATTTTGATGATATTGTTATCGCTGGTAAGCCATTTCACTGGGATACCAACCTTACGGGGTTCCTGCCATATACAGATGACGCAGATTCATTAGGTAACTCATACTGGCAGTGGCTGAACAATATCAGCTTCCAAGTATGGAATGGAATTGGTGTTGGATTTGGTTTCGGATTCAGACAAGCTGATTTCCAAGCAGTTGACCTAGCGACTGGAGATTCTCAGTTGCAGAGCTATACTAATTTCGGACTATCGTATACTTTATAGATATATAGCAATTAATTGCATTTTATGGGCTTATGTGTTTAGCATAAGCCCTTTTTTTATGTAAAGCTATACATGATTTCTCTTTAGGATATATATATTTGATTCCTTACAATTATAAGACGGTTATGAACACAATCAATTATATATTTTCCATCGGATTGTTGCTTTTTTCCTTATCACTAAGGGCACAGGACATCAGAACACTAGAACAGATCAAGCTCGATCAAGAGGGTACCATCTCTCAGATGGCCGATTTGCAAGCCCAACTCAATGCATTAGAAGGTGTACTAGATACTTATGATAAAGAGCTAGATCAGTTAGATGGGTGGCAGAAGGGAATCAATGGGTTGATTGGCTTTAACTTTAACAGAGCCTTCGGATGGGTGGCAAATCCTAGTCCAAGAGCCTCTACTACAGCTTTTAGCCTCAATCTAACAGCCTTCGCAAATTATGGTAAAGGCAAATTTTTCTTCAATAATAGAGCCATTCTCACTGAGTCATGGCAGGATGTAGATCTTAGTGATGCAGACAGAGAGCAAGAAGGTGACGGGTTATTTAACAACGGCATAGTGGATATATTTAATATTTCTTCACTCGCTGGGTATAAGATAACAGAGACTTTTGCACTATCTGGATTAGTGGAATTCAATACCTCTATAGGCAACTTTATAAATCCAGGAACCTTTGATGTTGGTATAGGAGGGACTTGGATACCCTCAAAGAACTTCACACTGACCGTTTTACCTATTAATTTCCATGTGGCCTTTTCTGGTATAACAGGCCTGTCAAATGATTTTGCCCTAGGTGCTAAGTTAAGAGCGGACTACTTCAATGAATTTAGAGTATATGGGAGAGACTTAACATGGTCGTCTACATTAACCGCCTTTTTGCCATATACCAGTGCAGATGAGCAATTTGTCTTTTTCGACCCCAGAGACCTGACACTGCCAATGAACAACGAAACTGGCTTTTCGGCAGGCCTCTTTGAATATACCTGGCTTAATACCTTGTCATTCGAATTGTGGAAGGGATTAGGAATAGGTTTCGGTTGGGGACTTAGAAGATCAGATTTTGAAGGTGAAAAGCTTTCTGAAAGCCAGCAACAAGAAATTGGTTGCGATGATTGTCTACTTTCTGGTCCTAGAACACAGAGATATTTCAATATTGGCTTATCTTACGCCTTCTAATATAGATACAATAACAAGATCAATTTATTTTATTCTAGTTGCCCGACCAATACCCAAATTGGTCGGACTTTTTTTGTCTTTAGAATAGAGAATTTCTGATTAGTGCATCTAAGATGCACCATAGATTAACAGATTCAAACTCCTCCTTGCAATCGTCAAACAATGGCCATTTTTCTTTACGCCATTCAGAGAATTTTATATCGAGAGCTGCTCTTTTAAAATCAGATATATAGCTTCTAACGCCATCCCCGTATCTTGTGTGCAATCATGGAAAAAAACCTATATCTACTCGACGGCCACGCCTTAGTCTATCGTGCCCATTATGCCTTTATTAATAGACCTCTCATTAATTCAAAAGGAATTAACACCTCTGCTATAACGGGATTCGTCAGATCACTATGGGATATTCTACAGAAGAAAAAACCCTCCCATATCGCCGTTGCCTTCGACCCCAAGGGTGATACATTTCGCCATGAGATGTACCGACCATATAAAGCGAATAGAGATGCTCAGCCTGAAGATATCTCTATTGCCATGCCCTACATCAAGCAGATTGTAGAAGCCTTCAGAATTCCAATTATCGAAGTTGCAGGCTATGAGGCAGATGATACTATAGGAACGATCGCAAAACAGGCGGAGAAAGAAGATTTCAATGTATTTATGGTCACACCAGACAAGGATTATGCTCAGCTGGTCTCGGATAAGGTTTTTCTATACAAGCCTGCGCGACTAGGCAATGGCGTAGATATTCTAGGGGTACCAGAAATCTTAGCTAAATGGGATATCGCAGAAGTGACTCAGGTCATCGACGTCCTAGGCCTCCAAGGGGATAGCGTGGACAATATCCCGGGCATCCCAGGTATAGGGGCAAAGACAGCAGTGAAGCTGCTTAAGCTATACCACTCAGTGGAGGGCATCCTAGAGAATGTAGAAGAGCTAAAAGGAAAGCAAAAAGAGAATGTAATCAATTTTGCAGAGCAAGGCAGGCTATCTAAAGAGTTGGCAACTATCAAATTGGATGTCCCTATTCAGTTTGATGCCAAAACGTACATTACAGAACAACCAGACAATGAAAAACTAGCGGTTATTTTCAAAGAGCTTGAATTTAGATCCTTAGCTGAAAGTATCCTAGGTAAGAAGGTCCCCACCCAAGGCACTCTCTTCGGCGGCACCACGGATATATCACAGAACGAAAAAGCCAAGAAGGTAGCAGAGGCCTACTCAGTATCTGATAACAACATAGACAATACCAAGCATCAATATCATCTAGTCCAAACGGACAAGGACATGCGTGATCTTGCTGATAAATTGAGTAAGAAAAAAATATTCTCCTATGATACGGAGACGACAGGCATCGATGCGAATAAGGCAGAGCTGGTAGGACTGGCCTTTGCAATGAAGGCAGGGGAGGCCTACTATGTACCAGTGCCCGAAGACAGAGATGAAGCGCAGAAGGTCGTAGATATCTTTAAACCAGTACTGGAGAACCCAGACATTGAAAAAATCGGGCAGAATATTAAGTACGATAATCTGATGCTTAAGTGGTATGACGTGGAAGTGAAGGGACAGTTCTTTGATACCATGATAGCGCATTACCTATTAGAACCGGACCTCCGTCATAAGCTCGACCTGGTAGCCGCTGGTTTACTTAATTATAAAATGATTCCAATCGAAAAGTTGATCGGTAAGTCTGGAAAGAACCAATTAACGATGCGAGATGTGAAGGTGGAGAAAGTCGTGGATTATGCTGCAGAAGATGCCGACATAACACTTAAGGTCAAGAAAGAACTCGAAAAGTCCATTAAGAAAGAAAAACTGGATGACCTCTATTACAAGGTGGAGGAACCACTTATAGAAGTGCTGACAGAAATAGAATATAATGGGGTGAAAGTAGATGGTGATTTTCTTAGAAACTACTCCAAGACCTTAGCCACACTTATTAGGAAAGAAGAGAAAGCCATATATAAAATTGCTGGCGTAGACTTTAATATATCCAGTCCGCGTCAGGTAGGGGAAGTGCTATTCGACAAAATGAAAATTCCATATAGATGGCGCAAGACCTCTTCTGGACAGTATAGCACCAATGTAGAGAAACTCACGGAACTTTCTTATGACAATGAAATCGTCAAGATGATACTCCAATATCGGAAGTATTCGAAGCTGAAGTCCACCTATGTCGATGCCCTACCATTGATGATAAACGAGCGAACAGGTAGAGTCCATAGTAACTTCAATCAGGCAAGAGCGGCAACTGGAAGATTAAGTTCTGAAAGTCCCAATCTCCAGAATATTCCTATAAAGGACGAAGCAGGTAGAGAAATACGTAAGGCCTTTGTTCCCAGAGATGATGATCATATCTTATTAGCGGCAGATTATTCTCAGATAGAGCTACGAATTATAGCAGATATATCTAAGGATGAGTATATGCTGGAAGCGTTCAATGAAGGACTAGACTTCCACCGAGCTACAGCGGCTAAGGTATATGACGTGCCTTTCGATGAGGTCACTGCGGACCAAAGACGGAATGCAAAAACAGTAAACTTCTCTATTATTTATGGTGCGGGTGCGATGAATCTCTCTAGACAATTAGGTATTAAGCGAGCCGAGGCTAAAGAATTAATTGCTAATTATTTCGAACAATTCAAAGGCCTCAAAAAGTACATGGACGAGACCGTTAATTTTGCGAGAGAGCATGGCTATGTAAAAACACTGGCGGGACGAAAACGATTGCTCAGAGATATCAATTCACGAAACGGCCTTGCGAGATCTAATGCAGAAAGGATGGCGATAAATACTCCTATACAAGGGACTGCAGCTGACATCATTAAACTGGCGATGATAGACATTCATCACGAACTAAAGAGTAATAACTATAAGTCTAAGATGATTCTTCAGGTACATGATGAATTGGTTTTTGATGTGCACAAATCAGAACTTGAAAAACTCACGAAAATGGTCTCTGATAAGATGCGTAATGCGTTGCCAGAGCTGACTGTTCCTATTGTGGTAGATCCAGGGACAGGACAGAATTGGTTGGAGGCACATTAATTAAAGGTTTACTTTTTCTGATAATATTTAACTAGCTTATTTCAGTTGTTAATAAAGAGAGGAGAAATTAAAGTCACTTTTAACATTAATATTTCTGCTTTATCAATCCACTCTGCTTTTTCTTTTGAATGAGTACATAATTATTAATCAGAAACGTGATTTTGGAACAATTTTCTAGCACATTTTTTCTTGTTGGAATATGAAATAATGAAAAACTATAGGAATTCAAATCTTGATTTTCATCTTTCACATGGGGATTTTTTCTTATTGATTGATATTTATATGGCATTATAAGTTCGCCATCACTAAGAGAGATCATACCATCATGTAAATCTCCATTCTCAACTCTTTTCCCCAAGACTAAATATTCATTAATGAATTTGGTCCTACTTGTATAGTTACTATCAGTTAAAGAGTACAACTCATCTCCATTCTCATTGTAAACAAATAAATGACCACTACTATTCGTCATATAGAAATATGTTTTCTCATTTACACTATTAGAAGCACCACTACATTTATCACTATTATTCATTATACTTTTCATTGGAACCACTACTTTTCCTTCATTATTAATAATTCCACAGTAGCCATCTTTCCCTACTAGGAAAAAGTTATCTTGAAGGAATTGGTTGTAGTGATATTGACCACTAGTGTAAATTAATTTTCCATTGGGATTATAGTAGTCGATTATTCTATTTTCTATTTTTGCTTCGATGATATCCTTACTGCCGTGAATATTTGTTCTTGGATAAAGATGTATATTATCATACTTTATATCAGTCTCACTTCCTAAGTTTTCGAAAAACAAACCTTGTTTATATGGGTAAGTTGAATCATGAACTAGTTTAACACCCCTCATTTTAGTTGGATATCTTAATTTACCCTTAATCTCGGTTCCTTCATAATCTATGAATTTTTTACTCCGATCTAAATAAGTGATTAATAGACCTTGATCAATCATAGCAAAAGGATGGAAAGCCGTCAATTTTTTATTACTAGAGTGAATAGTTTTTCCTCGTTCATTTATAATTCGAATCTCGCCCGATTCATGATAATGTAAGTAAACAGTTTCATCACCAGAATAAGGATAGATACTGGTTCCAGATACAGAGAAAACGCTGCCTCCTTTCAGATTGTAAAACACAATTTTGTCATTGATGTAATCAATTACACCATATTTTTGATTTCCAGAAACAAATGTTTGCCAATAATCTTTATGAGGTTTTGCTGAATAAATTACCTTATCCTTGTCTAGATCCACTAAATAAACAGAGTCTACACTTTTATCAAGATACTGAACCATAGAATTTCCTATATAACCCAAGATTCGAGATGGATAGGACTTCTTCTCTCCAGAAAATGTATTAGTTATTTCGGAAGAATTACTAAACTTGTTGATTTGCCATAATGAATCAGAGGTAAGAAACAACTGATTGCCTAACCTAAGTGAGATAGTATCATATTCTTCATTTTTTAAATTGAAGACTATTGTATTTTCACCTTGCTCGAAATAAATTTTGTCATTTATAGCCGGGCCACGATAATCACGAGAATTAATAAAAGCTGACTTTTGATTTTCTAGAGGAACAACCCATTCAATTAAGTCTTCTTGAGCAATAATTAAATTTGAAAAGAATAGAAACAAAATATGCAGGCAGTTTAATTTTCGCACCATGGCATTATAATGTTATTCATTAATATTTTGTATCAAAACTTGAACCTCTTATTGAATTTTTAAAGTCGATTATTTCAGAAAGACAACACCTTTTACATTTTCACAACCCTAGCGGTCCCTTTCCTTTCACCTATCTGAAATCGGATAAAGTATATCCCCGATTGCTGTGAAGATAGATCAAGGGTCTGCCCCTGTCCAGATACCTGCACAACTCTACCCATAAAATCAAATACACTTATATTATCTATGAGTTCTTCTGATTCTATTATAACCGCTCCTGTAGTAGGGTTAGGGTAGACCAAAACCGTTAATCCTTCTACATCTACCACTGATGAGGTCATACATGACAAGTCATACGGAAAGAAGCTATCCTCATTAGTATCACCATCTAACCCATCTACACCACTGAAGGTCCAATCCGCTTCATTAAATGTAGTGGATAGACTAGGTGCATCATCTGTTCTTTTGGCCCATCCGTCGCTGTACTCCCAGGACTCACCACTACCATCCACATCCTGAATGCCAAACACATCTATCAGTTGTCCATTCTCAAATAATTCTATCGCATCATCGCCATTGAAACTAACATCCTCTTCTTCGTCTTGAATCAGAAAGCTGTTATTTGTGGGGCCAAAAAAAGCACGAAATGCTATGGTGTCATTGGTCACAAAAATGCAATTGCCACCAGGAATATCTTGATTTAGAAAAAGCTCAGGACCGTCTCCACCATTACCATTATTAGCAGAACTGAGATCATATCTTGCAGCTTGGTCCCTGGTCAAATCTTCTGACACATAGAGCTCTATCGCTTTGACATCTGGAGATTCGAGTATGCCGCGCAGCTGAATACCTTGTTGTAAAGGGCCATCATTATCTATTATAAATACAGTTACGATATCTTCCAGAAGAGGACCACCAGACACAAGAGGCGATATGGTCAATATTAAATTCTCCAGCGCTTCTTCTTCTGTATCATCTATAAGCTCAATAGCCAATGTCTGTGACGAATTGGATTCAGGTGCAAATGACAAGGTGTCTGTGCTCAATATATAGTCTACATCGACAGTGGCCTGTGGATCGGGACCGCTGACTACACTAGCGACATATCGTAAGTCTCCTGAAGGCGCATTATCCATAAAAAACTCAAGGACCACCATTTCATCAGATTCTCTGACATACATATCTCTGAAAGAGGCACTGAGGATGGGTTCTCTCATGCAATTGCTTATAATAGATATTCTATCAGGCGAGGCAAAAATGGGGACGCCTTCCTCTGTATGACCTGCATCAGTTACTGATCTTGACCAATTAGACGGGTCAGAAAAATCACCATCAAAATCACAAGCTTCCAAAGAAGCACCACCACCATCTGCCATCTGACTCCAAGGTAGATTATCACTGTACTCAAAATTGATGATTGTGTCTCCTGCTGTATTTATTACTATTACCTGCTCACCATCATTAGATAGCGATCCAGATTCCCATTCCATGGCATCCGAAAAATATATAGCTTGGTACTTTCTGGCATCATTTGTCAAGACAAGCGTCGCTTGGGGATTTAGTGTAATGGCAGGAAAAGTAAAAGAAATTCCATCTAAAATTTCATAACCCTCCAAGTTTATCTGACCATTAGAGTTATTATAAAACTCTAGAAATTCTGTATCCTCTCCAGGAAAGTTGTACATAAATTCTGATATGACAAGGCCCTGCGCCTTAAGAGAAAGGGCAGAAAATAAGAGGAAAGTGTAGATTAGCGTCGTTTTTTTCATTATAAATTTTGTACTTCCAAATTACTCATTCTTGCGATATTCTGCGGATTTGAAGTTAAACTATAGTTAACAAGTGACCTACTATGGCGTTGGAGACGTTATTGCTATGGTATTAAGAAATAAGTTTAAATACATTTGTGTAAAATTTTTTCTCAAAATGAAACTACTCTATTTAACACTCGCTGTCTCTTTTCTGAGCCTTTCAGCGTTCACTACCAACGGCCCATTATCTGGTATTCCATCTGTAGACATTAAGACCCTAGAGGGTAAGACAGTCAATATTCAGGACTACGTAGGTAACGGAAAAATTACTGTTATTAGCTTTTGGGCAACTTGGTGCAGTCCATGCAAAAAAGAACTGGATGCCATATCAGAAATCTATGGCGACTGGCAATCAGATTATAATATGGAGTTGTTGGCGATTACGGTAGATGATAGTCGGTCACTCACCAAGGTGCCTGCGATGATAGAGATGAAGGGTTGGGAATTTACTGTATTGTCAGATTCTAGGAGTGATCTTAGAAAAGCACTTAACTTCCAGGCGGTCCCGCAGACATTTCTTTTAGACGAGCATGGTGATATTGTATACTCTCACTCTGGATATACACCAGGAGATGAGTATGAGCTAGAAGAAAAGATAAAGGCCTTAGCTACAAAATAAATTATTGTCTTTGATAAAAAGACATCAGTGACTGAGTTATAGCAATATGACTCAGTTTTTTTATGCCCTATCAGAAGGCAATGTCATAGAATAATTCCAATTTAGTGAGGGTATGAAAATAGGTATCGCACAGATTCAACCCCGAGCAGGAGATTTAGAATACAATATTCGACGGCACATCGAGGCCATCACGCAGGCTGCTCAGGAACAAGCTGATGCTTTGTTCTTTTCCGAACTCTCCCTTACTGGCTATGAGCCCGCGTTAGCCAGCACCCATGCGATGACGCTTGAAGATGAAAGATTAGCTCCTTTCCATAAGCTCAGCCAGCAACATAATATTACCCTCGGCATTGGCCTCCCTCTACTAACAAATAACGGCATCCAAATTGCAATGCTCATCTGCCAGCCCAATGCCACCCCACAGATATATGGTAAACAATTATTGCACGATGATGAAAAACCATTCTTTGTACCTGGTCATCAGCAAGTCATGATTAATATCCATAACTACGTGATTGGTCCAGCCATCTGCTATGAGAGCCTGCATGAAACCCACCTCCAAAACGTAATCAGCAAGGATGCTCATATCTACCTTGCTAGCGTAGCCAAATCTGCTTCTGGCACCCAGGAAGCCTATGCTTCTTTTTCTAATTTTTCCAAGAAATATAACGTCCCTATCCTCATGGTCAATAGCCTAGGCCCCTGTGATAATTTCGTCGCGGCTGGTCAGAGTTCTATATGGAGTAGTGAAGGTATACTTATGGGTCAGTTATCTTCAGATGACGAAGCGATTTTGATTTTTGATGTAGAGAATTCAGCCCACAAGTCTTTTCTGGTGTAAGGAGGGCTCAGCCCACTAATCCTTTCTGGTGTATGGAAAATTCCACCCGCAAGGCCTTTTGGTACATGGTGCACAATTCATAATTCTTCATTCATAATTCTTCATTCAAAAATCCGCATTCCCAATTCCTATCTCCTATCGAGCACGGAGAACTCTCTGCGCCGCTTTGCTTTGATCGAGTTAGGAAAAGTAGTGGTTAGAAAAGAAGGAATCCCATTTTTTTGGTATACGAAAAATTCATAATTCTTCATTCTCAATTCCCTAAACCGTATTCCCATTTCATTCCTAATTCAAAAATCAAAAATCTTCATTCCCCAGTTCCCAATTCGAAAATCATAATTCAAAATCCCTAGACCATAAACCTTGAACCACATTCCCACATTCCCACAATTCATAATTCATAATTCTTCATTCATAATTCATCATTCCCTTCCCTTCTTCTGATCCATATACGAAGCACGCATAATCTTATCCGTTCCGAAGCGCTTTCTGATATGATCCTTTCGCTCCATAAGTGAGATGGCTTTGGCCGTATCATCGAAGATGCTGATCTGGTAATTACCACCGACCAGGCCACTGAATTTGACACCGATGAGGCGGATGAGTTGTCGGCGCTCATTCAGGGAATCAAAGAGCTCTAGGATATGTCGTGAGATGACGGCTTCATTGGCGGTATAGGGTATGCGGCGTTGTTTGGTGTAGGTGTTGAAGTCGGCATGGCGTAGCTTGACAGCGACACAGGAAGTGAGTCGGTCTTTGCTCCGTAGCTCAAAAGCCAACTCGTCTACCATCTTCAGTAGCATATTACGCATGTAACGCAAGTCCAAAGTATCTTCTGTAAATGTCCGTTCTTTGGACATGGATTTTTGTTCGCTATAAGGGACGACGGGTGAGCGGTCTATGCCCTGGGATTTCTCCCACAGCTTGCGGCCATTTTCGCCAAATTCTCTTTCTAGTAGGCGGACGGGAATTTCACTAAGCACTTTAATTTTTCGCACACCCATAAAGCTCAGCTTCTTGTAAGTTTGCTTACCGATGCCAGGAATCTTCTTGACAGATAGGGGAGAGAGAAATTCTTTTTCTGTACCCATGGGGATTTCTATGGCGCCATTGGGCTTGGCTTCTCCGGTGCCGACCTTGGAGACGAGCTTATTGAGGGAGAGCCCACAAGATATGGGTAGGCCAGTCTCTCTGATGATCCGCTGACGCAGTTCTTTGGACCAGGTATAACAACCGAAGTGTTTGTCCATCCCCGTCAGGTCGAGGTAGAACTCATCTATAGAAGCTTTCTCATAAGCGGGCGCATCTTCTGCGATCACCTCCGTCACCAACTTAGAATGACGGGAGTAGCTGTCCATATCTCCACGTAGAACGATGGCATCTGGACAGAGGCTGAGGGCCATCTTAATCGGCATGGCACTGTGTACGCCATAGCGCCGGGCTTCGTAACTGCAGGAGGCCACCACACCACGGCGGCTCGTGCCGCCTATAATAAGCGGCTTGCCTTTGAACTGACTGTTTTTAAGGCATTCTACGGATACAAAGAAAGAATCCAGATCCATATGTAGTACAGCACGGTCGAATTGGCTCAACGCAGAAATTTAGATTTTGACGAATATATCGACAACTAGATATCGACTTATACGACAAAAGTACTAAAAGAGCGGGAGGAGAGCAAGGGTGGGTGAGTGATTATAGATTTGCTAATTGTATAACTCTTAAGACTACATTTCAGCGCTTTAATATTAGGCACTGGCCTTTATTTTAGCCTCAGATTCTTTTCTATAGCTAAAATGTTTTTATTCGGAATATCGATTTCTTTTGCGATTTGCTTCCATTTTGATACCTCATGGATAGTTTCCTCTATTATATCTTTACTTTTTTTAATGCCAAAAGTTTTTCCGAAATCGAGAAGATCACTTTTAGTAAAATCCGTGTATTTCCCATTTAGTGAAGACTGATGGACATCTGTCCAAGTTCCACCTGGCTTATAAGAATATGTTATATCATAAGCTGGAGAAATTTTCCATTTTCCATTTTTGTCCATGAGGAAAGAAAAGTTTTTCACATGATCATCATGATTTCTAGCGATTACATTAAAGACTGCTCTTCGATATTGTTGTTCAAATTGATCATAGGTTAATTGCAATCTTTTCATTGTTCTAAATAGCGTTTCATATGAACTTGCTCTTTGTACTTTGAAGTCAACACCAATTAAGGAACCCAAAGTCTGCATGTGTAATTTTTCTCCTTGATCAGATCGATCAAATCTTTTTGTTAGAAAATGAAATCTATTCCCTTCTTCATACAAACGGCTCTTCGATATTTCAATTTTACAATTTCTAGCCATTTTATAATAAGCATATTCAATTTTACCAATTCCTTCTGATTCACCTAATGATTTTTTATTTGCTCCATCTATCTTTAATAGCCAATATGAATAACCTTCAGGTTGGATTATATCACCTGATTTAATTTCTACTATATTTCCTTCAGCATCTTCTTTTATTGCAATTAATGCTTTTGCCCTTGCACCTCCTACAGATGTTCCAATTCTCAGAATATTTGTAAGACTTTCCTTATCAAATTTTTTAAATTTTGTTTTTTCTTTCCCAGCAAGTACACTCTTGGCAACTTCTAAAAGTTCGGATACCTTTACTTTATAGTTGTAATCTGATTTATGATTAATTGGAAAATATTCTAATGCCCCCATACCTCTAACCCCTACGTATGTAAGTCTGTCCACAGGATTAATATCACCGTATGATAGATTTTTTTGTCTTAGCCACTCCTTCATCATGGTGTTTCCAAAATCATCAGGCATAGAATCAGATAATAAATATGGGAGGTTGTGAAAATTGATATGGTCTCTAGTGGTTACATACGTTTTCCCTTCCTTTGGCATTAATATAGGAGAGGGTTCTAATTGATTCGAATAGGCATTTTCTGTGTATTCAAAGACTGAATGGTCATTTGTTTCATCCCAGTCAACTGTGCCAATTGAATGACCATATAAATTAACTTGAACTAACATATTATTTAATTTTTCTTGAAGCTCTTTTGCGTTCTGATCTTAGTTTGGCTTTCTCAAACTTCATTTTCAATTCCAAATTTTGACCTACTCTAAATACCGCCTCTAGATCTTTTATTCTATTCAGCCTAATTAAAATTCTTATCAAGCTTTCTAGAGATGTTGAGTTACCTTGTTCGATTAGGCTAATTGTTGAAACACTTAGTCCTGTGTCCTTGCTTAGTTGTTTTTGAGTAAGATTGTGCTGTAACCTTATTTTTTTCAATCGCTTGCCAACCTGGTCAATGATTTCATTTTCTGTTAAGAATAACCAATTTTCCATTCTATATAAGTAACTCTTTAAATATTAATAGTTATTGACATTTTATGACCTTAAATACTAAGATATCATAAGTTAGTCATTTATAATATATAAACCAAGTAACTAAGCAGATATACGTAATTAAGTGACTTTTAGTTTATTAATTATTAAAAAATACTTATCTATTTGCTGAGAGCAACTGGGATTGTAAAGGCTAATAGGTTGTGACAAGTTTTCTTATGCTTTGAACTGATTCAAAAACAGACAATCCTAAAGAAGTATAATTCACCAAGGAAGTATTAGAATGGCGAGTAGCTGTTCCTCTCTCACGTAGAGCGATGACATCTGGACAGACTTAGGACCATCCAATCGGCATCGCAGGTGTTACGCCATAGCGGCGAGCCTCTTAGCTGGAGAATAAGCCACCAAACCTCGGCGGCTCGTCTCACACCTATAATAAACGGCTTGCCTTTGAACTGACTGTGTTATCAGGGATGCTTACGGATACAAGAAAGGTTCTCAAGAGCTGCTAACGATTCCAATTCCTGACTCAGCTGAAATCAATATTAAAGAAAACTCCTTAGTGATGTTTTCCAGATTTGGAAAAAGTTTTTCTGATGAGTTAGACACTCTAGAGAATGCCAAATCCAACTGGACTTTAATATCTTCTAAGGTGAATGGTTTAATGATATAGCCCACCGGATTTGTTTTTTTAACCTCCTCCAGTGTATGTTTATCCGTATAGCTTGTGACATAGACGAAGGGAATTTTGAAACGTTCATTGATAATATGGGCCATTTCTATTCCATTTCGATATCCTTCTATATTAATGTCCATTAGAATGAGATGAGGTTGCCAACTTGCGATTTTGTCAGCCAACCCATCACTATTATGCACAACGCCTAGCACATGATAGCCGAGATGAGTGAGTTTGCTTTTCAGATCTATAGCAATGATGACTTCATCCTCTACGATTAAGATTTTTTTCATTGTGAGTTGTTTTCATTTTTTTTGGTATGGTGATGGTTATAGTACTTCCGTTGTTGGTGTTCACATTGATATCAGCATTGAGTTTGTTGCAAAAAGCATGAATCATCTGATATCCAAAACTTTCTCCTTCTTTGTATAGAATGTTATTCGGAATCCCTTTGCCGCTATCGCTAACGATGAGGGTATACTTATTTTGATTGGTTAGCGACACTGTAAGCTCGCCTTTCTCTTCAGACGTAAATGCATATTTAAATACATTAGTCACTAGTTCGTTAGTGATAAGACCGATAAGGATGGCCATCTCTACATTCATCTTAAAATTGCTAACATCTAGATTCAATTTTATTCTGTCTGTATCTATTCTATAGGAAGAGTAAAGACCCTTAAGTAATCTATTGAAGTAGGGGAGGACATTTATCCTTCTCAGGTCATCTTCTTGGTATAGATTCTGGTGAATCAGCGCCATGGACTGGACTCGATTTTGTCCTTCAGTCAGGGCCAACAGTACATTCTCGTCTTTTATATAATTAGATTGGAGAGATAGCAAGCTTGATACCGTTTGAAGATTATTCTTGACACGGTGGTGGATTTCCTTCAGCAAGAGTTGTTTCTCCTGAAGAGAATCTGCTATTACTTGGTTTTTATATTCCAGTAATCTTTGTGACTTTAATTTACTTTGATAGAGATAGAAGAGAAGGAAGCCAGACAGCAACAAAAACAAAGTGGCAGATAATAAATAGAAATTGTTTCTTCTAGCAATTTTGAGATTATCGCTGGTTATCTTCTGTTCTTTATTGAGCTGGATAATGGCATTTTCTTTAGCCTCAGATTCGTATTTGATTTTTAAATCTTGAACAGCCAGATTAATATCTACATTCAGCAGGGAGTCTTTGAGGACGTCATATTCTTGGAAGAGCTGTGATATTTTATCGTTGTCGTCCCCTAATTTCAAGGCACATTCCAGAACACCCCTCAGGGCATTGTGGTGATCGTATAATCTGTGATGCTCTTTTGAAAGAATAATGGCTTCGTTGTAGTATTTGCGGGCCTCTGAATAATTTTCCTGCTTTAAGTATATGTTTCCAAGCGTAACGCGGGTGCTGGTCATGGAAGGAAAATTGAGCTTCAATATTTCATAGTGATTGTAAGCTTCATGTGCCAATTTTTTTGCTTTTTCCAGATTCCCTAAACTAAGGTTATATCTGGCTAATTCTGAGTTGCAATTATTCTGTATGATTTTGTTTCCAGTAATTATTGATTTTGCTCTAGCTGTTTTAGTATATTCTATAGCTTCCTGTATTCTTCCCATTTTGGCCAGGACAAGGCCTTTGACCATGTAGTGTCTCATGTGTTTAATATCCCACTGAAAGTTACTATCACCTTCGTAGCGAATAATAAGATCAGAAATCAGTTCGAGGGCGGTTTCTTCTTGCTTAAGACGATTATAAGTTCTAACAAGTTTTCTTGTGGCTATACTATGAAAACGATGATGGATTTCTGGAACTTGAGCTATTAATTTCAAAAGATATTTTTGAGCTGATTCAAGACGACCAGTCCTGAAGTATAATTCACCAAGGTAGTATAAGGATTTGCGATATAATTCATCATTATTATCTTTAAAATAATCTCGACATAACTTCAACTCTTTTAGTTTTTCTTCAAATTGGTTGTTATGTTCTAGTACCCATGAATTTAGGTATTTGGCACGATGAATAGCATCTAGATCATTGGTTTCTATAGGTAGTGCTTCTGCAATCTCGAGATACTCTAGCACATGTGTTGTGCGCTGGAGTGAATAGAAATGCTTATCCACAGCAAATATTATATAATCCAGTTTTGCACTGAGGGTGGGAATGCTATCAAGCTTCTGAGCCAAAACATGGGGTGCCATAGCTTGTGCATAGATGCCAGTTGTAGAGAAGGCACTTAGAATTCCTACTAATATAAGGACGACAATTTTCAAGAATATTTATACGGGGTCTAACTTCTAATATACAAAGAAGCATTAAAGCCCAGACTTCATATTCACTCAAAAAGGTGAATATGAAGTCGAATAATATGAGTATTTGCCCATACCCGTCAGGTCGAGGCAGAATTCATTTATAGAGGCTTTCTCATAATCGGGCGCATCTTCTGGGAATGACACAGTTTATGAAATGGTCTACTTGATTTTATATGCTTTTTAAGTATTCACCACTTTTATCTGTATCTATTTCCACCCATAATGGAAGGTGATCGCTAACCTGAAACGTCCTCCAGTCTGATTTTTGATAAAACTCAAGAAGTTCTGCTTTCCTAAGCTTCAGTACGTTATTATTGAATTTAATTTTATCTAACTTCTTCTTTTTTCGACTTAATAGAGTTTTCTTCCTAGACTCTTTAATTGAAGAATTTTTAGTTTCTATGTCAATATCATTAATGGCCTTCTCCAATGTCTTTATTTCTTTCAAGAAGATTGATTTGTTTAATTTAACATATTTCTTTATGTCGTTTTGGTAGAACCTGTATTGCGATTTAGTGTATATATACTTGAAAAAATTGAAAGTTCTGTCAGTGTTGTTTTGGTCTCTTGAAGATTCTTCATTTGAATCATTCCAATCAAAATTCAAGTCAGATGCCTTGTAGTATGAAATTTGGTCATAGAATTTAGTTCGATCTCTGTTGGAACCTTTAATGTTTTTAACTGTCTTAAATCCATGCTTGGCAAGAGCATCATATGTAACATTGTTTACGTCAACAATATTAAAGTCTCCTACTATAAAGTAGTTATATGGATTCTTCCAGCTTACTTCAGAAACATTGTTTTTTTCATTCTTAGCGCTATCACTAATTAGTTCAGCAACTTTATCAATTTCGTCTATTCGCCTTTTAAATTTTTTCGATGATTCACTATCTGCACCATAATATATATGCACTGTTGTGACTTTAAATTTAAACCATCCTGACACGAAGGAACATTTGAAAGGGGTTCTAGCAAATTGTCTTTCAACTACTCCATTATTGTTTCTGATAAGCATGTCTTGCGGAAGAACTAGCTCACCTGCAATTCCATTAAACTTAACAGTTCTTTTATCATAAATAAATCCGAGTCTTTCGTTATTTCCTCCACTCTTCCATGCAGCGACATCTGTTACTATGAATTCATAGTCATCTCCAAGAATGTTTAAAACTCTTTTTAAAGGTCTTAAGTCATCATTAATTTCTTGTAAAGCAATTATATCGAACCTTGAAATTATTTCAGCTATATAAAAAAAATCATCTTCTTTTCTTGGCCCAAAGCCTTTGGCATTACTATCGAATTCACGAATATTCCAAGTCCCAAATATTAGCTTTTTGTTTAATGTCCTTTTAGGAATTTCTTTATCTAAACCTTTACGAAGTTTTGATATAAGTTCAATGCATCTTTTAATATTAGCTTTCTCCTTAAAATATTTGATTCTGTAGTATTCCATTTTTATTATTTTTTGCTGATAACGGAGTTAAGATGCGTGGCTGCAATGGTTAAAATTTCTGCTTTTCATAGATGTACAGTTAGTTTTTTCTATCCAACAATAAGTAAGAATAACCAAATTGTACTTGAAAATAATTTTGGTTTACTTGTTCTCTTAGATAATTAAACCTTGTTCTAAAGAAAAATTTACTGGTGTCATTAGTTTTTAAAGTTGTTAAGAATTCAAATTCATGAATGGTAGATGTTTGAGAGTTTGTTCTTTCTTCTGTATTTTCTGTTAACTCCATTATATCATTGACTGCAACAATATTATCATTTTTATCAAAGAAACTGACTCTATGGTTTCTGTACGAGAGTTGTAATTGATATTTATCGCTAGGGTTGAAGTGCCATATTAATTCTGGTGTAATTTTAAATATACTCTTTGATATTGATGTGGAATTAACAATCGACATAGAATCTAGTGGATTGATTAATAACATATTTTCTGATAGTTCAACTCGGGACAATTCTGTTTTCAAATTAAGATGAAGCAATGAATGGTACCTTGGCATACCGAAATTAAACAAGTTTAGATCCAATCCGATTCCTAAGTTTCTATAATTGTCGAGTTCTAAGAAATTGACAAATTTCAATGAATCCATTGTTGAAATATTTAGTGTTTTGTTGTTTTCTTCAATTTTTAATATGTCTAAATGTGGATTAATATAATTGAAGAAACTTGCATGAAAAGAAGTCTTACCTATCCTCAGTACATTTGTATTAAATGGAAGTCTTCTTGAAATTTCAGTTTGAACTAAACCATTGGGGTTTTGATCACTAAGACCTATAAAATCAGTAAATATTTTAACTTCTAATATTTCTTTGTTTTTTTCTTTGAATACTTTAGTGCCTGAGGAATTTGGATAAATCGTTATAACTTGATTTTTAGGAGTATAATTTTCTGTCAACTCAAGTAAGGAGTAATTATACTCTATTAAATCAGCAAGGAAGAGGAAATTTTTCCAATGATAAAATACACTTTCTAGTTTATGTTTTTTCCAGCGGTTACCATTGAAATTGATATCATTTTTGGTTGAAAACGGAATTGGTGACTTATTTTCAAAAATTTCTAATTTTCCATCTATAGTTCCAATAGCTTTGACATTATATATTTGACCTTCATATATTTCTATTGTTACTGAATCTACCTGGAATTGACTAACAGGAATTTTTCGAAATACTGTATCTCTTATTTCATAACCAGAACTATGAATATTAAAATTATTGAAGGAATCTATGCTCTCTTCCTTTTTGTAAACAATAATTTCCATGGATAATTCATCAACATCCCAATCAAAAACTGGGACTTTTGAATTAATGATTAGTTTGCCAGCTTCAGATGCTTCGTTTCTTTTAAACTTCGACGCTTCTAAAATTACGGGAAACAGCTCTGAGGCTATTGCATTTATTGTTGATCTGTAAGTACTGTCATTAACGATAAAATAGTTAGAACAACTATCAATTCTTTCATTAATAAATTCCTTAGTGTCATCAGAGTGGCTCAATGTTAGAATAGAGTCTAAAATGCTGCTTTCGAAAAGAATTTGACAGTTTAAATATTTTGATGCTGAATTAAATTCTTTTTCTAAACCAAGCCTTTCGATCTTATTTAATTTATAGGTTGAGTCACTCTCAATTCTATTCAGAATCTGTTTCAATTTGTTCTTAGCACTTCTATTAAATTGATCTTCTGAGTATTTTAGAGGCAGAGTTCTAAGAATTGAATTTGTTAGTTTAGATTTAAATATTTCTGTATTGTTAATACTATTAATTTTGAAATTGTGTTCTAGACTATCTCGAATTACATGAAACTCGAACGCGTTATTTGATAGTGATTCACCTCGTATGGAATACTCCTCACTAAGAAATACAAATTCCTCATTAACGAAAAATGAGTCATCTTGACTAATACCCATTAATGGGAGTAGAGAAAGAAGAAATAGTGTTAGTGTTTTCATTTCGATTTTATTGTAGTTAACAACTATATATGTGGACTATTTTATAAAAACAGCATACCCCACAACGTGAGATATGCTGCACACTAATTGAATTTATCTACTGATTACAATTCTTTCTATAATCTGCTGTCCTGAATTTACATCCTTGACTTCCAGTAAGTACACGCCTGGCAGTACATGATTGACGTTAATCTGTGACATTTCTGATGATAGGACTTTCCTGCCACTGAAGTCATACAGCGTGGCCATGACAGTAATACTTCCTTGTACATCTACTGTGATTACATCTACCGCAGGATTAGGATATATGCTGATGGTGCTATTAGCGAGTTCATGAGTGGCAGAGCTAACTTCGTCTACGCCATCACAATCTTCGTCTATGCCGTTATTAGGAATATCTGTAGCGTCTGGATTGATGCTGGCATCATCATCATCACAATCGTCTGCGGATAGGAATCCGTCTCCATCACAATCTATATCGTCTATCGGAAAGAAGTTAACAAAGAATGGTGTGGCATTCAGTTGATTAATGGGTTCGAAAACAAAATCTGTTGTCCAGCTAAATCCAAAATTAGATGCTATTTGATTATTTGGATAATCTTCTTCTACGCCGTTAGGTATCGAAGAAGGATCTCCTGTCATAAGTACACTGCCCCCATTTTCTACAAAGTCGAGAATCGTCTGGACTTCGTCAGCTGAAATCTCATCGCTATTCATATATCTAGAAGTCACGACAAGAATAGATACATTCTCTAGATCTGATGGAACGAGTGGCGGTGCTGGAACCACATTAGAATATTCATTATTGACTGTTTGGAATTCGCTTAATCTAGATCTTTCGATACCCGTAAGAAACAAGAACCGTGTATTGCCATTGACCTCAAGCCATTGTGTAAGTTTTCTGACAAAATTAGCATTATCAAAAGTACGTATGGAAAAGTCGCCTATCGGTCCAAAGCTACCGAAGGCCGCCACTCTACCTTGTCCAAATTCGGTCACCACGGCATGGGTATTCCTTCGGCCATCTATACAATTGGTGCCACCGATAATCGGTGTTACGTTGTCCTCAAAGATTATATTACCCGTACTGAGGGATGAGTATACGGTATCTATGTTTTCTAGTACCAGTGGTAAGGTAATTTCCAAGAGATCTTCACCATCACAATCTTCATCTATACCATTCGCGATAACTTCTACAGCGTCTGGATTTACACTAGCACGGAAATCGTCACAATCTTCTCCATTTAATACATACCCATCAGGTTGTGAACAATCTGTCATTGAATTAGACATATCTCCAAAACCATCGTCATCAAAATCTCTAAAATATGTTTCTACAGGTAACCCCTCGTCTACCTCTCCATTACAGTTTTCATCTATGCCATTACAGGCTTCAGTCGCCCCAGGATTAATGGATGGGTCGCCGTCGTTACAATCTACATCTGAGAAGAATCCATCGCCATCGGAGTCTACGATAGCCGCAGTGTCGGAGCCATTGCAGTCCTCATCTACGCCGTTACCAGGGATTTCTGTTGCCCCAGGATTAATAGTGGAGTTGGCATCATTGCAATCTCCAAATTGTGGCACAAAGCCCGGCATTTGTCCGCATAGTAAAAGCGAAACGGAGGTATTACCATACCCATCTCCATCCAGATCTTCGTAGAATCTCTGTACAGGAAGGCCTTCATCTACAGATCCATTGCAGTTTTCATCTATACCATTACAGGCTTCAGCCGCCCCTGGATTAATGGACGGATCGCCGTCGTTACAATCTACATCTGATAAGAACCCGTCTCCGTCTGCATCTACGAGCATCGGCGCATCCATGCCATCACAGTTTTCGTCTATACCATTACCGGGGATATCCGTAGCCCCAGGATTAATAGAGGCGGCATTATCGTTACAATCTCCAGACAATTCTACATATCCAGAAGGCTGTCTACAATCTGTAAGAGAGACAGTGGGATTGCCATAGCCGTCATTGTCAGCATCTCGAAAATACCTTATGACGGTCAGCCCTTCATCTATCTGGCCGTTACAGTTTTCATCTATACCGTTACAGGCTTCAGTTGCACCAGGATTGACACTGGCATTGTTGTCATCACAATCTACATCAGAGAAAAAACCATCTCCGTCTAAGTCCACAATCGCTGGAGGATCTATGCCATCGCAATTCTCATCTATACCATTTCCAGGAATTTCAGTTGCCCCCGGATTGATAGTAGAATTGTTATCATTACAATCACCAGAAAGGGCAACAAAGCCAAGCGGTCGATTGCAATTAGTAATAGAAACATTGGGATTACCAAAACCATCATTATCTAAGTCTTGGAAGTATTGTATGACAGGAAGTCCTTCATCTATAGATCCATTGCAATTCTCGTCTATACCGTTACAGACTTCAGCGGCACCAGGATTAATACTGGCGTTACCATCATTGCAATCTACATCTGAAAAGAATCCATCACCATCTAAGTCTACTAGGGTAGTCGCATCCACCCCATCACAATCTTCATCTATGCCATTGTCTAGTATTTCAGTAGCGCCTGGATAAACCCGAGGATTATTGTCATCGCAATCAACAGAGGAGTTGAAGCCATCTCGGTCTTCATCGATTATAAGTGCTATGCCATCACAATCTTCGTCCACGTCATTGTTAGGTATTTCTCTGGCCTCGGGATTAATGTTAGGATTATTGTCATCGCAATCCTCATAGTCAAAGTAACTATCTCCATCCACATCAAAGGCCTCTATGCAAGAACAGTCTTCTACAACAACTAAATTGCTGCCACTGCAACTAGTGCCTGGCTGTGTTTCATTGTTACAGAATCTTTGCCAGTCTCCACCCCAAGATAAATTTTCGTTTTCTTCTACTTCCACTTGGCCGTCAGGTAGATCACAGAACTTATTAAGCGAAGTCGATAGACAACCTTCAAAATTATTTTCATGAAGGTAAATGGTTTCAAGAGCAAAGCATAGGCCTAGCTCTCTAGGGATTTCTCCGCTAAAGCTATTTCTGAATAACCCGAGAAAAGTCAAATTTCTCATGCCGCCAACTTCTCTTCCTATTTCACCTTCGATGCGACGGTTGAGTCTTACGTCGAGACTTTCGAGATTTCTAAGGCTCCAAATAGAACTAGGAAATTGTCCACTCAGTCCGTTGTCAAAGAAGCTGAAGAAGACAAGATTAGTCAAGTTACCAAGCGAGGAGGGAATAGATCCAATAAGACGGCACCTTCCAAAGTTTATCTGTTCAAGATTTGTTAGATTCCCAAGATTGGAAGGGATATTACCTCCCAATGGATTGCCAAACAAACTGAGTTCCACAAGCGTTGTTATTTCACCTATGAATGAAGGAATACCATTATTGAAGTTATGGCTAGACAGTCTTAGAACTTTAAGACTATCTAAGTTCCTCAAGCTGGATGGAATTGGGCCGTCTAATCTAGTTGGCGGATTTAATGAATTGAATGTTTGAATACTTTCAAGAAAGGTCAGATTCCCTACACTCTGAGATAGTACGCCATCATAGGTCACTTCTGACTGAGTGGCCGTATTAAATTGAATATCTACAACTCTGCTTTCTCCATTTCTGCAGGCACAGGTAACGCCATCCCAGGTTTGCAAATTTACTGAACTAGGATTGGCATTGGCATCCCAATTGTTTCCACCGATCCCACCTTCTCTGGTAATATCGATCATAGCTTGTACGTCCTGCAGGTTATTACAGGGGCCGCATTGGGAGAAGAGATTTGAAGAATAAAGCGAAAGAAAAAGGCACAAAGAAAATAGCGTAAACGTTGCTTTCATTTTAAAATAGTTTATGTAAAAAATGTAATTACGGCGCAGGCAGTAATCGTCATTGGGTCATGCTTACAATGGGTTTGGAAACAGAACAAAAAAGACTAGCTTCATTTCCATAAAATCTCCAGCATGAGATGCAAATTATGTAGGCCTGTCCCACCTTCTTCTTCTAATCTACTACCTTTACTTTAGCTATTTATAGCTATTAGATTATCGGTCAATCTTCTGGATAAAAGGTCAATATTTCATGATGACGTACATCTCATGTTTACAAATTTTAATGTATTAGAGTCGGTATTGACTGGAACTAAGGTAGACCTACCAGCCAGTGCTTTAAGTATAACTTTTGTTATACGAGACCTATGATTTTATCTAATGCTAAAGGATAAGGAGTATAAGCAATAAGGCTCGACGTCATGCTTCCCTCTTTCGCCATGCCACTTAACCTTTAGTCGAGACTTGAAGTCTTAATCACATAGGTTGTCAAGGTATTCTAATGGGCTTTGAGCCAAGATTTTCCCTCTCTGGAGAGGGTTAAGGGAGAGGAACTTTACGTTTCTGATTGCTCGACGTCATGCTTCTCTCTTTCGCCATGCCACTTAATATTAATTGAAGTATCTATAAAAAGGCCTTTTTGTTCAGAGCCGATACTCAAAGGCCAAATTAAAGGCACTAAAATTTAAATTGAGATTAATCAGATCAGTAGTCGATGTTCCTTCTGCATTCGGATTATGAGCTAGTTGTCTGGTATAGTTTAATCCTCCATAATTGACTCTTGTTTGCCATCTTTCACTTATCTGATATTGTAGTCCTAAGCCCAGTCCTGCTGTCAATGCATAGATGTCTGTCAGAGTAGTTCTGATTGTTTCTGTAGGTAATTCTGTAAAAGGCGGTACGGGATTAAATATTTCTAATACATCTGTAGTCGCCCGGCTATAAGAATAATTAATACCTGGTTGTAAGTAAAAAGTCAACCTGTTCTGATGATTTGTTAGGTATCTCAGGAATATCCCAGCCCCATAAGTAGATTGCGTAGAGATGAACTCTTGGCTTAAATTAGGTTGTATAAAAAATCCTTCAGAGTCTCGGTAAATGTAATTCAAGGAGCCTCCTACTATGAGATGCGGTCTCACATACTTTCCTATGAGGGGAGAAATCCCTATAGTGGTGGCTGAAAAGTCATCATTGGAGAATGAGGCTTGTACTGCACCGCCTACAAACCAATCTCTTGCTCGGGGTTCTGATTCTTGCTGGGCAAGCAGGTGGCTGCATGACAATACTAAGAGGAATACTAAGGGTAATACCTTCATTGTTCTGATTTAGAATTAAATATAAAAAATTACTACAGGGACACCAAGTGTCTTTTGCGGAAGTTTAATTCTCCTCCATATTTACTATTTTAGGAGAATGTGTCTTCTATTATAAATGCCGTCTAAAGGTTAACATACTTTCATTAGAGAAAAACTTTGAACAAAAGGACTACACACCTGCTTATCCTTGTATTAATAAGCCTCAGTACGCAAGGCTATGCATCACTCCTTTCTGATACGCTAATTATCTGCCAAGGGGAATCTATACAATTAAATACCCTATCCAATCAAATAAGTTATGACTGGGCGCCACGAGAAGCGATCAGCAATCCTGCAATAGCCAATCCCGTTGTTTCTCCTACGAGCTCTACTACGTATATAGTAGAAATAGAGGCAAGGCAGGAGAACTTGGTTTTTAATGGTGATTTTTCAGATGGTAATGTAGGCTTCACCAGTGATTACGAGTATACAGCGGTAAGCTCTTTTCAGCAGGGCAAATACGGTGTCTTCACCAGTCCTACACAATTTAATATGTACTTCGGAGACTGTGATGACCACAGTAATAGTTCAGATGAACTCATGCTGATTGCGGATGGTGCTACTACACGGGATGAGAATATTTGGTGCCAAACGATAGAAGTCTACCCGAACCAATTGTACAACTTCTCAGCATGGATAACCAACATTCATGAAAGTGAACCTTCAGTGCTTCAGTTCTCTATAAATGGCGACTTGCTCGGTGATGAGTTCGCCGTGGATCCGGAACTCTGTGAATGGCAAAATTTTGCCGCGTCTTGGAATTCTAATGCGAATACAGAGGCTACAATTTGTCTCACTAATCAGAGCACAGTTTCTTTTGGCAATGACTTTGCCTTGGATGACATCTCTTTTATTCTCGAGCGGCGCTTACTGAGAGATACCATTAGGGTTTTAGTCCAAGAAAATATATTTACAAATATAGATACGAGTATCTGTGCTAACACAAGCCTCTCTAAGGACGGCGTCATGATTCCCGCCAACTCACAGATGGCATTTAATTACACGGCAATTAATGGCTGCGACTCTATCGTACAAGTTAATGTAGGATCTATAGATACCTACTATTCTGAGATGCGCATAGATACCTTATGCCTGGGAGATACGATTTCTTATGAGGGCTTACAAATAACAAATGACACAACAATCTGTGAGGTCTACACCAATGTGCTGGGCTGTGACTCTACCTTTTGTTTCGTATCATATTTTTTTTCTGATACGACGATTACGTTTGATGTAGCAGAACCGAATTGCTATGGAGCATCCAATGGCCAAATTCTAGCACGGCCATTCGCAGGCGTACCACCTTATCAATATCAGTGGGGTATAGGCAGCACCAATTCTGAGATTTCTGATCTTTCTGCCGGATCATATGAATTAACGATAACAGACGCAGAGGCTTGTGTGGTGAGGACAAGCGTACAACTACTAGAACCGTCACCCCTAGAAGTGGCCTTTGATATCACAGAACCTTCCTGTCATGGTTTTGCTGATGGTCACATACGATTAGACGTTAAAGGAGGGCGGCCTAAGGAGGGATTATATGAACTTACCTTAGGAGATTTACCCACAGTAAGCGATACCATTTTCTCTGACATGCTTGCGGGTAACTATACATTAAGTATTGTAGATGGACAAGAATGCCTTTTAGATACCACGGTTGTTTTGACAGAACCCAACCCAATACTTATAGTCTTACCGCGAGATACTGCGTTACAATTGGGTTGCTTTTTAGATATAGATGCTGAGATTACCGCTGACTTTTCTTATGAAGTGCAATGGACACCGGCAATCAATTTGGATTGTTCGACTTGCGAATCAGTGCAGGCAGCACCTACTGATGATGCTATCTATAATCTGTCAGTTCTGGATGCACAGGGTTGTACACAAAGCGAGACGGTAGGCGTTAGCGTTATCAAAGACTATGAAGTATATATTCCCAATGCCTTCAGTCCTGATGGAGATGGTATCAATGACTTCCATGAAATATTTGTAGGCAAAGACGTAGAAGAAATAATATCCTTCAGAATCTATAATCGCTGGGGAGAAGCTGTCTTTGAGGCCAATAATTATTTAGAGAGCACGCCAGATTCCCGATGGAATGGATTCTACAAGGGTATTCCTCTAGCACCAGCGGTATTTACTTATGTTTCTGTTGTCCGATTTTTAGATGGAGTAGAGCGGGTGTTTAGTGGAAGTGTTAGTTTGGTTAAGTAGGAGTTTGCGGTTCAACGGTGCATGGTGCAACGGGTCACGGTTTAGGGTATGTGGCTTATGGTATAGGGTTTATGGTTCTGGGTATGCGATTGACCATGACGGATTATTAGATGAACAGGATGATTATTAAGTGTCATGGCGATGGCGGGAAGCATGACGTCGAGCCTGACGACCGAAAGTGGGACGCGGGAGCGGCATAGAGTTTAGCATTCGGTAGTCTAGATTTTTTGCGAGCTTTTTTATCAATGAAAAAAGCGGAAGTCAATAATGCTAACAAAGCTCAATGATTAAACTTAATGAGACTGTTCATTTAATTGTGTCTTATTAACTTTAAAGAAATGAAGAAAAAAGA
>CAZQDZ010000003.1:0-193111 GCA_964591455.1 uncultured Saprospiraceae bacterium
GTACCCGGAGCGGGACTTGAACCCGCACGAACCAAGGTTCATTGGATTTTAAGTCCAACGTGTCTACCAATTCCACCACCCGGGCATCGTGTTTCTTTTTTATGTCTAGAGAAAATTCTCCAGACGGTATGTCAAAAAAAAGACCATGTCGCTATAATCGATATGGTCTGATATGGAGCGAAAGACGGGATTCGAACCCGCGACCCCGACCTTGGCAAGGTCGTGCTCTACCAGCTGAGCTACTTTCGCAAATTATGTAGCAGAATATGTATCCTACTAGTATATCAATTTTTCCCCTAAGCGCTTTTTCTAAGGGAATGCAAATATACTATACCTTGACTGAATATCAAATAGTCTTAATTCTATTATTGAGCCTAAGTGAAAAAATCGTAATTACCACATTTACAGATACTTAGACCCTTCTCTGACAGTCAGTTTACTTAACCAGTCCTTGTTGTCTTGAATGAATAGCGCCACACTAGATGGGTTAAATTTGCTATACTGGCGCAGTGCCCAACCAGCCGCTTTATTGATGAAGAACTCAGTGCTGCCTTTTGTTTCCACTAATAGCTCGTATAGTAAGATCTCATTAGAATCGGACTTATATTTTAATTGGAATATCAATGCTGAGCGCTTCAGCCATATATTATTAGATGACATCATCTCTCTAGCCACATCTTGCGCAAGGTTTGGATGAGGCATAAGGATGGTTCCTAGAATGGTGCTGGCTAGAAAGTCTACGCTATCCCACCAAGATTTTGTTGTAATAAGGTTCTGAACAAAATTGAGGTCATCTGTATTAAATTGTTTTTTGCATTTTCCCATCAATTCCATCGCGATCATTTGGTATTCTCTGTAGTCCAGCGTCCAAAGTTCATTATATATGTTGTGTATATCTTCTCTTATAGTTGGTTTATGGTCCCGCCATATGGGTCTTAGGAGGACTGACCTTTTTGGCGCAGAGATACCTGCGAAGGAAAAGTGATTCTTCATGTAGGCTGCCATTGCCTCAGCTCTAGTGGGATTTAGATGAGCGGAGACGGCTTCTTGTATAATTTGTACATGTGGATTTATCATGCCTTTTGGTTACGATTGTAGTAATCTATATTTTACACTAAAGTATAGAGACAAAAATATGAAGCCACTTGCAGAAAGGATGAGACCTGAGTCTTTAGATGATTATATAGGACAGGAGTCTTTGCTGGGAGATGATGGTGCATTGACCATAGTGCTGCGTACAGGGAGAATTCCGTCTATGATTCTTTGGGGCCCTCCAGGGGTAGGCAAGACTACTTTAGCTCATATTATTTCTCATAGCTACAAAAGACCTTTCTACCAGCTGAGTGCCATAAACTCAGGTGTCAAAGACATTCGAGAAGTTATAAAGAAGGCGGAAAGTAAGTCTCTTTTTGAGCAAGTTCCACCTATTTTATTTATAGATGAAATACATCGATTCTCTAAGTCTCAGCAGGATTCATTATTAGGGGCTGTAGAGAGAGGAGTGGTTACGCTAATAGGTGCAACGACAGAAAATCCGTCCTTCGAAGTTATCTCTGCCCTACTCTCACGATGTCAAGTCTATGTCTTGGAACATCTCAGTAAAGATCATCTTATACAAATGGTGGACAGGGCACTAGAGAGAGATGAGTATCTAGCTAGCAAGAATATTGTAATAGAGGAATACGAGGCATTACTAAAGTACAGTTCAGGAGATGGCCGCCGATTGTATAATGTCTTAGAATTGGTAATAGAGAGTTTTGGAAATAATGGACCAGTATCCATTACAAACGAACTTGTGGAGAAGCGAATACAGAGCAACCTATCTATGTATGACAAGAGTGGTGAGATGCATTATGATGTCATTTCTGCTTTTATCAAATCTATCCGAGGAAGTGATCCTAATGCCGCTGTGTACTATTTGGCACGTATGATAGAGGGCGGAGAAGATCCATTATTTATCTGTAGACGTATGATTATTTTGGCCTCAGAGGATATTGGTCTTGCTAACCCCAATGCGCTTCTTCTAGCAAATAATGCTTTTCAAGCGGTCCATCATATAGGTATGCCAGAAGGTAGGATTATCATGTCACAGTGCGCCGTTTATTTGGCGGCATCTCCTAAGAGCAACGCTTCATATATGGCTATCCGTAAGGCTCAAGCATTGGTTAAGGAAACTGGTCATTTGTCTATACCTCTGAAGCTGCGAAATGCACCGACTACCTTAATGAAGGAATTGGATTATGGTAAGGATTATAAATATGCTCATGATTATGACAAAAACTTTATACCTGATGAATACTTGCCAGAGGAAATCAAGAATGAATGTATCTATGAGCCAGGACAAAATGCCGCTGAGTCAAAATTAGTAAGCCACCTTAAGGGTCTCTGGAAAGGGAAGTATGGCTACTACTAAAAAACAAAGCGGCCCTTACCATATAAATGGTAGGGACCACCGGAAATCAGCATTACATTATTCTTGCAGTATAAGTTTGCAAAAAAAACGCCTTCGATTGCTCGAAGGCGTTTTGTGTTATAAAAAATAGGTTTGAAAGTTTATCTGTTTATTTGATAGTGACTTTTGTCATTATTACATCGGCTTCCCCTCTCACTACAAATCCTAATTTGTATTCGCCATTATCAAATAGATTTTTCTTTATGCTTAAGTGATTTGACATTACAGGTAGTTGGAATATCAAATCTCCGTTCATTGTATATATCTGTACAAAATCAACATCTTGTTTTGTTTCGAAATCTAGTGTAGATGTTGCTACATTATAGTCAGCGAATAAAAACAACTCGTTTTTTTCTATTTCTGTTGTTGGTGTGTTAGACGCAAACATAATTGAAGCTGAAAAAAGGCTGATTGTGATAATTGTTATGAGTTTCATGTTATTCGGTTTGTACTTATAAGACAGGTTATTTTCGAATAACACTCATCCTCCACATTCTACAAGAAGTACTACAACCTTGCTACAGACCCACTACAAGGTTTATTTTCCTCACAATTTATGTCAGCCAGTTTCCATTACTATTGCACTAACAATAGCCTACTATCCTTTTGTGGCGAGTATTTATAGCTCTCAACGGCATTTCAAATGTTTATTCCAGGTATTGTTGTGAGACTGATGTAAAGTCAGGCAACTTATTTATATGCCACTTATCCAAAATTTTTCCATCTTTCCATAGGACGACGCCTGGATTTGATCGTACGATGGTCTTTAGTAGTATATCATCTGCTGTACCATATCGAATACCCAATTGTGTATCTGTGTCAAAATCTTTAATCTCCATTTCATCAGCACCACCTATAGCCATAATGACTGGAATCTTTTGTGCCTTAGCAGCATCAGTAAAAGGCTTCAGTTTGCTGTGCTTCTTGAGATAGTCTTCATTCCATTCATAATCTGTATAGACTTCTTCCTTCTGGACGACTTTGTCAAATGACTTTACAAATGCAGATTCACTGGTTCCATCTATACTAATAGAGTCTACTAACCATAGAGAATCTGAAACCATTCTCTTTTTCTCCACAGCCTTTCCTCCTTTCAGTTTGTAATTGACAACTAATAGGAGCGGTCCATCATTATTAAGTATTTCGTCCGTTAGGTCATTTCCATTTGTATCTTCTATTTGGAAATCGCTGATTTTTGTTAATGGAATAGAGGGCTCAGATTTAATCTGGTCCTCTACACCATAGATTCCTTTGTATTTCTTGTAGTTACCCAAATACTCGTCGTTTTCTATAACTAGCGTTTCGCCAGTTTCTTTATGCTTGAGCTTCCAGTGGGTAATCTTTGTTTCGTTTAAGGCGTCTGCTTCTAAAGCAAACTGCTTTCTGACATCCTTTCCTTTATTGAATGGTCTAAAATCTGCGTGAGGTATATCCCAAGCATAATTACTTATACAGTAGATTAATAATCCGATAGTACTCAAGGCAACGATGCCTGTTCTAATAGGCTTATTAAATACTTGATGCATTGTCTTAGATCTGAATAAAAAGAACAAGGCAGGGAAAAGCAAAGCGACATCTTTCAGAAAGGAGGTATATGGTTCTAACTTGATGAAATCACCGAAGCAACCACAATCTGTCACCTTCATATTGCTCTTCTGATAATCTCCCCAACTACCAAAGTCGAAGAAGTTGGAACCGTTCGGGACATAGCCAGTCAGATAAGTGAATCCAGTTAAGAATGTAAAGAAGGCCACCAACAAGAAAAATGCCCAGGCAGTAAATTTCCCGCGCATACCCATAATTAGCATCAACCCTAGAATAATTTCTATCACTATCATAGCTACTGAAAAGGCAATCGCATATTCTGATAGTACAGGAAATATGGGCGCAATAAATTTCATCCATGTACCTTGAAATGTACTTTCAAACTCTGCAAAGTACTGTTCCATTTTATAGGCAGTGCCTAAGGGGTCTACTGCTTTGACCCATCCAGAGAACAGGAAAAGTACACCACAAAAGTTCTGAAAGAAACTCATGATTAGGTTACTCGGCTTTCTAAATGCCTGCATTCCATCATAGCTGGTCATATCCTGATTACCAGTCCCAGCAAAAGCAGTCGCTCTTCTTGTTTTTATAATACCAAAGAACATTAGCGCAGTGAGTATTATGGATACAATTCCAATTCTAATAAGTAACGTGGTTAAAGTCATAATTTTCTTCTTTATTGGTTAACGGGTGGTCTCTCCGTTGATTTGTCTGATAATAATATCATTGCAAAAACAGCATAGTTCATCATGTCTTGATAGTTTGCCTTGAGACCTTCTGATATTTTGGTTTGGCCATCATTTTCTTCTATCTGCTTGATGCGCAGTAATTTCATAAGTATAAGGTCCGTAATACTGGTCACCCTCATGTCTCTCCATGCTTCTCCATAGTCATGATTCTTCATCATCATTAGGTCCTTAGTTTCTTGGCCAAATTGTTGGTAGTAGCCGAGAGCAGTTTTGGGAGCCATGTCATAATGCCCTTCTTCTATAGGTACATGGAGTTGTATCATAGCCATGATACAGTAATTAATAATTCCTATAAATTCTGATTCTACGCCTTCCTCTATCTTCTGTGTTTTTTTCTCTTGAATACTTCTGATTCTAGAAGCCTTAATAAATATTTGGTCCGTTAGAGATGAAGGTCTGAGTATGCGCCAAGCAGTTCCATAGTCGTCTGTTTTCAGCACGAATATTTGCTGACAGCGATCCATCACTTTGTCGTATTGAGATGCGGTATGATGCAATTACATTATTTTTAGCAAATATACATTGACATTGTATAAAAAATAATTTTATTCATATCTATAAAAACCTGATTATTAAGCCCTTGTGATATTTTTTACACATTAGGGTCGACTTCTAGAATGACTATTCAAATATCAGTCATTGTAGTGATCTACTTTCAAATTCTTTCAACATAAAAAGTCAATAATCTGTTAATCGTAATACTTATAATCACCAATGTTCTTCTGGCCATCATCTTTCGGATGCTTCCTAGGTTTGGTGTAACTAATTTATATGCGATTATTGTCAATTATTTCACTTGCTTTCTACTTGGTAGCAGTATCAATGGCACCATTACACTTCAAAGCGATATTTTAAGTAAATCCTGGTTTCCATTTGCACTTTTCTTGAGTTTGATATTCATTATGTTTTTCAATGTCAATGCTTATACTATACAGAAAGTGGGGGTCACGGTTACGAGTGTCTTCCAAAAGTTATCACTTGTAGCCCCAGCTATGGTAGGCATAGTTATGTTCGGCGAACCGGGCAATCCTAAGAAATACTTTGCCCTATTATTGGCGATTGTATCCATCTTACTAATAAATTATTCTGATGAGTCTGACCCAAAGTTAGCCGCAAGAATGAAGAAGTACTGGTACTGGCCACTAATTGTATTTTTTGGCAGTGGGTTAATAGAATCTATTTTGTTCTATGCTCAGGAGACTGGCCAATTGGAAGACGCTGGGTTGGTATTTACTTCTAATTTGTTTTTCATGGCAGGGTGTTGGGGTTCTTTGTTTGTATTATTGAGAGGTAGATTTGATATCAAGTGGAAAGATGTAGTAGCTGGAATTTGTTTAGGTATTCCTAATTTCTTCACCATTTATTTGATAATCGTTGCATTGGAGTCAGGTTGGGATGGGTCGAGCTTTTTTCCACTCATTAATGTAGGTGTTATATTAGGTACAGCCGTCGTTGGTATATCGATATTTTTAGAACGATTCAATAAGGTGAATATCATGGGATTCATTTGTGCGCTTCTTGTTGTGGTGCTTATTTCTTTATAAATGATAGAATGTCTGAAGATACTTATAGAACGGTGACTAAGATGACTACTGGTCTTTACAAAGATCGGGGTTCTAAATTTATAGGCTATGTATTTCCTATAGAGACAGAAGAACAGTTTCTACGAGTACTTCAAGAGATTAAAAATGAGCATCTCAAAGCGCGACACCATTGCACAGCCTTCAGGTTGCGATCAGGACTAGAAAGAGTAAGTGATGATGGAGAGCCTTCTGGCAGCGCTGGTAAGCCTATGCATAATCAACTCCTGAGTGCTGATATTGTAGATGTAGGTGCAGTATGTGTTCGATACTTTGGAGGAACTAAATTAGGAATAAGTGGATTGATTGCTGCTTATAAAGGGGCTATTGTAGAAGCTATGAGTATGACAGATGTAGTTATACGTTATGAGACTATAGATCTTACTATAAAGTTTGATTATAGCGTGATGGGTACTTTGTTGGATACTCTAAAAAAACTAAATATAGAGGTGTCACAAAAGTTGTTTAATGAATCACCCTCTGTAACAATAAGTGTCAATCAATCTGAAGTAGGCAGTTGTATCACTCGTATCAAAGCCCTAATGCTAGGCCGTCCTACAGAAGATATAAATCCTGATGATGAAATACCTGGGGTAACGTTTGGCGAATCCAATAATTTCAGTGAAGATTGAAGTGTGTACTGTGGGAGTTATTTTGACTTTTTGAAAATAGTCAAATATTTAAACCCTGAGAATGTCGAATCTCGAAGTGCTTTGTAAGTTGTAAAAATAGCAATGGGAATCAATACTATATTGGATATCCAAGCACCAAAAATAGGATGTATTTTTCCAGTTGCAGTTAGTCTGTCTCCCATAATATTGAGAATAATGAAGAGCATAAAAAACAATATGGCTGTTAATAGAGGATAACCATAACCTCCTTTTTTGATTATGCTTCCCAAGGGTGCTCCAATGAATAAGAATACTGTGCAGATTAGTGCCCAGCTAAACATCTGATGCAATCTTAGAACATAGCGATTCTTGGTTTTAGTTTTGGCTATATTATCATTCTTATCCTTTGTAATTGTATTATTTTTCTTGTCCACTAGGTATTTCATCCTTTTGGTAATTCCACTCAATTCTCTCTGTTCAAAGTGTCCTAATAGAGTTAAAATCTCCTCTTTGGGCTGCATTTTTATTTGCTTTCTAGGATCTTTTAAATTTTTAGATGTTTTGTTGGCTTTGACTTGCTTGTCTTTGTTTGCTATAGCAGAGTTTAGTTTATCAGGTAATTGATTTTCTTTACTCTTTGATGCCTCTTGTTCTTTTTTATCATTATTTACAGCGGAGACATTCACCAATTCACCAAAGTCATATCTGTTCTTTTCTATGGTTGTCTTAATAGTATGTGTAAAAGAATCTATGCTTGTTATGAGCTGTGCAGCATTAAGTAAATCATACTCTCTCCGAGTACTATTCCAACTCTCTGCCTCAAAATCAAATTCAGATAGGTCAAATACTTTACTCCATGACTTGAATTTTGTTCTGACAAATTCATGCTGATTACCGTTCTTCTTATCCGGCACCATTTCTCTATACTGCTCTCCAAGTCCTAAGTCCATGATAAACTGGTTGGTGCCTTCCTTTGAAAACATCTTTCCATCTTCAGCAACAAGCATATTTATTCGCTTCTTATCAGTCCCTGTGTTATCATAGATTATAATATCCTGAATCCCTTCACCATCTTTATTCTTCTCACCTACCCTAATAGTGAAATTTTTAAAGTCGTAGCTGAACACACCCTCTTCTATATTTAAAGTCAAATCTTGTTTCTTGACAGAATATAACCTTTCAAAAAATTTATGGCTGGCTCTAGGCTTCAAGTAGTTAGAAGCTACAAGTGACAGTATAGAAGTCATTATTGCTAGTATAAATCCCCCCGCCATAATCCGTGTCAAGGACAATCCAGCAGACTTCATACTAGACAATTCATATTTTTCGGCCAAATTGCCGAAGACCATCACAGAGGAGATAAGAATGGTTACAGGGACCGCTTCTGGTATTATTCTTACTGAAAAATAGAATATTAGTTCTAGAATGACCCCTAATGAGATCCCTTTTCCTATGACCTCATCTAGGCTCTTCCACATAAATTGCATGATGAGAACGAACTCTACAGTAAGAAAAGCCATTATATATGGCGGAATAAAATTGGATAATATGAGCTTATCTATCTTCTTCATTACTTGATTATAGCCAAAGTCATCCCTTTTAAGGATTAGAAGTGACTATCTTTGTAAATATATACTGTTTGGTGTAACAATATTAACAACGTTCTCGTCAAGAAATTAGTCAATGCAGGTCGAAGAATTCAACAACTTGGTAGCAAAAATGCAAGATAAAATGTATCGTTTGGCACTAAGAGTAGTTAATAATGAGCAAGAAGCGATGGATGTTGTACAAGATTCATTTGTCAAAGTATGGCGTAAAAGAGAGCATCTTGCTACAATAGAGAACAAAGAGGCCTATCTTATGACAGTAACGAGGAACATGGGTATAGATAAGTTAAGAGCCCGGAAAATGGAAACTTCAGATATAGATGAGCATTGGGATATCAAATCTACATCTCCAAATCCTGAAAGAACCTTAGTGGCAAAGCAACAGTTAAGCAGAGTAATGGAAATAGTGGATAGTTTACCGGAGAATCATAGGACAGTTATCCATCTTAGAGATATAGAAGGATATACCTATAAGGAAATAAGCCAGATGACTGGATATAACTTAGAAAAGGTGAAAGTGTATCTGCACCGAGCACGGACTAAACTCAAGCAAAAATTAAAAAGCATTAGATAGTAGTCATGCATATCGATAACATCATACAGAAATATTGGGATGGGAACACTACCCTCGAGGAAGAAGCCCAAATAAAGACATATCTAATGTCTGATAATGTAGCTGAAGTACATCAGAGTATGGTGACACTTTTCAAGCACAATGAATCGTTAGGTCAACAAAGTATGCCGAATAGGATATCAGCAGATGACATCATATCACTGACAGGTACTCAATCTGGACTCGAAGAGCAGGTTGTTATAGATGAAATTCTAGATGAATATTGGAAAGGAATCACGAGTGATGAAGCTGAAAGCCGATTAAGGTCTTATCTATTATCAGGAGATATTGCGGCAGAGCACCAATATTTAGTACCACTTTTTGAATATTATAATACGGCAGCTGGTATAAAGCCTCCTTCAGAGTTAAGGGCAAACGATATTTTAGATGCCTCTGACGGAGAACAAAGTTCAGATAATTCAGCACCTCCACAACAATCCTCGAAATCAAGAATGAGGCAGCTGATGCCTAGAATTGCATCACTGGCTGCAGTATTTGCCTTGACATTAGCAGTGGTCTTCCTGATGCCTTCAAGCACAGATAATAGTCGAACATACGCAGAGTCTGCAGAAGCAGAAGAAGCCTTAGAGGTGACTATGGAAGCCCTAGCATTCTTAGGTAAGAACTACGAAAAGGGATATGCACCTATGCAACACCTAAGGCAATTGGAGAAAACAAATGTTTTTAAAATAAATAAAGCTCAATAAGCTAATACATATACAATGAGAACAATATTGGTATTACTCGTAACCACATTTACTTTCTTAAGCCTTAGTGCTCAGCAGTCTGCTATAAATGACTTTTTTGATAAATATGCTGATAACAGTGCATTTACTCAGATTGATATTAGTCCTAAGATGTTTGAGCTATTTGCGCAGATGGATACAGAAACTGATATGGATGCTGAGACCTTAGAAATGATAAAATCATTGAAAGGACTTAAAATTTTGATGACAGAAGAAAATCCTGAAACTATATACAAAGAATTCACCTCCTCTGTAGAGACGACGTCCTATGAAGAATTAATGACTGTAAGAGATGGTGATTCGGATGTCAAGTTTCTAGTTAAGGATTCAGACGGTGGCAATATAGTTAATGAGTTATTGCTATTAGTAGGTGGCTCAGATAATTTTGTCTTAATGAGCTTTAGTGGCAAAATTAGATTAGACAAAATTGGTGAATTGGCCCGCAACATCAATGTTTCAGGTTCAGAGCATCTTGATAAACTAAAAAATTAGAATAAAAAAAGGCCGAGATTAATTTTCAGCCTTTTTTATTTATATGAATTGAGGATCTAATTGATTCCTCATTAAGTCTTCTTGTGTTTCTCTTTTTCTAATTAGATAGTCCTTCCCATTATGTATTAAGACCTCTGGCGGTCTGTATCTGGAATTGTAGTTGGAACTCATACTAAAGCAATATGCGCCCGCATTTTTAAACATGAGTATGTCGTCCTTAGATACTTGGCTAATGCGTCTATCTGCACCAAAGGTGTCTGTCTCACAGATGTATCCTACAACGGAGTAGATTTTCCCTTTTCCATCTGGATTAGACACATTGACAATATCATGAAAGGCATTATAGAACATAGGCCTGATGAGATGATTCATTCCAGAGTCTACTCCAATGAAAGTAGTTGCAGGTGTTTGTTTGATTACATTGACCTTGACCATAAAATATCCAGCATTACTGACTAAGTACTTCCCTGGTTCAAATTTCAGTGTTAGGTCACGATTATTATTAGTGCAAAATGTATTGAATTTTTCGCTGAAGGCCTTTCCTAATTCCTCTATGTCAGTTTCTAGCCCCCCTGCCTTATAGGCCACCTTAAATCCACTACCAAAATCAACAAACTCTACGGATTCAAATTTGGCAACGACATCCAATATAAGTTCTGCAGCCTTTATAAAAATATCTGTATCAAGTATGTCTGAGCCTGTATGGACATGAATGCCATTGACATTAATGTTGAAGCTTGAGATAATTTTTTCTAGGTGCGGTAACTGGTGTATCGAAATCCCAAATTTGGATCCGATATGTCCCACAGAGATATTCCTGTTGCCACCTGCCATCATGTGTGGATTGATTCTAATGCATATAGGTACATCAGGGTACGTGTCTCCGAAGTACTCCAACATTTCCAGATTATCCACATTAATACCTACGCCTAACTTGACGGCATCTGCATATTCTTCTTCTGATATATTATTTGGTGTGAATAGGATTTCTGATGGTAGGAAACCTGCTTCTAATCCCAGTCTTATCTCCTGTATAGAAACACAATCCAGTGAGGTGCCTAGGGACTTCATCAGCTTCAATATAGATATATTACTTAGTGCTTTACAGGCGTAGTTAATGCCAAGCTTAGGTACATCGAATGAATTGACAAATCGGTTATAATTTTGCGCTATGGCTGCCGAGTCATAGACATATAGTGGGGCACCATACTTATCTACTAATTCCAGTATTTTTAATCCTTGTATCTCTTCCATAATATTTTAAAAAAAAAATTTGGCCCCAAAAGTAGGTACTCAACCTGTATTATTTTAATATTATTGATGCAAGATAAATCAAAGAGAAGCGAATAGATTGATATCTGAAAAGACGATACAAGAGGTTTTTGCAATGGCCAGGGTGGATGAAGTCATACAAGAGTATGTCAATCTGAAGAAGCGAGGCGTCAATATGATAGGACTTTGTCCCTTTCATGATGAGAAGACCCCATCGTTTACTGTCTCACCGAGTAAAAATATATACAAGTGTTTTGGATGTGGAAAGGGAGGCGGGCCAGTACAGTTCCTAATGGAGCACGATTCACTCTCCTTCCCTGAATCTATCAGACAACTAGCTCAGAGATATAATATAAGTATAGAGGAGGATCATAATGTCGATGCAGACCAAGTAGCCGAAAAACGCCGCTTGGAGGAAAGCTACTTTATCATCAATAAGTTTGCTGCAGAATTTTATACTAAGCAATTATTTGAGACACAGTCAGGAAAAGCCATCGCCTTAAGCTACTTTAAAGAACGTGGCTTTTTACAAGCGACTATTGAAAAATTTGAGCTTGGATACTCGTCTGATGAATCAAAAGCGTTGACTACTAAAGCTGCTAGCTTACAGTATAAGGAGGCTTATATGAAGGACTTGGGCCTGACTTCTCAGAAGGGATATGACTTCTTCAGGCATAGAGTTATGTTTCCTATACATAATGTGTCAGGTAAGGTTGTCGCATTTGCAGGACGTACATTGAGTACCCAAAAGTCACAGCCAAAGTATATTAATTCTCCAGAGACACCAATCTATAATAAACGCAAGACGCTATATGGGCTCCACCTCGCCAAGTCCGCTATACGAAAAGGAGATAATTGTCTGGTTGTAGAAGGATACACAGATGTAATTAGCCTGGTTCAGAATGGTGTGGAGAATGTTGTCGCTTCCTCAGGTACGGCATTCACCAGAGAACAGGTCATACTCATTAAGCGATATACTGATAACGTTACCTTCTTATATGATGGCGATGCAGCAGGTATAAAGGCGGCACTTCGAGGGTTAGACATAGTCCTAGAGAATGGGATGAATGTCTCACTCGTGTTATTGCCAGATGGCGAAGATCCTGACTCTTACGTTCGAAAGTTAGGTAATTCAGAGTTCGAAGAGTTCTTAAGCAAGAATGCTACTGATTTTATTTTCTTCAAAATGAATTTACTCATGGAAGAGGCAGGCAATGACCCTGTTAAGCGCTCAGCCATGATTAAAGATATTATCAGTAGCGTGGCTAGACTTCGAGACCCCATTAAAAGGAGTCTGTATGTTCGTCAATGTTCTCAGTCATTAGCCATCGAGGAATCCATCCTTGTTAAAGAAGTCAATAAACAGATTAGAAATCAAATCAAACAAAATCAGTTAGAAAAAAAGCGGGAGGAGCGAATGGCTCAAATTAGAATGGTTAATAACAAAGAAAGACCTCCGAATGCTAGTCCCTTTCCTTCCGAACCTCCTCCTAATATGGCAGGCGAAGAATATCATGAACTTGATCATTATCCTGAAGAAAGAGTTGCACACAGACAGTCTGATTTTCGAGTGCCGCAGCATGATTACCAAGAGCTTGATTTGGCAAGAATTGTGATTTCGTATGGGGATAAAATGATTACACAAGACGATGGAGAAGACATGTCAGTTGCCGAATTTGTATATACAAATATCAATGTTGTCTTTCAGTATTTTGATAACCCAATTTGCCAAAAAATTATAGAAGAAGGATTTAAATACGTGGAGTCTGAACAGAAACACGTAGACATCTCTCAGTACTTTATAAACCATTCTGATAATACAGTTTCCGAATTTGCTGTCGATAGGATTAGCAGCCCATATGAATTGGCCAACTGGGAGAATATCGGTGTTTATCTTAATCAGAAAATGCCAGACAATAATTATTTAGAAGACAGCCTGCAGGCTATTCTACGATTCAAGTTGAAGAAAATATCTAAAGTTTTGGATGAGCTAAAAGTAAGAATAAACAATGACGGTGTAGATGACCAAACCAAAGTGACGCTACTTATGGCTTTCAAAAAATTACAAGAGGAAAAGAAGACCTTAGCTGAGAAACTAGGTAATGTAATATTGTGATGTTGAACCCAACATTAGTGTGTAAAAAAGACCTTTACAAAAATGCAAAGGTCTCTATCTTTTTAGTTTTTCTAATTCGGATTAAACAGATTTATTAGTGCAGTTTAAATCTGCGTATGCTTTGGACAATCTCTTCTTGAAGCTTAACTCCCCTTCTCTTAGCCATTTTCTAGGGTCATAATTCTTTTTGTTTGGCTTCTCCTCCCCTTCTGGATTTCCTATTTGTGTCTGCATATAGCCTACTCTTGCCTCATAATAATCTCTTGCCCCTTCCCAGAATGCCCATTGTAGGTCAGTATCTATATTCATTTTTACAGCACCATAGCTGATGGCTTCTTTTATTTCTTGAGGTGTAGAACCTGAGCCTCCATGGAATACAAACTTAATAGGCTGATTATCTGTTAGATTAAACTTTTGCTTTACAAACTCCTGAGAATTTTTTAGGATGATTGGCTTTAGCTCCACATTACCAGGCTTGTATACACCATGTACATTGCCAAAAGCAGCCGCTACAGTAAATCTGTCACTAATAGCTTTTAGTTTTTCATAGGCATAAGCCACTTCATCTGGTTGAGTATAAAGTTTAGAACTGTCTACATCGGTATTATCGACCCCATCTTCTTCTCCTCCTGTTACCCCTAATTCCATTTCTAACGTGATACCAATGGCATGAAATCTCTTCAAATAATCTACACATATCTCCAGATTCTCTTCGATGCTTTCTTCAGACAAGTCGAGCATGTGTGAAGAATACAATGGCGCCCCAAATTTTTCAAAGTGCTTTTCAGATGCGTCAGTAAGACCACTTATCCATGGCAATAGTTTCTTAGCACAATGGTCGGTATGTAGTATAGTAGTAACACCATAAGCTTCAGACATCCTGTGTACGTGATGCGCAGAAGATATTCCACCAGCGATTGCTGCGGCTTGGTTCTCGTTGGATAATCCTTTTCCTGCGAAAAATGTAGAACCTCCATTTGAAAGCTGTATGATAATGGGAGAATTTACTTCTTTCGCAGTTTCCAAACAAGCATTGATTGTATTCGTTCCAACTACATTTACAGCTGGAATGGCGTAATCATTTTCATTGGCATGATCTAATAATGCTGTGACCTCGTCACCATGAAGAACCCCTTTTCTAAACTTTGACATAATATTTATTTAGTGAGTATGAGCTTATATAATCTCTTGGGCTGCTAGGTATCTCTCAGCATCTAAGGCTGCCATACATCCTGTGCCCGCAGCAGTAACGGCTTGGCGATAAACATTATCCTGCGCATCACCACTTGCAAATACACCTGGTACTTTTGTTTTGGTATTGTCTGCACCCGTTACAAGATATCCTGCATCATCCATATCCAACCATCCATCGAAAATGCTTGTGTTAGGCTTATGTCCAATAGCTACAAAAAATCCAGTAGCCTTGATAGTCGATTCTTGATTGGTTTTATTGTTTTTCACCTTGACACCTTCTACGCCTTCCGAACCTAGCACTTCCACAGTTTCTGTATTCCAATAGACCTCTATATTGCTTGTGTTAATTACACGCTTTTGCATAATCTTGGAAGCTCTCATTTCATCTCTTCTGACCAGCATATGTACTTTAGGACAAAGCTTAGATAAGTAAGTAGCTTCCTCAGCAGCAGTATCTCCACCCCCTACAACGACAACTTCTTGACCTTTGAAGAAAAATCCATCACAGACTGCACAGGCGGATACACCTAGATTCATCAGTCTTTTTTCAGATTCTAGACCGAGCCACTTAGCGCTTGCTCCTGTTGAAATCACGACTGTATGCGTTTTGATTTCTTCGCCGCTCTCTGTAGTCAGAACATGAACAGGTCCATCGAAATTAACTTTGGTAATCATTTCTCCGCGGATATCAGTTTCAAACCGCTCCGCTTGCCTGCGGAAATCCATCATCATCTCTGGTCCTGTTTTACCATCTGGGTATCCAGGATAATTTTCTACTTCTGTTGTAATCATTAATTGCCCCCCTGGTTCTCTTCCTGTGAATAATAGAGGTTTTAAGCCTGCTCTAGCAGCATAGATTGCTGCGGTATAGCCCGCAGGGCCTGATCCAATGATCGTACAATTGCGTATTTCTTCAGACATACTTTTTAAGTAATTTTATTATTGGGTGCAAAAATAAGCTTCTTTTATTTACTTAAACTTAATAAGTTATATATCTAAGAGAACTTTGATTTCATAATATGAGTTTATTACTTTAGATAAATCCTTATACACAACTATGACGTTGCTTTCCGTATCCTTAGTCGCACATGTTTTACTGCTTTTACTTTATACAAGTATGCTAATTCTAGCTATAACAAGGAAATCAAGAATGGGTATAGGTCTAGCTTTATCATTAATCATATTAGATACGGCGTGGAACTTAAGTATTGGTGGATGGGACAATATTTTGCATGTAGGCAAAGATTTAATAGGAATAGGTTTAGTAAGTCTATTTTTTATTTGGTGTAAGGAGCATTATGTTAAATTTCTAGTTATTCTTTCTGGGATTGTAGGATTGAGTTGGGTGCACAATAGTAAACATCTCAATTGGAGTAAAGGTCATCAACAAGGGACACAGTTGCTAATACAGTTTAAGACAAAGTCTGATTTAGAACATTGGATCAGTGAATATGATAAACCAGAACAGATCACATACCCAGTCTTTGAACCTGAAGATGACAGTTTTTTATTGGATGAGTACATTGCTCTGGATTATGTAGGTACTAATGTCAAAGATTTCATTTCTAAATTGGAATCCACGAGGGATATAGAACACATAGAAATCAATGAAGAAATCACTGTCTCTCCCATTTCAGCCCGCTCAGTAAATGTGGTTCCCTTTAAGTCTAGACTCAATGACCCCTATGTGTCCAAGCAGCGGATGAAGGGGCCCTATGATTTGGAAGATTTCCATAAACTAGCAGATAAGCATAAAGCAAATACGTATGAAGGTCCTGTTGTTATTGCGATTTTAGATACAGGCGTAGATAGCAGACATGAGGACCTCAAGGCCAATTATATATCTACTGCATCTCGATATGATAGTGACAAAAAAGGACACGGGACACATTGTGCTGGGATAGCTGCAGCAGTTACTGGAAATAAGATTGGCATAGCGTCCTTAGTTCCAAAAGGTGCGGACATAAAGGTGACAAGTATCAAGGTTCTAGGAGATATGGGTGTAGGTACACAGAAGACGATTATTAGAGGAATCATAATTGCAGCTGATAAAGGCTATGATGTCATATCCATGTCTCTCGGAAGTATATCTTCAGATAGTAAGCAGAAAGCATACAATGAAGCTGTTAAGTATGCTAAATCTAAGGGCTGTATAGTAGTGGCTGCAGCAGGGAACTCTAATAGAGATGCTGCAAATTACTCTCCTGCTAATTCTAAAGGGGTGATAGCGGTCTCAGCAGTTGACTCGCTAATGAGAAAGGCAAATTTCGCCAATGACATTTCTAATATTGCACAAGGGATTTATGCACCTGGGACTATGGTTTTTAGCACATTTCCTGGCGACGAATATAAATCTTTCAATGGGACATCTATGGCCACACCCCTAGTGTCTGGTCTGATAGCTGTTATGAAATCTTATAAGCGAAATCTTACCGCTGAAGAAGCTTACAGTATCATCAATGAATCTGCCCTTACTAAAAATGGAAATAAAATAATGGACCCTATAAGTACGATGAAATTGTTTTTTACTAAGACTAGTAAAGTTGAGAAAGAATCTGTTCGAGAATGGTCTCCAAGTCAGTGGCAGTATCAATAGTAGTATGCGCTTGGCTGTAGATGTGCTGTCGCTTTTTCAATCTGGCAGCTACCTCCTTTTCTAATTCTGTAATATTTGTTGGAGCTGAGTGCAGTGGCCGCTGTTGCTTATCATCTATAATTCTTCGGGCCAATGTATTAGAATCTGCCTGAAGATAGATGACTTTACCAGTATCCTTAAGCAAGACAATGTTATCATTATAGGCTGGCAAGCCTCCCCCTGTACTCACGACTACTTTCCCTAGTTCTGAAAGCATTCTGATCATTTTGGTCTCATACCTTCTAAACTCCTGCTCACCACTTTCTTTGAAAATTTGCTCTACTTTGCGTTGCTTCCACTGGCAAATTAGATTATCTGTATCGTAGAATGCGTAGTTTAATCTTTCAGCAAGGAGGCTGCCGATTGTACTCTTACCACTGGCCATATAGCCTATCAAATAAATTCTATCTTCGGAAGGATTACTCAATCAAGGTCAATTCTTAGAATGTAAATGTATTAGCATTATCAGAATAGTCATGTATTTTTACCAACCTAAAAAAACTATATGCAATACATTATAATATTTCTGCAACAAGGGACAACACCGGGTATTATCAATATGCTCTTTTTCCTATCGATATTTGCAATCATGTACTTTTTCTTCATTAGACCTTCAGTGAAGAAACAAAAGCAGCAGCAAACATTTACTGAAGAATTGTCAAAAGGAAAAGAGGTTGTGACCACTAGTGGCATTATAGGCAGAATCAATAAAATAGAAAACGGGATTGTACATCTGATGGTAGCCGAAAAGACTTATATAAGAGTCGTCAAAGGAGCTATATCAAAAGAAATGACGGAGCAATTAGGTTCCAGTAAGAAAGAAAATGTAGGCGTCAGTAGTTAGAATAATATCCCTAATGCTAATCAAATAAAAAGAGGCGAATACTACCTAAATAGTACTCGCCTCTTTGTGTTCGGTTTGGTTTTATTTTATAATTGACACATTTCCAGTAGTTGTAAATTCTGTATCATTTACACATGTGACGATTAGGCAGTAGGCATAGACATCAGGTGCAAGCGTTTCACCGTCAAATGTACCATCCCATCCTTGGTCTTGACTGGATGTTCTCCAGACTTCTTGTCCCCATCTGTTTAGGATGAAGAATTCCATTTCTTGTATAAACTTACTTCTTACAAATAATAAGTCGTTTACTCCATCCTCGTTAGGTGAGAATGCTGAAGGAACGAATACATCTTCTTCATTGCACTGCGGAGGTAATACCACAATCTCGGTACTTGTCTCAGAAACACATCCCAATGGCGTAATACAGCTCAATGAGAAGGTCGCATTTTCATCTGGTGATACTTCTATAGAAGAACCAGTCTCGCCAGTACTCCATTCGAAATCACAAGATTCATCATTCGGCTCTGCTGATAATGTTATAGGACTACCCTGGCAGACCTCTGGCACACCAGCTTGTCCTGGAATCCCATTATCTGGTATTATGGATATGGCTACATTTTCTATATTGATATCAAATGTTATAATAGTATCATTTCCAGTATTAAGGTCAGTCACAAGCACATCAAAAACTTTGTCAGTTTCTGCAGTTACAGTTACCGTCGGTGAGTTTTCACCAGAAACTATACATTCATCTGGATTCCAATCTATTGTAAATGTTTCTTCACTAAATCCTTCAAAACCTACTGTAAGTTGGAATGTGTCATTAGCACATACAGTCATAGGACCATCTATACTTATATCATCAAAGACGTCTTCATCCATCATCATATCTGGAACTACTACTGTTGTATCTTGAGAAACACATCCATTCTCATCTACAACTTTTGCTATTACAATAGTTGTATCCATGACTGGCATATATTCCAGTGGATTTCCTGTTCCGATTTCTTCACCCGTGTTCAAACACCAAGTTACACTATCAGCTGGCTCACTTGTGTCAGCTGTAAGAATAGCTGTTCCGCCATTTGGAAAGATTAAGGTATCTGATTCTACTTCTATTGTAGGAAAGTCAGGTAATTCTATATCCATGCTTACTGGCGCTCCACCACAGACTTGACTGTTGCTAGAAAGTGTCACCGTATAATTTCCTTCTTCATCATAAGTATGCGTCGGGTTTGACTCATCTGACATATTACCATCTCCAAAATCCCATGCCAAGGCAGTAGAATCAGTAATAGAACCTGTAGGCTCAAACATTACCGTAAGTGAACCACATTCCACCGGCATATAAGTGAAGCTTAAGTCGTCAGGCATCCCTATCTCAAATCTTATCGTATCACTTCTTTCACAGCTAAACTGATTTGTTGTACAGAGAATCATAAAGAAATCATCTGTCTGGTTTGCTGGGACACCTATCACAGGCGCATTGGTATCGCCACCTGAAATAATAAAGCCATTGTTGTCTTTCCACAAATACGTGATATCTTGATTAGCGTTAAGGTTGGAAACCTCAAAAGTTGATGTATCACCAGGGCAAATAACGAATGGCATATTGAATTCTATATCCACCATGTTATTGTCTAAGACTTCCACAGCTTCACCCAGGCCACATCTATCTTCAGTTATGAACTGTACAAATACTGAATCACCAGCCAGTTCAGATTGGGTCCCCATGAAACTTGAACCAATAGTTAGAACGTTTGTAAATGTTGGGTCGTCTGACCATATATAAGTGCCAGGCAATACAGGGTCTACTGATAAGTCTACTGTGTCTAAGCAGGTACCAGGCATGTTATTGATAATGTCAAAACTTACTGTATCTAGGAATGAATTGGTATCCACCTCTTCTGATAATGATACCTCTGCTCCATTAGAATAAGTACCAGTCACTTCTACTGTTATTATTGTATTAGGTGGTAATTCCAATTGTACAACAGGACCCATAAAGACCATACCATTTATAGACCACGTCACTGATTCTAATTCCAGACATTCTGGGATAAATCCAGTGTAAGTAAACTCGAAAATACCATCACCAATACACTCTACTTCATAGTCTGCAGTCGGCGTATAATCCGCAGGATCGAAGACCCTCGTGAAACTAGCAGTACATCCATTGTCATATACTACGTTGTATTGTACTGTTACAGGAGTGTTCGTTACACCTATCATTATAGTTGGCTCATTAGAGAATACTTGTCCGTCTACTATCCATTCTCTTGAGCTAATATTAAAGCCTACTAAACTAGTTATATCAGCTAGAGTGATTATTGTCTCGTTAGGATCGCCACAGTCCTCATCTACCTGAATATTTAATACAGGATTGCTTTGAGGCATGAACGAAATTGAACTTTGAAGGGTGCATCCATCAGTTAGCGTTACCATAAGACTGACATCCACTGCCTGTCTTGGAAAAACTAAAACTGTGATTGTCGGATCTGTGCTTGTTTGGCTTTGCTGACCTGACAAAGTATAAACCCAGTTGTATACGCTTATAAGATTTGGATCTATATTGGCAGAAAAAGTCACGTCTTGACCATCAGGACCAATACAAACAGTTGGTGCATTATTGATAATTTCTAAATCACCAGTTCCAGCATTTCTTGCTTGTATTATATCTGTTACGGTAAACTCACACCCATTGGCATATCGTACTGTTAATTGTGCATTAATTACTTGACCTGGTAACAACTCTACATTTATAGTTTCTGAGGTTGATGTCATAGACTGAGCACCAGAGATGTCATACACCCACTCAAATCCAATCGGATTAGAAGCAATCGCATTATTCATAATGGAAGGTGACAGCGTCACTGTTTGTCCAGAAGGAGGAATGCAATCATTACCTACATTATTAGAAATGGAAACTGTAGGCTCTAGGTCTGTGACATTGAACGATTCAGTAATCGGCCCGGAGCATCCATTGTTTAATTCTAAGGTTACAGTGAAATTGTCAGAAAGAATTGATGCTGTAATGGTATGACCTACTTCTGTGGTAATAATCCCTCCATCGTCTATAGTCCATGTGCCTACTGTCATCTGAGGATTTACGAAGTTGTATATATTTCCATTCTGTGTGCAAGACTCCAATTCAACATCGAAATCTGGCGTTAAGAACGCATCTGCATTCAATGTTCTAGTTATATCTCCATAACAGTTATTGTCAAATGATGCTGTTACTGTAAATGTACCTGAAGTGATTAGTGCAGTCACAAAATCACCTGATAATGGTATTGTATTGTTTCCATCTTGAATACTCCAAGAAACATTTGCATTCGTTGTATTGGTGAAGCTGAATAGATTTCCACTGCTACTGCAATTCACCAATTGAACATCTATAGCTCCATTTAATATATCATCTAAATTAAAGTCTGTTGTTACAGGAACAGCTTCGCAGCCATTATCAGCAGCCATCGTTACAGAAAATAATGGGCCTACAATTGTAGTTTGGACAGAAGGTCCAGTCAGGATAGTTGTACTTCCATTATCTAATATTGTCCAAGTCGTAGGTAATCCTGCAGGGTTTGTAAGCATTATCATATTGCCTGTAGGACTACATGCAATTAAATCTAAGTCAAAGAATGCAGAATTAATTAAATCCTCTAAGTCTATGGACTGATTTTGGACACTTGTGCCACAACCATTAAGTGTTGTAATCGTATAGTCTACTCGAATTACTTCAGATCTATTAAAAGTCAAAGTGAATGGACTACTTGCGAATGTATTACCATTTACAGACCATGATTGTAGATATGGCTGGTTGCCTATAGAGCTATCCTCAAATCTTATTGTCACCTCATCTCCTGAGCAAGTCAATGGCACTGCATCAAACTGGGCAACTGGCGTCTCTATAAATTGTTTTATATCAAATGTTTCAGTAAATGGACCTGAACAGCCATTATCTAAATCTATTGTCACACTAAAAACGTCACCAGTAATAGTAGTGGTAACTGTGTGAAGACCAACTTCATTAGTTGTGATGCCGCCATCATTTATTGTCCAATTAGCCACAATGCCAGTTGGGTTAACGATGTTTACTGTTGTTCCATTAGCGGTACATGTTATTACGCTGATATCTATATCTGGCGTAAGGAAATCATTGGCATTGAAGGTTTCTGATAACGTTCCAAAACATGAGTTATTGAATGTAGCATTAACCGTAAATGAAGATGATGTTATCGTTGCAGTCACCAAATTGCCAGAAAGAGAAATTGTGTTATTCCCATCCTGAATATTCCAAGAGACGTTAGAGTTTGTCGTATTTGTAAAGCTAAATAAATTCCCGTTAGGGCCACATGAAATTAGCTGTACTGAAAAAGCTGCGTCTATTAAATCATCCAAATTGAATGTCCGTGTTGCAGGTATAGCTTCGCAGCCATTATTAGCCACCATTGTTACAGAAAATATTCTTCCATTGACTGTAGTTTGAACTGAGGCCCCTGATAAGGTTGTACTATTTTGTCCATCATTAATGGTCCATGTTGTTGGCGTGCCAGCTGGGTTGGTAAGCATAATTGTGTTACCGCTAGCCGAGCAAGCAATCAAGTCAAGTTCGAAGAATGCTGAGTTTACCAACTCCTCCAGATTAATAGATTGGTTTTGTGAACTTGAACTACATCCATTAGTTGTCAGGACACTGTACTCTACTATTATAGTTTCACTTCTATCAAAGGTCAATGAGACAGGACTGCTTGTAAATGTAGTGCCATCTATAACCCACTCTTGGGTGAAATTATCATCACTGATAGTGGTATCTTCAAATAGTACAGTAACCTGATTGCCTGAGCATGAAATAGGAACCGCAGTAAACGCCGCTACCAAAGGTGACCTGAATTCATCTATGTCAAATGATTGTGTAAATGGACCTGAACATCCATTACCTAAGTCTATAGTAACACTAAAAAAGTCACCTGTGACAGTTGTAGTTACTGTATGCCCCACAGCTGATGTAGTACCAGAACCATTCATTATGGTCCAGTTGGCTACAGTTCCATTTGGATTTATAATATTTATAATATTTCCATTCGGTCCACACGCAACTAATTCTATATCTATTTCTGGAGTCAAAAAGTCATTGGTGTTAAATGTCTCAGTCAGTGTTCCATAACAATTATTATCATAGTTCGCAGTAACTGTAAACGACCCAGATGCTATGGTAACAGTTGCAAAATCACCAGATAGTGAAATCGTATTATTCCCATCTTGTACTGTCCAAGTGACATTGGCTCCCGTGTTATTTGTCAAGGAAAAAGTGTTACCTGCAGTACTGCATGATACTAGCCTCACATCAAAAGCATTGTCTATAAATTCCTCAATGCTAAAGGTCTCACTGATAAGTCCGACATCACAACCATTGTCATTTTCAAAGGACACAGTGAAAACATCAGTAGGTACACTTACAGTTGTACTTGCACCTGAAGCTGGTTGTGTGTTCCCGTTAGCATCAGTGATTAACCAATTAGTGGGGGTGCCTGAAGGATTAGTCAGTTGTATTAAATTTCCAGCAGCCGAGCATGACAGCAAGTCTACTTCGAAAAATGGACTGTTGACTAAATCATTAAGATTTATAGATTGATTCTGAATGCTCTCACATCCCTCTGGTGTGACAATACTGTAATCAACTCTTATTGTTTCTGTTCTGTCGAAAGTCATGGAGAAAGGACTGCTTGTAAACATCGATCCATTCACTGACCACGATTGTGTGTAATTACCATCTCCTATGGTGCTGTCAGAAAATTGTACGGTTACTTGATCGCCACTACAATTCAAAGGAACAGCTGTAAACTCAGCCGTTGGTGCCACACCTCCGACACTAATAACTGTGTCCTTGATTCTAGTACAGCCATCACTTTCTCTCTCAGCTTCTATCCTAACAGTATATTGTCCTGCGACTGGATACGTAAAAGTTTGATTTGGTCCTGTAGCTACAAATGCTGGATCCATATTAGGCCAGTCAAAAAACCATGTGAAATTGTCTGCATTACTGGAAGCTACTGAAAATGAAACAGTGTTGCTTCCATTACAATTGGTGCCTTGAACATTACACTGTGTAAATTCGATGGCATCTGTACATGGGACAACATTTACTTCAAAATCTCTTCTGACCTCTGAGAGTAATACACCATTTCTGAATTCTTGCATACAAACTCCAACTAGATAAGTGCCTAAAGAAGCAGGTGTTGCTGTTAAGAGTCCGGTTTGTTGATCTATAGTCAATGGTACACCTGATCCAAGAACATTTGTCAGAGAGTGTCCATTACTGAATACCACATCATCATATGGTGGTGCTGAAGCGACCGAAGGGAATGGATTTTCAAAACTTGCTCCTGATGACGGTGTACATAAACTATATACGATCTCATCACCATCTGGGTCTACACCAGAATGATCAAATACAAATGGCTGGTCTTGGCAAGCAAATATTTCTGCCCATTCATTGAAGACTGGCTGGCTATTGCATTCTTCTAGTGCTTCTATTCCAATAAAAGTATGATAGGTTGCTCCGACTTGGAGCGGGTTATCTATGTTGTTAAGTATTATATTTCTGCAGCATCTCTGATATGAAATAAAATATCCCAATTTATTGAATGGAAGTGTCAATGTGTCTCTATAGATAGCCTCTTCTACACATAGATTTCCAGTATTTCCGATCACACAATCTTCATTCAAATCAGCTAGGATTACCTGTCTTGTTTCTATAGGAACGAAAGTTCTCCCTAGTTCATCACCTAGAGTAGTTTGCAATGCTCCAAACCTGTCGAAAATTCCAAAGGTTGCAGGGTCATCTAATGGGGCATCATCTGCGCCATTTTCACAATCTCTCCTGAAAGTCAAGGTAACTTCATACTGATCACCACCCAAACATCTGTATGTCATGTTTCCACCGACGATATGGGTAGCTTCTACATTAAGTGGAAGAAAACTGACTGTAATTATTACAAGCAGTATAAATCTTAGATTTTTTAGATTAGTCATAAGGCTAGACTTTCTGGCTTGTCAATTTTTAATTAAGTACTCTTACTCGAACGATTTCTGCTTTTCTTTGCTTTGATGCTTCTACACTGTAGACTGACAATCTCCTATTATTATAAGAATCAGAAATCGATTTTGAGGATGTTTCCTCACCGTAAGAAATTTCTATTACTTGCAGTTTCCCTTGGTTTATATATGGAAGTAATTTTCCTCCTGCGTATTGTTGAATCTCATTTTTGATTGTCCAAATCCTTCTCTGGCCCAACGCAAGATTATACTTGTTCGCTGCTCTTGGACTCGCGAATCCTTTAAGTGATAACTCTATTGATTCACCGGCATCCAATCTTTCAGCTAATTTATCTATGAATAAACGCATTCTAGAAAATCCGCCTTTCACATCAACTTCAAAGAAATTGTCTACATCATTTTCAGCACTATACTTGCTGTCACCATTTAAATTTTTAGCATATTCAGATTTGAATTCTTCCTTCTTTGAGATGTATGGATAATAGGTGTCTGTATAACTGTTTTCTGAATATAGTTTTCTACTTCTCTGATCCGGTCGGTCATTATCAAAGTAAACGACAACTGGTAGATACTCATTTAGATTAATAAAGGTTTTATCAAAGTAAATCTTCTTGGTTATGGTGCCATTTTCAAAGTCTGTCGCAGTAAAGATGAGTTCCTTTGATTCATAACCATCTCTTTCAGCTACTATCCTATATTCTCTACCGCCGATAATATCATATTGGAATAAATTGCCGTTTGGCTGAGAGATTATAATAGGTGGATTATCTGGATTTGAAAGGTCATATAAGGTAACAGTAGCACCATCTAAAGCCAATTGCTGAGGAGATAAGAATGTAAGTACATCCAATTTGCCCTCTATAGGTGACAAATAAATCTTCTTAGTAATTGGTTCATCACAGTTTTTCGTTATAAGCGAAGTGGTATCTGGCTCAAAACCAGCTTTCTCTGTGATGATTGTATATTGCTTATTACATTTTAGTTTGAAAGCATGGTCATGGGTCAACTGTTCTAAATTGTCATACAACAACTCATTTGTGACTGCATCATGTATCCTTACACGTGCACCCAGTAATTCTTCTTCGGACAAGCCATCGAAGACTAGTGCATTCATGTCTACTTCTATTTCTTCTATGTCAGCTCTATATATGTCGTAACAGCATGCCTCGAATCCTTCCTCCAAATACATAGAACCTGTCCTGTTAGAAGAGAAGTGAGCTTTAGTGCCCTCGTCATTCAGGGTGTAGTAGACATCGTGGAAACTTGTGTTTGTAGGCGCTTTCAGGTTAACCGGAACCTGATTAGCACCTCCACCAATATTATAGCTATATATATCATAACCACCCATGCCTAGATAGCCATCCGAACTGAAATATAACGTGTTTGAATTTGAATGGTAGAATGGAGTGAGTTCATCATAAGAAGTGTTTACCTCCGATAGATTTGTAGGCGCACCATATTCTCCATCCTCAATTTTGGAGTACCAAATATCAAGACCACCTTCACCACCTATTCTATCTGAGACAAAGTATAGATATTCTGTATCGGATCCAATGTCATACCCTATCGCTGGTTGTGTACTTGTATATTGATTATCATTAATGATGGCTGGTAACTTGACGCCATCCCCAAATTCATTGTCCTCGGAAACACTTTTCATGTATAAGTCACATCTTATATCTGTGCTGTTAGCATAGTAACAAATGTTATAATACATTTTAGTGCCATCATGAGAAAAGGCCGTGTGGGCCTCATGATTTATACCAATTCTCTCCTCAGTGACCTGATTGTCTTGTTCGTCATTCTGTGTATCTTGTTCTCCATCATCCGTCAGAATTTTACTATACAATTTGTTAGGATTCTGATTGTCGTCAGATTCAAATCTTAAAGAAGAATAGTATAATTCATCATCTCGTTCAATAGCGCCAAAATCAGAGTAAGGGGTATTCACAGAACCGCTTAAATGCTCTACGGTAACACCCTCCACTGGATTGTCTACATTTGACATAGCCCAATCAATTGCTTCTATTTCTTTTTGTGCTCGGTTAGTATAAAGTGGTTGGTCTCCTGAATTTTCAGATACAAACAATTCATAGTTTCTTCTAGCATCTTCATATTTACCTTGCTGCTGCTGCATTTCTGCAAGATAAAATGTGGTTAGAGGGTAGCTGTTTTCTGAGTCATTATCTGCGACATATTGGAATTGCTTTTCTGAGATGGAGTAAGCATTGAATGTCATAGCTGACTCTCCATACCTATATACATTATCAAGATTGGTTGTGTCAAATTCTACTGCTTGGCTGTAATAGTACATGGCATTGTAGTAGTCCTTGTCTTCAGTAGCCTCTACAGCAGCTTTGAGGAAAGCCTTCAAGGTCTGTCCTTCTGCACTAGGTGCAAAGAGCCAAAATCCTATTAGTATGAAAAATATTCGGTTCATTAATGTCGCTTAGTAGTTGGTCTTTCTAAAATATAGGGCAAACCTTAAATTTACCTAATGGCTTTACATGCTTTATAATATATCTAATATGTAATTCTGGTCCGCCTCCACCATGAAGATTATTAAAATCAAGGAGATAAAAGTCATAACTAGCGGCTATAAATAAGTTATTCAGCTCGATTCCAATTTTTGGATATATAGCTTGTCGGGTTCTATAACCAACGCCTACTCTAAATTGAAACTCCTTGCCCCTTCTTTGGTTAAGATAAAAATTCAAGTACCCTCCAAAAAGCAATTCGTTATATGCTTGTTGATTTTGGAATAATGCATCTAGTTGTAAGTCCATTTTATCTGTCAACTTTCTACTATATACACCAGTGACTGAAAATCGAATCGGTAAGCTCTGAGTTACGGTTGAAGTTAAAAATCTAGACGATGGAGTTGTAAGATGGAATGCTCCTATCCCTAAATCAAGCTTAGTTCTTGAGGACTTTTGCCATCTATAATTAATCCCTAACGCCGTCTCTACGAAATTGAAGGTTTCAATAATATTAGATTCTCCAGAGCCTCTGGAAGGATCTATAACAAAGAGATTAGGGTCCCAAAATTGATCCCAAGTCAAAGTTGATTGATTGAAGCCTCTTGTAGAAAAACCGACAGCACCACCAAGTGTAATCAGATTATTTTGATTTAAAACTCTGGTATAAGATCCTGACAGATTAATATTTGTCAATCTGACATTGGCATCACCTTGTGTATCGTAATTAAAGTAGAGTCCACCACCAAAAAAGCCATTCTTGCTTTTCTTAGGGTAAAATTTTCTGTCATATCCAACACTAAAGTTGAACCATGGCACAGGAATAGATCTCCACTGGTCTCTTATAGAGCCACTTATTCTTTCATCACCATTGAAAATTCCAGTCATAGCTGGATTGAAAGCCAATGGTTGATTATAAAATTGCGAATAGTGGAAGTCTTGTGCAGAAACTTGTACTGAAGCAAGTGTCAACAACAAAAAAACTACACTAAAGGCTAATTTTGGTAACCTGATTAAATTCATACTCAGATATATTAAAATAAATTGTTATGTGTAAAGTGCTGTTTATCAGTAAAATATTGATTTTCAGCTACTTACGCATAATTTTCTTTCAATAGTAACAATAATCGTACTAAAATTGAATTGATTAACTATTGGAATTTGGTAGACATACTTGTCAGCTCATTCGATGTTAATTACAGAAAATTCGGCTTTAAGCCAAATGGAAACACTCTTAATAGCAATAACAGCATGTAATTTACTCCATAGTGATGAAACACTGGAGGGAAAGACTGCTCGAATTTACTAGAAAGTTGATATATATTAGGTTATAATTTACTAAATAAAGCAAAAATTGAAAAATGGATGTCCAAGGACATAGAGGTTGTAGAGGATATTTTCCTGAGAACACAATTTCAGGCTTCCTACATGCTATAGATATAGGGGTAGATACGCTTGAGATGGATGCAGTAATATCCAAGGAAGGTCTTACTATTATATCACACGAACCTTTTATGTCTCATGAAATAGCGATGACTCCTGACGGACGATTAATTACCAAAGCGGAAGAAGAAAAGTATAATATATACAAGATGAGCTATGATGAGATTAAAACTTATGACACTGGAAGCAGGATGCATCCTAGATTTTTTGACCAGATTAATATCCCAACTCATAAACCGAGTCTAATTGATATGGCGGAGGAAGTAAAAAGGAAGCTAGATGAAATGGGATTATCGTCTATAAACTATAATATAGAAATCAAAAGGAAACCCAAATGGGACAAAAGTCAACACCATCCTAATTTAAAGATCTTTGCAGATATAGTCATTCGAGATATAAGACAAGCTGGCATCATGCAAACAACGACTGTACAGTGTTTCGATGTACCCACACTCAAGTATATTCATGAAGCCTATCCAGAAGTCAAAACTGTCTATTTGGTAGAGAACGAGAATACACATGAGCAAAATTTAGATTTATTAGGCTTTATGCCAGCAATTTATAGTCCCGATTTTAAACTGGTAGATAAGGAACTTATACTGCTATGCAAAAATAATGGGATGAAATTGATACCCTGGACAGTTAATGAACTAACAGATATAGAGCATATGATTGCCTTAGAGGTTGATGGTATAATAAGTGATTACCCGAATAGAGTGATTAATCTACTCAAGCTTAAGAATGCTGTTTGATTATTCACATCTTTGTAGTGTGAAAAATTCAAGATTATACAGACAGCGTTTACTATTAGTTTTAGGCTTAGCCTTACTTGCAGCGTCATGCAAGAATCAAGATGTGGTTCCAGATGAATTATTGGTCATTCATGAAATCTACCAGGTTGCAGGTGATGAACAAACTAAAAAACCTACTGTGCTCAAATACAAGGATGCCAAATTGTATAAAAAAGGTTTATTGAAGCAAACCACATTTTTCGAAATAGACAATACAGTAAAGTCATATGAATTCGTCCAAAAGGATGGTAACTCAGGAATTACCAATTACTACGATGCAGACTCATCGTTACTTGCAATTTACAACATCGAGTACGAAGGGAGCAATATTGTAATGAGAAGAGGCTATGAAGGTCATAGTAAAGAATTACTGAGGACAGAGTCTTTTGAATATGATACTAATGGCAATGTGATTAAGAAATCAATTTTTGATAACACAGGGCAACTCTCTTCTTTCTTTAAAATGGATTACGACAATAATGCTAATGAGATTAGCTTTTCACGGCATCGATCTGATGGTCAAATGATAGATAAAGAAACCTTTGTAATATCAGAGAAGAATGAAAGAGGCGAATGGTTAGAACGATGGGGCTATAAGAATGAAATGCCAAGTAGTTTTCATCGCCGTTCATTCAGCGAATAAGTAATAAAAGAAAAATTTATAAACCCATATAGAAAAGGTAATGCGATATAATTTTCGACATGTAGAAAAGAAATGGAAAGAAGAATGGAAGAAAACGTCATTATATAAAGTAAGCAATGCTTCAGATAAGCCAAAGTTCTATGTTTTAGATATGTTTCCCTACCCTTCTGGCGCAGGTCTACATGTGGGTCATCCATTAGGCTATATTGCATCGGATATATATGCACGTTACAAGCGACTCATGGGATTCAATGTCTTGCATCCTATGGGATTTGACGCCTTTGGTCTACCCGCAGAAGAGTATGCCATAGCTACAGGAGTGCACCCTGCAGAATCTACTTCAAAGAACATCGTAAGATATAAACAGCAGTTAGACAATATAGGATTCTCATTTGATTGGAGCAGAGAAGTGCAAACTTGTGATCCTTCTTATTACAAGTGGACTCAGTGGATATTCTCTTTGCTTTTCGAACACTACTATGATTTAGACAGTAATAAAGCAATTCCCATTTCTGACTTGGTTGCACAATTAGATGCTGGCAAAGCTGACGAGGTCAATGCATTTACTAGTAGAAAGAATGCATTAACATCAGCGGAATGGAATAATGCTAGTCTGTCTCAGAAGGCCACAATTTTATCAGATTACCGATTGGCTTTCAGGAAGATAGGATATGTCAATTGGTGCCCAGCTCTAGGAACTGTTCTGGCCAATGATCAGATAAAAGAAGGTTTATCAGAAAGAGGTGGACATCCAGTAGAAAAGAAGGCAATGACACAGTGGAACCTTAGAACGACGGCTTATGCTGAAAGATTATTGTCTGGTTTGGATACTATAGATTGGAGCAATTCTCTTAAAACAATCCAACGCAATTGGGTAGGTAAATCAATTGGGGCTCAGATTTTCTTTCCTATTGACAATCATGATGAAAAACTGGAAATATTTACAACCAGGGCAGATACAATTTTTGGTGCGACTTACATGGTTTTAGCGCCAGAGCACCCTCTTGTAGAAAAGATTACAACTGATGAGGAAAAAACATCAATAAATGCTTATCTAAACTATGTCAAATCTCGGAGTGATAGAGATAGAATGAGTGACGTTAAGGAAGTTACGGGGGCTTTTACAGGCGCCTACGCCATTAATCCTTTTAATAATAAACAAATTCCTATTTGGATAGGAGAATATGTCTTAATGGATTATGGTACTGGCGCTATAATGGCCGTGCCTTCTGATGATGAAAGAGACTTTGCCTTCGCTACTAAATTTGGTTTGGAAATAATAGATGTTGTCGATAAGACCAATTATCCAAATGCAACAAAATCAGATAAATTAGGCGTCATTATTAATTCTGATTTTCTCAATGGAATGGAAGTGCCTGATGCAATCGCGCATATGGCTAATCAGATTACTGAAAGAGGTATAGGTCAAGTAATGACCAATTATAAAATGCGTGATGCTGGATTCAGCAGACAACGATACTGGGGCGAACCATTTCCTATAATGTACAAGGATGACATTCCTCAGTCTTTGAATCTAGAACTGCTGCCCGTAGAGTTGCCGTATACACAAGATTTTAAACCTACTGAGGATGGTAAGAGTCCACTGTCGAGGGTTACCTCATGGAAAAATTTGGAAGAAGGTAAGCTTAGAGAAACAGATACAATGCCAGCTGTGGCAGGTTCTTCATGGTACTTTCTAAGATATATGGACCCTAATAATGCAACTAGATTTGCGGCTAAGGAAGCCTTGAATTACTGGCAAGATGTAGACCTATATGTTGGTGGCGCTGAGCATGCTGTAGCTCATTTATTATATGCCAGATTTTGGCACAAGTTTCTTTTTGATTTAGGGTATGTACCAACTAATGAACCATTTAAGAAACTGATCAATCAAGGAATGATTCAGGGTGTTATAGAATTCATGCCTCTGATGAAAGGAGAGAACGACGAAAATATTTTTGTAAGTGCAGATATACTAGACCGATATCCAGATGTGGAATTTGCAAAAATACCTATCCATATAGATATGGTATTGGCGTATGGAACTCCAGAATCTTATGTGGATAGAAAAAGTATACAGAAATTTTTGGATTGGAGGTCGGGCTTCGATAATGCACAATTTGTAACAAAAGAAGGAACTGCCCTTGCTTCTACTATTTCTGACAATGGAGATTCCTTAAAGTTCTTTACTTTATCTGAGGTGGGTAAGATGTCTAAGCGATATCATAATGTTGTTAATCCAGATGATGTCATATCAGAACATGGTGCAGATACGTTTAGGTTGTATGAAATGTTTCTAGGACCTATAGAGCAATCTAAGCCCTGGGATACTAACGGTATAGAAGGCGTATCCAAATTTGTGAAGAAATTTTGGGGACTCTTTTATGAAGGAGAATCTTTTAGTCTCAGTGATGAAGAGCCGACAAAAGAAGAGTACAAGGCACTTCACCAAGCGATAAAGAAGGTATCTCAAGATGTAGAAAAATTTTCATTTAATACAGCCATTAGTGCAATGATGATTTGTGTTAATGAACTAAGGAAATTGGGTACGAGGAAAAGAAAAATTCTGGAACCAATGATAGTGCTTGTTGCACCGTTTGCTCCTTTTCTATCTGAGGAATTGTGGGCATTATCGGGTAACTTGTACTCAGTACATCAACAGTCTTTTCCTGATTTTGATGAGTCGTATTTGGTTCAAGAATCTATTGACTACCCTATCTGTATCAACGGAAAGAAAAGAGTAGTAATGTCTTTCGCAGCAGATGCTACTAAATCAATGCTGGAGAAGGAAGCACTTGCCGAACCAGACGTGCAAAAGTGGTTAGAAGGCAAAAATGTCGTAAAGGTTATTGTAGTGCCGAAGCGTATGGTCAATATTGTCGTTAAATAAGTGTAAACATATATTTACAGTCTATGACAAGAAAGTGGATTAGAATTAATTTCTTAGGCTTGCTATGCCTCTTAGTCCCTTTCTTCTCTTGTCTTTATGCACAGTCAGAATGTAATTTACCGATCCTTTCATCTGTGTCTGAGCCTTCCCTGGATGGTTTTGTGACAGATTGGCTAGACTTTAATCCTGGTCAAGTGAGTTGGGAAATTGAATTTGGTCTTAAGGGATTTCCTCGAACACAGATACCTAATATTGTGGATATCCCATTACCTACTTATACATTTGATGGCCTAGAGTCAGGCGAATCTTACGAAGTATACATAAGAGCTAACTGTGATGGTGAGGTGAGTTTATACAATGGCCCTTATTTTGTTAATACTGTTATTGATAATAATGCCTCTTGCGATCTACAGTTCCCCATTACAGATAATAACTGTCCATCTCAGGATGAGTTTTTAATAACCGAACCGTTTTTGCCTGGGAGTGTACTTGGTGAAGATGTGTTCTTAGAAAGTGTTGACTTAATAATTAGTCATCCTTGGCCTGCAGATCTCAGTATTAAGCTACAGGCACCCTGGGGAGAATCTGTTACACTATCTTCTAATAACGGTCGTGGTATAGATAACTATGGTGACCCAACTATTTCTAGATGTAGTGTCCCAGTTTCTTTTTCAGATGATGCCTGCCGTGATATTCAGATGAGCCTTCCTCCATTTGTAGGTTCGTTTTTTCCGGAGGATCCCATCAGTTCCCTATTCAATGGTAATAGTCCTGAAGGCAATTGGGCTATTGTCATCTGTGATAGAGCCTCAGGTGATTTAGGTCAGCTTAACTACGCTAAGTTGAATTTTGTCTCTGAGTCTTGCAATGTACCTGCGACCTTTAGAGTATCTGATATAGAAGCTACCCAAGTCACTGTCGCATGGGATGAAGGTGCACGTTGTGAGGCTTTGGAGCTGGTGATAAAACGTACCCAAGACCCTACTCCTTTATCTTCTTCTGACTTTGTAATTTGCGAGGAAGGATCGTTCACTATAAATAATTTGGAGCCTAATCAAGAGTATGAATTGACAGTAGAAGCAGATTGTGGTAATACGATATTTTCACCTGAAAGTTGTGTTATCTCATTTCTAACGGCATGCAAGAATAGTATTCTGGTTGAGAATTTTGACAATTCTGATTTATGTGAATCAAGTTGTGTCCGTTCATGTCCATTGTCGGGAATTTGGTATAACGGTGAAGGTGATGATGCAGATTGGATTATTTCTGAGGGGATGACGCCAACAACTTTTACTGGACCATTGGATGATGTTTCTGGGGATGGAAAATATATTTATATAGAAAGCCAATCGGATGTTTGTCCTGATAGACAAATCATTGATTTATTCTCCGATTGTCTGACCGTAATTGATTCGGTGGACTGTGCTCTTTCCTTTGATTATCATATGTTCGGTACTGATGTTGGGACTTTAGAGATTTCCTATAGCCTAGATGAAGTAGTTTGGAATTCTATATTTGGAATTGGCGGATCTCAGGGTAATGAATGGCAACATGCACAAATTACGCTACCCTCATCCTTTGAGAAAGGACGCCTTAGAATAACAGCCACAAAACCACAAAATGCCAGTCGTGGTGATATTGCAATAGATAATCTTAAGTTACTTAGTCTGGATACAATAGGACTTAATCCATTTTTTGCTGATAATGATTCTGATGGATTTGGCGATGGAGATGTGGTCGCTTTTTTTTGTAGTGAGACTGCGCCCTTAGGTTTTGTGTCTAATGATTTTGATTGTGATGATACAAATGGATTGGTTAATCCAGATGCGGTAGAAATACGATGCAACCAGATAGATGATAATTGTAATGGAGATGCTGATGATGTTAGTTTAGATGATTTAGATTATTTTGTCGTTTCTGTTTTTAATGAATCATGTCTTGGTACTGCCACTGGTCGTATAGAGCTGCAGGCTGAGAATGGTCAGCCACCTTATGAGTATATATGGGGTGATGGAAGTGTTGGCCCAGTGTTAAGCAATCTAGTTTCTGACATTTATACGGCAACGATAACTGATGTGGGTGGGTGCCAACTTATTACTGAGCCTATCTTTGTAGGGTTTGAAGATATTCTTGTTTATAGTATATCTTCTTTAGTCACGCCTTCCTGTTCCGGCCAATCTGATGGCAGCCTAAGTATATTAGTGGGAGGAGGCGTACAGCCATTGGCGGTAGAATGGTCTAATGGTGATTCTGGTCTGGAAATTAGTAATCTCGAGGATGGTTTGTACCAAGCGACGATCAGTGATGCTTCTAATTGTACTTTGGTTACTGATGAGATAAGAATCTCAGGACCTCAAGTTCTAACGGTAGGTGTCGTGCTTTTGCAGGATAGTGAATGTCATCAAGATAATTCAGGATTTATCCAATTAGGTATTGTAGGAGGTACACCACCCTATGATGTGCTTTGGTCCCACGGTATTTCTGGTCCGATAGCAAGTAATTTGGAAGCTGGTCTCTTCAGTGCTACTATTACTGACACCAATGACTGCATAAATGTGATTAAGGATTTAGAGATATCTGAACCAGACTCTTTATTTGTTTCAGTTACTACTTTGGAACAGATTACTTGTCCAGACGGTGATGACTCTTTCGTGGATATCAAAGTAGAAGGAGGTACTCCACCTTATTCATACTTTTGGTCTAACGGATCTAATTTAGAAGATCAGTTCGGATTAGAGTCAGGCATATACAGTCTAACAGTTAGTGATTTCAATTCTTGCTCCGCAGTCATCCAAGAAATAGATATTAGTGAGCCTGAACCTATTGAAATTTCTGTATCTGATATTATCAATGTAAGTTGTCTTGGGAGTATGGAAGGTGCAGTTGCTATAGACGTCATTGGTGGCAATGGAAATTATATCTTCAACTGGGGCATTTTCGATGGTGAGGATTCAGATGAGAATTCATTGGATAACCTGGGGCCAGGATTATACTCTGTAACCGTTGTAGATGAATTTAATTGTAAGTCAAACGCCTTTTCATTGGAAGTAGTCAATGAGGATATTCCTATAGATGTAAATATATTCTTGGATAGTGAGATAGAATGTCATGGTGATTCATTGGCCAGTTTGACGGCTTCTGTGGCAGATGCGTCTCTTCCACTAGATTTTAACTGGAGTTCTGGTGATAAGAATCTAGTCAATGAGCTGACAGACACAATCGTTCAACTCATCTCTGGTTCGTACAATCTGACAGTTACAGATGGAGAAGGATGTGTAGGTGTTGCTGATTCGATAGTGATAGAAAGCCCAACTCCGATTTTGCATAATGTACTCAATAAGATAAATAATGACTGCTGGAATGGTGAGGAAGGATTAATAGTAATAGATGTTTCAGGAGGTATATCTCCATATGAAGTAGAATGGAGTAATGGAGATCAGACTCTCAGTATCAGCAATCTTCAGACTGGCTTGTATGATGCAACGATTACTGATGCAGCTGGCTGTGTGGCATTTGTAAGTTCGATTTCAGTATTCTCTCCTGATACATTATCCTTTAATGCTTCTGTGTTATCAGATGTGGAAGGTGGTAATGGCGGGGAGATACATTTAGAGGCAGCGGGAGGAGTGCCTCCCTATTCATATATGTGGGGTTTCCCTATCTCATTTGTTAATGGTCCTTCAGCAACAGAATTAGATGCAGGTGAATATGCAGTCACAATTACTGATGCCCAGTTTTGCGAAAATGATACTACATTATTTGTATCGGGTACAAGCTTTACTCAAGAAACAAACATTGAAGATTTAATCCAGGTGTATCCTATCCCAGCCAATGATTATCTGAATATCCAACTTAATGATGTAAGAGCTGAGTCCATAGAATTGATAAGCCTAAATGGTCAAGTATTGATTAGGAAAGTACACTTAAGTGAATCACGAAATCCATCTACTTTGAATGTAGAAAATATGTCATCAGGCATTTATATCCTGAAGATTGTTTCTGGACAAAAAACCATTTCCAAAAAAGTTATTCTCCTATGAAAGTAAATGGCCTATGAAGCTGTTGTCGTTCTAGGCTTACGCTTCGTCTTGAATAAATCTGTAAGTTGCTTATCGGTCATAAAACCATGGTCGATGAAAGTGGTCTTAACAAACTTCTTAATATCTTGATATTCCTTGCTTCTCTTGTCCTTATAGTGCTTAAGACATTTTCTTATGTAGACTAGACTTAAATCCTTGAGATCTTGATTGAACTTTTGGTTACTGAAAATCTCCATGTACTCAGTGAAAACTTTATTTATTTCAAAGTACTCTGGGTATTCCTCTACAGTTAAGTTATTGAGAAATTTGCTGAGTTTACTAAGTATAGATTTTCTAACAGCTTCATTTTCATCAGAAAGACCTTCGTTCTGATAGTAGTACTCTCTTACTGCATGAATGGCATCTTGGTGTACATAGCCTAGTGAGTTTACAGCGTCGAGCATCGTAAAGTATGAAGCTATCTTGTCCGAGGAAGATTTATCAATTATAGCTGATAACTTTTTCTCATTCTCTATCGTGAGACCTTTTACTTTATCTGAATGGGCATTAAGTAACTCGAAGACATGATTAGAATCTTGATCGTGGTTTGTTCGGATTCCAGTCAAGGCACTTTTAAGATTTGTAACATCTCCAGCTTCCAAATCAAAGTGAGCACCGATTATCAGACATAGCTCGTAAAACTCCTTGCTATCATAGTATTCACTATTATTTATAAGTTTTCGCAAAGCTGGTGTAAGACTTTCATTATTGTACTCTTTTAGACCTCTGTATATCAAGAAGTCTTTCAAGCTTCCAGATTCAACCAGAAGTTCAGTCATATTTTCCGGCATGACAACGGTAGAGAAATTGAGGCTTTGAAACTGCTTACGATATTTTACAAGTGCTGTATTACGTTGCTTCTGATCTCTGTACTTGATAAATCGTTGTGATTCCAAAAATGTCTTTGCTTTCTTATTCTGCACATTGGCTAAAAAGTTAGTTATCCAAATGTCTGAACTCATTGCAAAGCCAATTTGTATGGATTGCCCAACTCTAAGTCTTATTTGCTCAAAATTTGATGACTTGCAGATGAAACTTAAGATATCCGCATAGTGATCTTGTGGTCTTTCATATTTAATCCGTTCATTCACTCTGCCTCTTAGTACAGCATATCCTAACGCTTTAGGAAGGTATAGTCCTTCGAACTGCTCATCCATCAAAGCCCTTTCTAAAGCAATTATTTGTAGCGGAGTATTGTTAGCTACGTTGGTATACAAGTCATGAATCTCGTTTTCATACTTCGTTACCAATGCCTTGTAATCATCATCTTCTTCTGTATCCAAGTAAGTTTTTAGTTCTTCAGAAAGCTGAATACTAGACTTGATGTTGTCAAGAACGGTTTTGTATTTGATGTCTAATGCTGGAGTCATAAGTTGATATATTAATTAAAAACCTAGTAAAACACTTGGCTTTACTAGGTTTTTATATCCCGTAATGTTGTTAGTTAGCTAATTGCTATACTCGAAGATAGTTATTCTTCTTCAGATGAACCAGTTTCTTTTCCTCCGTCTAGTTCATCCTGCCATTTTTTAAGTGCATCCCATTCACCTTTAGCGGCCATATCTGCTTGCTTACCCCAAGTAGCAGGGTCATGCATTTTGAATCTTGAACCAGCGTCAGTAAGCACTTGCTTTACCTCATCTACTGGCTTAGCTGCTAAGTCGCTGAATGTGATTATGCCTGAGGCTGCGAGTAATTTCGAAATCGCAGGACCTATACCTTCTATTTTCGTCAAATCGTCTGGCTTAGCATCTGCAGCAGGTGCTGCAGCAACTGGCTCTGGATTAGCTTCTTCTTTTGCTGGCGCTTCAGGCACTTCTGCTTTTGGTGCCTCTGGAGCTGGTGTTGGCTCTGGAACTGGTGGTGCAGCCACTGCATTTTCTTCTGCAGCTGGCGGCGCTTCAGGTGCTGGTGGTGCAGCTACTGCTTTTTCTTCTTTTGCCGGCGCTTCAGTTGCCGGAGTCTCCTGTGGAGCAGCATCCTCGGCAGGAGGAGCATCTTCAGCACTAGTTTCTCTAAATGCTTCAGCTGCTTCTGTATCAGCTTTCTTTTTAGGAGCCTTAATCTCTCCTGAGAGCATTTTCCAGTATTCTTCTTTCTTCTTCTTAGTTTCTTCTTTTCGCGCAGCTATTTTAGCTTCTTTAGCTTCTACCCATTCATTATACATCTCCATAGCCTTTTCCTCAGAAAGTGCGCCTTTATGAACGCCTCTCATCAAATGCTTTCTGTAGTATACGCCTTGGAATTTAAGTATAGCTCTTACAGTATTCGTTGGCTGGGCGCCTTTCATAAGCCAATCAAAGGCTTTGTCTCTATCTAATTCTATAGAGGCAGGCACAGTCATTGGATTATATGAACCTATGTTCTCAATGAATTTTCCATCTCTGGGTGCTCTCGCATCTGCAATAATAATGTGGTAATAAGGCTTTTTCTTACGGCCTCTTCTGGCAAGTCTAATTTTTACTGGCATTGGTTAAAATTTATGTGGTTAAGCCATTCCTGAAAAATGTCGAATATCAACAATCAGAATTTTAACGGGCGCAAAGATAGACTTTTATCTTCAAGAATCAATCTCAATGTTAGTATTATTCCTTAAAATGAAAGAAGGATACTGGCTGGAGATAATTAATTTTGGTGTATAAGTAAGACCAATCGCTAAGAAGAAAAATAAAGTAACACCTTTAATGGCCCAATACTTTGAGGTCAAACAAAAGTATCCTGATGCAATTCTATTATTTCGGGTGGGGGATTTTTATGAAACATTCGGTGAAGATGCCATTAAGGCCTCTCAGATTCTGGGTATAGTTCTTACCAGTCGCAATAATGGAGGGTCTGACATAGAATTGGCTGGATTTCCCTATCACTCTGTGGATACCTATCTCCCAAAGTTAGTCAAAGCCGGATATCGAGTTGCTCTATGCGAACAATTAGAAAAGCCAAGTAAGGAAAAGAAAATTGTAAAGCGTGATGTCACTGAAGTTGTCACTCCAGGAGTCACCGTAAATGATAGCTTACTGGCCTCGGGCCAGAATAATTTTCTTGGCAGCGTAACAAGACGTGGAGACAGGTTTGGCATCGCCTTTCTTGATATTTCTACGGGTGAATTCATTGTCCATCAGGGGTCAGAAAGGTCGGTCTTAAAAGTCTTGCAAAGTTTTAGTCCAAACGAATTGCTATATTCAAAGGCCGAGACAAGCGAATTGAATGAAATGCTATCAGATGAGATTTATCTGTATGGTATGGATGAGTGGTTTTATGAAGAAGATTATAACAGACAACTTTTACTTAAGCATTTCAAAGTCCTTAGCCTAAAGGGACATGGTATAGATGACCAACCTCTACTCCAGATAGCAGCTGGGACTATACTACACTATTTGTCTACAGTGCAGCAAAGTAATCTATCTCATATACAGCAGTTGACTAAGCTGGATTCTGATAGATATATGTGGCTGGATAAATTCACAATAAGGAATCTAGAACTCATCAGAAGCAATCACGAATCAGGAATATCACTGAGAGAGGTTATAGATAAGTCATGTAGTCCGATGGGTACTCGCCTTCTGTCAAAGTGGATAGTTCTGCCATTAAAGAATCTGGATGAGATTAAGGAGCGACATGACAAGGTCAGTTTCTTCGTAGAGCATGATAACTTAAGAGATACAGTGAGAGAAATTCTGTCATCTTTAGGAGATGTGGAACGGTTGTCTTCTAAAATCCCATTAAAGAAAATCAATCCAAAAGAGTTTGTATATATAAGTCAAGCCATTGAAAAAATAGAGTTGATAGCTGAAAAGTTGGCGTCTAGTGGTGATGAGGGCCTAAAGCGTTTTGTGGCTACCCTCTTGGATTGTTCAGAGCTAAATTCACTTATAAAATTGACATTAGTAGATGACCCGCCTTTTTCTTTAAACAAAGGGGAGGTTATTAGGGAAGGACATATAAAGGAACTGGATGAATGGAGGCATGTAGCCAATAATGGAAAGGAATTGTTGGCCAGTCTACAGCAAGAAGAAATGGAAAATACGGGGATCTCTTCTTTGAAAGTTGGATTCAATAATGTCTTTGGGTATTATCTGGAAGTGACTAACAAATACAAGGATAAGGACCTCATTCCTGATAACTGGGTAAGAAAGCAAACGCTGAAAAACGCAGAAAGATATATCACGCCGAAACTCAAAGAACTAGAAAGCAAGATTCTTCAAGCTCAGGAGCAGATTTCAATTTTAGAAGAAAATGCTTATCAAGAATTGGTTGATAAAGCTGAAACCTATGTGCAAGCACTACTTAGAAATTCAACGATTATAGGTGAGCTAGATTGCTTGTCTTCATTTGCATATTTGGCAGAATATAGTCAGTATGTAAAACCGGACCTTGATGAAGACTTTGTAATTGATATTAAGGGCGGTCGACATCCTGTCATAGAGACCCAACTTTCAGAAGACAATGCCTATGTGCCTAATGATGTGTACATGGATAATGAAACTCAGCAAATCATACTAATCACTGGTCCTAATATGTCAGGTAAGTCTGCGGTACTAAGACAAACGGCGCTGATATGTCTATTGGCTCATATGGGTTGTTATGTCCCTGCTTCTGAGGCTCGCATCGGATTAGTAGACAAAATCTTCACACGTGTAGGCGCTTCAGATAATATATCCAGTGGCGAGTCTACTTTTATGGTAGAGATGAGTGAGACATCCAGCATTCTCAATAATTTATCTGCAAGGAGTCTCATATTGTTAGACGAAATAGGTAGAGGAACAAGTACCTATGACGGTATTTCTATAGCATGGTCCATAGCGGAGTTTCTCCACGAGCACGATAGCTACCGTCCTAAGACGCTATTTGCAACTCATTATCATGAATTGAATCAGTTGGCTAATAGGTTTGATAGAATTAAGAATTTTAATGTCTCTATAAAAGAGGTAGGTGATAATATCATCTTTCTCAGAAAGTTAGTAGAAGGCGCATCAGAATCTAGCTTTGGAATACATGTAGCTCAGTTAGCTGGGATGCCTAAAGCGATAGTGCTCAGAGCTAGTGAATTGCTTAAAAAATTAGAATCTAAGGCTTTAGCAGAAAAAGAAAATATAAAGGATACGCTACTATCTAACCCGCCTCCTTCTTCACATCAGTTACAAATTTTTGATATGTCTTCTGAATCAATGAAAAACATAGAGAAAATTATGCAAAACGTGGATGTACAAGCAATGACGCCAATAGAGTGTATGCTCAAACTGAAAGAACTAGAAGACTTCATGTCTAAAAACTAGACGCGTTCAAAACTCAATCATCTTGCTATTATCAGCTGTTGCACTATAGACCCATTAGCTGTGCTCATCTGCAAATTGTAGACACCTACTTCTAATTGAGCTACATTCAGAACTAGATTAACCTCCTTGCGCTGCACATTCTCTGTAATTACAAGTTCTCCTAAGGTATTTGTAATTGTGACAACGACCTCATCTACTTTATCCAAAATAGCATCTATATGGACTGTAGAACTGGCTGGATTTGGGTGCATGACAAAGTGCTCTAATCCTTCGATTTTGTCTATAGATGTAGTCTGGTTATCCGCATCTACATTTATGGCGATACTCATTTCAGAAATGCCACAAGAATGGGTTGTAATCAATGTGACAACGTAATCACCAGATTCAGAATACTGATGTATAGGATTAGTTTCTGTAGATATATTTCCATCTCCAAAATTCCATTCATATGACTGCACATTACCGGTAGTATGATTAATGAAGGACACTTCTCCGTTAATGTTCTGAGCTAAATCAAATGCGCTAGAAGGAACGCCTAAATCAGTGCTTTCTATTTCTATTCTTTCTACTGAAGTGCATCCGAAGGTGTTAGATCCATATAGGATGTAGACGCCAGCTTCTGTAACATCCAAAAAGTTATCTACACTAAGCGTTACACCTAAACCGTTAGTCCATCTATAGGCATCAAGATTTGAGTCGATTGGTTGTAATCTAAGGTATCCCTTATCACAGTCGAAAATGACTGATTCAATTTCTCCTATCACCGGTAAATCAGCGTTTTCAGAAACAATAACTTCATATAATAACTCACAACCGTTACCATTAGAAAGTATGGCTGTGTATACTCCTGCATCTGATACTTCTAGTTCATTACCAGCACCTATATTATTTCCTGCCTCATTTGTCCAAAAGATGTTCCACTCGTCACCAATAATTTCTGCAACCAATGTAGAAAATTGATTTGCACAATTGAGCACTGCTGGCTCAGGGAAATGGACTTGTGGTAAATCTATTTCCTCATTAACAGTTACTGAGCTGAAGGCCTCACACCCTGATAGATTTGACACTGTTACGATGTAGGTTCCTGAAGAAGTGACACTGAGTTGCATTCCTCGGCCGACTTGATGTCCTGACTCATCAGTCCATACTACGTCCTCACTGTTAGCATTAGTGGATATAGTAATTATAGAAACTGGATTTTCACAACTCAAATCTTGTACAGGTTCTACTTGTAGATATGGCAATTCTAATTCTTCAATCTGAGCGCTTTGTGATTGTGTGCATCCATTCTGAGTATTAGTAGCTTGTAATTCAATCTCTGTTATTTCATTGATAGTAATACAAGTATTCCGGCTTAGAATCTGACCTTGAGAATACCATATTTTTTCAATCTGATTTTCTTCATCAAAGCATAATAAAGCAGCTTCGCCTTCACAGAAATTTGTTTGACCTGTGAAACTGGCATTAGGTAATTCTACTCTATTGGTTGAGAAAGATTCAGTGTTAGAACAACCAGATAAGTTATTACTCAGGACGGCAGAAACTTCTGTACTCGCAGATATTGATATACATGATTCTTCACTAATCATCTGATCTCCTATAAACCATTGTACAGATTGGTTGTCAGATTTGTCTATGCATAACTGAGTAGAGGATTCTGCGCAGAAGGTGGTGTTTCCAGTTATATTAATCTGAGGTTTTTCTTCCTCTCCTATAATAACCTCAGACGAAGACGAACAACCAGAAACCAAATTAGTCACCATAAGAAGGTATCTTCCAGCAGAACTTACTGTCACTGAGAATTGATTTGAACTTCCAGTGAATTCACCGTTTTCTGTCGACCAATTGTATATATAATCTGATCCTTGAGAAGAGCCGCTACCAGATAGTTGAACAATAGAGTTGTTGCAATCTAAGTTGCCAGAAGCTACAATAGCAGCTGTTGGTACTTCCTTTTCACTTTCTACATTGACAGAAGTTGTTGCGGTACAATCAGAATTAGAATGTCTTAATGTAAGTGTGTATTCACCAGCCCTAGTTACTATAATATCCTTATGTGAGCCTACTTCTATGCCTTGACTATCCAGCCATTGGTATGAGATGTTTTCTCCAAGAGTAGAACCATTTGCAGATAATTGTACTGAGCTATTATTGCAAGAAATTATTCCTGAAACTGATGCTTGTGCTACTGGTTGTATTTGTTTTTTGATTTCTACAGATTGGACGTCCATGCAATTGTAGGCATCTATTGTGGATACGGTGTGGATACCTTCAGGAATGATAATAGAAGAAGAATTATAGGTAGCACCATTAACTATAAATCTGTAGGGCGCTATTCCTCCTTGTGTTTCAATATTAATGGTTCCGAATACATCATCACAAGGAATATTGTTTGTTGTTATAGTGGATAGAATAGGTGTTGGTTGGTCTATGATAAATGACCTTATTGTACTGCAATTTGTTGCCAAATCTGTTATGGTTACGGTGTATGTTCCAGCAATCAAGTTCCCAATATTAGAGGCTGCTGCTCCATTACTCCAGAGAAAATTATATGAAGCAGATCCTCCGTGCACATTAAGATTTATAGAGCCATTGGCATCTCCGTTACAGGTGACGTTATTTTGATTAGCGACTTCCACTGATAACGATGAAACAAGATTTACAGTTATAGGTCCTATAACCGCATTGTAGTTATTCTCATCAGTCATAGTCACAAAATAATCTCCGCTTTCCATAGCAGTAATATCTTGTGTGGTTTGACCAGTAGACCAAGTATATCTGATTTGGCCTTCACCTTGAAATGGGGTGAGGTCTATAAGCGTCGGCTCACAATCTCCTCCAGTAATAGTATAGGCAGAATTATGCATTTGGAATGACTTCGCTGCATAAGAAGCGATTTCTTCATATGAGGTTGCCGTCCCTTTAAATGTCTTTATATATCCAGATGGTGAAATAACATAAATCGCAGGATATTCATTTATTTTATAATCATCTATAAACTTAGCAGCTAGCTTAGCAGAAGGATTATAGATGGGATAATCTATACCTGCAGACCAATCTCCATAACTGTTGGTGTCCCCGCAATCTCCATTTCCTGAAAAGCACGACCGGGTTGTTTTTGGGTCTGACTCAAGCAGGATAGGCATCACTGCATTTTGAAGGATAGACCCCTGCGGACCATAATGTGAATATAGTTCCTGTATCTGTCCACTTTGATGAAACTGCCAGCAGGGCTCGCAATTGCTGGTGGTAATTTCTAAGATTACAGAGGTGCCTTTATCCAAATAATTATCATAAATGTTATGGCTAACACCTTGTTCGTCTGTAAATGTGAAATTCGGTAAAATCGTACCATCAGGTAAATTTGATAATATGGACAGACTGTAAGTCAAACTGAGTAATAGGAAAATCTTTCTCATACATTAAGTTATGTATCAGCTTCTGGGAGATTAGCAAAATACAATAACGTATAAAATTGGCTTGGCGTCCACAATTTACATATGCGATGTCAATTTAATGTGTCGACCTAGATAAATGTAATCGCCTTTGTCTTATTTGAAGCCTTTCATGCCAGGCATGTTTCCAAAATTTTGCATCATTTGATTCATGCCTTTCCCTTTAGAAAGCATATGCATCATTTTACGCATCTGATCAAATTGCTTTATGAACATGTTGATTTCATGAATATTTCTACCACATCCCTTGGCTATTCGCTTCTTCCTATTCATATTAAGAACTTCAGGATTGCTTCTTTCTCTTGGCGTCATGGATTGTATAATTGACTCTACTTTAGAGAAGGCACTATCATCTATATCTAAATCTTTCAACTTGCTCATACCTGGAATCATACCCATGAGTGATTTGAGATCACCCATTTTTCTAATTTGATTAAGCTGGCCGAGAAAGTCATTGAAGTCAAATTTGTTCTTTTTGATTTTCTTCTCTAGACGTTTTGCTTCAGCTTCATCAAATTGGTCTTGCGCTTTCTCTACAAAAGATACGATATCACCCATACCCAAAATACGCTGAGCCATACGGTCTGGATGAAATAAGTCTAGGTCAGACATTTTCTCTCCTGTACTCACAAACTTTATAGGCTTACCCACAGTATACTTTACTGAGAGCGCAGCTCCACCTCTAGTATCACCGTCCAATTTTGTCAGTACTACCCCATCATAGTTTATGACGTCATTGAACGCCTTTGCAGTATTGACGGCATCTTGACCAGTCATGGAATCCACTACAAATAGGGTTTCTGTAGGTGTGATGGCATTCTTGATAGCGGCAATCTCATTCATCATCTCCTCATCTACTGCCAATCTACCAGCTGTATCCACTATAAGCACATCAAAACCATTCTTTTGAGCATGCATGACTGCATTTCCTGCAATGGAGACAGGACTTTTATTTTCTACTTCCTTATATATCTCTACGCCTATATCTTCTGCCAAAACTGATAGTTGATTGATGGCAGCAGGACGATAAACATCACAGGCAGCGACCAGTACTTTCATCTTTTTCTTCTCCTTAAGAAACTTGGACAATTTACCTGTAAATGTCGTCTTACCTGACCCCTGAAGACCAGCAATAAGGACAACCCCAGGATTACCTTTGGCATTGATACCGACAGACTGACCGCCCATGAGTTCTACCATCTCATCCATGACAATCTTGACCATAAGTTCGCCTGGCTTTACGGACTTGAGGACATTTCTAGAGCCAAGTGCTTGGTCCTTGACTTTGTCAGTAAACTCCTTGGCTATTTTATAGTTGACATCGGCACTGACTAGGGCACGACGGATTTCTTTAATGGATTGAGCGATATTAATCTCAGTGATTTTATTATTACCGCTGAGACCTTTAAAGGCCTGGTCTAGTTTGTCTGTTAAATTATCAAACATGCTATATAATTAAGTCTTTGAATAAGCCCCTAAAAGTAAGAAAAGTGCAGGGATGCTGATGATAAGAATTCCAATTAGGAGTATTATTGTGATTATATAAAGTTAAGGTTGCAATATTGGACGCTAAACCACATATTGCGACTTCATATTATGCTTTATAATATATGAAACAAGCTTTTTTTATACTCTTATTGCTAATACTACCCTTCTCTAAGGTGAGCTCTATTGTCGAACGGACAGTATTGAATGAATCTAGGGACGGCATGTTCTTAGATATCTTATATACCCCGCCACAAATTGGAGAAGTTATAGACAGCTTCAATGGCATTAGTGTCTACTTTAATGGAGAACAAGGAAATGTATTTGGAAGAAATGTAGCCGCTGGTAATTATAACCTAGGATTGAAATACCAATGTGTAGAATTCGTTAAGCGATATTATTTTATCAACTACGGACATAGGATGCCATATACTTATGGGCATGCAAAGGAATTATTCGACGAATCCTTGCCAGACTTGAAGTTGAACCACAAGCGAGATTTATATCAGTTTATAAATGGGTCAGAATACAGACCACTCCCCGGTGATATTCTAGTATTTGGCCCTAACTATAAAAATCCCTATGGCCATGCTGGTATCGTAACTGTTTCCAAAGGAAAAAAAATGGAAATTATTCACCAGAATGTAGGAGAATCCACAAGGGAATTATTCATAGTCTCTGAGATAAATGGAAGATTCTTTGTTGTAGATCCCGATGTTAAAGGATGGTTACGTAAATAAGTTAACCCTACATTGAAACTCAGGATTTACTATATAGGGAAAGATAAGAAGAATCATTTCTCAGACGTAGAGCAATTATATATGGCTCGTATAAAAAGATACCTTCCTCTAGAAGTTATCCAATTACCCGCCAAGAAATATTCATCTAGTCTCTCAGCTAAAGAAGTTCAGGATTTAGAAGGCCAAATATTTGAAAAAGCAATGACCAAAGAGAAAAATTGTATTCTTCTAGATGAAGCTGGAAAGTCAATGTATTCTAAAAAATTTGCGTCTTTCATGGAAAATAAGATTTCTAGAGGAGGCCATTCTATTGCATTTTTTATTGGAGGGGCCTATGGATTCTCTGATAAACTAAAAAAGTCTGGCGTCACTCTCCTATCGCTTTCCTCACTAACTATGGCGCATCATCTTGCAAGGATAGTATTGTTGGAGCAGATTTATAGATCCTTTACTATTATAAATAATGAACCTTATCATAATGCATAAGCATTATTATTTTGTAGAATATATACATATCTAAAGACGCATTTTATGTCAATATCAATAGCTTTATGTATCGTTACTGGTTTGATTTCATATCAAGGTTTCCAGAATAGGTCTATCGTAGAAAAGCTAAAGCATCACCCAACTACTGAGCACCAGAATAAGGAATATTACAGAATGCTCAGCAGCGGCTTTGTGCATGGTGGGTGGTTGCATCTCATAATCAATCTATTTGTTCTTTGGCAATTTGGGCCAGTAGTAGAGTATGAGTATCAGAGAATATTTGGGCTGGTTCTCGGCCCTCTAATGTTTTTATTTATGTATTTGTCAGCCATTGTAATTGCCGATATTCCTACATACATAAAGCATAAGAATAACCCAAGCTTTGCCGCTATAGGTGCCTCTGGCGCTGTGTCAGGAGTGGTGTTTGCTTATATCTTATTTCACCCCTGGGCGCAATTAGCCTTATATGGTATCATACCGTTCAGAGCGATACTCGGTGGTATAGCCTACCTGGTATACTCATCATGGGCAAGTAAAAATCGTAGTGATGGTATAGACCACAGTGCCCATTTTACTGGAGCCATGTATGGGATGCTATTTACGATGGTACTATGCCCAGATGTAGCTCAGTCCTTTATCTCTGAACTTGTTGATGGTTTTCCTTTTGGATAATCTTAAGCCTTAGATAAAAACGGGTATCTGTAATCAGTAGGTGGTGCGAAATTCTCTTTGATAGTTCGTGGCGATATCCATCGGTATAAGTTTAGTACTGAACCTGCTTTATCATTTGTGCCCGAACCTCTTGCTCCCCCAAATGGCTGCTGACCTACAACTGCCCCTGTCGGCTTATCATTGATATAAAAGTTTCCAGCGGCATTCCGTAGTGCATAAGTTAAGTCTTGTATGACATACCTATCTTTGGCGAAAATAGATCCGGTTAGCGCATAGGGAGAAGTACTATCTATGATAGGTAATAGCTCATCTAACTTGTTGTCGTCATATACGTAGATAGAGATAACTGGTCCGAATATTTCTTCACACATGGTTTTGAATTCAGGCTTTGAAGCTAGTATGACTGTAGGGTCTATAAAGTATCCTTTCTTTTTAGAATGTCCTCCTCCAATGATTACTTTGGCGTCTTTGGATTTTTTAGCAAGGTTTATGTAGCTAGCTATTTTATCATATGCTTTTTCATCAATCACCGCATTGACAAAATTTCTGAAGTCTTCAACAGGTCCGACTTTCAATGTCTTTATGTCTTTGGTTATCATTTTCTTAACAGCTGGCCAGAGTGATTTTGGTATATATGCTCGAGAGGCTGCAGAACATTTCTGACCTTGGTATTCGAAGGCACCTCTTACTATTGCTGTGCTCAATGATGCGGCATCAGCACTCGGATGAGCAACGATAAAATCTTTACCACCTGTTTCTCCTACGATACGTGGATAACTTCTGTACTGATGAATATTTTCTCCTATTGTTTTCCATAGATGCTGAAATACACCCGTACTCCCAGTGAAGTGAAGTCCAGCGAAATCTTTATGCTGGAATATGACTTCGCCTGCTTTAGGTCCTTCCACAAATACCAAATTTATAACACCATCTGGGAGCCCAGCTTCTCTAAATATTTTCATCACATGATGTGCAGAATATATTTGAGAATCAGCACATTTCCAGACTACCGTATTCCCCATAAGGGCAGGCGTTGCAGGAAGATTACCTGCTATCGCTGTAAAATTGAATGGCGTTATCGCAAACACAAAGCCTTCTAAGGGTCGGTATTCTAATCTATTCCAAATGCCAGGTGAACTTTCTGGCTGTTGGCTATAGATTTCTGTCATATACCTCACATTATATCTAAGAAAATCTATGAGTTCACAGACTGCATCTATTTCAGATTGGTACACGTTTTTTGATTGCGCCAACATGGTGGCTGCATTCATTTCAGCTCTATAGGGACCTGCGATAAGGTCAGCAGCCTTCAAGAAGATAGCAGCTCTATCTTGCCATGGTGTTGCTGCCCATTTTTCCTTCGCCTTCAAGCTTGCGTTTATGGCTTTAGTGATATGGGTTTTGCCTCCTATGCTATAAGTACCTATGGTATGTTTATGATCATGTGGAGGAGATAGTTTTTCTTTTTTCTTTGTTCTTATCTCTTCACCACCAATTATCATAGGCACATCTATTTTTGAGGCACGCATTTTTTTGAGTGCTGCTTTAACATCAGTTCTTTCCGCACTTCCAGGTGCATAGCTTAAGACTGGTTCATTTTTCGTTTCTGGTACTTTATATATTGCGTTGGACATTTTAGTTTGTTTTTGTTTATTTATAATATTTGGATGTTAGATGTTTGTTGATGTAATCTGGTACGAATTCACTCACGTTTCCTTTTCCTTTTATAATCTCCCGAACAATGGTACTGCTTATGTGACTCATTTTAGGCTGAGAAATGAAGAAAACTGTTTCCAGACCTTCTCCTATTATATTATTGAGTTGGGAAATAGTTTTTTCATAATCGAAATCTGAGGCATTTCTCAATCCCCTTATGAGATATCTCGCTTTTACTTTTTTAGCGTAGTTGACAGTCAACCCTTTGTACGTAGATTCTACTACATTAGGATACGCCTCGGTCGCTTTTTTAACCCAGGCCTGACGTTGCTTAAGCGTAAATAAGTATTTTTTCTCGTTGTTATGGCCAATGGCTACTATTACTTTGTCAAATAACTTCGAAGACCGCTCGATAAGGTTTATGTGTCCGATAGTTATTGGATCAAAAGAGCCTGGGAAAATGGCAATCTTCATACTCTATTATAATATTTCCTCTAATATATTGACAATAAGTGATTGCACTCTGATGTCTAGCATCTAATCAAAAAGTACTTTCTTTATAACTCAATTAACTGTATGAAGCTTTCATTGTTTAGTTATGTTGTAAGTCTCTTATTCTTATTATGCCTAACCAGTTGTAGTCCAGATACACAGAATGCCAGAGTGAGTGAAAATGCTTCTGAGATTGAGAAAGCATATTTTGAAGATTATGACTCCCCTAGGCACAAATGGGGCTTCATAGATACTGATGGACAGGTGCTTGTAGAGCCTATCTATGATGAGCTGAAAGATTATGTGTCTGGAAGATGTGCTGCAAATCTAGGTGGTCGATGGGGATATTTGGATGAAAAGGGAGATATGGTCATTGATGCAGTCTACAAACAAGCTTATGACTTTAGTAAAGATGGGTATTCTTTAGTGCAAGACTTTGATAACATATGGTTTCTCATAGAAAAGCAAGGGGAGGTCATTTCAGAAATTCCTTACTCAAATATCAGTAAAATCGAATATGGGTATTTGGTCGTCAGTAATGGAGGTCTGAAAACAATTTTGAATGTTAAAGGTGAAGAAATAGTCAAACCCTCTTTTTCCTCTGTCAGCCTCATTTCAGATAAGTATTTCATTGGAAAACAGAATAGTCTATCAGCAGTATTTGATTACAGCGGAAGTAAAATTTCTGAAGATTATGATAAGATATACCTCCCTAAGAGTGGTTATCTACGTACACGGAAAGATGGACTTTATTACTTTTTGGATAATGATACTTTCCAAGCAGTCAATGAGGGAGGATACAACATGGCATTGAATTTCAACGGAGACAACACAGTAATAAAACAAGCTTCTCAATTTTTAATTTTGAACCAAAAATTAGAAATCATAAAGTCGTTGGACTTCAAGGATGTCAGAAATGCAGGCGAAGGTTTTTGGAAATATAAACGAGATAAGAATTGGGGCCTTTTATCTCCCAGTGGAGCTATTATTACACCTGATAGCTATGAATTTCTGAATAGATTCTCCAATAATAGAATAGCCTATAGCAACAACTCAAGATGGGGATATCTCAATAAATCAGGAGAGTCTGTTATAGGCGGAAATCTTGCCTTAGCATGGGATTTTCATGATGGCAGAGCAAGAATGATAGGTAACCGAGGAGTAGGATTCATAGATACTTCAGGCGTGATGGTTATAAAGGATAGATTCTTTGAGGTAAGAGAGTTTTATAACGGCATGTCTAGATTCCAAACTTTTTAATTTGCGATATTAAGCAGTTTTTGCACCTAATTATTGCCTTAACTCATTCACATTACCGAAGTATAGAAAACAAGAAACAGCATTTGCCTATTTATTATAGGATTCACTTGAAAAGGTATTAGGTCATAATCTTATATTTGCCTTCAAATATTAATCTATGGATTTTGATATTATCGTTTTAGGTAGTGGACCGGGAGGTTATCCAGCTGCTATAAGAGCTGCACAACTCGGTAAGAAGGTAGCCATTGTAGAAAGAGAGAATCTTGGAGGCATCTGCCTAAATTGGGGTTGTATACCTACTAAAGCGCTACTTAAGTCAGCCCAGGTATATAACTATATTACACATGCTGAGGATTATGGCATATCAGTTGGAAGTGCCAAGCCAGAATTTGATAAGATTATAGAGCGAAGCAGAGGTGTTGCCGATGGCATGAGTAAAGGAATACAATTCCTGATGAAGAAAAACAAAATTACGGTAATAGAAGGTGATGGTACGTTGGCAAGAGGCAGAAAAGTTATAGTAACAGATAAGGAAGGCAAGAAAAAGGAGTTTGCGGCAGATAATATCATCATCGCTACAGGTGCTCGTAGCAGGGCTTTACCTAATATTCCAATAGATGGTGAGAAAGTTATAGGATATAGAAAGGCGATGACCTTACCTAAGAAACCAAAGAGAATGGTGGTAATAGGAGCAGGCGCAATCGGTGTTGAATTTGCTTATTTCTACAATAGCATGGGCACTGAGGTTACTGTGGTCGAATTTCTAGAGCAAGGCTTACTACCTAGAGAGGATCATGACGTGTCTAAGGAACTCGGAAAAATATTTAAAAAGAGTGGTATCAATGTGATGGGGAATACTGCTGTCCAATCTGTAGATATTTCAGGTAAAGAAATAAAAGTGGAAGTCAAGAGCAGAAAGAATGATAAAACAGAAATCATCAAATGTGACGTTGTCTTGAGTGCTACAGGGATACAACCTAATACTGAAAACATTGGACTAGAAGCACTTGGTGTAAAAATGGATAAAGGAGGTAGAATAGAAGTAGATGAATTTTATGCAACGGCTGTCTCTGGAGTTTATGCAATAGGTGATGTATTAACCTCACCTGCCCTAGCGCATGTGGCCACAGCAGAAGGGATTACTTGTGCTGAAAAAATTGCAGGCATGGATGTGCATCCAATAAACTATAATATCATTCCTTCTTGTACTTACTGTGTGCCAGAAGTAGCGAGTGTAGGCATGACTGAGAAGCAAGCCAAGGAAGCAGGCCATGAAATCAAACTAGGTAAATTTCCATTTTCTGCATCAGGAAAGGCAAGTGCAGCTGGCGTAAAGGAAGGCTTTGTAAAGGTTCTGTATGATGCTAAATATGGTGAATTATTAGGAGCACACATGATAGGCTCTAATGTAACTGAGATGATTGCTGAAATCGTAGCTAGTATGAATCTAGAGACTACTGGACATGAAATTATAAAAGCAATCCATCCACATCCAACAATGAGTGAGGCTGTTATGGAGGCTACTGCTGCTGCGTATGGAGAAGTAATCCACTTATAAGAAATAGGCAATCTTATTTTAATGAAATGAATAGATAGCCTAAGCAATCTATATCGCATATGATGGCCCTCGCTTATCGTGGTTCCTTACTCTGATAGAATAAGATGTCACAATTACTCTGCGTCGAATTCGACTTGGAAAATGCGAATGGAGATTATGTACTAAGTTTGACATGTTGCTTAGTATTAACAATAGGCCATTATCTAAATGCAGAATTCAGTGAAATAACTTGAAAAGATAATGTTAGTAGGAAAAGGTTTGGATGTTCAGAGCAGAATTATAAATCGATATAATACTCTTTTACATTGTAGCCTGCGAATATGCCGCTTCCATTGGAGATGTTAGAATAGAGACCAGGTATATTATTTTCACTAGTAGGCAGACCTGTTGTCTCTAGGCTCTTCAGGTACTGATAATAATCTGGACTAATAGCCCAAACTCTCAATTTATATCTCTGATTTCCGTTACTGCTATTTGTAGATGAGGAAGATGGGTCGCCGCCATTAGAATCAGATCCAGCATCATCATCATCATTATTAGAACTTAGACCTGTCGTTACAAAACTTGCAGTAAAAGAACCATTACTAATATCTGAAGGGCTTGTAATATTAATACCATTAGTTCTAAGTAAGGCGTCGCCAAGTGTCTGAGTAGACGTACCTTCTTCGTCTGCAGAGATAGACAAACCATTGTCATCCCCTGTTAATTCTTCATCAGAATCAGTCTGGTTGTCAGAACCATTAGTGGTAGCTCCAACATCACTAGTCATTGTCTGGCCATGAGATACTTCAGACCTTTCTTCATCTATAACTTCTTCTATTTCCCATGCGTAAAAATTCTGATTATCTTCTTCTATACCATTAAGTGTAATCTCAACAGAGGTAGATTGTTGCTCTGTATCCTCATCTATTACAGTAGATACCACATTGACTGAGGCTTCTATCACTTTCGGTACATAGGTTTGGGCTGTTAGCTCTTCACCATTAACTTCTATTAACAATTCATAGGTCTTACCCTCAGATGGATTAGTATTTCTGGTATAAAGACCATTGCCTTGATGATTTAAGGTAAATTCTTGTCTACGGATATTATCTTCATCTTTTACAGCAATAAAAATGACTGCATCTTCTACAGGCTTGAAGTCTCCTTGGTCAAATATAGATTTGGAATAGGTTAGATTGACGACATAAGTAGAATCTGTAGATATAATGGAATTAACAACTACATAGGAATCAAAATCCTCTATATCGTATACAAGCTCTTTCTCACAAGAAAGGAATGTTGTCAAAACTATTATGAAGAAAATACAGCGCATATCAATTGCCTAACAAGGTACTGATTAATCGGTTCATTCGCAAAAAAAATATTGCAAAATTACCAAGTGTACGAAATATTAAATTGCGGGAAAATAGGATAAAGGGATATTTCTACAGGCCCTCGTGCATCTTCTTGTATAAAACTGTAAAATGGGTTTTTGTTGTTATATAAATTATAGATACCGAAACTGTACTCCAATAGATTACCATTTTCTTTCAATACCTTTTTTTGGTAAGAGACTCCGAGGCGATGATATGAAGAAAGTCTGTCATTATTTCGTTCTCTAACATCTGGGACTGGGCCTAAAGGTCCAGAAATTAGTACTGGACGTGTCCAAGTGTTGCCATTACCAAAAAGCCATGTCACGTTTACTTTGCCCTTATTTTTTAACTTGTAATTAAAATCAAATGATATGTTGTGTGGTCTGTCGTATTTAAATGGAAAAGTAGTGCCCTCTGAATTGGGTTGATTTCTAAACTGAAATGTTCTTTCTGATCTGCTTAGAGTGTAGGCAAGATTAGCTGAGAATCTGGACCATTTGTGTGACCAACCTAGTTCTATTCCGTATGCCCTCCCAGAGCCAATGTCGACTCTGTCTTCCCAGTTCACATCGCTCAAATCTGTATTGAATACAGGATGGTCTTGAACTATAACCTGGATTATCTCAAATGGGTTTGTATACTCGATTACACCCTGATAAGTATTTAGGAAACCACCTAGACTGAACTGAGAACCAAACGAAGTCTTAACTCTATACTCAGCAGAAAGTAAATTAGATCGCTCTGGAGCTACCCTTCTAGTACTTGGCACCCATAAGTCACTTGGCAGACCTGAACTTGGATTGACTAAAAGATGAAGGAATTGACTCATCCGAGAGTACCCTATTTTAAATTCACTTGATCTGACTTTTAGTTCAAGACTGACACGAGGCTCTACATATATATAGTTGGTGTCAAGTCCAGCAAATAGATTAGTTCTCAGGCCAGTTTGTAGTTTGATTCCTGGAGTAAAGTGTATAGTATGATCTGCGTACAAATAGGATTCATGGGAAATATAGACTGAATCTGAAGCGCTTCCTGCTGTCTCTACTAGCGTATTGGATTCAAGAATGGAAGGTGCGCTATCATGTATTGTCCAGCCCCCTCCTACCTTGATTTTTCCAACTCGGTCTGTGAAAATTTCCAAGTCCACTTTTCCTACAATATCAGTTTGCGTAGATTCTACATCTATTGCTAAACTGGATTCTTCGCTGACAGAAACCCTATTGGCAGATCTGGATTGGAATATAAATTCTGTGACACCTATCTGTGAGTGAAAATAAACTTTATCAGATAAGGCGGTTCTCCAATTAAGGGTGGCTAATCTATTATTCCATCCTAAACCATTGGTATCTATAAAACTAAGTCCAGAATCGAGATTATTTCTCCTAAGGAATATATTATCCTCTCCCGAATAGAAGGAAAAGCTGAGCCTATTGGTAGGGGAAAACCAATGAGACAACTTAGCATAAAAGTCAAAATAACTTAAGTCACTATCTGTAAAGTCAAAAAATTCTCTAAGAATTGGAGATGAATAAAGATTAATAATGCTAAATCTTCCATTAAAGATAAATGAGGTTTTATTCCCTATTGGTCCCTCTATGAAGCCTGAGATATTTTCAAAATTTACAGAAGCTTTTCTTCTAGTGGTGTTTCTATTTCCGTCCTTTAACCTGATGTCTAGAACTGAGCTAAGTTTACTCCCATAATTTGCAGGAATGCCTGTCTTGTAGAGGTTGGCATTTTTAATCATATTTTCAGAAAATATGGAAGACAATCCACCTAGATGACTGGTTTCATATACTGGCAAGCCATCTATGAGAACGAGATTTTGATCCGGTCCACCTCCTCTTACTGTAAAACCATTTTGAGCTTCTGATCCCACGGATATGCCAGGTATGGTTTTTATGGTTGAGATTAAATCAATTCTACCCCCAATATTAGATACAGGCTGTTCCTCTATGATATTTACCTGTTCGGGGTTGGATGGTGTGAGTTCATTTTCTTCAGATGGCCGTATTATAATATCAGGCAATCTATTATCTGGAGCAATGCTTATAGTCACATACTTACGCTGGAAGTCATGGAGCGGTATAGCTACTGTTCTGTATCCTAGATATCTAACGTACATACTATCAGTATCCAAATCTGTTTGGAAATGGAAGTATCCTTCCTCGTTACTGGCTGTGCCATTACCATCTGAGCCATACACGGCTACTCCAAACAGCGTTTCCATTGTAAGTGAATCCACGATGATTCCACTGATACTCCTTCTATCATATGGGAAGATGACAATTTTTTTGCTGTCTTGATTGATGGATATTTTGCGATCAAGTTGCTTTTTGAGCATAGAGGTAATCTGCTCTATGGTTAGTTCCAGCTTGGATAAGTAGACAGATACTGTGACGTCTAAGTCTTCGGCATTATAGGAAACAAAATAATCGCTTTGTTTCTCTAGATCGGATATAAGAGAGGAAAGTGTGAGTTCTTGTTCTAAAAACTTAATCTTATTGGAAGTGATACTATTGCTTTGCGAAAAGATAGATAGATAGAACACAGAACTCAATAGGAGTAATCCAATAGTTCTGAATGTCATAGCTATATTTTATTTTTTGCAATTGATATCTGAAACGTTTATTTGGTTATCACTGATTTCGTATTTGAAGCCTGATAATTCAGATAGCTCTTTAATTACAGCCTCTATTTTTTCACCAGAGAATTTAGTTCTAACACGACACATAGGACTTCCCTTGTCCACATTTATAGTAACGCCATAATGGTTTTCTACGGCGTCAAAAACTTTATTCAAAGAAGTACCTTCAAACACTAGATGATTTGTCTTCCAACTGATTTTATTATTGTCTTTATTCTTATTCAGCGTGATAGAGCCTTTTAATCTTGTGGCCATGTCGCCTTTTTGAAGTGTAAGTACTCTATTAAGCGTATGAAGCTCTACGACACCTGAATAAACAACGAGGTCTAGTTTGTTGCCTTCATGAATGACGTTAAAACTTGTACCAAGAACTTTTATGAAGTCATTATTAGAAAGCTCTACTATAAATGGTTTTTCTGCATCTTTTGAAATATCAAAGAAAGCCTCACCCTCTAGTTTGACTCTTCTTTCTTGTGTAAAGTCAGATTCTATGCTAAGAACACAGCCTCCTTCCCTAAGCCAAACTTGTGAATCATCCTTAAGTGCAAATGCCATATTCTCTGCTTGGCTTTTGTACATTTTTACGTCTTCGACTTCATTTACTTTCGCTTTGTACATAAATACAGATAGAGCAATCAGGAATAGAGCGGCGACACCAACCCAGGTCCACCTGTTATTACTTGGCTTTTGAGGTGTGGGTGTATCTGATGAATTTTCTAACTGGTTTGAAACTTTACTCCATGCTGCTTGCTTATCATAAGACTTGTAACTATTTGCAGATGCTTTCTCCTCCATGTTGTTTAGGGCTGCTAGCGCTTCTGCTGCTTCTTGCTTCCACTCTTCCAGCGTCTCATATTCCTTGGAAGCATCTTCATTCTTAAGTAGTTGTAGTAATAATTTATCTATGTCCATCAGTCGCTTTTCCTGGATTTATTGTTCCGAATATTTTGTTCTTAAAATTTTCACTGCTTTCGAAAGGTGATTTTCTACAGTTTTGATAGAAATTCCCTCCTTTTCTGCAATTTCAGCGTAAGTTAGGCCATTAAACTTGTGTAGTGCAAAGACATTGCGACATTTGGGCGGCAAATGTCGCAGCAGACTACTAAGTCGCTCCATATTCATATAATAGGCTTCATCATTTTCAGATTTTACACTCAGATAATCCTTCTTTTGGTTGTGATACCTATCTATAGCTTGTTGGTATGCCTTTCTAGTTCTACCATTTTCATATACCTTATTCTTAACAGAACTAAACAGAAAGGCTTGCATTGTTGTGTTTAAAGCAAGTTGTTTATTATTCTTCCATAAATGCATAAAAACATCTTGTACTACGTCCTCAGCCAAACTATCATTATTGAGCAATGAGTTGGCATAATTGCACAGCGGGACATAATATGTCATAAATACATCTTTGAAATCCATCTTATTCTTAAACAGCAAAATCCTTGGCGGTTGGTCTTTCTTTGCTGTGAAAATACTCTATTGTTTGATTACCTACATTAGATTGAATAGAATATGTCTCAACTATCATCTAATTTTACCAATCTATACGTATCTATACTATATTCAGATGACACGAAACCACATAACTCTCATTGGCTTTTTGATATTTTTCTTTGGTGTGATCTCCCTCATCCTCAATATAGTCAATCTTCAATTGAGTTTCCTAACATTTATAGACAAGCCAGGTAGGACTTTTGGTTTGATTATCAGATTACTCATGGTTTTTGGAGGGATAATAATAATGTATGTCAGCAAGGTTGGAAATGAAGTAGATTAGATGATGTTATTGTCTGAGTAAAACAAAAAAAAGAGCCTCATGGTGAATGAAACCCTTTTTGAGATTATGCGCCAGAGAAAATATAGTACTATCTGTAATTATACTCTTTGCCTTTTACGGTGGCTATGATAGACCCAGCAACTTTATAAGGATCAGCATTAGAGGCAGGTCTTCTATCTTCTAACCATCCCTTCCACTTATTCTCTACAGCCGCAATTGGGATTCTTATGGATGCGCCTCTGTCAGAAACGCCGTAAGAGAACTTATTGATAGATTGAGTTTCATGTTTACCAGTCAATCTTAATTCATTATGTGCACCGTAAACAGCTATTGCTTGTTTGATTCTATTCTTAGGTGCAAACTTTTCGCAAATATCTTCAAAGTCTTTTTTCTTCCCTGATGTACGAAGTTTCTTATTAGAGAAGTTTGCGTGCATACCTGATCCATTCCAATCTCCTTTTATCGGCTTAGGGTGATATTCTATGTAATATCCATAAGCTTCAGTTAATCTGTCTAGTAGGTATCTTGCTATCCAAATCTCATCTCCGGCTTTTTTTGCTCCTTTGGCAAATAGTTGGAATTCCCATTGCCCACAAGCGACTTCTTGATTGATGCCTTCAAATGTGAGACCAGCATCTATGCATAAGTTGGCATGTTTTTCTATCAAATCTCTCCCGTGTGTATTTTTGCCTCCAACTGAACAATAATAAAGGCCTTGAGGTCCTGGGTATCCACCTACTGGAAATCCCAGTGGCAGCTGCGTAGACGAATCCATAATAAAGTATTCTTGCTCAAAACCAAACCAATAGTCATTGTCATCGTCATCTATAGAAGCACGTCCATTAGACTCATGAGGTGTGCCATCTGCATTAAGCACTTCGGTCATTACAAGAAATCCATTAATTCTCTCTGGGTCAGGATAAATTGCCACAGGCTTAAGTAAGCAATCTGAAGCACCGCCTTCCGCTTGTCTTGTAGAAGATCCATCAAAAGACCATACCGGACAATCTTTCAATTTGCCGCTAAAATTTGCTAGGACTTTGGTCTTACTTCTCATATTCTGAGTTGGTTTATAACCATCGAGCCATATATACTCTAACTTACTTCTTACCACTGTTTTTTTTGCTCTTGTTGTTTTTCTAGTTGCCATTTAGTTTATGTTTAATATTTTGATGGTGTGAAAATAGTTGACCATTCTTGATATATTTCTTTTTTATAATTAGTGGATGTGATGTCAAAGTAAAAAATTTGCATTTTAAAGGTCTAATAATCAATTAGATATATAATTTTGTTACGTTATGCCTATTGCGAAATTTTTATCATTACAAAGCTTGGTTGCCAGTCTCTCTAAGTCTGAGAAACGTCACTTTGCCCTGTTCACAAATCGCCTGAATAGTAATGACAGTGCCATATATCTGAAGCTGTTTCATTTAATGAATAAGTATCCAGAAAAGGATGAGACATATTTTTCAAGTCAATGTTATACAGCATCCAAATCTAATTTTACTAATGCAAAGCGCCATCTTTTTAGCCAGATACTAAGAAGCCTAAGAATCCAGTATGGTGAGAGTGATAATGTGTTCAAAGCCAGACAAAGAATAGATCATGCTATGATTTTATATAAGAGGGGTTTTTATCATGAAAGTCTTTCCCTCCTTAAATCTATTACTCTGGTAGACTCCCCCATAGATGATATTATAGCATTAGAGGGCGCGGAGTTACAAAAGCGAATAGAGTCTAGGCACATCACAAGAAGCAGAGGAACAAGGAATAGAGTAGAAAAATTAATTGCAGAATCAAAGCGCTACTTAGCAACAGTTCATATAGAATCTGAGATGCTCAATGTCTGCCTTGAAGTTCAAGGTTTATACATTAAATGGGGGTTTGCTAGTGAATCGAGAGACTTATTGATGTATGAAATTTTCTTTAAAAACCAATTGCCGGAATTGAGGCAAATAGAATCCTCCGATGCTGCTATGGTATTGTGGCATCAAGCACATGTATGGTATTACTATATGCGGTTAGAATTTCACCTTAGTTATAAGCATGCAGTGAAGTGGGTAGAAAAATGCACTAATCAAAGGGCCAGACTTATCTGGGATGCTGCACTTTATATGAGAGGCATGCACTACATTCTAACCAGTTGTTTTTATCTCAGACGTCGTGATAAATTTGAATATTGGTTTAAAGTCTACAGTGATTGGAGAAACCAACATTGTGCTCAATTTGACAAGGCATCAAAGCTGTTAGATTTGTCATACTTCTCTAATGCTGAACTTAATTATCGGATTATATGTAACAAATTCCATAAGCTAGACCATTACGTTCATCAATGGAAGGCCAAAATAGAGGATTATGGAATTACGCTTGATAAGCACAGAGTCAGAATATTTTACTACAAGTATGCCATGCTATACAGTTACAAAGGAGATCACGAAAAAGCGTTAGATTTTATAAATTATGTCCTGGATGATACTGATCAGCAGATAAGGCCAGATATATTCTGTTATGCACGTTTATTACATCTTTTATGTCATTATAAGCTCAATAATTTCCACTTGATACTTAACTTACTCCCTAATGTGAAACTGTCGTTTGAATCAGCAAGAATGGTCAATCCAGTCGTAGAACTTATGTTTAGTTTTTTAAGAAGAGGAAGTCGGGCTATGAATTTTGGAATTACTCCTTATATAGAGGATACTCTACAAAAACTAAAAAGTAATGAAAGAGGTGGCTTGGAAAGAATTGCATTTTTGTACTATGACTTTACTAGCTGGGTGGAAAGTACATTACATGGAACTACTATGGAGAAAATAAGAGTTCGAGAAGAATGAGATTATGCCTCATTATCATATCAATGCTAATCTCCAATCTTGTGTCATCACAAGAATTGCCTCAGGAGATATGGGATCAGGTAGAATTATTTTTGGAAGATAGGGAAGATGGCGTTGACTTAAGTGTGCTTTTCGATAGGTACAAGATCTACTATGAAAATCCTCAGGATATAAATCACTTATCCTATGACGATTTACAAGACTTAGGTTTACTCTCAGATATCCAGATTATCGATTTACTTGCACATAAGCAGAAGTATGGTAATCTAATTATGATAGAAGAACTACAATCCATCCCTTCTTTCCAAACTACTGATATTCAACGATTACGGCCTTTTCTACAAGTATCTGATCCTAATAAGTTACCGGTATCACTAAAAAGTATGCTGAAAGAGAGCCGCCATGAAGTTTTTCTGAAATGGGGTCGAGTAATAGAACAGCGTGCCGGATTTGAAGGTGATGAACAAAGTCCACCAGATTTTTTGGGAGACCCCAATCGATGGACACTTAGGTACAGGGGCAATTTTGAGAATAAACTTCGATTTGGCTTGATATCCGAAAAGGATGAAGGAGAACAGTTACTGTCTGATACCATAAACTCAGGCTTAGATTTTGTAACAGCTCATTTTCACTTAAGAGATTATAACTCACTTTTGAAGGATGTGGTGATAGGAGATTACTCTATTTCCTTTGGACAAGGGTTAATCGCTCATAATGGTTTTAGAGCTGGCAAAAGTGCATTTGTAACACAGGTAAAGAAAGGAGGACGCGTATTAAGACCATATACTTCTATAACTGAAAATGGATTTCATAGAGGTGCAGCGGTAACCTTGGCGTTAAGCCCTAAGATAGAAGTCACTTCATTTTTTAGCAGAGTTAATCGGGATGGAAACGTTAGAGTGGACAGCATAGATTTTGATACGCCGGATTTGTTTTTGTCATCATTGCAGACGACTGGCATGCATAGAACAGTTAATGAAAAAGAAGATAAAGGAACTCTAGGCTTAACGAGCATTGGGGGTAGTATTAAATATTTCAAATCCAGTTTCGATATATCTATAAATCACTTAAGCAATCTCTTTGATACCCCATTGATACGAGAGGATAATATAGCTAACCGTTTTAGATTCAGTGGGAATCAACTGCATAATACGAGTATAGATTATAGTTACAGATATAGAAATATTCATTTGTATGGTGAGTCAGCTTATTCTTCTACTGGAGGGTTTGCCCATTTGGCTGGTGCATTGATTGGATTAGATAAGCGGTTAAGTGCTTCATTGGTGTATAGAAATTATGGTACTTCATATAACAGTATTGCGCCGAATGCATTTGGAGAATCTAGTTTAGTGAATAATGAATCGGGCTTATATCTTGGTTTGGAGTTACAGCTATCTAGACGCTGGCTAATTAGGACATATGCAGATGTGTGGCGACATCCATGGATAAGAACTTCAGTTAATAATCCATCGGATGGTAAGGAATATTTATTGAGACTAGATTATTCGATAAGACGTAAGCTCAATGTATATCTTCAATTTTTCCATGAAGAAAAATTAGAAAACCTGTCTCTAAGCGATGAACTAATTTCGGCAATTGGAGATTCTAGGATTACTGTAGGAAGATTACATAAACGACAGCGTCTCAGACTTCATTTTAGTCATCAACTCAATAAGTTTTTAGAGCTCAGGAATAGAATCGAATTGTCGCGTGCTGAGAATATAAATGGTGTGACAAATGGCGTTCTTTTATTTCAAGATGTATTATATAAACCTTGGGCTAAACCGTATTCTATAACTGGTAGGATTGCATTTTTTGACATTGATGATTTCAGGAGTAGAATATTTGCCTATGAGAACAACATCCTTTATGAGTTTGGGATTCCATCATTTTCAGGCCGTGGTATTCGCTACTATGTCAACTTTAGATACAAGATAACTCGGAATTTATTGTCTGAATTTAGATGGGCTAGAACAATCAAAGACCGCGGCACGCATGGTAGTGGTACGAGTTTTATAGATGGAGATACCAGAACAGATTTAAGATTTCAGTTGCGATACTCTTTTTGAGGAGCTATTTATATAACTTATATTTTTTCATCATTATTCGGTACTCTAATAACCCTGGTTCCCAGTACATTCTTATTTCATTTTCAGGTATGCCATTTTTAATCATTTTTTTGAGCTTATCAGTCCCAGCAAGAAGGTCAAAGAAATTACTATCACTGAAGAAGGGCTTTCCTTTAGAATCCAAGTCTTTATAGAATTCGATAAGATAGCTTAAATCTAATCGGTCCATGTTCGGAGATGTCCTTGTGAGATCTTTCCCATAGCATAATTTGTTTTCGAGTTTGGGATACTTGGCTCCCGGTCCAGATCTTGGTGTGAAACTATGTGTACTGCTATATGCTGGGTGACCTATCTGTTGGAATGGTGCATCAGTCCCTCTTCCTACACTGACTGAAGTCCCTTCAAAAAAACATAATGAAGGATAATGGCCAATGGCGATATTGTTTGGTAAGTTGGGGGATGGATTGATGGGAAGTATGTATACCGAATCATGGGCATAATTGTCAATAGGAATAATCTTTATATCTGCTTGTGCCCCGTTATCTAGCCATCCTTCTCCATTAATCATCTGTGCATACTCTCCTATCGTAAGACCATACACTACCGGCACTGGATGCATACCTACAAAACTTTTAAACTGAGGTTCTAGAACAGGTCCATCGACATAAGAAGCTAAGGGATTTGGCCTGTCCAGGATAATCAGTGATTTCTGATTATCTGCCGCACTCTGCATGACATAATGAAGCGTAGAGATATAAGTGTAAAATCTAACACCTACATCTTGTATGTCAAAGAGTAGCACATCCACATCAGCCAAGTCTGTATTCTGGGGCTGCTTATTATCTCCATATAGGCTTTTGATAGGAATGCCATTATAGAGTTCTTCATCATCATTTATTTTTTCACCTGCATCAGCATTTCCTTTAAATCCATGTTCAGGGCTAAAAATTTTAGTTACTTGAATTTGTTGACTAGTAAGGAAGTCTATAAGATGTTTGGACCCTACCATGCTGGTGTGGTTCACGATAACACCTATTTTTCTGCCTTTTAAGAGTGGTAAATATTCAGTAGGTCTATCCGCTCCAGGTAGAATTCTGTGCTGGACTAGTTGACCGCTAGAGGTCGTATTATGACAAGAAAAACATACAAATAGAGCAAGAAATATATTAAATATTAATTTCATGTGTACAATTTATATAGACTCTAGAGGATTATCTACTATGAACAGCTTTTTTTCTAATAATCATGACTTCAAATAGTGTGAGTGTGAAGAGAAGATATGCGGTTGTGGACCTGGAGACCACAGGAGGTATAGCTAAACGTGATAAAATCACAGAAGTGGCGATTATCTTATTTGATGGCACAGATGTCTTAGAAGAGTATCAGTCATTAGTTAACCCCGAAAGATCTATTCCTTCAAATATCACTAGAGTGACTGGTATCACAAATGAGATGGTTGCCGATGCTCCTAAGTTCTATGAGATAGCAAAGAAGGTGATCGAGATGACTGAAGGTGCCATATTTGTAGCACACAATGTTAGGTTTGACTACCAGTTTCTTAGAGAAGAATTCCGAAGTCTTGGTTATACATTCACCAGACGTAATCTTTGTACTGTTAGATTATCACGAAAAGCCTTCCCTAGACTTAAGTCATATAGTCTGGGCAATCTGATCAAGTATTTTAACATTAAAGTGGAGCATCGTCATCGTGCCTATGATGATGCTAAAGCCACAACGATACTGCTCAAGAGAATCTTCAGTAATCAAGATAAAGTAGGCGTCAAAGAATTAGTAAATCAGTCGCTTGAATTAACCCGACTACCCAAAGACATCCAACCCTCTGATGTAGAGAAATTGCCTGAAGCCTGTGGCGTATACTACTTTGCGAACAAGAAGGGCTTTGTCATCTATGTAGGTAAGAGTATAAATATCAAATCTAGAGTGAAACAACACTTCTCAAAACAAACACGTAAAACGGATAATCTCTTCCAAAAAGTGGCTGATATTTCCTACGAAGTCACAGGAAGTGAATTGGCTTCTCTGCTAAAGGAATCCAAAGAAATAAAGGATATTCAACCAGAAATAAATCGAACTCAAAAAGTAAAATCGTATTTGTATGCTGTTGTGATGGCATTGGATAAATCCGGATATAGAAAATATAGAGTAGTAACGGCTGCAAAAGCAGAAGAACCCTTATCTTATTATGGGTCCAGAAAATCTGCCCTGCAGCATATAGAACAAATCGGTGACGCGTTCCAGCTTTGTCAGAAGGTAAATGGCATAGACAGGTCTAAAAATACATGCTTCAATTATGAACTTCTTAGATGTCAAGGCGCATGTATAGGGGAAGAACCGCCCTACTTATACAATGAAAGATTTAAAGAAAGTACTTACCTAATGAATCGTCTGTTTGAGGAGAATTTTGTACTGCTTGATATCGGCAGAGAACTAAGCGAACAAACTATCTTCTTAGTGGAGGATGGGCATTATAGAGGTTATGGATATCTAAATACTGAAGATATACAATATGGTATAGAGGAATTAAAAGAATGCGTGAGGTATGAACCAATAAATCCCGAAGCAGATCTTATTCTCAGAAATTATATGTGGAGTCATCCTCAATTAGAAGTACACCACTTCTGATATCTTATTAGGAAAGGCTGTTAAGAATTTCAGACATTTGAGATTGTAGCTTTAATGCCTTTTGGCGAGCTACGTCTGCAAAATCTTTCTCTCCACTTGCGTAGATAATACCTCTAGATGAATTAACAATTAATCCTATCTTATCATTAATGCCATACTTACATACATCCATTAAATTTCCGCCTTGTGCACCTACTCCTGGGACTAGCAAAAAATGGTCAGGTATAACTTTTCTTACTTCTGCTAAGTAGGAAGTTTGTGTGGCACCTACAACAAACATGATATTGTCTTCACTCCCATAACCTGCACAAGTTTCCATTACTTTCTGATGAAGTTTAATCCCTTCCTTGTTTTCAAAATGCTGAAAATCTTGGCTTCCTGCATTTGAAGTTAACCCTAGGATAATTACCCATCTGTCATCATATTCTAAGAATGGGCCTACACTGTCCTGTCCCATATAAGGTGCTACTGTAATCGCATCACAATTATAATACTCAAAGAAACTTTTGGCATAAAGTCTAGATGTATTACCTATATCACCCCTTTTAGCATCTGCAATAACCATAACATCCTCAGGAATGTAGTCTATTGTTTTCTTAAGTGATACCATTCCGGCTGGACCTAAGGCCTCATAGAATGCAATATTAGGCTTATATGCTATAGCCAACTCATGGGTATGGTCTATAATGGCTTTATTAAATTCGAATACGGGGTCTTCTTTATCTCTGAGATGGATCGGTATCCTATTAATGTCAGTATCTAAACCAACACATAAGAATGATTGCTTGGCTACAATATTATCGTATAAACTTTCCCTACTCATTCAATTCGATTCTAGCCAGGCTCACTGGTCGTCCCATTGACTGCTATTACGTGTTGTATTTCTGGGAACTCTGATTTAAGGGTTTGTTCTACCCCCGCTCTCATTGTCATAGCCGACATAGAACAGTTTATACAGTTTCCCATCCATTTGACTTGAACTGTATAATCATCTAGGATATCTACGACCTCTATATTTCCACCATCTACAGCAAGATGAGGCCTGATTTTATCCAAAGCTTTATCTATTTTGGAAAGAAAGTCTTTTTTATCAGATGCAGTCATATAAAATTTTGGTACGATACCTTTAGAGTGCACAAAATAAATGAAATCTTGGACTCTATTTTTGAATATTAACACCCACTATTTGAGTTGGTGGTAACATTTCATTTCTAATATGTAGTTGACTAGCTATATTTTTTGCCATATCGAGATAGTATTTAGTAATTGGGTTGTCCGTATCCAAAACTATTGGACTCCCTTGATCACTTTTTTCTCTTACTTCAGAGAATAGGGGTAACTGTGCCAGAAGCGTAGTTTCTCCTCTTTTTGCTAAAGCTTTTCCCCCTCCTTTACCAAAGATGCGATATCTTTTCTCAGGCGCATCTTCTGGAATAAACCAGGACATGTTTTCCACTATACCAATAACAGGCACCCTGATATGCTCCAATCTGAACATGTTCATCGCCTTTACAGCATCGGCTACAGCCACTTGCTGAGGCGTGGTTACGATAATAGCAGCAGTTAATGGTAGAGTTTGAACGAGGGTCAATTGGATATCTCCTGTGCCTGGTGGAAGATCTATAATAAGATAATCCAAATCAGGCCATATTACTTCATTGACGAATTGTTTTATTATACCACCCAAACGGGGACCTCTTAATACGACGGCTTGGTCCTCGTCTACTATGTTACCTATAGATATGGTAGCTAAACCATGAGCTTCTATAGGTAGGATTCGGTGCCGTCCGTATAATTCCTTTATTACAGGTTTTTTCTCCTTGATGTTTAGCATAGTAGGGATAGAAGGACCGTACAGGTCAGCGTCCATGAGACCTACTTTGGCCCCCAATGATTGTAGCCCCAAAGCTAAATTGGTTGATACGGTAGATTTACCGACGCCACCCTTCCCTGATGCCACGGCAATGATGTTCTTAACCTGAGGAATCGGTCGATTGGATTTTTGAGACTTGGCAAAATGGATATCAAGTTTTGCCCCTGGGTAAATGCTTAGTAGCGCCTGACTGATTTGCTCATGTATTTTAAATTTTTCAGTGTCTTTTAATCCAGCAGCTTCTACTGTGAAAGAAATCTGAGAGGCATTAATTCTCAGATCCTTTATCATCTTCATAGATATTATATCATTACCTGAGTCTGGATCTATTACCAGACGTAGTGCTTCTACGACTTTATTATTATCTATTTCCATGTGTCTTATTAGTCATGACAAAACTATCAGTTCTGTTCACTTTACGCTGCCAAAATTAACATATACAAAGAGATTTAGGTTGAATAGGGTTCAATCTGTCGATAGATATTCAATTACTTCCCGTATAGTCTTACATTTGGTTCATATTGTGGGATTCTTAATATGAGAGTATATACTAGCTTCAATGATCTCCCGGAATTAGAGGGTGTTGTCATAACCATAGGGTCATATGATGGTGTACATGCGGGGCATCAGCATATCCTCAAGCAATTATTTCAGACTGCTCACAAGCTAAAGACACAAAGCGTCTTGATGACATTCTATCCTCATCCTCGTCAAGTACTTTTTCCAGATGATGATTCATTACAACTATTGACTACTAAGGATGAAAAGGTGCAGATATTAAGTGATCTAGGCGTGGATATTTTAGTAATCGTACCATTCACAACCGCCCTATCTCAATTGTCTCCCGAAGATTATCTCAAAGACATATTAATCAGAAATTTCAATCCATCAGTAATCATTATTGGATATGACCACAAGTTTGGTAATGGAAGAGCTGGTGATATACATTTTCTTAAAGAACAGCGAAAAAGTTACAATTATCACTTGGAAGAAATATCAGAGCAGCAGGAGAAAGAGATCAAGATAAGCTCTACAAGAATTCGTAACTATCTTTTGCAAGGCGATTTAGAAAATGCCAATCTTCTTCTGGGACGACCTTATGCTATTACTGGAGAAGTTATTCATGGACGTCATCTGGGGAAAGAAATAGGTTATCCTACTGCTAATATTAAGGTAATTAGTAAAGCTAAGCTTATCCCTATGGATGGCATATACGTTTGTTATATCCACATAGACAACAGACGTTGTAAGGGGATGATGTATATAGGAGATATACCTACTATAAATGAGGATAATCCTAAGACGATAGAAGTAAACATTTTTGAATTTGACCGTGACATATATGGTTCAGTGGTCACTATAGAACTACTATCTTTCATTCGACATGATATTAAGTTTAGTGGACTTGAGGCACTGACCTTGCAACTTGCAAAAGATGAGGAAGCAAGTAAGGCCTATTTTGAAGGCCAGAATTCTAAAAAAAAAAGTTGCAAAACCACAGTAGCTATACTTGGTTATAATTCTGCGACGCTTATTAGAACTTACCTTCCTTCATTGATGCAATATTCAGATGAAGACTCACAGTTGCTATTCATAGATAATGCAAGTACTGATCAAAGTTTAGATATTCTCGAAAGTGAATTCAGAGAAATAAACGTTCTTAAGCTGAAAGAGAATTTTGGATATGCAGGTGGTTATAACGAGGGGCTTAAAGGAATTACTTCCACATATATTGTTTTGGTAAATTCTGATATAAGGGTCAGCGAAAATTGGCTTTATCCACTGGTTGAGTTTATGGATGCGAATCCAGACTATGGAGCTGCGATGCCCAAGATCTTATCAGATTCAGAAAATGAAAGTTTTGAATATGCAGGCGCTTCGGGAGGATTTCTGGATTCATTATCTTATCCATATTGTAGAGGTAGAATATTTGATACCATAGAGAAAGATGAGGGGCAATATGATAATATTGCTGATGTGGATTGGGTAAGTGGTGCTGCCTTTATAATACGACGAACTTTGTTCGAAGAACTTGGTGGATTTGACCAGAGTTATTTTGCACACCAAGAGGAGATAGATTTATGTTGGCGAATTAGAAGACGAGGTTACAAGCTAGCAGTCATACCTTCTTCGTTAGTCTATCATCTAGGAGGTGGCACTTTGGATTACTCTAACAGTAAGAAAGTCTATTTAAATTTCAGGAATAACTTGCTGATGATTGTAAAGAATGAAGAATTAAGTGTTCTATTTTGGAAAATTCCTTTACGTTTGTTTTTGGATGGAATAGCTGGTGTGAAAATGTTGTTGGAGGGGTCGTTTGCTTCTTGTTGGGCGATTATAAAAGCACATTTTAGCTTTTATAGCCGCTTCTTTTCTGCTAGAAAGAAACACAAGTCTATTAGATCGGACAAGAAGTCAATTGCAAGATTAGGATTGCCTTCCATATTATGGACTTACCATGTCAGAGGAAAAAAGACTTTCAGAACAAGTAACTACCATAATGAAAAGAAATAGATGGGACATATTATTTGAAGACGACCACCTTATTGTACTCAATAAGCCAGCTCGATTCTTGACCATTCCAGATAGATATGATAAGACAAAACCATCTCTAATAGGTACACTCTCACTTAAGCGTGATAAAGTTTTTGTTAATCATAGATTGGATAAAGACACAAGTGGATTAATCCTATTTACTAAAACAGAAGAAGCACATAGAGCGGTTTCTTTGGATTTTGAAAATCGTGATTTAGAAAAGCATTATAAAACTATAGTACATGGGGTGCCTACTGAAGAGATTGGTCTAATAAACCTACCTACAGCACCAAGAAAAGGTCGCGGAAAAGGAATGGTCGTAAGTAATGATGGGAAAGAGACACTTACGAAGTATCGTGTATTAGAAAACTATGGTAGGTATTCCCTTTTAGAAGTCAAAATCATGACTGGAAGGCAGCACCAAATAAGGGTGCATATGCGTGCCATAGGGTGTCCTGTGGTATGCGATAAACTCTATGGTGATGGAGAACCATTTTATTTATCCAATATTAAAAAGCGGATGCACTTTTCTGGAGAGAAAGAAGAGCGACCATTATTGAGCAGGGTTGGTTTGCATGCCACAAAATTACAGTTGAAACATCCGATTTCGAGAGAAGTGAATGAATTTGAATCACCCCTGCCAAAAGACATGAAAGCGGTTATCCATCAATTAGCTAAATTATCCAAGGCTTAAAAAGTAACTATTCGTCTAACTTGCTCACCCATTCGTCCCACTCTTCAGATAGTTTTTCCAAGTCATTGTCTAGGGAAGATAATCTCTTTACTGAAGTAGCTCCTTCAGGAGATTTGTAAAAATCGGGATCTAGTAACTTGCTATGGATTTCATTCTTCTCATTTTCGAATTGGTCTATCTTCTTTTCTACCCTACTAATATTACGGTTTATCTTTTTGCGCTCTTCATAACTTAATGTACTCTCTTTCTTTTTAGCAGCAGTAGAGATGGAAGAAGCCTTTTTATTTTCTGTGGAGAATTCTCTAATGTCATCTACTTTTCGTCTTTCCAGCACATAATCCAAATCTCCTAGATGCTGTATTATTTTTTTGTCTCTAAATTCGTAAGTAACTTCTACTGTTCCCCTAAGTATATCTCTATCATGTGATACTATGATTAGCGTGCCAGGATAGTCTTTAATGGCTGTTTTCAGTATTGACTTAGCATGAATGTCAAGGTGGTTCGTCGGCTCATCTAGGATTAGAAAGTTAGATTTCTGTGATACAAGACAGGCCATGGATAGTCTTGATTTCTCTCCACCGCTTAGCACTGAGACCTTCTTTTCTGCATCTTCTCCAGAGAATGCAAAGGCACCTAGAATATGTCTGCATTTGGTTTGTAATTCTGGATCCGCTTTGTCTTCTATTGTTTCCAAGACTGTTTTCTTGGTATCTAAAGTTTCTGCTTGCTCTTGAGCGAAATAGCTAACTAGCACATTATGACCAAGATTTACTTCACCTGAATTATATTTGAGTTGGCCAGCTATCATTTTTACCAAGGTAGATTTTCCTTGTCCATTTTGGCCTACAAATGCTACTTTCTGCCCTCTCTCTATCTCTAATGAAACTTTATCTAAAACGAGTAAATCACCATAAGACTTGCTAGCGTCTTTGACAGTGGCAACTATTTTGCCAGGTTTATGGACGACAGGAAAGCTGATTTGTATCTTAGTGACATCATCCTCACTTAGTTCTAATCGCTCCATTTTGTCCAACTGCTTTTTCATGGATTGGGCCATTTTGGTTTTTGTTGCCTTGGCCATGAACCTGGTAATCGTTCGCTCCTTTTCTTTGATAACCTTTTGTTGGTTGGTATATGCTTGTAGTTCTTTTTCTTTTCTAAGTGCCTTGCCATCTAGAAACTTCTTATAACTACCTTTAAAATCAAATACTTCTTTGTTGGCAAGCTCTAAAATTCTTGTAGCAACATTAGACATGAAATCTATGTCATGCGAAATGAATAAGATTGCTCCAGAGTAATTTTTAAGATACTTTTCAAACCATATCAAAGCCTCTATATCCAAGTGGTTGTCAGGCTCATCCAGCAACAGCAAATCTGGTTTTTGTAATAAGAGCTTAGACATTTGTATCCGCATTTTCCATCCACCAGATAATGTGGATATTTTATTCTGAAGTTGCTCTTCTTTAAATCCAAAACCCTTCAAGATTTTTGCAGTGTCTGCGTAGGGATTTGTAACATTCAGTGCGGACTGCTTCATGGATAATCGATCTAAGTCCTCTAATAATTTATTGACCTGAGTCTCTTCCTGTTCTGTTTGAAGTTTGTCGTTGATGTCAGAAATTTGTTTTTCTAGATCAAAGTATTCTTTAAAGCACTCAAGACAAGAATCTTGAATCGTTTTGTTCTCGTCAAAATCTAAGTGCTGCGACAAGTAGCCTATTTTAGTATCTTTTGGAATAGCTATGTCTCCTTCATCTGAAGACATTTCTTTCGTTATTATCTTAAAAAGCGTCGTCTTGCCTGCCCCATTCTTACCGACCAAAGCTACCTTATCACCTGGTGATATGACAAAGGAGACTTTGTTGAAAATTTGGAAATCTCCAAAATGATGCGTGATATTTGAGAATGAATACAATGTCTAATTCTTATTTGGAGAGTTTGGAATTTTAGCAATGATACTATAGTTATCCCCTTTGTGCCCAAGCGCTTGTTCCCAAAGCTTGTTGACTGGTCTCTGAAAAGTGTAGTTAGCATACCAATCTGAAACTATCCAACTGCCACTCTCGAGTTCAGTTTCAAGTTGGCCTTCTGACCACCCACTATATCCAATGTAGAATCGGATGTTATTATCCGTTATGAGACCATTATTAATAAGAGCAATTAGTTTCTCAAAATCTCCTCCCCAGTAGATGCTATTTTTTACTTTGATGCTGTTATCAAGTAAGTGACCTACATTATGTATATAGTGGATAGTATCTGTGGCAACAGGTCCCCCGAAAAATACTTTGAAGTCTCCTTCAGCATCTATTGTAGGTATAAGTTCAGGGAGCTTTACTTTGATAACTTTATTTTGGATTAAACCTACACTCCCTTCTTTGCCATGGTCTGTGATACCAATTACTGTCCTTTTGAAGTTGTCATCATCCATAAAAGGTTGAGCTATTAGAATATTCCCTGCGCTTACTTTTACTGCCATGAGATCTGCTAATATTGATTGACAGTAAGAGATCTATCTATCTTCCTTACAAAACCGCTCAAAACTTTGGCTCCGAATTCTACGAACTCCGATTCACCGTCTGATATCATCTGCTTCATACTTTGAGTCCACATCACACTGTTGGTGAGTTGCCTTACGAGATTCTCTTTGATTTGATTTGGGTCGGATTCTGCTTTGGCGTTGACGTTCTGATATATTGGTACTGTAGGATTACTGAATTTTGTCTCTTGGATAGCAGCAGAGAGCGCAGTCTGAGCTGATGCCATAAGTGGAGAATGAAATCCCCCATTGACTGGTAATAAGATGGCTCTTCTTGCACCTCTATCTTTGGCTACTTCCATTACTTGGTTAACTCCCTCGTGAGATCCAGATATTACGACTTGACCAGGACAATTGAAATTGGCGGCAACTACAATTTCGTTCGCGTTTTGGCACAATTCAGTAATTAACTCATCATCTAATCCAAGAATTGCAGCCATGGTACCATTTGTGTCATCACAGGCTTTTTGCATGGCTTCCGCTCGTAATGAAACAAGTTTGAGACCATCTTCAAAGGTTAGACACCCATTAGCCATTAGTGCTGTTAATTCTCCTAAGCTATGCCCCGCAACTGCAGTAAGATTATCTATATCACTTATTTTGAATCGAATATATGCATTGAGACATACTGCTGGTTGTGTAACGCTGGTTTTGAGTAAGTCTTCTTTAGTGCCATTAAACATGACATCTGATAGAGGAAACCCTAGAATCGTATCTGCTTTTTCAAATAATTCTTTTGCTTGAGATGAACTATCATATAGTTCTTTACCCATGCCCTCAGTTTGGGAACCTTGTCCCGGAAATAAGAATACAGCCATATTAGCTAGTTAGGTTCAGAAAATAAAGGTAATGGCTTACCGTCTTATTAGTTGATTAATCGTAAAAATTCGTTTCTGGTTTCTGCCTGCTCAAAGACACCAGTAAATGCAGATGTTGTTGTCATGGAATTTTGTTTTTCTACTCCTCTCATCATCATGCACATATGGGAGGCTTCTATGACAACCGCAACGCCTTGCGCATTTAAGGCATTCTGAATTGCATGAAGAATCTCATTTGTTAGTCGTTCTTGCACTTGCAATCTTCTGGCAAAAACATCTACGACTCTGGGTATTTTACTCAATCCCACGATATAGCCATTAGGTATGTAGGCTACATGTACTTTTCCGAAGAAAGGTAGCATATGATGTTCGCACAAGGAGTATAGCTCTATATCCTTGACTAATACCATATTATTATAATCTTCTTTGAACATGGCTCCAGTCAATATTTGAGTCGGGTCCATGTTGTAGCCCTGCGTCAGAAATTGCATTGCTTTAGCAGCCCTCTCAGGTGTTTTGACTATCCCTTCTCTCTTTATATCCTCTCCTATTCCTGTGAGAATTTTTGAAAAGTTATCTTTTAAGTCTTTGGTAATAGATTCGTCATAAGATTCTGTCTTCTTATAGCTCATTAATCCGCTTTAGATGAAAATTTCTATTCTAATTAACTGCGAACTTATGATTAAGTTTTGATAATCAAGGTGACATCACCACATAAGATCTTTAGACTAAGGAAGTCGGATTTTTAGCCCAATTAGTCTAAACAAGCTTTGTTATTCCGAATATTTGGAGCAACTTTCAATTGTGAATTGGGTGGATTACAAGGATTTCAGAGAAGATTTGCTCAAAAGTAAAGGGTTTTTCCACTTTAGCTTTTGGGTGATGTTTTACTTCTTCATGGTACTTATCGATAAGACGGAGTACCCAATATGGTTCATATTGGTAGATAAACTAATGGATATCTCTTTTTATATCCTTATAGTTTATATAAATATCCTCTATCTCATCCCGACTATACTCCAGAAGCGAAACTTGGTATTCTACATACTGAGTTTGATTTTATTTGTTCTTTTAGTGACGCCTATACATACACTATCTACAATCATTCTATATCAGGACAGTCCAGAATTTATATCTGACATTTTAGAGAATAGGATAATAATTTTCCTAAGCTTATTGTTTGTTGGACTGACTTCTACAGGATATAAGGTGACCACTGACTGGCTCGGCTTACAAAACGAAAAAATAGAGTTGCAAAGCCAAAACTTACAATCTGAACTTAAGTTTCTAAAATCTCAAATCAATCCCCACTTTTTCTTCAATACATTGAATAACCTATATGCATTGACATTGAAGAAGTCAGATTTAGCGCCAGAAATAGTACTCCGATTGTCTGAAATGATGCGATATATGCTTTATGAAAGCAATGAAAAGGAAGTATCGTTAGAAATGGAAATCAAGAATGTAATCAACTATATTGAATTAGAAAGGCTTAGGCAAGGAGAACGATTTCAGATAAATTTTGATATTCAAGGCACCGCCAAACAGCAGAAAATTGCGCCATTGATGTTTATTCCCTTTTTAGAGAATTCGTTTAAGCATGGCATAGACAATCATATAAAGTCTGGATATGTGAATGCTCAGCTAATATTAGATGATGCATTAGTTAGTCTGGATATTAAAAACTCTAAACCTCAAGCAATCAAGCCCCAAATAAATAAAAACAAATCGGGTGGTATTGGATTGGAAAATGTCAAACGCCGGTTAAAAATTTTATATCCTGGTAAGCATGTCCTAAAAATCAATGATGCCTCTGATACTTACCATGTAGAACTAGAAATTAATTTGACTTAACAACAAAACGAAAATATTATATGCTCAAAGTAATGATTGTTGATGATGAACCACTGGCACATGATATTATAGAGAACTATATTGAGAAGATTCCAGATATGGAAGTAACAGCCAAGTGCGATAATGCTATTGCTGCCAATGAAGTATTGCAAAATGAAAAAGTAGACTTAGTCTTTTTGGACATTCAAATGCCACAGATGACTGGTATAGAATGGATTAAAAGTTTGACTAACCCGCCTAAGGTAATATTCACAACTGCATATGCTGAATACGCTGTAGAAGGATTTGACCTCAATGCAATAGATTATCTAATGAAACCTATTGCGTTTGATAGATTTCTGAAAGCTGTTAATAAAGTAAAGGATAGTTTGCAAGGTGAAATATCCACAGCTACTACTGCAGATGATTTCTTCTTTGTTAAAGCAGATAAGAAATTAATGAAAGTCCACTTCACAGAAATTTTGTATGTGGAAGGCCTCAAAGACTATGTGATTATAAAGAAGGATCAAGGAAGAGTAATTGCGTTGCAGACTATGAAGAGTCTGGAAGTAAAGTTGCCATCTGACATTTTCATGAGAGTGCACCGGTCGTACATTGTCAATATTCAGCAGATAAAAGCTGTTGTAGGAAACTCAATAGAAATTTTAGAGAGCGGTAAACCAAAGCATATACCAATCGGTAAAAATTACAAAGAAGACTTACTGAAAATAGTGGAACAGAATAAACTGTGATCCTTTGACTTGATTCTTTAAAATAGCACCAGTCCTCTGCATAACCAAGGCATTCATCTACCTGGTAAATTATTTGTAGTGGCAATAAGAATATGATATTTAAAGCCTAACATAGAAGTTTATCTATGCACCCAGCAACAATAATCCCCCTCCAAAGGTCAAAAACGTCACCAACAGAATCACAAAAGTATAACCCATAATTTGTCGCATATTCAATCCCGCAATTGCCAGCAAGGGAATTGTCCAAAAAGGCTGAATCATATTGGTCCATTGATCTCCATAAGATACAGCTAACACTATCGTAGCGGGGTCAACGCCAAGTTTCTGCCCAGCTTCTAGAAATACAGGGCCTTGAATAACCCATTGCCCTCCGCCTGAGGGGATAAACAGATTGACAATTCCGCCTGACAAGAATGCAAGGAAAGAAAGCGTTCCTGCAGTTGCGTGTGTAGCAAACCAATTGGATAACATTTCTACCAATCCTGAAGTTGCCATTAATCCCATGATGCCTGCGTAAAAAGGATATTGTATCAATATCTCCCCTACTGCTTTGCTCGCATCCTTGACTAAGTCCATATAGTGTTGTACGTTTCTAGCGAGCAATAAACCGCCAGCCAAAAAGGTCCAATTGACAATATTCAGATTGAGGTCTAATCCTTTAGTGGCAAACCATATAATCAAAAATATTATAAGTAAAATGGCTATTGCAACTGTGAATATCCGACTGTTATCCAACTTCTTGCCGACGGTGTTATTGGTTGTTTTATCTTCTATTAATCTAGTGGATGACTTTAATAACACGTCTGCTTTTAGTCTTATGATATTGTTGTCCTTTGGATGCATCAAAGGACAAACAATACAAATACAAGCCAAGGTGATAAGCGCTAGAATAAGATTGAAGCCCGAAAATATTGTTTCTGTTACTGGGATAATGCCGACTAATTCTTCCAGGCTATGACCTGGCGTTGCCACAAATAAAGCAGAGCTACTAGAGTATCCCATGTGCCATAAGACAAAGCCTGCATACGCAGAAGCGACTAAGAGAGGATAGTGAATTGCTATATTTTTTCTATCTGCCTCTATAGCGACTTGTCTCGCTATCAATGCACCGACGACCAGGCCCAGTGACCAAGCAATCAAATTAGAAATACCTGCAATAAAGGTTACTAAGAAATAGGCTTGAAATTGTGTTGAAGGCAAGCGAGCCAGTTTTGACAAAGCTTCTCTAGCTAGATCTGTATGGGCAAGTGCATATGCTGCTATTAAAGTCAGACTTAGCTGAGCCATAAAAGCTAATAATTTAGACAAGCCACCACCCCAAGCTTCTATAGCTGAGACTGGCGAAATATCTGTCAATCCTATCGCCAGTAGAAAAGTAAGTGCCGTTACAACGATGACAAAGACAAAAGGATTAGGATAATATTTTTCTACAAAAACAACAAACGGCTCAGCAGATTTCTGAAATATTTTCACTTGCTTAATTTAGTTGATCACAGTGGAAATTTGACCGATAATCAATCGGCCTTCTTGGCTAGTTTACGGTTGGATAACTATTTTTCCCATAATCTTTCGATCCATCATATCAGTTAACGCTTGACGAGAATCTTTAAATCATAAACCTTGGGCACGTAGGGTTTTAGTTTTCCTTCATTGTACAATTTAATCAGTTCCATCGAGTTTTTCATATTGTGTTTGGATCTCGTGCAGCAAAAATCCCCAAAAAAATTCCACATATTTAGCAGCCTTTTAATAGGGGTAAATTCATTGGTGTCTTAGCGATTCCAGCCGGGAAACCTACAATCAAGAAACGACCTCCTCATGCAGTTGCTCAAAGGGCAGCTTCTGTATATTCGCCACCAACGGGATCATAGACAAAAAAATTAGCTCCGTTACCTTCAGTTCTTCTTTGATGCGCTTTTCGTCTGCTCCATATTTTTTTGCGCAACTCTAATTTTGTATCGGTGGACGCTGCAGATATTACACGAGCGCCATTCAACTTGCCTAACTCTCTACTGCTGCTAACCTGACACTTCCCGAGGCGCCCAATATTACAAGTGTTTCTCCCTCTTTAATCTGAGCACTATCTTTCAAGGCATGATATGAAGTACCATAGACCATCATAAGAGAAGCTGCTATATTAAAGTCCATATTCTGATCATCTGAATATAGATAGGCAGGTAGTGCTTCAGGAAATACTTTGTTAATTTGGAAAATACACCAAACTCTCTCTACATATCATGTGCGCCAGGAAGCTATCTTATCGAAAGGCAGACGGCGTAGAATCAATTCATTGTTACCAAAACTAATCAAGTAAGTGAGATTTGCATGGCCGCCGCAGAATTGATTCAAGTTCATCTTGCCATAAGTCACATCGGGTAAGTGTGCCTTTAGATATCCTGCGAAATCACCCAATTAAGTTTCTTCTCCTTTGCGGACTTCCTTAGCTTGATCTAACATAATGTGTTGTCAGGAAGATACAAGAGAGATATTAAGGATTTACTTTATTTATGATTTGAGTTGCGGTCTCATCTCCACTACTAACCTTAATAAAGTAAACTCCTGCCTCGTAAGTGGAAAGGTCTAGTATCATTTCTTTACCAGATGATGGAATCGTGTTTAGATTCCTGCCAAGGATATCTATAACTTCTACATTGTCTATGGTATGGAATTCAGACTTCATGTTAATCAATCCTGCTGTTGGATTTGGATAAGTAACGATATCATCTTTAAGCAAAATAAGTTCACCTTGTTTCTCCGCATAATCAGGAGATTGTATGCTAATAATCTGATGAAAATCTGGGTGTCTTACTCTTTCTCCAAATTTGTTGATGGAGTTGATGTTTTTCATTTCTACTGCAAATGATTGACTGTTGTCAGATGATCTCTTCAAGCCTTCTATAATATCTTCGACAATAAACTCAAGAGTTCCAATTAGACCAATTCCATCCGCTCCATTATTCCCTAGTCTTGAAACTGATATATCAACTTGACCATCAGCAGGAGTAATGCTAAAGTCAGTTAATGGACTTTGGTATGATAACCAATTGTCATCAGCTAAGTTAAATGCAACACTAGAAGAATCCATTAGTTCAGGTGCGATAAAGAACGAGAATGCGAGCCCATTCATATCTATAGCAGGGAAGGCATTATCCCCTACAACTATATCAATAAACAGAACCTCTCCTGAATCAACTTCCGTTTGCTGTGGCACAAAGTAAATAGGTATATCGGTTGTTGCAGCTACTATTTCAGATTGTAGACGATGTAATCGGCCATAATTATCTGATACTGCTTGGAAATCAAAAACATCAATTACACCATCACCATCAGAATCACCACACTTCAAATCAACGCCAGTTCCTATTTGTCCATAGCCCCAATTTGCACTATGTTGCCCTGTCCAAATCTCATCGAAATCATTATTTCTATCGAAGCCTCCTTCGCCAGAATTGACTCCCAAATCCAATATGTCAAGCATGTCTACTCTGCCATCATCATTATGATCTCCTGGATATACACAGTCTTCCAGACATAAGCAATCTGTATTGTCTGATGATTCTACAATAATATCCACTTTAAGTATTTCACAAATTCCAGTCTCTGTACAGTATTCTAAGTCAAATTCATCCAGGCCAGAAAAATTCGGATTGGGTGTATAAATCAAAGTGTTAGCTCCACTTAAGGTGTCGCATTCCAAAACGGCTTCCCCAAACTCATCCAATATAGTTAGAGAGCCAAAAGTTGGAGAGACTACTTCGGTTAAGAAAAAGTCTGTAGTAGGTGTTTGATGAATGATTACTAAATCATGATTCTCTATAATTTGAAACTCATAATTCACGTCATTAGTCGGCGCAAAATCGTTTACATGGATTGTTATTTCACCGACGAAAACCTGTGTACCCGTGAAGACTGTATATTCAAAAAACTTATCTCCTTCAAAACCAGTCGGCGGCGTATATTGATAAACACCTGTTGATATTTCTGTCAACTCATTTGAGAAATTGACAATTACAGCATTTGGATTGAAATCATTTGCTAAGACATCAAAGGATACAGTGCCATCAGTAACTACATAAATAGCATCATCTACAACAGGACTGTTAGTCGCCCCAGACGGTAGCACATCAATAGTGTACTCAAGATATCCTCCTGTAGAAGATGAAAAAGCAATATCCTCTATACCTGTAAACCCAGCGTCAGGCATATAGTACCAAACATGATCAGTCGAAGTTTGGATTATCTCACCATCAGATGGTGATACATCAAGAATAAAATCAGATGAAGGCAAAATCAGCGTCAAGCCTTCCATCTCTTCCGCGAAAAGATCATAGTTTTCTGAAGCTTCATTATTTTCTTCATTAAGATGTATAGTTCCACTGTTAATAGATCCCAACTCATCTTCCACGAAATACTTTATAAATCCGTGAGAGTCTGTAGGAGAATACTCAATTGTCTCTCCATTCACAATCGTGGCAGAACCACCAGAGACAAACCCTAGTTTGATGATATTCAGGCTATCCTCAGTCGTATTATCGTTAGTGAGTGGATTTATGGATAAAGAACTTCCTTGGTGCAACACTTGATCGTCATTTGCCTTAACGACCGATGGACGAGACTGCACATTAAGCACCATATAATTTTTCTGCGATATGCCTGAGATAGAAGAAGGTTCTGTATACTCTATCACTGTAGATATATCTCCTAAATACCCACTGGTACTCTGATAATTCAAGACATAGGTATTTGGACTTGTAGGTACAGGGTCAAAACCTATAGAATCAGTTAAACTGTAATCATGACTTTTTATGGTTGGAATAATCAATGAATTGACCTCAATTTGAGTTGTTTCATTGACTTTGACATCAACAAACACATTCTTCTCATTGAGTTGGGCACTCAATGAAACAGAGAAGAATAGCATTAAAAAGGCAAAAATTAGCCTCATTTTGTTTGTGTGTAAAGTTTTAGTATATCAAATATACTCAGCAATCTCCAAAATCTTTAACTAAAACCAGATTTTAATGACCATTTAATTCAATCATTATCTTACTGATTATCAATTATTTATATAATATCGTTTGAAATTGAATTTTCGCTGCCAAGTCTTATTCGAATAAAAATAAATCCTATTCTATATACAATTGATTTACAATATAATACATATATATTAAAATTTATATTTATCCTGTGATAAGTACACGTATATATTCTATTTTGTATTCTCTCGAACGCAAAGATCTTAATCGATTTTTGAAGTTTATCAAGTCACCCTACTTCAATGTAAATCAAAACATTACTGAGTTAGTAATTTATCTATCCGATATTATTAAGTCTGGTAATCAAGAAAAAATCTTGTCCAAAGACCAAATTTGGAAGCAAATCATTAACAAAGATGATGCGTACAATGACCTCAAATTCAGGAAGTTATGTAATGATACGCTTGAAAGATGTGAAAATTTTCTAGTTATTGAGCAATTGGAAAAATCTAAACTACTTAAAGCCAACTTACTACTGGAAGCCATTAAAGAAAAGGACTTGAAGAGTCTGATAGAAAAGCATACCAAAAAATCGGATAAAAGCCTATCTAGAGCTATAGACCAATCATCAGATTTCTACCTGAACAAGTATTTTTTTAATAGGAATCTTCAGTTTCTAATAAATGATGATGTTCGAGATAAAGCAAAGCACTCAGATTCAGTTACAAATGAAATTTATTCAGCGCTTTCAATAAATTTGGATGTATTCTATATAATTGAGAAACTCAGATTTGCAAATGATGTATTGACAAGAAGTAAATTATACAATCTTGATGTTGATACTGATATAAGCAAAATTCAAAAGTTGGTAAGTGAGGAAAAATTCAAAACAACACCTGCAATAAGAATATATCATCTTATCTACCTTCTAATTTCTAACCAAGTCGATGATGATGAATACTTTGAATTAAAGAGTTTGGTTAAGAGTGAAATAGGCAACTTTAAAAAAATAGAACAGAAGGAAATAGCTGATGCCTTACTTAGCTATGCAATAAAGAAGATAAATAAAGGTAGTCAAGAAGCGTTGCAAGAGCTTCTGGAATTATACGATTGGGCGATAGAAGAAGAGATTGTATTCGAGAAGGGGTATTTATCACCGACAACATTTAGCAACTATGTGGTTGTCGGTCTTAGGTTATCGGAATTTGATAAGATAGAATCATTTATAAAGTATAAATCAAGTCTTTTAAAGCCTAGCCAGAAAGAGAATGTAGTGAACTTTTGTCTTACTAGAGTGGCATTCCATAAAAAAGAGTATTCTGACGTATTAGTATATCTTAATAAGGTTAATTATGAAGATGTATGGTATCATATCAGTTCTAGATATTACTTGTTGGCTTCCTATTATGAGTTAGATGAGTTTGACGCATTAACCCTTGCCATTAATTCCTTTTTAGTATTTCTTAGGAGAGAAAAATCTATAGAAGGGGCAAGAAAAGCTAGACAAATTTCCTTTGTCAAGAATCTGAAGAAACTGTTATCGGTGCGGCATTCTAAATTCCAGCTAAAGAAATTAAGAGAGAGTATAGAGCAGGAAACTGGCATTCTAAACAAGTCTTGGCTCCTAGATAAAATAGATGAATTACTGTAAAGCGGCCTTATAGGTAGCCAGGCATCTTTCCCTAGCCAGCTTATGGTCTACAATAGGTTGAACGTATTTATCAGTTCCCCACTCTGGCACCCACTTTTTTATATACTTTTTTTCTTTGTCAAATTTTTCCATTTGGGTTGTGGGGTTGAATATCCTGAAATAAGGTGCTGCATCTGTGCCGCATCCTGCCGCCCACTGCCATCCTCCATTGTTGCTAGCCAAGTCAAAGTCGAGCAGTTTTTCTGCAAAATAAGCTTCACCCCAGCGCCAATCTATTAATAAATGTTTGGTAAGAAAGCTGGCAACAATCATTCTAACGCGGTTATGCATATGACCTGTATTATTAAGCTCTCTCATACCAGCATCTACAATAGGATAACCCGTCTCACCACGACACCAAGCGTTGAATTCCCCTTCATTATTTCGCCAATCGACTTTCTCATATTTGGCCCGGAAGGCATTTTTTTCTACATGAGGGAAATTCTGTAATATTTGGCTATAGAAGTCCCGCCAGACGAGCTCCGAAAGATATGTGTCTGATAGCGCCATCGCTTTGCGTACTTTCTCTCTAATACTTATCGTCCCAAACCTAAAATGAATTCCTAGTTTGGAAGTACCCTCCATGGCTGGAAAATTTCTTCTGTCGCTATATTTTTTAATTAGTTTTTGGTTGACAGATTTGGGTGGTATGGGGATGTCAGATGGGTTGAATCCAATATCAGCCAATGTGCATCTGTATTTTGGATTGCTTTCTTTCGCGAAATGAGATGCGTATTTCAATGTGGGATACGACTTTAAAAAAAACAAGTCCTTACCCATCATTTGGCTCTCCAATTTTGTCATCCAAGTTTTCTTGTAAGGTGTAAATACAGTATAAGGTAGACCATCTTTTTTTAGTACTTCATTCCCTTCAAAAATGACATGATCCTTATAAGTATGCAACTCAATGTTGTTTTTTTTTAGTAGCTTTTTTACTTTTTTGTCCCTTTCAAGAGCATAACTTTCGTAATCTCTGTTGGTGTATACAGCTTTGATATTATGGTGCTCTAATATGGATGTCATCACCTTTGTTGGTGAGCCATAGAATACCCAAAGCTCAGTTCCATACTCCTTGAATTCTTGCTGTAATCGTTCTAGTTCTTGAAAGATGAAGTTTACTCTGGAATCGGATTTATTCTGTAGTTTTTTTAGAATTATTTTGTCAAAAATGAAAATTGGCTGGACATTTTTATTAGCCTTCAATGCGTGATATAACCCAGCATTATCCTGTAGTCTTAAGTCTCTTCGGTGCCAAAATATCACTTTCATCATATTCTAGAACACTTAATAACCGTCTTAGTTTACTTTTAATGTATAGCGCTTATATTATATTTACTTCTTATTTGTCAGTCTTCAAAAAAAGCCTTTTTATATATGACTAAGTTTCTGAAATCATTTGCTATTCTAATATTATTTGTAGGATGTAAGGGGGATAACCCATTGGCAGTATTGAATCAAGACATGATTAATACTTATAAGCAAGATCCAACGCCAATAACTGGTAATGAACTGATAAAGGATATCTTAGATAAGACTAAATCTGAGGATGATAAATCAAAACAGAATAGTCTTATAGAATATGGGTATCAAATCGCTAAAGATCAAAATATTACTTCTAGACATGCCGCCTTTCTATTCCCACTATTAAAAGACGCAGTGGGTTCTCCTGATTATGCTGATAAGCTTTATGAACTAGCTGGCCTTATGAAGAAAATGAAAAAAGAATCTGCGGCCAATACTTTATATATGAGTTTGTTAGATAACCATAAGGATTATGGAGAGATTGCCAAGATTCAACAAATGCTTCCAGACACGTTACCAGCGGTAGATAAGTACATATTCAGTCTCGGAGAGAAATTGTTTGTCAATGTAGATAATACAGGGATAAACCGAAATGCTGCCATGGAGTATGTGGATGCATGTGAAGCATTCGCATTAGGGTATCCTAATTCGCCAGAGACTGCAGAAAATCTTTTTAAATCAGCTGAAGTGGCAAAATCAATCAGGACATTTGGTAAGTCGCTATCTCTATATGATTGGATATTGGATAAATATCCAAATTATGAGAAAGCACCGACGGCAATGTTTTTGAAGGCTTTTATCATTGAGAATAACATTAAAGATGATGCAAAAGCAAAAGAGATTTACCTTAATTTCATAGCTAGCTATCCAAACCACGATTTAGCAGACGATGTTGAGTTTCTTTTAGAGAATATAGGAAAGAGTGATGAAGAAATCTTGAAGATGATTGAAGAAAAGAGAAGTGAGAATGCTCAGTAGCTCTAAGTAAAAACGACACTTTGTTTAGCAATAGCATTGACAGGAACACCTTCAATGAATGCTTCTACTTCGACCCTATAATATGATTTAACCTTTTTTGCTTTCTTGGCCATGTTCACTATGCCTTTAGTAATAAAGTTCTTCTGAGCTAGTTTATCCATGTCAGACAATAACAAGGATATAGGTAAGCTAAAATTTAGTGTTTCACTTATGCCTTCTTGTAGAACTAAGTCTGTTTCTAGCTCCATCTCACTAAGTAAATATTCATCGATAAGAGTAGCTTCTTGACGACCTCTCTTATACTTCTCTATAAGCTTTATCTTGATGCTACTTATTCTATTTTTAGACTTTGAGCTGAGTTTTACCTGTCCTTCTATAGCAGTCTCGTTTTTTGATAGGGTATCTGGGCAAGTCAGAGCAATCTTCACGCCTTCTATCCCCAAGATGTTTTTAATTTTTTGTAACATATATTGTTAACCTAAATTTCCAATAAATAATTTCAAAATCATTAACTGTACTATAGAAAACGAGAATGCCAACTTTCACTCAAGGGTACTAACCATCTATCAATTAAGGCTTCCTTTGTGTCTACCAAGTTATCAAAGAATAAAGTCTCATCATTAATTAGTTTATCCTTGTATGCCTGGCCCAACTCATTTGTATGTATAGTGTGCACAACATCATCTTTAAGATAGGCAAATTGCATTCTGTCCATAAAATTGAGATTATGTGATCGGCCTAAGTCCTCTACCAAATGCACTGATGCATCTATAGAGCATCCACTAGGCAATCTTTTAGGATCCGCGACTAACACTAAGAATTTGTAGTGAAACACTGTGGCATAGGCATCCAATTCATATCCGTGAGAGGCCCAGTTCATGGTAAAATCATAAAGCTTAGACATGAGTGCTTCAGTGGTAGATTCATCCATTACTTTATCTGATTGATACACCCACACTCTAGAGCTATCTGGTAATGCGATTAAGTCTCGTCTCATAATTCCTTTTTCTTCTAGTATTATTTCTTAATAAAATCTCTTAACAGTAATTGAGATCCAAGATAAGTAAATACCTTTGCTGTATAAGATTACGCTGTACACATTCGATTAAGTCATGAGAATACTAGACAACAAGCAAATAGATCAAAAAATTAGACGATTGGCTTATGAGATTTTAGAGGATAATTCACAAGTAAAAAAATTAATCTTTCTAGGCATAAACTCTAATGGGACCTCATTTGCTACATTGCTAGCAGATGCATACAATAAGATTGCTACCTATCCTGTCACTGTAGGAGTTCTTAGACTCAACCCAGCTGACCCACTCTCTTCAGATATAGAATTAAAGTTAGACGAAGTCAAGAACCTTAACAAGAAACATATTATTGTCATAGACGATGTGGCCAATACAGGAAGAACACTTTATTATGGTATGCTTCCTCTGATGGCTTACCTACCCAAAAAAGTCCAAGTTGCTGTATTGGTGGACAGGAAACATAAATCATTTCCTATAAGCGTAGATTATGTGGGACTTTCCTTGGCGACTACTTTAAAAGAAAACATTGCAGTTGATATAAAAAAAGCCAGAAGCAAATCTGTTGTTCTTGAGTAGTTTGTATCACTTTCGTTGACCGTTATTCTGTTTTAAGATAAGTTTAGTATTTCACTTGAACCTAAGTAGAATAGGGTGTTTGAGTTCATTAGTAGCTCTTATTATATGTACTATAAAGCTCTTTTACTAGAATTATAAATAGAAACTGGAACCAATACTATAACTTTCAGTTTTAATATATGCAGTGTATAAATTTTGCTTATGGCAAGAATAACCAAATATCTATTATTCATCTTCTTATTTGGAGTGTTGCTTTCTTCTTGCGAGGAAGAACCTTACCAGCTTGAGCCTGATCAAGAAGTATTAGATGAATTTAATTTTATACTAGCAGACAAAAGAGCTGATGAGGTTGTCAGTCAGCTTAGAACTCGACTTGTACAAATTTCCAGAGATGGTATAGCCTTCGGGCATCAAGATGCTACGGCATATGGCATAGACTGGGAGCATAGTGGCTTTCCTAGCCAAAGTGATATACTTAATGTAGCAGACGATTACCCAGCAGTTATAGGATTCGATATAGGCAGAATAGAACGACGACGAGGTGAAAATTTAGATGGCGTTTCCTTTAATCTTATGCGTCAACTTATTCAGGAAGCACACAAATTCGGAAGTATAATTACCATTTCTTGGCATGCCGATAATCCAATTACTAGAAATTCACCTTGGGATACAAGTGGTGATATAGCTAGTATACTGCCGGGAGGTTCTAACAGTGTTAGATTAGAAACATATATTGACTTTGCGGCTGAGTTTTTAGGCTCACTGATTGATGAAGAAGGCAAACCTATTCCAATAATTTTTAGACCGTGGCATGAAATGAATGGAGACTGGTTCTGGTGGGGTGATGAAGCCCTGTCCCCTACTGAATACAAACAGCTATTTGAAGCTACAGTAGATATGTTTTCGAGAAAAGGTGTAAACAATTTACTTTACTGCTATAGTCCAAATTGGGCAATTGATCTAGATGATTACCTGAAGTTCTATCCTGGTGATGAATGGGTAGATGTGTTAGGAGTAGACGTATATGATTTTTTAGATGGTGATTATATTAGTGTAGCAGAAGAAAGTATATCAACAATTTCCAGATTAGGATACGGAAGAAATAAACCATTTGCATTTACTGAGACAGGATTGGAGAATGTAGTTGAGAGCAATTGGTGGACTGAAAAATTATATCCTGTGCTTCAAAACAGTGGCTTGGCATACACTATGGTTTGGCGAAATGATGTGGATGTGCACTGGTTCGGTCCTTTTATGGGACATAACTCAGAAGGAAATTTTAGAGAATTTGTAGCTCACCCAGATATATTATTGAGTGAGGATATTCAATAGTCAATGAGAATTACAATAAGAGAATTATGAATAAAAAAAACCTACCCTTTGAGTAAAGAATAGGTTTTTTTATAGCCGTAATCTTGAAAACTGGTTTTTATTTGTTGACTATTATTTTTTGGTGTGCTTTTCCATTGGCTGTGGATAATTCTATAATATACATCCCTATATCAATGTCTTCTAAAGAGATGATGTTATTTTTCGAAGTCCTTACTTTATGGCCATTAGAAGTGTACAGGCTGACAGATTCTAATGCGGAGAGGGAGTCCACAATTATGAAGTCTGATGCAGGATTTGGGTAAATTTTAAATTTTATTCTGTTCTGATTATCATTGCTAAGAATAAAGACAATGTCATCATTATATCTAGGGGTCATCTGATATCCACTATTTAAAGTCCCATCATTATCAGTATCGAATTGACCACCAATACCCGTGTATGCTGCATCCAAAGTGCCTGGGAAAGAAGGTATATCTGCAACTTCTGTTTCGCCATCTATTCGCAAATTTACCGTATCACCAGAAGTGGAAATGAGGTTTACTGAGAAATCGTTTCCGTCACCTAGCCACCTACTTGCGTCCTCTACACCTTGCGGATTTATAGATACTAAAGACGATTCTGTGGTTTCGTCTAATGCTGTTATTTCTCTAGGTACAACAACGTCATTACCTGCACTAATTAATTCTATGTCTTCAAGTAGGATCTGAGTTAATCCAGCAAAGGATCCTACTAATCCCCTAACGGTAACCAAATCTCCTTCCTCTACTATATATCCAAATTGGTCATTTGCGCTGAAAACCGAAACACCTTGATTATTCTCATCTATAATAGTAAATAAAAGGCCGTCTGCCCTGAGGTTAATGCCGTGCACAACAGCAGAGGTTTCCACTCTCTGGTCAAACAATAAAGGATTAAAGTCAGAAGTGTTGTTCTCTCGCAGATCTGCCATGGTTACACTGGTATATGTTACGGAACCAGTATTGTAAGGAGAAATATCTGCAGCAGATCGCGGAAATAATTGATAGCCCGCATCAAATGGTTCGCTATTATCAAACTGACCACCTATACCTGTAACATCAAATGTGCCTATCGGTGGAAGCATTCCAGAGATATCGATATCATTATCGATTCTAATGACAAAAGAATTAACGCCATCAGTCAAATCCACATTAAAACTGCCGCCATTTTCCCATTGGGATGGATCTGCTAATTCCACATTTCTAATGGTCACTAAATTGGATTCGCTTTGTTCATTTAGTTGTGAAACAATAACGGGATCAGGTACTTCCTCAGATGCTATGACTTCTATAAGTGTCGGTACAATCTCGGCAAGTCCATTGAATTGGGTTAGACTTCCTGATATACTTAGTACGTCACCATCATTTACGGTATATCCAAAATCGCTATCTAAAGAGAAAACCGTAATGCCAATATTCTCCCCTCTGTCATGTAGGACAAAAGTTTGTCCACCAGGTCTGAAATTAGGACCTATGGCTATACCCTCTAAAGTTACCGTTTCTCCATCCCTTAGCAGGACACCATCTGAATTGGTAGCTCTGGCCTCGGTAATAGTTAGTGTAGATTGACTATATGCTTGATTGCAAACAGCTAAGAATAAAATAGAATAGCAGGTAATTAGATATTTCATAATGGATATATAATTTAAAATGAATGGAACTACAAAAATTCTGAATAGGAAATTAGGACTTTGTATTTCTTCCACAAAAACCTAGAACTAATTTAACTACAATGTAGGGAAGCTCAAATCTTTAAAGGAATTTAGCTTGATCTAAATTTCCTCAGGCAAAAAAGATCTATTTAGGCTTTGAAAGGCTAATCATTGCCAAAAGCAGTCTGCCTAGTTATTAATCAGCTACCTTAGGCTGTACTGGTATCGTAAATGAGAATTTAGTGCCGACACCTAATTGGCTTTCTGCTTCTATTTTTCCACCATGGTCTTCTACTATCCTCTTACATATAGATAAGCCTAATCCTGTGCCTTCATAAGAACTTTTAGAATTGAGTTGCTTGAATGGTTTAAATATTTGTGTCGTGTATTCAGGCTCCATGCCTATGCCGTTATCTTGCACAGAGAAAGAATGAAAATCATCTACTAGTGAGTAACTTATTTCTATATTCGGCGTTGTGGCTTCTTCTATGAATTTTAGAGCATTTGCAATTAGATTCTGTACTAACTGAGTAATCTTTACTCTATCTGCTAATATGCTTTTAGGTAAGTCAGAGACTATTTTTATTTCGCCACCACTCTCAGTTACATTAGCACTTAGATATATACGAACCAATCTGATAACTGCAGAAATGTCTACTTCTTCTAGCTCTAATCTTTTCGAATCTATTTTGGAATAATTAAGCAAATCGGTAATTAGGTTTGTAAGAGTCTGAGTGCCAGATTTGATGTATCCAAAGAATTGTTTTTCCTTGGTTCCCAACTTATCCTCTAGTGTTCTTTCTATAATAGAGGAGAAACTTGAGATTGTACGAAGTGGTGCCTTCATGTCATGAGCCGCAATATGTGCAAATGATTCTAGTTGGGCATTCGACTCCACATATCCTTTGAGGCGATTGTTTATTGCTTGTAATTCTCTTTGAGACTTTGATATCTGCTCATTCTGGATTTTATTCTCAGTAATATCTGTGCCATAAACATAGACACCGATATTATTCCCTTCCAAGTCAAATGCAGGTATGTAAGTAGCTTTTGCAACTAACCTTTTGTTTGTATTCGCATTCTGAGTATTCAATTCTTTGACTATTGATTCTCCATTGAATACACGTTCGTATAAGGGCTTGACCATCTGAAAAAACATTGGCCCAGCTACTTCCTCTATCGTTTTACCAACGATATTATTAGCCTCAAGTCCAAACCATTCTGTGTACTTGCAATTGATATATCTATATTTATATTCTCTATCTATATAGGCCATCGATGAGGTCATCGAGTCTGTTATTTGCTTCAATTTACTTTCTCCAGACTTGATTTTTTTACTATTAGCAGCTAGTTCTCTTCTTCTGAGTGAACGTATCTTCTTATAAGAATCTTTCAAGTCCTCAATTGTAGAATTGAGATGGTGTTCCATTATGACTTTGTCATTCTGTGACCTCCGAAGAGACTCGTCAAGTTTACTTATTTCAATTTTGAGGAGCTTAAATTGGTGTTGTATTTCGAAGGATTGGCCTAAGGTCAATCCTTCGAGTAGCTCTGATATCTTCTCTACTGGTTTCATAATTAAATTAACTTTATTGGGGTAGTTGGACAGAGAAGAAAAATTGGATATAAGACAAAAACCAAATTTCTTGCCCACTACTTAGAAATGTAAAAGAGTTGTCAGAAAAAATCAACAACACTGCTAGAAATGAAAAAGAGCTGACATTTAGCGGTTATCGTGATATATACATCATCAGACAAAAAAAGTAGACCACACATATGATCTACTTTTTAATTCACCCAATATTTTTAGCGCTTTGCCTTACAAATACTTATGCTTAATAAGCTAAAACCGGTACAAGCTCTCGTTTTGCAATCCTATTGCTTTGGTGTGATGTTTCTAAAGAGGAGTCTGTTTTTGTACTAACGGCATTTGGTAGAACTTTGCATAAGCTGTATTCCATGTGTATGCCAGGTCCTAATCCCATAAGATACCCCAATCCTGGCTTCTCGCAATTTGCTAAAGCTCTATCCATCGCAGTCATAATAGAGACTGCACTTTGATTTCCATATTGTCTGAATGTTTCTAAAGTAAGTTCTAACTTATCAGATTCGAGGCCCATAGTCTCTCCAAAAGCTTCCATTACTTTAGGCCCACCTGCATGCATAATCCAATAATCTATATCAGATATGTCCACACCGCTATTATTGAGCATTTGGTTAATTGGCTCAGCAACATTTTCTCGGATGAGGTTAGGCAATTTATAATCAACATGTGAATGTATACCTTCGTCAGTCATCCATTGGCCCACAGCAAAATTACTACCAGAGAAAAGATAAGATTTGGAATCCATAATTTCTACTTTGGAATCATTCGCAAGAGGATGATTTCTTCCTACCATTAGCGCAGATGCATATCCATCTCCAAAAATTGAATTCGCGACAATGACTGAAATAGAATCAGGTCTTTCATATTGTGTGCATAAAGTTTCTGCAGCACACACAAGAAAGGCTTTTTCTGGCATAGCGTTAAGTAAGTCCTTTACTCTATGAATTCCAGCTATCCCTCCAGAGCATCCTAATCCAGTGATAGGTAATCTGATTATATCTGGTCTAAGACCTAACTTATCTTGAAGTAGAACATCCAGATGTGGGGTTACCATACCTGTAGTAGAAACCAAGCATATACCATCTATCTGGTCAGGAGTAAGTCCACTATCACTAATAAGTCTGCAACATTGTTTTTCTAAATGTTCGACTGATATTTCTTTCCAAAGCTTGAATTTTTCTTCAATCATTTTGTTTTCAGTCATGTACGAATACTCTTCAACAGTGGCACTGAAGTGTCTCTTTTTTATTTGTGAGCCGTCTAATATTCTCTCAAGAATATTAGCCATTCTTGGCTGTATCTTTTTAACTAGGAAATCATAGAATTCACTTTGTGTGAGATGATAACTGGGAACCGTAGATGAGATTGAGTGGATGAATGACATAATTTAAAATTTAAGCGTTCTTAAAAAACTTATTATTTCAAACTTAAATCATCCCTAATAGGCCATATGTCACAAATACATAGTATTATGTAAAAATATTAAATCACATATAGCTGATAATCAATGTATTAAACAAAACATGCTAAAAAAATGATATAAATAATGGTGTCTAAATAAATGGAATTAGTCGCAATAAAATTCATAATTCTACTGATATGGCATGTATCCTACTAATAAGTAGGTAGTAGAAGGTTTACTTAATTTGGTTTGAATAGCTCCATAACCATACACCTAACACTGCCACCCCCAAAATGCTCGATGGTAGGAATCGGAATACTGAGCAACTTATTGTAGGTTTTTAATTTATCTATTTGGCTGCTTGTCAATGAGTCATAAGCAGCAGAAGACATAATCATTATAGGCTGACCTAGCTTGCTTTTGATTTGAAGCATGTTTCCTGCAAATTGTTCCATTTGGTTATAGTTAATCTCAATAATCTCTTTTCCCGAATTTGAGAGCTTTTCGACAACCTCTTTTCTTTCTTCGATGTCTCTTATGCTTTCTAGACAAATAACCACCTGATCTTTAGCAATTGCCATCATTACATTGGTATGATAGATAGGGCTATTGCTTCTGTCTGTTGCGTGAAAAACTATTTTTTGGTAGTTGTACAGGACAGCAAATTTCTCTAGAACCTTAATATCAGTTCTTTTGCTTATGCAAGCATATACTATCTTATTGGACCTGTCAAAAACCAAGCTACCTGTGCCTTCTAAGTATTTCTCTTCGTCCTCATGGTACTCAAAACTGTATCTCTTTCTGTAATTATATTCTTCAGTTAGCTGAGTCACGATATCTTCCCTTCTTTCATTTCTTCGAGAAGCAGCCATCATAGGATAAGTCACTAAAGTCCCATTGCTATGAGAGCTAATCCAATTATTAGGGAATATAGCGTCAGGCTTTATTGGATGCTCGGTGTCTTGTATTACAATTACATTGACATCTGCATCCTGCAAGGATTTAACCATATTATCAAACTCTACAATAGCTTTCTCTGATACTTCAGTTTTCTTACCTGACATATCATTCTGAAACTTATTGTCTGCCAGCGTATCTGGGTTTGAGCCAAAATGAGCTGGCCTAATCATTAGCACTGTATTTGTCAATCCGTCTTTCATAGCCTTGAAGCTTGGTTTTTTAATTTATCCGCAAGATTATGACCTAAATAGTTGTCAATCAAAAAATGAGCTAAATAAATTATAGGTGTTAATGTTATTGCAATCAGAAATTTGTAGATATAATTCACAGTACCGATGGCAAGAACTCTCGATAACTCCCAGTCTGCGCCAATGTAGAAGGCTATAATCAGGACGACAAAGCTATCTACAAACTGGGAAATAAGTGTAGAACCAGTGGCTCTAAGCCATACCAATTTAGCTTTGGTCATAATTCTCAATCGATGGAATACAATCACATCTAATATTTGCCCTATAAGAAATGCAACAATAGAACCGAATACTATCCAAAGCCCTTGCCCGAATATTCGTCTAAAGGCTAAGTTCATACTTGTCAGACTCTCTCCTTCTGTTTCTGATATACCACTTATGCTGTCCCACCATCCATTTGGTGCAAGATGGATAGCCATGTAGATGACAATGAAAGCATATGAAATTAGCCCTACTGTAAGGTAGCTAAGAAATTTGATACCCCGCATGCCGTAGTATTCATTTATAATGTCAGTCATAATGAATACAACTGGCCATAGAAGGACACCTGCAGTTAGATTAAAGCTTAAATTGCTCTGTCCAAAGAAACTCAAACTAACTGGCTCAAATCCTAAAGTTTCTTCCAAAGAAAATATCTTTACACCAATGAATTCTGCTATGATTGCATTGGTAATGAAGAATCCTCCAAGTATTAAGAAAAGCACTACAGATTTATCCTTGAACATATGCTATTACTTTACGTTTAAGCTGTCTTTTGACTGGATATGACTAAGATACCAATTAACATGAAGACTGGCAACATCGAAAAACAAGATGTTATTGTCGGTATTGATCTGGGGACTACTAATAGCTTAGTTGCATATATAGTTAAGGGTGAGCCTGTAATCGCAAAGGATATAAAAGGAAAGAATGCCTTAGTACCCTCAGTTATTCATTTCACAGATGATGGTCAGTTAATAGTAGGTAATGCAGCGAAAGACAGATTGATAGCGCAGCCAGAAAGAACTATATATAGTGTCAAAAGATTGCTAGGTCGCTCTTATACTGATCTGGCAGACCAATCCAATAAGCTGGCATACACAATCATAGACAATGAGGATGGAGAATTAGTCAAGGTAAGAGTCGGAGATAATTTTTACACACCGATAGAGCTATCAGGAGAAATCTTAAAGCTTCTTAAATCTAGAATAGAGTACATACTAGGCTCTGAGGTATCAAAGGCAGTCGTAACTGTCCCAGCTTATTTTAATGATTCACAGAGGCAAGCAACTAGAGATGCTGGTAAATTGGCCGGGTTGGATATTCTAAGGATAGTCAATGAGCCTACTGCTGCAGCATTAGCTTACGGACAAATGAAGGGGAATGAAAATGAGATCATAGCCGTGTATGATTTGGGTGGTGGAACATTCGATGTATCTATACTCAGATTAGATAATGGGGTCTATGATGTGCTCAGTACAAATGGTGATACCTACTTAGGAGGTGATGATATAGATGCAGTCATTGTTTCACATTGGATGGATGAAATGCAAATAACTAATCAGATGTTGGCCTCTGATAAGACATTAGCACAAACCCTAAGAATTAAAGCTGAGGAATGTAAAAAGCATCTGTCTTATGAGCATCTGTATGAAAGTGCTAACTTTATTATGAGCAGAGATACCTTCTCTGACCTCATAAAGCCTATCATTGATACGACAATCCAAAAGACTTCATTAGCCATCTCTGATGCAGAATTATCCAGTGAGGATATAGACCGATTTATTTTAGTAGGTGGTTCTACGAGAATTCCATTGATTAAAGCTGCCTTACAAAATGCCTTTAATAGACCTATCTTGGATAGCATAGATCCAGACCAAGTAGTCGCAATGGGAGCCGCCGTCCAAGCAGATATTTTGGCAGGAAATTCTAATGCATTACTGATAGATGTCACACCCTTGTCTCTAGGTATAGAAACGGTAGGAGGACTTATGGATACCATTCTACCACGTAACTCTAAAGTGCCTACTTCTGTAGGTAGAAATTACACCACCTCGGTAGATGGTCAGGCTAATCTCAAAGTGGCAGTGTATCAAGGCGAGAGAGAATTGGTCGAGCACAATAGAAAGCTAGGAGAATTTATTTTGAAAAAGATTCCACCCATGCCCGCAGGTATACCCAAGCTTAGAATAGAATTTAATTTGGATGCAGATGGAATACTGAATGTAAAGGCTTCCGAAGAACGGTCCGGTGCCGCAACAGAAGTGCAGATTAAATCACAATATGGAATTTCCGAAAAAGAAATGGGAAGAATGTTGATGGATTCAATTCAGAATGCAGAGTCAGACATGAAAGCCAAGCAGCTTATAGATGCTAGGACTGAAGGTCAATCTCTGCTACAAGCTGCTTCAAAATTTGTAATTCAAAATAATAAAATACTAACACCAGAAGAACAATCCACTATCTCTGAGCTCAAGCAAAATTTGGAAGCAATCATTAATTCTAGTGACAAGGATGAAATCTATACTAGCATTGAATTATTAAATACCTATACGAAACCCTTAGCAGAAAGGGCAATGGACGTTACTATAAAAAAGGCCTTGAAAGGGAAGAAATTATAATATTTAAAGGTCTAAAAATCCTGCCTCTACTGGTAGATCTCTATTGATTAATTTTATAACCAATGAAGAACCAATAGCGCCGGAAGAATGATCCATGGATTCTGCAATCGCCTTCATTACCTTATGTATGTCTCCTTTTACAAATGTGCTCATAGCATGCGTATTGACATTGAGGTCATCATGTGATTTAAGATGCTGTATAAATGCAATGATTAATTGTTCATAGTCTGTGGTCAGTGGATACAGACTGAGTTCTGCTGTTACTTTCATGTGTCTATTTGATATATCTTTAGAGTAAATTTACGTGTATTGTTAAAAGTGGGTCTGACAGGAGGCATTGGTTCTGGCAAATCGTTTGTTGCAAAACGATTCGAATTATTGGGTATACCTGTTTATTATGCTGACAAAGAAGCTAAGAGACTCATGTATCAAGACAGCCAACTGAAGTCTTCTATAAAAGCACTGCTTGGAAATAAAGCCTACCATAATAATGGGCGACCCAACAGACCATACATAGCCAAGAAAATTTTCAATGATAAAGCCTTATTGGGTGGTATCAATAATTTGGTCCATCCTGCTGTAAAATTGGATTTTGAGAATTGGGCTGAGCAACAGCATTCAAGATATGTGCTAGAGGAATCTGCCTTAATTTTTGAGCATAAAATGATTCACTTTGATGCTATCATATTAGTGACGGCCTCTAGAGAAGTCAGAATTAAAAGAGTTATGAAAAGAGATGGAGCTACTGAAATTCAAATAGAAAGCAGAATGAAGCAACAACTCCCAGATAGCGCCAAGAGAGCAAGAGCTGATTATGTGTTAGAAAATGAAGGGCTGGATATGATTAATCTCGATATTAAAATAAAAGAGATTCATAAATCATTATTATTACAATTAGAATAGATTAAACTAAAACAAATATAGTAATGGAGACAACCATCAAACATAGCTCGCAGGATTTAATGCAAATGGAGGATAAATATGGTGCGCATAATTACCATCCTCTACCAGTAGTATTAGCTAAAGGAGAAGGCGTTTACGTATGGGATCCAGAAGGCAAAAAGTATTATGACTTTTTAAGTGCTTACTCTGCAGTAAACCAAGGACATTGTCATCCTAAAATCGTTAATGCGCTCAAGCAGCAATCAGAAGTATTGACCTTAACGTCACGTGCTTTTTACAATGATCAGCTTGGTCCGTATGAAAAGTACATCACTGAATACTTTCAATATGACAAGGTACTTCCAATCAACTCAGGTGTGGAAGCAGTAGAGACTGCGCTGAAATTAGCTAGAAAATGGGCCTATAAAGTAAAAGGTGTTGAGCCTTATAGGGCTAAAATAATTTTCGCATCAGGTAATTTCCATGGGAGAACCTTAGCTGTCATATCAGCGTCGGTGGACCCGAGTAGTACTGAAGGTTTCGGTCCTTATATGCCAGGGATAGAAATAATCCCTTATGATGACTTAGATGCTTTAGAAGCGTCCCTAAAGGATCCCAATACCGCTGGCTTTATAGTAGAACCTATTCAAGGGGAGGCTGGTGTATATGTTCCTGCTGAAGGCTATTTGGCTGGCGCAAAAGCATTATGTGAGAAGTATAACTCACTATTCATTGCCGATGAAGTACAGACAGGCATTGCAAGAACAGGGAAGCTTCTAGCAACTTGTGGCAATTGTACCTGCGATGTTTCGTGCCAGCATAAGCCTGAAGTAAAGCCTGATATTCTTGTTTTGGGTAAAGCGTTGTCAGGTGGCGTATTCCCGGTATCAGCAGTACTCGCTAATGATGATATCATGATGACCATCAAACCAGGAGAGCATGGGTCTACATTTGGAGGAAATCCATTGGCCTGTGCTGTAGCCATTGCTGCATTGGACGTGATTAAAGAAGAAAAGCTTGCAGAAAATGCATCTAGATTAGGTGAATTATTCAGATTGAGGATGCAAAAGTTGGCTGATAAGTCAGATCTCGTAACGCTGGTTAGAGGTAAAGGCCTACTAAATGCTATAGTTATCAATGATGAGGAGACAAGTAAAACTGCCTGGAATATTTGCGTTGCCCTTAAAGACAATGGACTTTTAGCTAAGCCAACCCATGGAAATATAATCAGATTCGCTCCGCCGCTAGTAATTACTGAAGACCAATTATCAGAATGTTGTGACATAATAGAAAAGACGATATTGGATTTTGAGACAGCCTAGGATGGAAAACTCATAAAATCATCTCTTTTTATTATATGTAATTGATTGCCAATAGTCATACATATATGTAATTTTATTAATATAATTGCGTTTCAATAGAGAAAACCTCTTATTGGGACCCATTTTATATCAATTTAATACATGTATATGTACGCAAAAACCGTTGCAAGTACGCTTCTAGTAGGCTTGACATACTTTGTATCAGCACAACAAGGTGTTCATTTAATTTCTACAGATAATTATTATCCTAGCGTCTCAGACAATCTGGAGCAAAACCTGCCCGGTATAGCCCTTTCGGGGATATTTGACATAGAAAAGGTTGATAATACAATCGTACTAGAAGGAAAAAGTGCTTATAAGCTAGATGAAACTAGAGCCATAGACTTATTGTTGGAATCGGTAGCAAGAGCTGAGAGTAATCAGGAACGAAACCAGATTTTACTTGAAATCGGAAACAAGTACTTTGACAGAAAAGACTATGAAAATGCAGAAAGGTTCTATAACCAAATCCATCATTCATACTTATCAATTAATTTCAACCACAAGGTTAATTTCAATCTAGGTTACATCCATTTATTGAATAAGGATTTCAAAACCTCAGAGACATATTTTGAAAAAGTAGTAACCAGCCACAGTAATTATACTCAGGATGGTCAGTATTATCTCGGCATAAACCAATACTACCTGAATAAGCAGGAGGATGCGATAAAAAACTTTGAGAAAGTAGATAATCATCCTAGATATGGTAGTCTTATACCTTTCTATCTGTCACAGATATATTTCAAAGATGCAGAGTATGATAAGGTGATTGATTTTGGTGAGCAACGGCTTACGTCGAAAGAACTGAAGAATAAAGGACAAATCCACAAAATGCTTGGCTTGTCATATCTGGCAAAAGAAAATGACAGAAAAGCACTAGAACACCTGCAAGCTTATGCTGATTCTACTCCCAAGTTATCCGAGAATGACTTTTATCAGATAGGTATACTTCAGTATAGAGCAGGTCAACTAGATAACGCAAGTGCCAATCTCATAGAACTGGCTCACCAGCAAACTCAGACTGGACAAATGGCTAACTATCTCCTCGGTGCGATTGCACTCAAGTCGGGTGATAAGCAAGATGCCAGGTCTGCATTTAAACAGGCCGCTAAGATGAACTACTATGAAGATGTAAAGACAGAATCCAACTTCTTATACTACAAATTATCTGCTGACTTAGGTGAAGAACGGGCTGCTATTAATGGACTTGTAGATATACCAGAGGCAGACCCCTATCACAATGAGGCACAAAAATTACTGGCACAATTACTTGTCAGATCTTCTGATCATAAGATTGCTTTATCTACAATTGAAAAATTAACGGCTAAGTCACCAGAAATCCTGAGCACCTATCAGGAACTTAGTTTTGAGTATGGTCTGCAGCTAATAGATAATGGCCAGCATAATGAGGCATTGATTTACTTCAAGGCTGCTAATGAAACGCCTGGCAGTACGTCTACAAAAAACCAGTCTGAATTCTGGTCGGGCTATATATTGGATATGAATGATTCCGTAAGCGAAAGTAATTCTTATCTAGAGCGCTATCTAAATTCAGGCGATAGAAAATACAGATTCGAGAGCCACTACCTCTTATCCTACCAAGCTATTGATAGACAAAAATATAGTCAGGCAAAGTCTAACTTAAAGCTAGCAATAGACACTTACCAGCCAGATGATGATAAGCCCTTGTATAATGATGTCCTCACCAGATTGGCTGATATAGAATTAAAGGATAATAATTATAATGAAGCGTTGACTTATTATGATAGAGCTATATCCAATGAAGCTTCAGATGCTGATTATATCGCACTTCAGAAAGCACTGATTCATGGTCTTAGAAACAAGCCATATGAGAAACTGAATACTTTGGAAAAGCTTATTACGGAGGATACAGAATCACCTTATAGAGATGATGCTATGTTCGAAGTAGGCGAAACATTGATAGAGCTAGGGAATAATAATGAGGCCTATAGAATCTATGATTCATTGACTGAATTATATCCTGATTCAGAATTGTCCCCTAAGGCTCATATGCGCATGGGGCTCATTAGTTACAATCAAGGTGATATGGAAAAAGCGCTGATGTCATATGAAAATGGCTTAAAAACGTCGCAGAATAATGAAGACCAACGTGCGGCATTGATTGTGATGGAAGAGATATATCTGGAGAATCTTAATGATTCAGATGCTTATTTTAAATTTTTAGAATCAGAGATAGGATATGAGTATGAGGACATAGAAAAGGATTCTATAACTTATGAGGTAGCTTATGCAGCCTATAAGAATGCAGAATATGAAAAATCTATCTCCTTATTTCAAGACTACCGTGGTAAGTATGTAGATGGTTTTTACAAAGATGATGCATCATATTACTTGGCAGAGTCGCATGCCTTGCTTAAGTTATATGATAAAGCATTGGTCCATTATGAAGAAGTCATTCAAGATTTTGGTTCTGAACATTACAAATCCTCTCTTAAGAAGTCAGCACTCATTAGTTACAATCATTCTCACGATTTCGAGAGAGCCTATAGATATTATAACGAACTAATTGATTTAGAGAATAGTCGTTCTTTAGAACTACAGGAAGCAGCCTTATACAGTGCATTTATTACCTCTAACGTTATAGGTGTAGAAAAGTATGGTCCTTCTGTAGCAGCGCATGGTGAAGCCTCTAATCACAGTAAGGGTGTTGCTTTATATTATTTAGGGAAGACATATCAAAGTCAGAATAAGCTAGATGATGCACTGGCTTCATTTGGTCAAGTGAATAAGTATCTCAATAATAATGAGGCTGCTGAAGCCAGCTATCATATTTCAAAAATACTCTTCGACAAACATGAATATGAGAAGTCCGAATTACAGGCATTCGAAACCACAAAGAATGCAACTAATTATCCTTTTTGGGTAGCGAAGAGTCTTTTGCTGATTGGTGATATATATATAGTCAAGAAAGATTTTCTGAATGCGTCTGCAGCTTACGAATCAGTGATTGAAAATTTCAAAGATGATATGCAAGTCAATGAAGATGCAATAGCACGCTTGCAAGCATTGGAAAAAATAATTGAAGAAGAATCTAGGATTAAGCCTGAAGGTAACTTAGAATTTATTGAAGTAGACTCTTTAGAAAATGAATAGAAAGATAACATATACATATTTGCTACTTATTATTTGTAGCCTCTGGACACTTAATCTATTGGGTCAGTCTGCCCGTGTAGATATACCTAGTGAAAACGTCGAAGTTGTCAAACGTTTTGAAGCATCGATACTTGAAGCAAGAAAGAAGAAATTGACATTCAAACATGACAAGCGGCAGAATACTGCAATCAACTACAATTACGATGTAAGTACAGACAAGGTAATTGACTTTGAAAGACCTGATCCTGAAATACGTCCCCTTGGCTATAAAGGTGAAGAAGTCTCACAAGAAGATTTACATAATGGATATATATATGGTGCCTACGGAACTCATCAGACTATAAATGCTGGGGCTGCTTATCATTATTTCATCGAGGATTGGCTTGATGCTGGATTTAAGGTAGATTACCTTTCCACAAGTGATAGCCTAGAGTTATCTCAGAGAAGTTTTTCGGACTTAAATGCACAGGCATATGCTGGATACCATCTGGGTAAACAGACTAAAATCAGGTTAAACGGTTTTGCGGAAAGAACCAATCGACAAGATGCAAACACTTTCCTGAGTAGCGGACAGTTCTTAGATATACCTTACAATTCATATGGCACTCAGTTTGATGTCCAGTATAATGTTTTTGAAGACAGTCAATTTGCTACAAGATTTGGTGTTGGATACACTTGGAAAGAATTAGGCCAAGATGTCTCTGACAGAATTTTGCATGGAGATCTCAATTTAATAAAAACTGTTTCAGATAAGATTTCGATAGAGCTTCCTATTACATACAACAGGGTTGAAGGTCAGAATTCACTTGAAGGAAGCACTGAGAAATTGGCATCTGAAATTGTTGTAGAACCTAATGTTCGTGTCAAACAAATGAATTTCCAAGCTGAGGCTGGTGTCCAATTCATACGTAATGATTCTACGAATCTCTTTTTTCCTATTGTAGATATAAATTTGGTGTCAGTTTTCTCAGGGATTGACATAAGATTCTTTACTGCTTTAGTGTACTCGCGAAATTCAGCCAGTAATCTGTTTGAATTAAATCCATATTATAACTTCAATGAATTTCAATCATTGGATTATTCATTATCTAATATCAGGTCTTATAATCTGGAGCCGAGTTATAGGTTAAATGACTTTGACTTTAAATTAGGGTTAGCTTATTCACAATATCGCCAGGAAGCTAATTTTAGAACGCCAGAAGAAAACCCTACAGTTGAGTTTATTTCACGTGATGAGTTTTCATTCTTACCTTCTATATCTTATGACCCCAATGAGGATATCCATCTTGAGGTTAAGGGTAGATACAATCTGTTTCTTACTGATGACTTGGATCTTTATTACAAGCCATCAGTTGAGCTAAGTGTGACTGGGAAGCAATTCTTGTTAAGGCATAGATTAGAATTGACTCAGTACATAAATTTTATGGGAGTTCGCCAATTCAAACAGGAGCAAGATATAAACGAGTTAGAACCATTTTGGGATTTAGGCTTGAAATTAAGATATAAACTTTCAGACCATTTTGACATCTTCTTACAAGGGTCTAATTTACTGGGGCAAGACTATGCGTTGTGGCAAGGCCAACCAGTATTGCAGCAGCAATTGTGGGGAGGTTTGAAGTTTAGATTCTAGGTAAAACAGGTTTTATTATTTTTTAAATCCGATACTCTCCTTTGTGAAGATATCACTGTCACTGTGTGCAATGACTTGTTTTATGTCGTCATCGATGATTGTGTTGTCAGATTTATGAGAATCATTCTGTGCACATCTCAGATTTTGGTTTTTAATGATATCTAAAACCATCTTTCTTACCTCACGGGCATTCCCGAAGTATTTATTTCGGGTTTCATACATTTCCATGAGTTGCTCGAAGATTAAATCCTTCGCAGGATTTTGGACACGGTAGCCACTCTGGTTTATCATTGAGAGAGAAATGGCCAGTAGTTCCTCTGGGCTATAATCTTCAAACTTTAACACCTTATCAAATCTGGATCTCAGACCTGGATTTGCCTTAAGGAATACATCCATATTGTCTGGATACCCTGCAGCAAATACAAAGAACTCTCCTCTGTTGTCTTCCATCCTTTTGAGAATAGTCTGAATCGCTTCATTACCATAATCACCTTGTAAGCCACCGAAGTTACTCAGCGCATATGCTTCATCTATGAATAGCACGCCACCGTAAGCTTCATTAATTCTTTCATTTGTCTTGATAGCTGTTTGTCCTATGTATCCAGCAACTAGACCTTGTCTGTCAGTTTCTATAATATGTCCTCTCTCTAGAAGACCAAGTGCTTTGTATATTTTAGTTAGAATACGAGCGACGGTGGTCTTTCCAGTTCCTGGATTACCTACAAATACAGTATGCAGGTAGAAATTATTCAATACATCCCGTCCACTTTGCTTGTGATAATGCACAACTTCTACTAGCTCTTTGATTTCCTTTTTGATATTATCCATGCCTATTAGCTCATCTAATTCTGCCAATGACATTTTAAGCAGTTCCTTGTCCACTGGAATCTTTGGCTTGAGTTTTTGATTCTTCAGTTGTATAGATAGCACGTCCTCTTGCTTAATCAAGTTAAACTCTTTGTCACTAAGTTCTGCGGGATCATGACTCAACATGATTCTCAGACCTAGGTTGATTTTAGCTTTCTCTACAAGGTCATATACAAATCTTGCATTCCCAAAATTGATATCTCTATCTCTATATGCATTTATAATAAATTCATTGAGTTTTTCTTTGGCAAACTTGGAGAAGTATACCCCATGATCTGATGCGGCATAATTGGCAATTTCTATCAACTCCTGAGGCAAATAATCTGGAAACTCAAAGAAATGCTTGAATCTTGACTTTAAACCAGGATTCGAATTGATAAAATGGGTCATTTCCTTTGGGTAGCCCGCAACTATAATTGCTAAATCTCCTTCTCCATTTGACATTTCCTTTACAAGTATCTCTACTGCTTCTCTACCAAAGTCCTTGCTGTCGTCGTTAGTCCTTGCTAGGGCATAGGCTTCATCTATAAACAATACGCCTCCTCGAGCCTTAGAAATAGCAGTTTTCACTTTAGGGGCCGTCTGACCTATATACTCTCCTACTAAATCACTTCTGTCTACTTCATGTACATGACCCTTGGAGAGTAATCCCATCTTTTTATATATGGCACCCATCATCTTAGCAACAGTAGTCTTTCCTGTTCCTGGGTTACCTGTAAACACAGAATGGATATTAATGTCATCATCTTCTTTCAGCCCTCTCTCCTTTCTTAGTTGCAGATACTTAATATAATTTGAGTGATCTTTAATCTGCTTTTTTATTGTCTTAAGTCCTATTAAGCTATTGAAACGATCTACTATTTCATCAAAACTCTGATTCAACTCTACATCTGGATGGAAAAGTACTTGTTTGTCTCCTAGAAACAATTGTAACGGACCATCACCTTCGACAGCATCATAGTCGATCTCAAAGGGGATGATACCTACCAACTTGTCCAATATGACCAGTTCTGCAGTATAGTGGCCATTTCTCCAAGATCCTTTGGAGTTGCTCCCCCAGCCTAGTGATGTGAGTATTACGTCATCTTTTTCTCTGACTTTGACAAGTTTAGATACTTGGCCTTTAAGCTCTCTGGCTTGATTATAGAACTTGATAAATACTTCTATACTAAAGGCAACATTTGACTTTCTCTTCTTGAAACTAAGCTCTGAGTAGATATATCTCGTTGTATCGGAAGAGAACACCTTAAGAAATTGACGTTTGGTTTCATGTACATCTTCAAAAGAGCCTTCGTATAACCGCATGGAAGACAGTTCAAGCTTTTCGACCCAAAATTTGGAAATATCAGCTCCATAATTTTCTATGTAAAAGTATTTAGTTGCTACTTTTTCATCATCTATCCATGCTTCCCAGTAATAGGTGCCTTTTTTCCAAAATGAGCCTTTCTTTTTATTTCCCCACCCTTCTCTTACATTGACTAATGAATCTGATTTAGATACCTTCTTATTAAAATTCAGGTGGCAAATCTTCTTTTTCTTTCCAAGCTCAAAGCAATTAAGCTGGACTTTGACGTTCCAATTTGCCTTATCAAACTGCTTATTATAAAAAGCCAGTTCTGCATATACATATGAGCAATGTGAAGCACTAAAAACCTGTCTATATTTTTTCTGATTGTTTGCTAGCCATTCAGTGGAAGCATAAACATTTAATCCTTTAAACTTGTATTTCTTGTCGTCCTTTGTTCTATCTTCGGCCATTTTAAAGCACTTAATATTTTATTAGTTCAGCACGAAAGTAACGCAGAATAGATGATAAAATCAATCCTGTAATAGATATCATATTTAGTGAACCTTTTCTAAGTCTAGTATGTTATTAGACATTAACAATTTTTTTATCCTTTTTATGGCCCGTATAACATTTAGATTTGAAGATAAGAGCCTTGAGACAAAGGTCATAGACAATGTCGAAGTAGGACTAACCATACAGGATATTACTGAAGACTATGATATTCATCTGAATCACAATTGTGGCTGCGTTTGTGCCTGCTCCACTTGTCATGTCTATATTGAAAAAGGAATGGATAGCTTACCGGAGATTACTGATAGAGAAGAGGATTTCATCGATAGAGCCATCAATCCTACTGTGGAATCGAGATTAGGTTGTCAGTGTATTATAGAAAATAAGGACGCAGATATAGAGGTGATCATACCTGACCAATCTCAAATTATAGGACACGAACATTAGAGGCTATAATATATAACAGAGAAAAATGAGTTTTGAAAATCTGACTAACCTTCCAATTAATTGGCCTGATCATGAGGATATTGCGATAGGTCTTTATGACAAATTTGGTGATGAATTTGATGAAGGAAAAATATACCGAATTCGATTTACAGATTTACTAGAATGGGTTTTATCTATACCGAATTTTGAAGGTAAACGAGAAGATTGTAGTGAAGGGCACTTAGAAATGATTCAAGCTAAGTGGGTGTATGAGTGGAGAGACAATCAATAAGAAACAATCTTAGATGGCATATTTAATGTCAATCCGTCCGATAAACCTAGTTATTATCGGTTGTACGCAAATTTTAGTCTACTATCTTTTTTTTCATTCTTCTAATTCGGTGCCTCACCAGCATTGGGTTTTAGAACCTCCTAAAATCTTCATCTTCACCCTTGTTACCATCTGCATAGCTGCATCCGGGTATCTTATAAATGACTATGTTGATTTTGACTCAGATATTGACAATAACAAGAAACATAGATTAACAAGACGACATGATAATTTGAGGTTATATGCCTGGGTTACCATAGTAGGTTTTCTTGTGTCAGTATGGTTTGCTTTAGATATGAACAGAGCTATGCTGTCACTGATTTATGTCCTTTCAGTTGCAGCTTTATTCTATTATTCTACCCATCTTAAGAAGACAATATTATTTGGAAATGTAGTTGTTTCACTGTTTTCTAGCGGTGTTTTAGGAATAATGTTATTCGCTGAAAATAGCTCATTGCATGAGCAGACCGAAGCGGTTAGAAGTCATATTTACAATTCAGTTCTACTCTTTTGCCTTTTTGCGTTTTTGGTTAGTATGTTGAGAGAGATTGTGAAAGATGTAGAGGATGTCCACGGTGACGAGATTAATGGATACAAAACACTACCCATTGTATACGGAATTAACGCATCAAGGATGATAGCATTTGGTTTTGCGGCAATACTAATTGGAGCACTACTATATCTGTTGGTCATAGGATTTCAGAAATCGGATATTGGTTTAATCACATATTTGCTACTAGGGTTACTTTTGCCCGTTTGTGTATTGGGTTATATGTTGACCTTGCCTTCATTTGAGGAAAATGCCAATCGGATAAGTAAGTGGTGCAAGTTATTGATGTTATCTGGATTAATATTGCTCATTATTGTACATTAATTTATGAAGACTTACAAGCTGGTACTTGGTTCTGGTTCGCCTAGAAGATTTGATTTGCTGACAAAGGCAGGGCTCTCCTTTGAGAAAAGAGTCATCGAAGTAGATGAGTCATTTCCAGGTGACTTAGCGTTAGATAGAATTGCCTTATATGTGGCTGAAAAGAAGGCTTTTGCACATAAGGATTCCATGAAGGAGGATGAGCTGATTATCACAGCAGACACCATAGTTGTATATGATGACAAGGTTTATGGAAAACCCAAGACTAAGCAAGAAGCGTTGGATACCCTTATGATGCTTTCAGATTCTATTCATCAGGTGTATACAGGTACTTGCTTATATACTTCAGAAGGCATTAGCAGCTTTAGTGTGAAAAGTGAGGTCAAATTTGGTATTATAGAGCCTCTGGAGGCTGAAAAATATATTAATACAGAAAGTCCAATGGACAAAGCTGGATCTTATGGTATTCAAGATTGGATAGGCCAAACAAGAATTGAATTTATAAAAGGCTCTTATACCAATATACTTGGGCTTCCATTAGCACAGCTTTGGGATGCGTTGAAGCAATACAATATCCAAGGAGCTACGATTTCATAAAGGACATTCTAGTCCATTCTCCCTTTTCGGCTTCTGATTTAAGTGTAAATAGTGACTGTGTATATTGGTCTAGTATCAGTTGTCTATCTACTTTCAAAATTCCAGAAATTACTAACAATCCTTCTGGGTTGAGTAAGTGGTGTAGCGCTTGACTTTGATTTAATATTACTTGTCTATTGATATTGGCCAATACTATGTCAAACTTCTTTTGACTTAATATGTCTAGATCTCCTTTTTGGACATGAGTGTTGCCTATAGGTATTCCATTTAACTCAAAATGTTCAAAGGTATTTTGGATAGCCTCATCTTGAATATCTATACAAGTCAGTTGGCGACATCCTGCCATTTTTGCATAGACGCTGAGTATCCCGGTGCCACATCCATAATCCAAGACTGCTGAATCATGAAAAGAAATCGATTGCATGTGCTCGAGCATCATATAGGTCGTCTCATGATGACCTGTGCCAAAAGCCATTTTGGGGGAGATTAATAATTCTGTTTTGGCAGAAGCATAAGCTGGGTGGAATAAGGCACGAACATAAATAGCGCCTATATGTATTGGTTCGAAATTAGACTCCCATTCTTTATTCCAATTGACCTTCTCTTCTCGTTCTATTCGCATAGCCGAAACAGTTAGAGCTAATTTTTCTTTTAATAGAGAAATGACGTCTTCTAAATTGCCATCTTCCTTATAGATGACTAGACCGTATTCTGTATCAAGGATTGCATCCACGCCTGCAAGATTAAGCCATGCGGAGGCAATCTCTTTTAAGTCATTTGAAATATTGACAATAAGCTTGTGAGTAGAATCTGACATTCTAGATTGCAGTCCTTTTTTTATAGGATTTCAGAGTGTTCATCATCAGGGCAGCCACTGTCATTGGTCCTACCCCTCCTGGAACGGGAGTAATAAAACTACACTTTGGTGCTACTTTTTCGAAATCCACATCTCCGACTAATCTACTGCCTTTTTTTCTTGTTAGGTCTTCTATCCTGTTTATACCTACATCTATAATGACAGTACCTTCTGACACCATATCTTGAGTGACAAAAAATGGCTTGCCTAGCGCAGATATTATAATGTCTGAGTTCAAGCATAGACTTTTCAAATCTCTGGTACGTGAATGAGCTAGAGTTACCGTGGCGTTACCCACATTACTTTTACGACTCAGAAGAATGCTTAAAGGTGTGCCTACTATATTAGATCGTCCTATAATGGTAACATTCTTACCACTTGTCTCCACACCATATCGCTCTAGCAAGATCAATATGCCATAAGGTGTTGCTGGCAGGAAGCTATCTAAGCCTTGAGCCATACATCCGAAGTTATAAGGATGAAAACCATCTACATCCTTTGCCGGGTCTATAGCTAATAGAATTTCTTTTTCATTTAGATGATCAGGTAAGGGCAACTGGACTATAAATCCATCCACTTTTTCATTATGGTTAAGCTGGTTAACAATATCTAGTATTTCGTCTTGGGTAACTTCTACTGGTCTTCTAATCAATTCTGACGAAAACCCAACCTTGTCACAAGACTTGACTTTGTTTCTCATATAAGCCTCACTAGCAGGATTATTACCTACCAAGACTGCTGACAAATGTGGTGGACGCAATCCTTTTTCTTTCAGAATGTCTACTTCTGCTTTGATTTCCTCTTTCAAGGTGTTAGACAAAGCTTTACCGTCTAAAATTTTCACTATTCTATTTATGTCTGATGAGCACGCAAACTTAGAGAAATCCAATGATAAGCCATGAATATCATCCACCCTATAATTGCTCCTATAGTCATACCTGCCAGGACATCAGAAGGATAATGCACCCCGACATATACTTGTGCAAGGCTGATAAGTCCAGCCCAGAGAAAGAATAGCCAACGCCATCGAAAAAATGGAAAAATTAAAAAGTAGAACATAGCCTGTGCCATGTGATTCGTAGCATGAGAAGATGTAAAGCTGTAACCATTTGTGCAAGGAATTCTCTTTACTGGCGTCAATTCAGCTTGATGACAGGGACGTTCTCTCTTGATTGTCTTCTTTATTAGTTGGCTGGAAATGGAATCGCTTAGGCCAATCAGGACTCCTATACTTAGAAAGACAAGCCAGGCTTTGTTTTTCCAATGCACAATGATAAACGAGGCAATAAAGAGATACAGGGGTATAGAGCATAGCTTATGGCGTAAGGGTATTAGTATAATATCTAATAGACCATTAGATAGATTTTGGTTAATTAAGATGTACAAATTCTGATCTATGCCCCCTAATGCTTCCATAATCACAAAGTAGTCTTTTATCATTACAGATAGAGTGATTATAAGCTAGCAATTTTGATAGTTTTGTGTACAAATAAATGGAAAGTGGCGATAAAGAAATCTATATCTGGAATGAGGGGTACCATAGGTGGGCGACCAGGAAAAAATCTGACACCTATAGATATTGTAGAGATGACCTCAGCTTACGGTGCTTGGCTTATTTCTACAGGAGAATCAAAGAAAGTTGTGGTTGGTAGAGATGGTAGAATTTCAGGCGCTATTGTATCTACTTTAGCAATTAACACCCTCCTTTGTCAAGGAATAGATGTGGTCAATTTGGGCCTCTCTACTACCCCTACAGTAGAAATGGCGGTTACAGCTGAAGATGCTGGTGGCGGTATTATTTTTTCTGCCAGCCACAACCCAAGACATTGGAATGCGTTGAAACTTCTTAATCATAAGGGTGAGTTTATTTCACAAGATGCCGGCAAGGAAATATTAAGATTAGCCAGTGAAAAAGGGATGGAATTCAGCCAGATAGATGAGATTGGTAAGTTGTCATCTAGTGATAAATATATTGATTACCATATAGACAAGATCTTAGATTTGGGTATTATAGATGCTTCACTCATCGCTCGACAAAACTTTCATGTTGTTGTGGATTGCATTAACTCTACAGGTGCTATATCTATACCTCCATTACTAGACCGACTTGGGGTAACATACGAATTATTGAATGGTGAGGTTAGTGGAGAATTTGCACATGATCCTGAACCAATTCCAAAAAATTTGACTCAATTGTCTGAGGCTGTAAAACAAAGTAAAGCTAATTTAGGTATAGCCGTAGATCCTGATGTGGATAGACTAGTACTAGTCTGTGAAGACGGGAGTATGTTTAGTGAGGAATATACCATAGTCGCAGTCGCCGACTTTGTACTCTCCAAATCCAAAGGGAACACGGTTTCCAATCTCTCATCTTCAAGGGCTTTGGCAGACATTACAGATAAGCATAATGGTCAATATTATCCGTCCGCAGTTGGGGAAGTACATGTTGTAAATAAGATGAAAGAGGTATCTGCTGTGATAGGAGGTGAAGGGAATGGCGGCGTTATATATCCTGAATTGCATTATGGAAGAGATGCCTTAGTCGGTATTGCTATGATGCTTAATCATCTTTCAGATAATGGACAAAGTCTTTTAGAATTAAAGAATTCTTATCCAATTTATCATATAGTTAAGGAAAAGATAAATCTCGAAGATGACTCTCAGACAGATATTATCATTGACAAGATAAATAATAACTATCTTGGTGAGAGAATAAATATGATAGATGGATTGAAGATTGATTTTGCAGATGGTTGGATTCACATAAGAAGTTCTAATACTGAACCAGTACTAAGACTTATAGCGGAATCATCTTCTAAAGAGCGCGCTAATTCAATGATTTCAGAAGTTCAGAATATTATTAAAGAGATTAATTTAAACCAGTAATAAGCATGTCGACATCTAGTAAAACTGCGACTTCATTACAAGCGCATTTTGCAAAATTTAGCAGGAACACTATAGGACAAGATACCTTCATCAATACACCATATGGATTGAAGAAGCTCATATATGCAGATTGGATTGCTAGTGGTAGAATGTTTAGCAGCATTGAGAAGAGGATGTTGGAGGATATAGCACCGATGGTAGCTAATACGCATACCAATACTACCACAACAGGATCATCCATGACATTGGCTTACAATAAGGCCAGAGAGATTATAAAGAAACATGTGAATGCCAATGACACAGATGTCCTTATATCTTCTGGTTCTGGGATGACACGTGTCGTCAATAAATTTCAAAGAATTTTAGGCTTGCGTATACATGAAACGTATCATAATGAAATTCCCTTAAATGATAGACCCTTGGTTATTTGCTCCCACATGGAACATCATTCTAATCAGACCTCATGGTTAGAAACTATTGCGGATGTAGTGGTTTTAGATCCTTGTGAAGAAGGTTTTTTTGATTGTGGACAATTAGAGAAAGTACTTAATGAGAATAAAGACCGTAAATTGAAAATTGCGGCTGTAACTTCTTGCAGTAACGTGACGGGCATTTTTACGCCTTATTATGACATAGCAGAGATAATGCACAAACATGGTGGTCTGTGTTTTGTGGATTTTGCTTGTTCAGCTCCATACATTGACATTGATATGCATCCGACTGACAGACCAGATGCTCACCTTGATGCTATTTACTTTTCACCTCACAAATTTTTAGGTGGCCCAGGTAGCACAGGCATATTGATATTTGATAGAAGTCTATATCAAAATGAAATACCTGACAATCCTGGCGGAGGGACAGTAGACTGGACTAACCCATGGGGAGAGCATAAGTACCATGATAGCATTGAAGCAAGAGAAGATGGCGGAACGCCGGCATTCCTGCAGACAATACGAGTGGCTCTGAGTATTCAATTGAAAGAACAGATGGGAGTGGATAAGATTAAGGCTAGAGAGCATGAAATGATAGAATTGATTTGGCCGCACCTTAAGGCGATACCCAACTTACATATTCTTGCAGAAAATAAAACAGAGCGGCTGTCTGTAATCTCTTTCTATATCGATAACTTACATTATAATCTTGCCGTCAAATTACTAAATGATCGATTTGGAATACAGACCAGAGGGGGCTGTTCTTGTGCTGGAACATATGGCCATTACTTACTCCATGTAACCAAAGAATCTTCTAAATCAATTACTGAAAAAATAAATAGAGGAGATTGTTCCTTGAAACCTGGCTGGATAAGACTCTCATTACATCCTATAATGACAGATAGAGAAGTTCTATTCATTACTGATTGTATCAAAGAATTAGCTGCCAATCATAAAGAGTGGGCAGATGACTATGCCTATAATGGAATTACCAATGAATTCGAACACAAAGTTACAGGTGTGCTTGAGGGTGAAATTATCAAAAATTGGTTTGATGTAAATCTTATTTGATGGAGGTATATTTTGATAATGCTTCCACTACCCCATTGTTATCTGAGGTCCAGGAGGCCATGATGAAGGTGATCCAGGAAAATTTTGGCAATCCTTCTTCTATCCATTTACAAGGTAGACGTTCTCGCATTCTGGTAGAAGATGCTCGGAAGACAATTGCTCAAGGACTTAAGGCATCTACTGGAGAAATATTTTTTACTTCAGGGGCAACTGAGGCAAATAATACAGTATTACTAGGTGCTATAAATTCGTTAGGCGTCAAGCGAATTATCAGTACTGAAATCGAACATCACTGTATTCTTCATACCTTGGACTATATAGAAAAGATTGGAGATGTAGAGATTATCTTGTTGCCAGTAGATAATTATGGTCAAATAAATCTAGATCGACTAAAGCAAGTTCTTGATGACACCCCTAGTAAAACCCTCGTTTCCATAATGCACGGGAATAATGAAATAGGGTCTATAGCAGATATAGAGAGCATAGCTAAAATTTGCAAGGCTTCTCAAGCGCTGTTTCACACAGATACAGCACAAACCATAGGTAAGATTCCTATAGATCTGGTGAATACACCTATATCATTTCTGTGTGGTGCCTCACACAAGTTTTTTGGCCCCAAGGGCATAGGCTTTTTGTATGTCAATAATGACAATCAGATCCAACCACTAATGCATGGCGGAGATCAAGAACGGGGAATGCGCAGTGGAACAGAGAATATATATGGGATTACTGGTATGGCAGTTGCCTTTGCACGAGCAATGGAAGAAATGACTGAAAGAAAGACCAAGATTCTTGCTGTAAAGCGCTATTTCACTGGAAGACTTACTGAAGAACTACATGATATAAAACTGAATAGTACTGATAATGGATTATATCATGTCCTGAGTGTATCATTTCCCCCAACCGATCGCTCAGATATGCTTATGATGAATCTCGACATCGCTGGAATTGCGGCATCGTCTGGAAGTGCATGTAGCTCAGGAGTAGAAAATGATTCTCATGTACTAAAAGCTATTGGACATGACCCTCGTCGTAAGACAGTTAGGTTCTCACTATCTCATTACAATACAAAAGAGGAGGTAGATTATGTCATGGAGCAACTTAAGAATATGACACCTCGTAGTGCAGCACCAGCATGAGTTCTAATCACCTCTTATACATTTCTCGATGTCTAGATTTAGGTAGACTTGGATTCAATGATGTCAAGAAAAACCCCAATGTAGCTGCTTTACTTGTATATAATAACCACATTATAGGTGAAGGGTATCACCGTAAATACGGAGGCCCACATGCTGAGGTTAATGCTTTCAATAGCGTAGCCGAAAGTGATCAACATCTTATAAAAAATGCAACCTTATATATTTCTCTCGAGCCATGTTGTATTCAGGGCAAAACGCCTCCCTGTACAGCAAGAATAATCAAAGAAGGTGTCAAGAAAGTAGTTATTGCAACTACTGACCCCAATAGTAAAATGAATGGTAAGTCAATTTCTATTCTTCAAGAAGCAGGCATAGAAGTGATATCTGGAATAAACTTGCAAGGTGGACTAAGACTTATAGCCCCATTCTCTCAATGTCTTAAAGGAAGACCTTATATAATCCTCAAATGGGCACAATCATCTGAAGGATATATCACAACCAAGGGTCATCAAGTCAAAATAAGTAACAATTACACAGATATACTGACTCATAAGTGGCGCAGCCAAGTAGATGGAATTGTGGTAGGACACAATACTGTACTGATAGACGATCCAAGATTAGATGTTAGGCATATTAATGGTCGCAACCCACAACCAATAATTCTCACGAATAATCCTAAGCTGTTAGAATCCTCTTATCTATCTGCTCAGGACAGAAAACCTCTTATCTATGACTATTCCGATATTAATCAGATAATGACTGACCTTTTAGAGAATGGTATTTGTCGTCTCCTTGTGGAGGGAGGAGCTAAAACGCATAAATTCTTTATTAATGAAGGCCTGTGGGATGAAGCGAGGATAATAAGAAGTAAGAAAAGAATAGCTAAGGGAATCAGGTCAGCTAAGCTTCTTGGGCGACTTTATAAATCTCAAAAAGTCGCAAGTGACACTATCGACTATTTATATAGAAATCATTAACTGTTAAGGTTCATTTAATTAACTCTTATGTAAGGTCCTCACAATGGATAATGTGGTTACATTCATGTTACTTTGATTTTAGATACGAAATAGTAAATGGCAAAATTTCTTTTAACAGTATTACTAGCAGTTGCAGTTCAGGCAAGTTTATCTGCTCAGGAGGAGGTCAATTGGTTAACCTGGGAAGAAGCACTAGAACTTAACAAAACTGAGAAGAGGAAAATTATTGTAGATGTGTATACTACCTGGTGTACCTGGTGTAAGAAGATGGATGCTAGAACATACAAACGAGAAAATATAGCCAGAGTAATCAATGAGAATTTCTACGCAGTTAGGTTTGATGCTGAGACAAAAGAAGAAATTATCTTTAATAACAAACTATATTCATATGTTTCTTCATTCGGTAAGAAAGGATATCATGAACTTGCAGAAGAAATAATGAATGGTAGAATGAGCTACCCTACCACTGTTTTTATAGACGAAAATCTGGATGTTATTCAGCCTATACCTGGATTTCAGGGCCCTTCTACTTTCAAGATGATAATGGCCTATTTCTATGGAGATCACTATATGAAAACTCCATGGCACAAATTTGAGCAAGAGTACAAAGTAAATCCTAATCCCTTAGGTCCTTCGAATTTCCAACCTGAGGTGCAACCAGTTAGAAATCATGAACACTAAAAAGAAAGCATAAACCTGATAAACAGATTTATGCCTTAAGTCTTCATTTAATGTATTCCTTCTAGAAAAATTTTCTCTTCCTAGTTTTGATTCCAAAAGCGCCTAACAAGCCTCTTACCGCTACATTTGCTACTTCCCTTCCTACCTGCTTGGCTATTTTACCTTGGGCGGCCGACTGCTTAGCCTGAGCTTTTTTCTCCTTTTCTTCTTCTTTCACCGCTTCTTTTTGAGCAGCTACTGCTTCTTTTTTTGCGACCTCTTCAGCCTTTGCAGCTTCTATGTTTGCTTTATAAGAATTGATTTTCTCTGACAACATTTCGAAAGCACTCTCTCTATCTACTTCTTCATTGTATTTTTTAACCAAAGAAGATTTTTGGATTATTTCATCTATTTCAGCTTGCGTCAAAACATCCATTCGTGACTGCGGAGCTCTCATGTAGCAATGTGCTAGTGGTGTCGGGATGCCACCTTCTCCTAAAACAGTTACCAAAGCTTCACCTATTCCCATTCCAGTAAGCAACTCCGCCACATCATAATAATCCGATTCAGGAAAATTCTGAGCAGCTGTCTTAATCGCTTTTCTATCTTTTGCGGTAAAGGCTCTCAGTGCATGTTGGACCTTCATACCTAATTGACCAAGAATAGCATCAGGGATGTCATTGGGATTCTGAGTGATGAAGAATATACCTACTCCTTTAGAACGAATGAGTTTTACTACTGATTCTACTTGATCTAATAATGCATCTGATGCCTCTGCAAATAGAAGATGCGCTTCGTCTATAAACAAACACAGCTTTGGTCTGTCTGCATCACCTTGTTCAGGAAACTCAGCATACACCTCTGCTAGCATTTGTAACATGAAAGTCGAGAATAGCTTTGGTTTTGACTGAATGTCAGTAAGCCTAAGGATGTTAACCATTCCCTTACCGTTTTCATCTATTCTAGTCAAATCTGAAACCTCAAATGAACGTTCTCCGAAGAAGATATCTGCTCCTTGCTGCTCTAATTCCACAACCTTTCTGAGTATCGTTCCGGTACTTGCTGATGAGACTGATCCATAATCTTTCTCTATTTCTTCTTTACCCTCGTTAGAAATATACTGAAGCGTTTTCTTTAAGTCCTTAAGATCTAGTAAAGGCAAGTTGTTATTGTCACAATACTGAAAAATGACAGACATCAAACCAGATTGATTGTCATTCAATTCGAGAATCTTAGAAAGTAAGATGGGTCCAAATTCAGAAACAGTTGCTCTTAATCTTGCCCCTGGCTCACTAGAAAGAGTAAGAAACTCTACAGAACTCTTTGCTGCCATAAAAGGAAGACCAATTTTTTCATGACGTTCATCTATTTTGGCATGGCCCGGACTGGCTGCAGCTATACCTGACAAATCACCTTTTATATCCATTATTAGGCTAGAAACGCCATGATTGGCTAACTGCTCAGTAATGACTTGGAGTGATTTAGTTTTTCCGGTACCTGTTGCACCTGCGATAAGACCATGTCTGTTCATGGTTTTTAGAGGAAGTTTTACGTGACAACCGGTTACTGGTTCTCCCTCAAATATTCCAGCTCCTAATACTATAGATTCTCCCTCAAAGAGGTATCCTTCTGAGATGCTGGATGTAAAAGCTTCTTTACTCATTACTACTTCTTTTTTTAATATTAATTAGTGATTCTCTATTTCTGATTATTCCAATGTTTGTTTCTTTGGTCGAATCGGCTCTTGCTTATCTGCCATGAATTCACATCAAACGTACTTTCCAATGCTTCTTCATTTTCAGCACTGGCAAATAGATTAGAATATAAGTTCAAACCTGTCTGTTTTTCTATCTCGTCTATTGTGACAGCAAATTTTCTCAAATGGTCAGATTGCTTATCATGTGGAATAATAAACCCAATGCCTTTCTCTGACTTACCCTCTAAATCTAACACTGCCTTAAAGAAAGCATCCGGCACAGCTACTTTGGTTGACCCGCCTATCTTCTGATACTTATCGTCATAGAATATAGGTCCTGATACTACGTAAAGGACAACATTATCATAAGCCCAGTCTCTTACATTTTCTTCTAATTCTCGCCATATACCTCCATTGAAATTCCTGAGTTGTGGTGCCATGTTTGACATAAAGAAACTCTCTCTCATGGCCTTTTCGCTAAACGCCATATCTCCAGCAGGTGCCATGTGACCTCTCGTATAACCACTGTTAATATAATCACCGTGCTTTGCTGATTTACCTTTGACTAGGTCGTCTACCAAGAATCTCTTTGCTCTTGGGACATTTTTTATTTTAAGAGATTCTTCTGTCAGTTCGTAGGCTACCCAGTCTGGAATCTCCTTTTTAGTATTATAACCAATTGAGTAATAGCTATGATGTACTATATCTGAATTTTTTCCTTCTGGTAAAAATTGTCTCCCTGATAGTTTTATAGGAATAACTGTAGCCTCACCCCTATCATTGTAAGAATTAGATCTATCTGGTGAGTTAAATTTTATAAAAGAAAATATCATTAAGCCGATGAGAATGGCTGTCGTAAGTACTGCTTTCCCTATAAATGAACTTCTCCTTCCTTCTTTTCCGTGGTTTCTTCTAAAATTTGCCAAATTTGATTTAAATATGATTTTAAGTTAAAAATCGATTAAAGATAATCTAAACCCACGCTTTTGAGACGGATACTTTTGGTGATGGTGACATGTTTTGTGATTAATTATTCTTATTCGCAGCAAGGTATATCAGTAAACTCAGGTGGGTTTGGTTCTGGTTTGGCAGGTATATCCACTGTATTACCAGGAGCAGATGCTTTATTGACTAACTTTTCATCTACAATTGGATCTTCTTCATCACTATTTCATGCTTCTACAGCTAGGCGATTTAATCTATCAGAGCTCTCTAGCTATTCTGCAGCGGCAGCAATTCCAATAAGAAATAACAGTTATGTTGGAATAGAACTATCTAGTTATGGGTTTGAGTTTCTCCAGAATAGACTTGTCTCACTGAAATATGCACATCGACTAACTGAAAACCTAGCACTTTCTGGTGCGCTTGGGTTGGACATGTTGAATTTGGGAGATTTTGGCCAGAAATCAACATTCACCTACCAGCTTGGACTCTCAGGGACCATAGTGACTGGACTGCGATTCGGGTTTACTGCGTCCAATATAGACAATCAGAATATAGAAACTAATACCAGATTGATTTCAGATATTAGAATAGGATTTGCTTTTGAAGTATCTGATAAGGTCCAATTAATGGGAGAACTAGATAAACCCCTATCTGATGAGCTTAGTGTAAAAGTAGGCTTGAACTATGCACTTCACCCGAAATTTGCTGTAAGAACAGGCTATAATAGTTCTCCTGGACAGACAACTTTTGGTTTTAGTTACGAAATTACAGATAATTTAGGGTTGGATTTTGCTGCATTATATGATCCTTTATTAGGTATAACACCAGTTATTAGTTTTGTTTGGGAGGGTTCACGTATCGACGATTCCTTACGTTAGACAATAGAACAGGTCTCCATTTTCAAAAAACTGAATACTTTATATTTTTTTCTAATATATATCTGTCTATAGTCTAAATGCTAAGTTGAATTTTGGAGGACAATTATTCCTGCATTTGTGACGATGTTTGTTAAATGACTTGTATATATTAGTCTTGTCAAAATCATCGGCCACATGAATAACACTAAATACTTAGTTCTACTTGTTAATCTATTCTTTTTTCAAGCTTTAATAGCTCAAAACCATCATCACAATGACCACACTCATGACCTGACTCACGAGCATGATTTGGTATCTGACGGACACTACCTGAAAGATATAAGTCTCGATGAAGACTTTTTTCACAAGGCTATACAAAGCAGAAGCAAAACTATTACTGTCAAATATCTTAATCGAGATATTGCTTTCGAACTACAGGAGTTTAAGTTCTATGATGGAGACATCAATCCTGTTCCAGGCATGAAAGCATTCAGGATGAGAGCTATGGATAATTCTCTATTGCAAGGAAGACTGGTGGTAAGTACTGAAGGTGTCAACTTAATGTTTCTCAATCAAGGAACAATGGTAAGACAGTATTATCAGCATACTGATAGCGGAAAAAGATATGTCGAAGAGAAAGGAATTTCCTTCAAAGATATGCCATACTCGAATTGTGGTCCATCTAGTCTAGAAAGTATACCAGGACAAGTATTAAAAGGTGAAAAGTCAGAAATTACTGAATCGCTAAATAAAAGGTTTGGTAATCATAGAAGAGTTTTTCGAGTTGCAGTAGTTACCAGTGGTGAATATTACCAGAATAATGGTGGTAATAGTACAGCCGTAAGAGCTGCAGTGGTAGAGCAGATGATAGCTATTTCATTCATATATGAACAAGACTTGAACGTTCAGTTAATCCAGGCTAGCGGAAGTCCAAGAGCTGATTATACTGATCCTCTTTCTGATCCTTTTATTCCACAAGGAGAAAGAACAGGAATGGCTGGAAGAGAAGTCGAAGATAGGTTCAATTCTAACAGATATGATATAGGTCATTTATTCCATACACATCCTAATGGAGGTGATTGGCTTGCTAATGGAGGAGGATCAGGAGGTGTTGCTGCTTTAGGTTCTGTATGTAGAGATGGAAGTAAGGGAAACGGATGGAGTGGTAGTTTTAATAATAACACTAATGGTTTCATTAGTTTGGCGGCTCATGAATATGGCCACCAATTTGGGGCAAGACATACTTGGAATGGAGAAGGTGGTTCATGTGATGCAGGTAATATTTCACTTGCGAATACCTATGAAATGGCGAGTGGTGTGACAGTTATGTCTTATAATGGTATTTGTGGTGCAGGTCAAAATGTATTGTCTGCAACTAACGAAGTGAGTTCAGAAGCCTTCAACTATTTTCATGTAGCTAGCTTAGTTGATATGACTAGGCATTTGGAATCAAATATTGCAGCTGATTGCAATATTGATGATTGGATATTAGATGCAAATAATGAACCAGTAGCTAATGCTGATCCTTGCGGAGCAGTATACCGCATACCTACAAGTACGCCATTTTTCTTGCGAGGAGAAGGAACGGATATAGATGGCGATACCTTGCTTTATACTTGGGAGCAGTTTGATAATGACCCTAGTGGTGGCACACAAGGTGAAATAGGTGATGAAGCTGCTATGAATAATGTAGGACCTATATTTAGATGTTATCCTCCTAATAGAAACCCTACCAGATACTTTCCCAAAAGAGGATTGCAGCTTGAGGGTTTTAATTCTTATGAATTTGAAGTTTTGCCTAGAAGAGCAAGAAATCTAACAATGAGATTTATTGTAAGAGACAATGCTTTTGATGGCGGTGCGATAGATTATGATGAAATTAATGTTCAAGTAGTCAGCGCTAATTTTAGAATTACTTCTCCTAATGGAGGTGAGTCATTTACTGCAGGAGAGGACATACGTGTAGAATGGGATTTAGATGGAGCAGAGAGTTTATGTGAAAGAGCCCAAATTAGAATTTCAGTAGATGGCGGAAATTCATTTCCATATATCGCGGCAGGAGATGTCGATTTCGGAAAGGGATTTGAAGATATAACAATTCCAGTAAGTGTACCTGCCTCAGATAGAATGAGATTTCAGGTAATATGTGCTGATTATGAGTGTTTTGGATTTTATGACTTTTCTAATGCAGATAGCCAACTAAGCTCACAGTGTAATAGTGTCTCTAGTGAAATGTGTAGTACAGAACCACTTATAGTAGACTTTAGAGATGGAGAACTAGACTTAGGTAATCCTATTGCAGTTGGTTTCGAGATGGTGAACTATATCAGAGAAGTAGAACCAGTTGCGCCAACCATGTCTTTGGCTGCATTCAGTAATGCGAATAGAGATGGCTGTAATCAGAGAGGGACAGATAATCCATTTGACCAGATAACAATAACACCAACTGAATCAGGAGTCTATCATTTTGAATTTAATGATGATGGTTCTAGAGATATAAGAGCCTACTCGATATTTGATAAAGCTACATTCAATTCTGATAATGCTTGTGAATCATTTGTAGGGTCTAATACACACTACTCTGGTAGTTCATTTATCGCAAGAAGATATATGAGAGTAGACCTAGAAGCATGTAGGGAGTATGTATTGATTTCTCAAATAACTGCCAATAATGCTTTTAATACTGCTATTAGAACTATATATGGACCAGGTCAACTGATGGGAAGTCCACTTGAAAATGTAACCACAACATTCGTGGCAGTAAGTGCAGCTACAAACTTAATTACAGCTGTTTCAGAAAATGGAGATTTTGTAGCACTTATTCCAGGTGAATATAGGATACATAGTGTAGTATATGATGGTGTAAATCCTGATTCATTTATAGGAGAATCCCTGTCTGGCATTACAAACATGGGTTGTACTTCATCGAGCTCAGGATTCAAGCCCATAACAATAAATTCTTCATGTGCTATAGTCGATTTGGAGGTAAATACTTCAGAAGCCTGTAGCTTTATAGATAATCTATATAATGTTACTTTGTCCTTTCGAGTTGAATTAGGACCGACCACTGGAAACATAATTGTCAATGATCAGTCCTTTCCTATAAGTGGTAGTTCATTTGAATTAGAACTTGTGGATTTACTTGCAGATGGCGAACCAGTTGATCTTGAATTTACTTTTACAGCAGATGATGGTTGTGCGATTACTGAAAGTTCCGTTTTTGTTGCCCCAGAAAATTGTTGTAGAATAGATTTGGATTTGGGCGACCAAAGATTGTGTGTAGGAGAAACTGCTGTATTAGATGCTGGAAATGATGGTCTGATATATACTTGGTTTATGGATGGTGAATTATTGTCTGTTAATACGTCTACGCTTGATGCCTCAGTTCCAGGAGATTATATGGTAATTGTAGAAGATATAAACGGTTGCCAAAAAAGTGATTTTACAACAGTAGCATTCGATACACCTCCTGTAGCTGAAATTACCACAGATGATGTTGATGATGCATGTCCAGGAGATGATGTATTAATTAGATCAGATGTAACAAATTTTGACAGCATTGCCTGGCTTCGTAATGGTATAGAACTCGAAGATTTTACTAATGACAGAACAATTCTTGTAACAGCTGGCGGGATATATGAAATTCAGGCATTTAATGGTGGTTGCATGGTAAATGACTTTATAACCGTAGCCTTACTTCCGACAACTGCCTTTACCTTAAATACAGAAGATGTACAGGAGTGTTTAGGAATGCCTATAACACTTACTGCAAGTGACTCAGATTTGGAGTACACCTGGGAACTTTTAGGAGATGGAGAAGTAGCTTCTGGCACTAACACTATTACGCTTCCAGGTGAGTCCCGAGATGAAAATGGAAGATATATTGCGATAGGAGTCAATGAGTTTGGATGTGAATTTAGAGATACAGCCAGAGTGGATTTTGAAAATATACCAGAAATTAATTTGGGTGAAGATCTAGAGGGATGTGCAGATGATTTTTTCAATCTTAGATCTGATCATTCGCCTATAGAATGGTTTGTAAATGGCGAACTACAAGGTTTCACGACTGGAATTTTTAATAGTGCACCAGCGGGTACAATAGAAGCAGTAGCAACTATTTCTGAAAATTGCATAGTAAGAGATACCGTTGTCATTACTGTATTTGAATCACCAGACTTGGAAGCAGGTCCCAATTTGTCATTCTGTGAAGGGACTGTTATCGATACAACAATTACGGTAGGTGAACGAAACGGTACGCAGTATACATATTTGCTGAATGGTGAAACTATAACAGGCGTCTCATCCTTCTCAGGAGAATTAAGAATTACGGAACCTGGTTCATATAGTTTCATTGCACAGGATCCAGAAACAAGATGTAATTCAATAGATGCCATTATAGTTGAAATTGTAGATAATCCAACTATAACATTAGTTAATGCACCTCAGTCTCTTTGTTCAGGTAATGAAGAAACGATTACAGTTGATGCTTCTACAGCAGGTATAGCTTGGTTTTTGGATGGATCATTACTGGACGAATCTGAGGCAAGTATTACTATTTCTGAGCCAGGAACTTATGAAGCGTTTGTAGGTTTCAACCAAGACTGTGAAGCTAGTGTCTCAGTTACAGTTGATGTTATTCCTTCACCAGAAGTTAATCTACCGGAAATTGTGGAATCATGTACTGGAGTCCCAGTCGACTTGATAGGTACTAATGATAATAGCCTTACGATACGTTGGCTGCGGGATGGCATGATTATACCAGGTGCTGAATCAGGGACATTTACAGCCGTAGAGAGTGGGCAGTATATTATCGCAGTATCTGATGCTATGGGTTGCCAATCTAGAGATACTTCTAATGTTGTATTCCAGGATAATGCTACTGTAGAGCTTCCAGATGAACTTACATTCTGTACAGGTGATATAGGTACAATTACTGCTAATACCACGGCCAATTTACTCAGTTGGTTTAATGGAACAGAATTATTGCCATTCACGGAAAGAATAATAGAAGTTACTGAACCTGGTACATATAGAGCTGTAGCACAAGAAGGACAGGCCTGCGAAGTGTCAGATATTGTAGAAGTCAGTTTTGCAGATAGACCAGATGTTATGCTTCAAGCTGATAATGCATGTCAAGGAAGTGACCTGGTAGTCATTGCAGGACCAGATGGTGATTTTGAATATAGTTGGTTTATCAATGGAGATCCAGTAACGAACCAAAGTGGTACACTTATATTAACAGAAACAGATTTAGGAGGGCTTACAGGAGATGTATCCGTGAGTGTCAAGAATAGAGATAATGACTGTTTTACTGAGGCAGAAACGCCTGTAACATTCTTAGATGGAACTACTATATCATTAAGTCTTGAAGGTGCCTCATGTGGCGCAGGTGATGGACGAATAATAGCAGATACAGATGCCACTACTTTACAGTGGTTTTTTGAAGGTATGCCATTGTCAGAAACAGGAACTACATTAGAGATTACTCAGGAAGGAACCTATAGAGCAATTGCAGGAATGGCACCTTGTCTAGCAGAAGAAAGCATTGAAGTAACTTTTGGAAATGCTCCGGATATTATGATAGTAGATCAATTTGCCTGTGGTGCAGAAGACGCTATGTTTGTCGCAGGACCAGATGGTGCTTTTGAATATAGTTGGACAATTAATGGGTTTACTCAAAATGAAACTTCAGGAACGCTGGTAATCCCATTTGGTAGTATACCTACTGGAAGCGCAACAATAGAAGTCACAGCTAAAAATCTTAATGATGATTGTGAAACATCATCTGAGGCGACTGTTGAATTTCTAGACCTTCCTGAATTATCACTAACCCCACCATCTGATTTGTGTGAAGGCAACCCAGAATTTTTAGTTGCAAATTCAGATCAGTCAACAATCGTATGGTTCCAAGATGGAGAAGAATTGGATGAAACATCTGCTGTATTAACAGTAGAGACATCTGGTCTATACTTAGCTGAAGTACGAAATGGCGGTTGCATAGCGCGGGATAGTGTAGAATTAGACTTTGCAGATTCCCCAGATATAGAGATTGGAAATATAACTTCTTGTTCTTCTGTGGATGCTGTGTTTGTAGCAGGGTCAGATGATTATGATTATGAATGGACTGTGAACCAATTTCCTTTACCTGAAACTTCAGGTACCCTAACAATTTCAGCTGGACTGATTCCAAGTGACATGGCTGAAATTGCAGTAACGGCAACCGGAAGTAATGGTTGCCAAACATCTAGAACGGCCACTGTAGAGTTTATAGGATCCTCTAGTGTATCACTAACAGCTCCTCAAGCGGTTTGTGAAGGAGAGTCAGCAGTCATTACGGCAGATACCGATGTCTCAGCTCTAAGTTGGTTTAGAGATGGAGAGCCATTAGTTGAAACCGATGATAGATTAGAGATTACTGAGCCTGGGCTGTATTTAGCTATTGCAGGTGCAGGCACCTGTGCTACAAGAGATTCAATCTTGATTACCGATGATATTTTCGTAGAAGGACCAATGATATCACTTAGTAATGTCACAAGCTGTGCTTCTGATGATGCAGTATTTACTGCTGGTTCTGATGATTTAGATTATGAATGGTTTGTCGGAGGTGTAGCTCAGTTAGAATCAAGTGGAACACTTATTCTTTCATCTAACATGGTTCCTGGAGGGATTGCAGAAATAACAGTAATAGCAATTAATGAAGATGGTTGCTCTGCAACAGCAATGGCGAGTGTTGAATTTACAGATTCGCCATTACTGACTTTAGAACCGCCGACTGGAGCATGTGTAGGAGAATCAGTTACAATTACTTCTGAAACAAATGTATCCTCTTTAGTATGGTTCTTCGATGGAGACCAACTTATGGAAGATGGAACAAGTTTGGTAATAGAAGAAAGTGGTACATATACAGCAGTTGCTGGTACAGGAGTATGTGCTGCTAGAGATAGTATCATGGTAGAATTTGTTGCAGCGCCAGATATTAGTTTAGCAAGCCAACAAGAGTGTGCTGGAGTACCTGCCACATTTGTTGCAGGACCAGATGGAGACTTTGAGTATGTCTGGTTTATAGACAATGAAGAGCAATCTGAGCAATCAGGGACTTTAGTTGTTGACGTTTCGGATTTAAATGGCCTTACTGCCATGGTTGCTGTAGAGGCAATACACAGGACTCAAGGATGTAGCACAACCTTAGAGGCTTCTGTAGAGTTTTTAGATGCACCATCCTTAGCAATCCAAGATCCAGGTCCTGTATGTGAAGGATCCTCTACATTCTTGGTTGCAGATACTGATGTGCAGAATATAGAGTGGTTTATTAATGGCGAAATGCAGACAACAACTGAAACGTCAATAGAAATTACTGAAGAAGGAGAATATGAAGCCAGAGCAGGATCAGGTATGTGCGGTGTGTCAGAAACGATAATGATCACTTTACAATCAGCACCAGATATAGATTTGGAGAATGAGTCAGAGTGTATTGGAGAGATGGCCGAATTCATAGCGGGTCCAGATGGAGAGTACGAGTATGTATGGACTGTAGATGGAGAAGAAGTGACTGAAACTTCAGGTACGCTTAGGCTAGATGAATCTCAAATAAATGGAATGAGCGCAGTGGTCACAGTTATTGTAACTAATCTCGATGGCTCTTGTCCAACAGAACGGGAGGCTATTCTTGAATTTTTGGACACACCATCACTGGCTATTCTAGATCCTGGTCCAGTATGTGAAGGTTCTGCTACCTTCTTAGAAGTAGATACAGATGTACAAACTATTGAGTGGCTGATAGATGGAGTAGTACAGCCAACAACAGGCACTTCTATAGAGATTATTGAAGAAGGAGAATATGAAGCGAGAGCTGGTTCTGGCATGTGCGGTGTATCAGAGTCGATAACTATTACGCTGCAATCCGCTCCAGATGCTAACATAGAGAACCAGTCTAAATGTACTGGGGAGATAGGAGAATTTATTGCAGGTCCAGATGGAGAGTTTTTATATGTTTGGTTTGTTGATGGAGAAGAGGTAACTGAAACTTCAGGTACGCTAATATTAGATAACACACAGATTAATGGAATGAACGCTGTGGTATCAGTCATAGCAACTAATTTGGATGGCTCTTGTGCAACTGAAAGCGAAGCAATACTTGAATTTTTAGATACACCAGTATTAACTATAGATGTACCTGTAGAAATATGTACAGGTGAAATAGGAGAATTGACTGCCCAAACAAATGTTCAAACATTAAGGTGGTTCCTAGATAATGAAGAACTTTCTCAAACAACGACAACTATTGAAATTACAGAATCTGGAGATTATACAGCTATAGCTGGAAGCGGTGTTTGTGAGGTTACAGAAATGATTACAGTAACCTTTTCTGATGCGCCACAATTGTCTATAGATGCAGATATGGAAGCTTGTACAGGAGAAACCGTAGAAGTAAATCTGACAAATGATACGTCTGAGCCTGTAGAATGGTCATTAGGAAATACAACTTTACCTGACCAAGGGAATACGATTGATGCTTTAGAATCTGGCACATATACTGCCATGGTTACAAATAGTGAAGGCTGCAGCAGCGAAGTTTCAGTTGAAATTGAATTTTTTGATTTTCCTATGGCGGAGATATTGAATCTACCAATGGGAGTATGTGAAGGCGCTGGGTTTGAAATTGAAGCCGAAAGTGATGGAGACAGATTTGAATGGTTTGATGTGGATGGTCCTATTTCTGGAGCAACTGGGTTAATACAAGAATTTAATGAGTCTGGTGAATACATTTTTGTTGCTTACAATGAAATAGACTGCCCTACAGAAGTTCCGTTTACTTTAGAGTTTATACCTGCACCGAGTGCAGACTTAGGATTAGATATTAGAGAATGCGCGGGTCAAGATGTACCTCTAGAGGTGACTAATGATCCTGATGTAGAATATGAATGGTTTTTAGATGGTATGCCTCTTGGGGAGACAGGAAACGCCATTATTGCAACGACATCTGGAGAGTACAGTGTAGTGGTAACAAATGCAACGGTTGGCTGCTCTTCTGATGATTCAGTTATTGTAGAAATAGTAGATTTTCCAACTATAACTAATACGACAGGAAGTGATCAAATTTCTATCTGTGAATCAGAATCGGGCACACTTTCTATAAGCTCTGATTCAGACATGATAACCTGGACTTTAGATGGAGCCACTATCGCAGAAGATGCAGATAATATAGACGTTACTGAACCAGGTACATATATTGTTACAGCATCTACTGATATCGGTTGTGAAACTTCATTTGAATTTGAGGTTGATATCATATTATTGGATATGATTCAGTTGGTAGATATTTCTCTATGTCCAGGTGATGACCCTATTACTTTATCTATACCTGGAGATTTTGATTCATATCTATGGTCAGGAGCTGGTATATCTGAGACAACCCAATCTATAACGATTCCATGGACGGCGGTACAGACTATTACAAGTAATACTGTAACCGTGATGGGCGCACGGGATGGTTGTGAAGAGGAAACATCCTTTGAACTGACCTTTTTCCCTGAAGTTACAGCTGAAGTTATAGATATAAATCCGGAAATATGTGTAGGAGAGAATATACAATTAGATGCGAGTGGAGGTCAAAATTATAGTTGGACAGACCCTAATAATTCTTTGAGTGGTACTAACATTGCTAACCCGATTGCAAGTCCAGACGCCACTACAACCTATCAGCTGGATGTGACTGATAGCAATTGTCCTGAAGGTGGTGCCCAGCTAGAGGTAACAGTCACAGTGAATCCGCTTCCAGAAGTTTCTGCAGGAGATGATGTGTCTACAATACCAGGCGAATCGGTTACTTTGACGGCAAGTGGTGCTAATACTTATGAATGGGATAATGAAGACCTCATTGACGGTTCTAGTTTTGGAACTGAAGTCGAAGTCAATATTTCAGAAGAGACAACATTTACAGTTATAGGAACTGATATAAATGGTTGTGTGAATTCAGATGAAGTGGTAGTCTCTATTATCAATGATCCATCAAGAGTAATTACAGTTATAAATGCGCTTACGCCAAATGGTGATGATGCCAACGATGTATTGGAGTTTACAGGATTAGATTTATTCCCTGATAATAGACTTACAATATTTAATAGGTGGGGTAACATTGTATTTGAAAAACGTGGGTATCAGAACGATGATTTAAGATGGGATGGAATGAGAAATGGAGAAGAATTATCTGCAGGGACCTATTATTATATATTGGAATTCGGAGAGTTTCAGATTAAGAACAGCTTAACTATTATAAGAGAATAAGAGATGAAAAAGATACTAATTGTTACTCTAGGTTTAATCTTGTATGATGTAGTCAATGCACAGCAAATTAGTCATTCGACACCAATACAAGAATTACAACATATCTGGAATCCAGCGTTTACTGCTCCAGGGACTAAGTTAGATGCGTCGGTATATTTCAGGAAACAGTGGGTCGGTTTTGAAGGCTCTCCTACTACTGCCGTGGCTTCTGTTCAATATCCTTTTGCAGATTATAACATGAGTGTAGGAGGACTCTTGATTTCAGATAGAACTGGTCCAATTTCAAAGAACGGAATTCAACTTAATTACGCCTATAAGTTAAAGGAGCTGATAAACAGAGATGACCAATTGGTCTTAGCTGCCAATGGATTCTTCCACCAATTCTCATTAGATGCTTCTAGTCTAGTTGTCAGAGACGTGGATGATGTTCTTCTTACTTCTAACAGACAGACTAAGTTTATTCCTGCATTTGGTTTCGGGTTTGCATACTTCTCTAATACAGAGGAATACAATGGTGATAACGCTTTTTATTTTGGCATCTCAGCTCTACAGATTCTTGAAAGTGATTTGCTATTGGATGCTGGTAATGCAGCAAGAGCTCGTCACTTCTATGTGAACATGGGAACGAAGCTATATGGATATGATCATTACATTGAACCTTCATTTCAAGTGAATTTTGTTAGACCTGATATTATTACTTATCAACTTGGGGCAAAATTCGAGCTTGAAGAAGCCTTCTGGGCTGGAGTTTTTTATTCTAGTGTTAATGATGTCTCTATTAATGGCGGCGTTATCCTGGATGAAATAGCAGGCAGGTACACACAACTAAAAATAGGTGCATTAGCTACCATAAACGGTGGTTCATTACTTACCGCTGGTACTAGTTTTGAGTTATTTGTTTCTTACACTTTAGATGTAGATTAAGTTAGTACACATATATTTAAGATTAGTCCTTAAACGAGGTGGACTAATCTTAAATAAGAAGTTCTTAACATCTACACTTTACTATCTTTGAGGCAAATAATAAAAAGTGTCAGTACTGATATTCTTTGTAGGCTCCTATATTCTTTTGAGTATAAGCCTATATATGCTCTTCTCGAAAACAGGGGTACCTGCGATTAAAGGCTTGATACCTGGTGTTAACTTTATAGAATGGGCAAAATTAATTGGCAGACCAATGTGGTGGCCCATACTCCTATTGATTCCTATAGTCAACATTTTCATTTTTGCTGGTATGGCAGTTAACCTTGTCAGATCATTCAAAAAATACAGATTTGGACATAGTGCTGGGGCTGTTGCGTATGCACCAGCTTCTTTCTTTTGGTTGGCAAAAAATGAGACTGCAATATACGATGGTCCCAATTTGCCTAAAGAAAAGGCATATCTAAAGGAGCTTAAGGAGCTCAGAAAGAATAAGGATGTCAGTGGAATAAGTAGATTAATGGATAAAAGCCCTTATAGAAAATCTCTAGGAAGAGAATGGGTAGAGTCTATTTTCTTTGCTGTATTCGCAGCAACTTTTATTAGAATGTTTCTTTTTGAAGCATTTGTAATACCTACCCCTTCTATGGAGGGCTCACTAATGGTTGGTGACTATCTTTTTGTATCCAAAACCAGTTATGGAATTAGAACACCAATGACCTTAGCTGCCTTGCCTCTGTTACATAATAGAATACCCATAATCGGTGGCGAATCATATTTAAAGAAACCAGGTCTGAAGTATAATCGACTAAAAGGAACTGATAAGATAGAAAGGAATAAACCGATTGTATTCAACTGGCCAGTAGGTGACTCAGTTTACATAACAAAAACTAGATCCTACACCGTAGGTCAAGTCAAAAGAAATAAGGCACATCTTGGTGATAGAGAATTAAAAAGCAAGGTGAGGGAAAAGGATTTTGTGGTGAGACCGCTAGATAAGAAAGACCATTATATAAAACGTTGTGTGGCTATGCCTGGGGATACCCTTCAAATAGTAAATAGACAAATATTTATAGATGGTACACGTGTAGAGAATCCTAAGGAAATGCAGTTTCTAAATCGAGTGAATCCTCCACCAAGTGGTTTCAACGTTAAGAAATTAAAAGAATGGGGAATCGGTGATACATACACAGACAGAAGTGCATATTCTAGAGATGGTTATCATCTAACAGAGGACCAAAAAGCTAAGCTAGAGTCTATTGGAGCAACTACAACGTACTATCAATCCCCAGTGGAACCTATAAAATTATTCCCTCATAATCCTAAGATTACTAAGGGATGGACTTTAGATAACTATGGACCTATTTGGATTCCTGAAAAAGGGACCACTACAAATCTATCTGTGAATAACTTAAGTCTTTACCGAAGGATAATAGAAGTGTATGAAGGCAACACGCTTGAGGTTAAAGGTCAGGACATTTATATAAATGGAGAACAAGCAGATAGTTATACTTTCAACCAAGATTACTTCTGGGCGATGGGAGATAATAGGCATAACAGTGAGGATTCCAGAATGTGGGGATTCGTCCCAATGGACCATATAGTAGGTAAACCAATAATGATTTGGTTTTCTACAAGAAATGCAAGATTGTTTGATGGAATTCGATTTAATAGGATTGGCCTTTTAAGTGATAATGATGGTTATTAGAAATCTCGTACATATAATAGGTTGTGTGATTTGCTTTGGTGTTACAATACATGCACAGCTACCGACGACGAATATTTATCATTTCAAAATGACAAAGGTTTCTAACCAATATCGTGTTTCTTCTCCTCAATTCTTAACTCAATTCAATAATTCTGGTTATAATAATCAACCGACCTTTTTTGAAGACGAGGTGGTATATTTTACCACTGATTACTATGATAAAGAACAGACCGAAATAGCGAAGTTTGATTTTTACGAAGAGAGTCTTACTCGAATCACTTACACACCTGAAAAAGAATATTCTCCGACCAAACTTCCCAATGCAGAAGGATTTTCTGTCGTCCGAGTAGAGGATGATGATAAGACCCAAACCCTGAGCATCTACCCTCTTGATGGTATTGGTTATCCAAAAAGATACATGAACAATACCTCCAATATAGGATATCATGCCTGGCTAGAGGGTAATTATGTGGCCCTCTTTCTAGTAGAAGAGCCAAATCATAACCTTGCTATAGCAGATGCAATAAGTGAACGCCGAAGAATAATTATAGATAAAGTGGGTAGATGTCTTAAGAAGAACAACCTTGGTGAAGTTTTATTTGTTCATAAACAACATGAAGACCAATGGTTTATTAAGTCATATAACCAGAGCACGAAGAAAAGTACGCAGATTATAGAGACTTTGAAAGGGGCAGAGGACTTTGAGATACTTGTAGACGGTACCATCCTGATGGGTGAAGGCGCTACTCTATACAAGTATACACCTGGCAAAGACAATGATTGGAAGAAGATGTCTGATTTGGAACAATATGGAATTACCAGTATCCAGCGGATATGTGCAAGAAAAAATTCTCTAATTGTAGTCAATGGCAATTGATAGCTCTTTTATTATTAGCGACAGTATTTGTATGAGAATATCCATAATTTTATAGAAAGTGCAACATGAAATACCAACTTCTAATATTTCTTCTCTCGCTTTCTTTCTATGGAGTTTCACAGTCTCGTCAAGAAATTGAAGAGGAGAAATTTGATAAATGGATAGTGAAGTTGGATGTGGAAGATATGGATTCATTTATATCAGAAATTTCTGATCAAAATTATCCTTACCTAAAGAAAGTAGATATCCTAAGTACTAATCAGGATCTTGTTACTTTTAAAACAGTTGCTACTACCCTTCCTAAAATTACTGAATTACTCAGCCGTTTTCCAGTCCAAAGTATTATTCCAGATTATAGAGTAGAATTACGAGATAGGGTTCCTGATGATACAAGTTATCCGGCACAATGGAGTATGGAAAGAATAGGGATGCCTGATGCATGGGAGCTGACCACAGGTGGAATAAACCAAGAAGGAGAAGATATTGTCGTTGGTATTTTAGATTTAGGTTTTGAAATAGAGCACACAGATTTGCAAGCTAACATATTTAGGAATGAAGGAGAGATTCCCGATGATGGCATAGATAATGACGGTAATGGTTTTATAGATGACTACTTAGGTGCTAATACACATTCCTTTGATGGAAATCACTTTACAGATGACCATGGCACATTAGTTTCGGGAATCATAGGGGCAGAAGGTGATAATGGAGAAGGCATAGCTGGCGTAAATTGGAATGTAAAAATTTTGCCTGTAAGTGGTGTAGATTCAGTTTCTAAGATAATTGTAGGAATGGAGTACCTCATTGAAATGAAAAGATCATATATAGAGACTAATGGATCAGAGGGTGCTAACGTTGTTGTGACTAATCTATCATCTGGACTCAAGCGTCGTTTTCCTAATAGTGCTATGGTATGGTGTGACTTATATAATACTGCGGGTGAATTAGGAATTTTATCTGTAAGCGCAGCACCAAATGAAAACTTCGATGTTGATCTAGAAGGAGATTTACCCAGTTTGTGCGAAAGTGAGTATCTGATTACTGTAACTAATACAAACCAAACAGATGGAAGAGCCAGGCTTTCTGGATATGGTGCTCAGAGTATAGACTTAGGTGCTCCAGGTGTAGAAATCTTTTCTACTGACTTAGGTTCTAGTTATGATGAAATTTCTGGCACCTCCGCGTCTACTCCTCATGTATCAGGATTGATAGCTTTATTACATTCATTAGATTGCTCTAGGTTAAGTGAGCTAATAGATAATAATCGTGCAGCAAGCGCCATATTGATTAAGGATGCTATCCTTGAACGTGTTTCTGTAACCGATGAGTCATTATCGCAAACAGTAACTGGTGGCCGCTTAGATGCTTTCGAAGCTGCTATAAGTATTACGGAATGGTGTTCTGGAAATACAATTGAAAGTTTGGAAGTTTTGGAAGTGAGTACATCGAATGAATCACTTGATTTGCGTTTCAAGACAGATATATTTACTAGTCATACAATCATATTGTCAGATTTGCAGGGTCAAACAATTTTAACAGAAGAATTTATACCCAATGTGTTTAATGATTTCTTTACTAGGTTAGACTTATCTAACTATTACCTACCTACAGGCATTTATGTCATTACGATTTTGAATGAAAATTCCATTGCAAGCAAAAAAATATTTCACCTGGAATAGATAGAACTGCTTCAGAAATTTAGATAAAGGTCTTTAGTGAGATTGATATATTCTTGAGTATATAAAGCTTGTTTACCTTCTACCCTTCTTATAGATAAGTCAAAGTGTTGAATTTGTCTTGGTATTGATTTGGTTGCGTGGAATATTAACCTAGATACAGGACTTCCAACTTTTCCCTTTATATGCAAAATGCGTCTTAATGATAAGTTTGATTCATTTATAAGGTTAAGTATTTCTTCTTTCATTGATTGAGGATAGATACAATAGAACTGACCATTAGGCGATAGCATTTTATCAGAGCAATGAATTAAATCTTCAGCTGATAATCGAATTTGATGTTTGGCAATATGTTTTCTACTACTTAACTCTGTAGCTTTTCCTTCAAGAAAGAAAGGTGGATTGGACACGATAGTGTCATATTTGTTCTTGTTCTTGATTGTAAACTCTTGTATCGAAATGTGGATAAATTCTATCTTACTAGAATCATTAAGTACTAGATTTTGATTAGCCTCTTTTATAGATTCAGCATCTATGTCTAGACCAGTAATTTCGCAATTAGGCGCTTTATGTCTGGCAATAAAAGCAAGCACACCACCTGCTGTACCTACGTCTAAGAGTTTTTTTGTTTGTGAATAGTCTACCCATGCTCCTAGCAATACACCATCAGTATTAATTTTGAACGCAGTAGTTTCATTTAAAAGTTTGAAGGTCTTAAATGAAAATAAATTACCCTTCACGCGATAACAGTCTTCTAACTAGAATATAGTCAAGTTAATCTATTGTATATTGATATCATCTACTCTGAAAGTCGTCGTGTTTTGCGCTGCACTTCCCACATACCTGAATGCAATATGGATGTCATCTCCAAACCCAGTCAAATCAATTTCTCCAGATTGTAGCCAGTTATGATCACCTGTTCCGCTATTAGCTATTGTAGCATTATCTATTTCTATCCATTCGGCATTGCGTATACCTCCCCCATCAAAATTATTAGAATATAGAACGGTAAGTCCATCATGGAAAAAGAAGGCATTTGCAGTGCTAAAGCTTAATGAACTCCGCTCTGCGGTATTTATCGATGGACTGATGAGCCAGGCTTCTGTAACTTCAGAATCATCGTTGAATGCTGATAATTGAGCATAACCATTGCCATCAAATTCTCTTTTTTGCCATACTCTAGTGCCTTCCAATGGGACATTAATCCATCCTCCTAAATCTAAATCATCCCTGTCATTCTGTTCATCAAACGAAGTATTGAAAATAGGATCATCAGATCCTGTACCAGTACTTGGGCCACTACCACCATCACATCTCTCCATGACCATGTCTACATCAGTAGTATTTCTGATTAGAAGTTGGTAATCATCATTAAACCTTCCTAAAACACCTACTATAGAGCCATTATCATTTGGGGTAAGTTGGTCTGCAAAATCTGCAAAACCACTTGTTCTCAAAATAATCTCATTTTCACTACAGTCCTCTATGAAGTGATTGACAGCAGTCAAAGTAGACGACTCAGCATACGGCGTGGATTGGGATCCATTTACAAATTGAACATCTTCTAGACTGATTAACGTATTAAGTAAGTCATCTGAGATTCTATCTATTGTGATACTAGTCGGTGTAGGCTGCCCTACGTTTTCTCCTCTTGTAATTACGGTTGGGATAAGTTCTGCAGGTATTCTTGCCATAGAACCACCCACTGGCGCAAACCCGATTTGGGGTAGGCCTGCAAAGTCGCCTAGCCAAATATCCTGCAAGTGAATGAACACCTCTCTCCCTACGAAATATCTATTCCATAACTCTACATCATCTAAGATGATGGTTATTCCAAAACTTCCGTCTTGCACCACTAATGACTTAAAGAAATTTCCTGATTGATCATCAGCAGCGACCACGCCTCTAATGTATTGGTCAAGGTTAACCTGATGGAATTCCTCTTCTGGTTCTCTCAGTGACAGCATCTCTTCTATGCTAATTATTTGATCAGCGCTAATATTTATCTCTTCTTCAGTAGGAAATGGGGGCTCATCAAACTCTCTGTCAACACAACTACTTATACCAATTAAGATTAGGATAGTAAACAAAGCAAGATGAAAATTATTTTTGCAGAACATAGTTAAATATAATTTAGTATTAAGTAGTTGTTAGAATGACAAAGTAATGCCAGCTCTATAAGTTAATCCAAATGCATAAAAATATCTTGGGGCCCACCTCTGTGTATCAAGACCCTCCAAGTCAAATCTGAACTGTTCGAAACCTCCAGTGACAATATCTCTAGAGTTCAATAAATTTTCAACTGTTGCATTAGCTGCAAGGGAGTAATCACCAATCTTCCAAGATTTTCTAGCAAAGATATCCACCTTGAAAAATGAATCAAACTTTTCCTGCTCTACTATGCTTGTCAATAAATCATCACTAGGAAGTCCCTCGTATTCAGGTGTATCTGTTACATTAATAATAGCCTGTGTCAGTTCCTCTGTACGACGAACCGGATTAGCTTCGATATAGATGTCATCAAAGTAACTCGCTGTCAAAGAGACTGACCAGAAATTTGGATTCTGATACCTTAATTCCATCGTATTTGCTATTTGCGGAATGCCGGATATATTGAAATTATTTAGATAGGATTGTGATAACCTATCATAGTTTATAGGTACGCCACTATTATCTATTGTAATCGCTAAGTCTTGTCTGGAGTCAAAATAATATTCTCCTAAGGCTAAGGCATATTTTAATTCTAAAGTCTTAGTCAACTTATAATCTAAACCTAATTCTAATCCATAATTTACCTTATCTATACCTGAGGTGATCAAATTACCAAAGGCACTAATGACATTGTCGATACTTTGTAGAAAGAATGAATTGGATCTGATCTCATCCTTGGATTTTATATAGAAGCCTGTCAGACGAGCATTAAGCTTTGGATGTCTCAAGACATACCCTAGCTCTCCGCCATATATTTTTTCAGTAGTTAAGTTTTGGACGATGCTATTACGTGTAATTGGTGACTCAAAAGCGTTTCTTGCAAACGGCGCTCTAGAAGTATATCTCGCATTGGCGTATACATAGTTTCTTCCATTTATCTTAAAGGTCCCTCCTAGATTGGCTGACCCATGCAGAAATTTAGTTACATCTGATCTTCCTAGTGAGTGGAGTCCTGGACCTGAACCAGGAAATTTCCCATTCTCCACATTGCCGAATCTAGAAAATGAGGTCTGAGCTATCATTGTACTCAGTGACACATCAAATCGCGAGAACGAAAGATCAATGGTATTCCAGGCATTAATATTTAAGATGTCTATATTATAATCATATCCAAATCTGTCACCCTCAGTAAGTAACCTATTTGGATTAGCTAAATCGTTCTGAATAAAATTGACATCAGATGATTCCCGTAATGCAAAACCATCTATGTCTAAGTAGAAGGAGCCACCTAGCAAGTCATCCAATACTTTGAAGTTATGATTTCTATCATACTGAACGGTAGCGCCACTATTCGTAATAATATTTGCTGCCCATTGGTGAATAATGTTTGTATTAATTATAGCTTTTGTATTGTCGAATCTTTGTTCCTCAATTACATAAGCAGATATATTTTCTACGGTAGTTTGAGATGGGTCACCATTCCTTATAGGATAGAGTCGTTCACGATTGATATTATATAGTTCCTCCCAATCTAGCTGGCTTACGTTAGGATCCGAAAATTGATTCGTGAGTGCTTCTAAATCTTCACTAGAAATCAAGTCTTGGTTGTCATATGGCAGGTTACCATAGTAGTCAGGTCTTGGGTCAGCAGCCTCTAACCATCCTAGTCTTGTAGAACCAAACTTTCCAGTCTGGAATGCGGCTGAGGTAGATATTGTGGTCAAATCTGTAGGCGAGTAATCATGTGTAAGGATGAATACTGGCTGATGACTTCTATACTCTCTTGAGTTTCTAACTTCACCATTCTGATAACCCCAATTGGGATTATAGAAATTATTGTCTAACAAATCATAGACTACTTGAGTAGATCCTCCTGCTCTTCCTCTGACTGTGGGTGAAGCAAATGCTAGAAGATTTAGACTGTGCCTATTATTTATCCTTTTATCTATAGAAGCGAAATAAGCATATCCATCATAGTAGGTGCCTTCTATAAATCCTCCACTTCCCCATCTTCTAGATACAGTAAACGCGTATGACCATCCATTATCTTGTACGCCACTATTATGAGACAGCATAGTTCTGTACTGATAAGTTCTATTACTTACATCTGCAGTGAATCTTGTGCCAGCCCTTTTGGATGTAGCTCTTAAATCTATGTCTTGTGTACCAGAGAATCCACCAGGAGAAAAATCGGTAGAATTGAAGCCATGTTGTGAATTCCTAGTTCTAAAGGCATCATTCAATCCACCCCATAAACTCCAGAAAAACCTACCGTCACTTAGATTGTTGAATGGAACGCCGTTAAGATGTATGGAAGAATGATTCTGATTCAGACCGCGTGCATTAAATCTGGTCACCCCAAAATTAAAACCGGCCACAGAACCAAAAGGGTCCCAAGCAGCAGAGAGCAGGCTAGATACCTGAAGATCCGTGCCATTTGCTTCTAACTCATTATTATCTATAACAAACCTGTCGTCTACTTCCAAGCTTTCATCACCATCCAGAAAGATAATCCCTAATTCTATATTACTCTCCCCGGATAACGATACTGTCAATTCAAAGGCTTGAAAACCTTCAGCAGAAATAGATAGATTACCACTAATCTCATCTGCAGGTATCGGAATCACAAAATCACCTGAACGATTGGTGAAGTACGAATTACCAAATGCGTTAATTTCAGCTTTATGAATGGGAAATGAGGTCTCGGAATCCATTACTTTGCCTCTAATTTCCTTGGCTTGAATCTGAAGAACATTAATAAAAACAAAAAATATTAATGTAAGAAACGATTGTATAGGCATACTGAATTTATATATTGCTAATTTACTTCAAATTCGTTTCTTTAATATAAAATTGTCTCCATTGTATAATAAATTATTAACTATTTTCTTCTTTCTAGAATTGTTCAAATTGAGCTCCACTTTCTCTATTAATTTGAATGCGCAACAGGAAGAATATAAGCCTTATGCAGTGGGATTTTACAATATGGAAAATCTATTTGATACAGTAGATGACCCTTTTGTCAGAGATGAGGAGTTCTTGCCTGATGGACAGAAAGCATGGACGAATGAGAAGTATAATCACAAAATTGCCAGCATGGCTTCAGTAGTATCACAAGTAGGCAAGAGTATGTGCCAAGATGGCTTATCCTTACTAGGTGTCTCTGAAATAGAGAATGCTTCTGTGCTCCAAGACCTTATAACCCACCCTCTATTATCTGCTAGGAACTATGATTACCTTCATATTGATTCCAAAGATAGAAGAGGGATAGACGTCGCATTGATTTATGATAAGGATGTATTTGAACCTCAAAGTGTAAAGAACTTCTTTGTAGATTTATCCAAAGAAGGTGAAGAGAGTACGAGAATTACCCGTGACGTACTCCTATTTGAAGGTCACTTGGATGGAGAGCACATTTATATCACCGTAAACCATTGGCCTTCAAGAAGTGGCGGAGAGAAACGAAGTGAGTATGGTAGAATGAGGGCAGCAGAGGTGAATAGATATATCCTTGACTCTCTTCAAATCTCAAATCCAAATACCAGAATGATTGTTATGGGTGATCTGAATGATAACCCTGATAATTCCAGTGTAACAAAGATATTAAGAGCGGAGAAAAAAATGAAAAAGGTAGACCATACTGAGATGTATAATCCTATGCAGTCTCTGTACGATAGCGGTTTCGGTAGTAATGCATGGAGAGATAGGTGGAGCTTATTTGACCAAATAATCGTAAGTCCAGGATTACTTTATAATAATGATAAGGGTTTGTTCTACCACAAAGCACAAATTTTCAAAAAAGATTTTTTACTCCAGAAAAAGGGACAGTATAAAGGATATCCTTTCAGGACTTTTGATGGAGATGTCTATCAAGGGGGCTATAGTGATCACCTTCCAGTCTGTATATATTTGCTTAAACAAGCTTAGAGATTGAAAGGCAAATTACCTGTAAAAATTAATGATGAGTTTAATGCCATCCTTGATCTAGTGGAGCATCAAGATGAGCACTTGTTCATTACGGGTAGAGCAGGTACTGGTAAGTCTACCCTGCTCAGTGTTCTGAAGAAAACAACAAAAAAAAATAGCGCAGTAGTCGCACCAACAGGAATCGCTGCTCTAAATATAGGAGGTCAGACTATCCACTCCTTTTTTCGATTTCCTCCAAAAATGATAGATCCACAAGAACTAACTAAACGCAAGAATCATAGATTCTACAAGAAGTTACAGTTACTTATAATAGATGAAATATCGATGGTAAGGGCGGATATGATGGATTGCATCGATATTTTCTTGAGAGCAAACAGGGAGGATGCAAGACCATTTGGAGGCGTCCAGTTAGTTGTGTTCGGGGATTTATTCCAATTGCCACCAGTTGTTTCTAGTAGCTTCGAGAGACAATTCTTGAGAGAAAAATATGGTAGTCCTTATTTCTTCGCAGCGCATGTTTTTGAAGAAATAAATCTGCGGATGATAGAATTAAGAACGGTCTATAGACAAACCCAGAGACATTTTATCAATTTGTTGGACAATATAAGAACGAGAAATTTTGACCATGATGATATGATGGAAATTAATGAAAGGCACCAGGTAGATTCTGAGAATGAGGGATTGGCAATCACCTTGTGCAGTACCAATTCCACTGTTAATTCCATTAATGATAATAAACTCAAAGCAATTCAATCACCTTCTTATGAGTACAGGGGAAAGATATCTGGAAACTTCAATCCTAAAAACTGTCCAGTAGATCAATTTCTTTTTCTCAAACAAGATGCTCAGGTAATGTTCTTAAAAAACCATCCTGAAGGAGATTATGTAAATGGAACACTTGGAACAATTGTATCCCTTTCATCTGATTCAATTTCTGTTTCAATTATCAAGGACGGTGAGGTAAAGATTATAGATGTAGAAGAGACAGAATGGGAAATGCTAAAATATGAGGTAGATGCTGAGAATAAGCAACGATTTAGAACTGCAGTTACAGGCACTTTCACACAATATCCAATCAAATTAGCTTGGGCGATTACAATCCACAAATCACAAGGCAAAACTTTCGATAATATAATAATCGATTTAGGCTCTGGTGCTTTTGATCATGGACAGACTTATGTAGCATTATCCAGGTGTAAGACTTTAGAAGGTATACAACTCAAAAAACCTATTAGGCCTAGAGATATCATGGTAGATGAGGTGATTACTTCCTATTACGAACACAAAATTAGACACTGGTAATGATCCTAAACCATTATTTTTTGGTCTTTTAAAGACGACTTTGCTATATTAGTCCAAATAATAAGCAGTATGGGTAAGCGTAGAAAATCTAAAAAAAAGCAGCTAGAAGAAATAGCGTCAAAAAAGCAAGAGAAGAAAATCTTCAGTATCATCATAGCAGTAACTCTAATATTGCTAGTGTTGATATATATCATCTTTATGACTAGATGATACTAGTCTACATCTCCTAAGCCAAATTATGAAGTTGAACCTTGATCTTGCTTCCGAAAGCAAGAAGGTATGGCTAGATGCCGTTTTATCTGATTTTGATAGTTTTCTTCAAGATCATGCCGACTGTGAACGCAAAGCTTCTGCAATGGCCATGAGTTTTGTGGCAAAATATCCAAACAGAAAGGAAATTATTCCGGAATTGATAGAAACTGGGATTGAAGAATTAGAACATTTCCAACAAGTCTATCTGTTGATTGCAGAAAGAGGCTTGACTTTAAATCATAGCATTGGTGAAGATCCTTATGTTAAAGCATTGGTCAAAAAATGCCATTCAGGTCGGTTAGAACGATTCTTAGATAGATTGCTTATAGCCTCTGTTGTAGAGACTAGAGGGGCTGAGAGATTCCGGTTAGTAGCTGAAAATATTGATTCAGAAAAACTAAGAAAGTTTTACAAGATGCTTTGGATCTCAGAAGCCAAGCATGGACACATCTTTGTGAAGATGGCACTTAACTATTTTGAAAAGGATCAGGTTTATTCAAGACTTGAATGGTGGGTGAATCAGGAAGCTGAGGTGTTAGACAATCTTGAAATAAGGTCGGCCCTCCATTGATAATAATAGTCCTCTTTCTTGACACTATATTCCTTCCTTAATATCTGTAGTTGTTCTATTTTGCTGGTTGGTTTATCAATCATCTTTAATGTAAAATAATACGCCAAGCAGTCTTGTATAGCCATATCAGGATAATCATTATCGCGCATATGATGTAGGTACTTCATGAGTCTAAATGCATCAAACCAATTATACCATTTCTTTATACGTCCTAGCCTGTCCAAAGTAGAGTTCTTAATCGAATCAATTTCTTTTGTGTATCCTATACTCTCAAAGAACTCAATAAGAGTATTGGCATGCTCTTCGGAGCTCACCTCCATCTCATCTTCACTTATAAGTATCAACTCAATTCTCCTAAGAAATCCACCTAACAAGACAAAAGATTCAGGGTGATAACTCTTTCCTCTCCTAGTTTCTGTGCTCATGTATTGTAGGATGGCTTTTCCAGTTCCGAATGGCACTCTTTGCGATACTCTAGACGAAGGCAGTACAGTAGTAGAAGAGATGTCTCTAAGATTCCAGGTTTTAGTATACTTATGCAAGAAATAAAAATCCTCGCCTGCTTGTTTGATAGGCATGCCTCCTTCTTTGGCGTAGGCGAATGCTCTGACTGCCATGGCACTTCCTACGGTTTGGTAAGCAGATGGTAAGCTAATATGTCTTTGCATCCCTATGAAATAGCGAAGGTGTGATTCATAGAATATTATAGCATCCCTTTGACTGCCAGATACAGAATTTATATCATGAGCAAAATCAATAGTGCCAGCCTCAAAGCTTGGGTCTTTTTCGAATGATTGTAGGATTGAATCTAGGTAGCCCTCCTGAACTAAGGTATCAGCATCCAGGCATACAATAAGTCCATTTGTGTTGGCATCTAGAAATCGTAGATAGGCACCATCCATAATGAGTTTTCTTGCTAGTCCTACTCCAGCTTTTTTGCTGCTCAATTCTAATATCTCCACATACAACTGAATATTGGGTACATTATTCGACTTTATATATGCAGCTAACTCATTATAGATAGACTGAGATGCATTCTTAACTGATATTGGGTCAGTAGACTTATAATTGACTAGTATAAGCACTTCAACATCGTGCAGATGACAGCCTATGGATAGACTATCTAGAACCAAACGGAAAGATGCCCAACTCTCATCATACACCGGAATTGTTATAATAGCTTCTGGTAATGTAGGCCTCCAATCAATAGACTCATAAATGCGATGGTCACATCTTTTATCTTTGTATTTATTCAGATACTTCATTTCAGTCTATATTCGCTATCCTAAGCCGTGAAGATAAAAGATAAAGTCATCCTCCCAATCAGCTATTTTGGACCTGTTCAGTATTACAGGATAGCACACCATTTTCAGTCTACTATCGAGGCATGCGAAAATTTCCAGAAGCGAACCGTAAGGAATAGAACAACAATACTATCACCTAATGGACCACAGCATCTATCCATACCCTTACTAAAAGGAAAGACAACACTACCCATATCGGAAGTAAAAGTTGCATATCATCATGATTGGCAAATACAACATTTGCGTAGTATAAAGACGGCCTATGGGTCTGCGCCATATTTTGAGTTTTATATCGATGTTATAGAGTCAATAATAATGGCTAAGTATGCTCATCTGATTGACTTTAATATGGCAACTACGAGCTGGATATGTGATTGTTTGAATATAAGTGTACCACCGTATACAACCATTTACACCAGAGAAATTGATAAAACGACAATTGATTGGAGAAAACAATCTGTTGTGTGGAAGGCTACAGAACTTAAATATACTCAGGTGTTCGACGCCAAATTTGGGTTTGTGAATGAGCTTAGTATTCTTGACTTGATCTTTAACTTAGGCCCAGAAGGGTCTGTTATTGTGAAGGCTTAAATATTACTTTTGTAGAATTTTGCGTCATAACATATAATAACGATATATGAAGAGCTTAATTGATAGTCAATCAGAGGAATCTAAGAAGCGGTTAGAAACAGCAGTGGATTCATTGTATGCCATTACAGTTAAGATAGGTCATAGTGAACTCCAAAATACGGTTAGTGACATAAGAGACAGGATAGATGATCCATTTATGTTTGTTATTGTAGGTGAGGTAAAAGCTGGTAAATCAAGCTTTATCAATGCTTTGCTGGATGCCGATAAAGAAATCTGTAAAGTGGCAGCATCTCCAATGACGGATACAATACAACAAATTGTCTATGGAGAGACTGAGACCATTAGTGAGATAAACCAATATTTAAATAGAATCACTCAACCAGTTGAGATTCTTAAGGACATAGCTATTGTAGACACACCTGGCACAAACACTATTGTAGACCATCATCAGGAAATAACAGAGAAATTTATTCCAGCTTCTGATTTGATTGTATTTGTTTTCGAATCTAAAAACCCTTATCGCCAATCTGCATGGCAATTTTTTGATTTCATCAAGAATGAGTGGCGAAAGAAAATCATATTCATCCTTCAGCAGAAAGACCTAATGCAGCCTGATGACTTGATAACAAATATCAATGGGGTGAAGGAATATGCTGAGAAGAATGGTATCTCAGCGCCAAATGTATTTCCAGTCAGCGCATTAATGGAATTGAGTGGAGAGAAAGAAGAAAGTGGATTTATACCAGTTCGCCAATTTATATATGATAATATCACAGGAGGTAAAGCACCTTATCTCAAGCTAATAAATAATGCTGATACAGCGCTTAATATAAACGACAAGATATATCGGGGTGTCATATTGAGGAAAGAACAATACGACTCAGACCTGAGATTTCGAAATGATATCAAAGAAACGTTAGACCACCAAGAAGCTAAGACTAATAGACAGGTATCTATTCTAGTAGAAAACCTCATAGCTAGCTATGATAAGATAACCAGTCGAAAAAGATCAGAGTTAACTCAAGGAAGTGGTGTTTTCAAAATGCTAAGACGTTCTATTACATCTCGTTTTGGAAAGAATGATTCTCCAAAAGTTTGGCTTGAGTCAATTGCTATAGACTTAGAAACAGACTTGAATACAGAGTTTAAGTCAAAGCTTCAAGATGGTGTTATAGATATTTCAGATAGTATCCAGAGTATGGGTAAATTAATAGATTCCAAGATTAAGAATAGTGAGACTATTCTAAAAGATGATCATGAAATATTCTCTGATATCGCTGAACGTAGAGCCAATGTACTTAGAGATTTACAGCAAGCTTTTTCTGGGTTTCTTAATAGCTCAGATAATTTTTATGATAAGGAATTAATCCAAGGAGCAAGCGAGATTGCACCAAACTTAGCGAAAGGAGGTGGCATGGCTATTATTGGAATAGTTCTTACTACATTGACTAACACGATGATAGTAGATGTGACGGGTGGGATATTAACCGCTATCGGATTTGTTTTTGCGGGAGTGACGGTAGGGCTTAATAGAAGTAAGATTCTAAAAGGTTATGATAAGGAAGTGAATAATGGAAGAGAAAGAATAAGACAAGAAATTACAGAAAAGCTAAACAGCTATACTGCCAGAATAAAACAAAAGATAGATAATAATTTTTTCAAGTTTGATAAGTTGCTCGAAGAAGAACAAGAGACATTGGACTATTTAGAATCCGAACATGAAAGAATAATCAATGAAATAAATGATGTAAAGAAAGATGTGAAAAATTCAATTCAAAATATATAATAGAGCTGAAAGAAATTAAAAAGGGCAATCAAATTAATTTGATTGCCCTTTTTTAATCTTGAATACTTGGTTTACATTTTGCTAAATGCTTTAGTAACCTCATTCTGTCCAGAAATCATTTTTACGTGATAGAAACCAGTAGAGAACTCAGATACATCAACTTGAATTGGATCGTTGTGTATTGAGTAACTACCTAAAATCTGACCAAAGCTATTATATAGAATAACTTCTGATCCAAAATTGGATGGTTGATTATTCATTATAGTCATCATACTGGTAGTAGGATTAGGATATATTGTTATGTCCGTAGCATAATTACTCATAACCTCTTCATCCACTTCTTCAACAACGCATGCTTCCTTATTTATCATTACTCCATTGGAGAATGAAACATTACCTCTTATGTCTGAAATAATATTTCCTACATCCATGTTGAGTATTTCACCATTGAAACTGATATGGTAAATGAAAACTCTGCCAGGAGCAGTCCCTTCAAAATCATAAGGGAAGTTTTCAGGTACATCGATAATTTGGCCTTGGATGTTAGTTATAATCCAAGCTGACGATAATCCTGAATTCTGTGTTAATTCTATATCTATTATATCAGCTATACCATCATCAATACAATGAGATTCCTGTGTAAATCCATTTAGTGTCGTGATACTACCACCCGAAACTAGAGGGCTAGCACAATCAGCACCTGTATTTCTTGAAACAGCTACAGCGTTTGATAAAGAATAGCATCCTTGGAATTCATCTATGTTACCTCCTGCAGTAAGACCTTCAAGTCCATTAAGGAAAGCAATATTATAGATGTTACAAACGCCAGGTCCTTGGCCTTCAAGATTGAAAGGTGGCCCAGAAGGAAGTGCTAGAATATTTCCTGCATCATCAGTAATAATCCACTGAAGGTTAGGTCCATTTGATTCTGTTACTGTGACGTCTATAAAATCATCTTCACCATCATCAGCGCATATCTCAGTTGTTGTACCGCCTCCTGTAAGAGAAACAGATCCTCCGTTCAATGCACCAGAACAGTTAGTAGTTATAGATAGGTTATCTATATCCCAAGCTGATGCCGGAGCGCCAACAATACCTGCTGTGCAATAACCCAATAATTCGAAACTAAATACTGACTCAGATGTCACAGTGAAATTTGGATTAGAGCTGAAATCAAAAGTTTCAAGAGTAAAGTCAGGACTTGTCGCTATGTCAGTTTGTCTGTAAATCTCTTGCCCATCCCTAAGTACTCTTACACCGTACTGTGTAGGAAAGTTATTAGGTCCACTAATACCATTTAACCAAATGAAATTTAGTGGCGCAGCTTCATAGAAATTTAATGTAGAGATAGCTCCAATGCCATTGCTTCCTGGGGTGACTGTCACATCAAATCTAATGGCATAATCACTATCAGCTTGATATGTACAATCCTCCTGTGAAGAAACGCATACAGCAATTGTCCCTCCTACTCCAGGAGTACAAGAATGAGGGAAATTCATAGGATCTCTTCTGTAAATTGTAGAAGCAGAAAATCTTGTACAACCAGCACCATTACTAATAACTGGTACAAACTCATCATAATCAAACTGCGTAGTACCTGTCAATGCAGAGCACGCATCCATATTATAGATTACAGTTGAGTTAGAACCCATAGAATCGAAATCAAATCGATTAACTATTATAGAGTTTGATAAATCAAAGCAACCCGCTAGGTTAGCAATGTTGCCTCCTACCATCAAGCCATCAAGAGAGCCTGCGAAATTTACATTATAAATATTACATATGCCTACTCCTGTCGGTTCAAAATCAAACGGCAGTGAAGTCGGCAATGCAAGTATGTTACCTAAATCATCCGTAATAATTATTCTATTATCTCCTGTGTTATTAGCACCAGATACAATAACATCTATAGGGTCAGCGATACCATCTGATACACAGATTGTAACATTGGTTTCTCCTCCTGTAGTAGTTATAGATCCACCCTCTGTGACACTTCTGAAGACTGTAATGAAATTCGATAGGCTAAAGCAACCATCTAGTCCTGAAATGTTTTGTCCAGTGGACAATCCATTTATAGCATCATTGTAGCCAACATTATAAATACGACAAATCCCAGCACCTGTTCCAGCAAAATCAAATGAAGTAACATCACCTGGCAATGCAAGTATATTACCCATGTTGTCTGTTATAATTATTCCTGTATTATCAGATAGCACACCTGATACTTCAAAATTGACTATATCTGGAATATTATCTTCTAGACAAACACTAACACCAGTATTTCCGTCAGTTGTCGCTAAGCTTCCTCCACTAGCAGATTCTTTATTTATTTGAATCATATTAGACAAGGCGAAACACCCTGAAAATCCGTTTATGTTGCTGCCTATAGTAAGTCCGCCTATACCATTTTCGAAAGATAGGCTACTTAGAAAACAAGTACCTTCTGGGAAGCCTTCAAATGAAAACGGTGATCCATTAGGCAGTCCAATGATACTACCATTGGCATCAGAAATTATCCATCTCTGGAATCCGCCAGAATTACCTGTTAAAGTAGCCTCTATCATGTCCTCTTCACCATCGTTACATACATTTATATTGCCACCAAGTGGTGAAGAAACAGTACCCGCTGTTGTGCTAAATTTATTAACTCTAATTTGATTAGAGAAATCAAGGCAATCCCCTGTGATATTATTGATATTACCTCCTACTACTGCTCCACTTACACCATTTGCATATGCGAGGTGAGTTATATTGTAATTGCCATCACCAAATGTTGAAAAATCAATATTAGGGTCATTAGAAGTAGCCACAATATTTCCATTCAAGTCCGAAATAAGGAATATAGAATTATCACCTATATTTCTTACTAAATCTACACTTATTAACTGTGATGAAGAATTAGCGCATATGTCAATGAATGTAAATCCGTTATCGGTAATAGTCCCACCTGAAGCTCTATTTTTAGTTATTGTTATTGAGTTAGATAAATCAAAGCAACCTTCAAATTCTGAAATGTTTTGACCTAAGAATAGACCTCTAAATGAATCTTCAAAGCTCAAAAATCTAACGATACAAACTGGACCTACAGTTGGGTCAAGTAAGAATGGTGGGTCATTAGGAAGAGCAATAACAGTTCCATTGGCATCAGTAAATATCCATCTTCCAAACTCTCCTTGATTTCCAGATAAACTTACATCTATTGGTTCTGACACAACACCTTCTATACAAACTTCAAAACTATCTCCAAGTGGAGATGTAATAGTTCCACCTTCTGCTAGCTCCTTGTCAATAATCACTGAATTTGATATATCGAAACAAGTACCACTTAAGTTATTGATATTACTACCTACTGTTAAGCCATTTAGTGTTCCACTCCAACTAACATTATAAAAACGAAATGCTCCAGAATCGAATCCTGAGAAATCGAATGGAATCATTGGGTTTGCATCTATTATAACTCCATTCTCATCTGCAAGTACGATTTGGTTATTATCACCTCTAACATTATTAACCACTAGGTCAACAATATTACTTGTCCCATTGCCTTCACATATATTGATAAATGAAAATCCGTTACTTCCTAATACACCTCCTTCAACACTTTCCTTTGTAATTACAATCGGGTTAGATAAGGTGAAGCAATCTCCAGATAGGCTATTTATATTACTGCCTATTGCAAATCCTGCTAGATTACCGACAAAGCTTACATTTTGTATAATGCATTGTGCATTTGAAAACTGAGATAAGTCGAATGGTGGGGCACTAGGTAAGCCGATAATATTGCCAAGGTCATTCGTAATAACCCATCTATTCATTCCATTTCCACCGGTTATACTTACATCTATAGGCGAAGAATTATTTGCACAAATTGTAGTGCCAGAAGTAGTAGATATTGTAGCTGGTGAAGCTGACATTCTATTCACACTGACAGGATTAGACAAGTCAAAACATCCATCAAAGTCAGCCATATTAGCCCCAGCAGTTAGGCCATTCAGTGTGCCTTCGTAAGCAACAAACCAAATCTGACAAATACCAGGACCTGCACCTTCAAAATCAAATGGAGGTCCTCCAGTTGGTACAGTAATGATATTACCCATATCATCTGTGATGAAAAAACTTCCATTTGTAGAAGAATTTCCAACTAGGTCAACATTTACTGGTGCACCAGCTCCCGTTCCCACACACACTGATGTAGATACTGCACCATTAGGAAGAGATAATGAACCACCATCTATAATAGTACCACATGAGCTTTCTATGCTAATCTCATCTAAATCCCATGCATTAACTAGTGAACCATTACCTACTAAACAATATCCGATAAATTCGAAAGTAAATACAGATGTTTCTGTTACTGTGAATTCTGGATTATCTAAGAAGCTAAATGATTCTCTTGTCCAGTCATTTGTTGTTGCATTATCAGCAGATCTGAATACTTCTACACCGTCTTTTAAGACTCTTACACCATATAGTGTTGGAAAGTTATTTAAACCAGTTTCTCCGTCAATCCAGTTGTACTCTATTGGTGCTTGCTCATAAAATGACAAACTACTTAGTGTTCCGCTGCCGTCTGAACCTGGGACTACTTGGACATCAATAAGTACTGATCTCATATGTCCTGCTGGGAAAGTACAGTCTGCTACTGAACTCACACACATTGCAGAGCCTAAAATACCAGGCGTACATGAATGGGGATTTCTTAAGGGTTCCTCTCTTCTTAAAGAATTATTGAGAATGCTCATTTGTAAACAAGCGTCAGAGTTATTGATTACAGGAATAAATTCTGAGTAATCTGTATTGGTGTTCTGAGCTGGGAATGAACTACAGGCATCCATATCAAAGTTCATATTTGAAGTTGTAAACGTACCGTTTACAGGTGTGGATGCTGAAATCTCTGAAAACAGGGTTGTTGTTACTAGCAATACTGCCAGACAACACTGACCAATTAATTTCGTCATTTTACTTTTTATTAGTATAAAACTTAAACTTACCACTGTAAGTGTAAAAACTTCAATTTGATTCCAAAACGATGTTATTCGAATTAGACCTCTATTTCAATTATTTACATATGGAAAGTAATTTATATATGAAAAAACATAAGAATTGACACTTGATAGCGAGTAAAAATAATACTTGCAATTCGATTATTAATGTCCTTAGAAAGAATCTAATAAGTTAATTTTTTTTCTAAGTATAAGTTATTATTATTGAATTAGTTATACATTAAGATATTGTAACATATATTAACTACATGATATAAGGTATTTTTAATATTACACTACATTTGAATGAATACAATATATTCTAGAAATAATAATCGAATTAGCATGAGTAATTATCTAAGAGTTTTATTAGGCCTTACTATTTTTCTATTGACTTTTTCTTCTATATATGGACAAGAAGAACAGCCTAACCTTTTTGATTTTGGAAGGATGTGGACATTTGAAGAGCCTCCTACAGATTGGTTTAAGACTGCGTACGACATGGATGTGGACCAGGATTGGTTTAAAGACGTCAGAAAATCTTCATTGAGATTTGCGACATGGTGTTCAGCTTCATTTGTCTCTTCTCAGGGATTAATTATGACCAATCACCACTGTTCACGCGATGTAGCCATTTCAGTTCAGAGTGAAGGCGAAAATTTTGACAAGGATGGATTTTATGCAACCCAATTAGAGCAAGAAAGACGAGTGCCTTCATTATTTGTAGAACAGCTTATTATGATAGCAGACATTACAGATGAAGTGAATGAAGCTAAATCAAAAGCTCAAGGTGATGAAGCGATGTCTTCTGCAGAGCAAGATGCGCTCAAGCGCATTGAAGCAGAATATGCTATTAAGCCTGCTTGGGAAGGATTACGCTTACAAACGGTTTCTTTTTATAGCGGTGGTAAGTACTCTCTGTATGGTTACAAGAAGTATGAAGATATAAGACTTGTATTGATGCCTGAGAATGATTTGGGTTTCTATGGAGGTGATCCTGATAACTTTACTTATCCTCGATACAATCTTGACATGACATTTTGGAGAGCTTATGATGATAATGGAAAACCACTAGATACGTCTGCAAATTTTTTCCAATTTAATATAGACGGGGTAACTGAAGATACGCCAGTATTCGTTATCGGAAATCCAGGTAGAACTGAACGTTACAGAACAGTGGCTCAGCTGGAATACGACCGCGATTATAGATTCAAGCATTTACTAAAGTGGATTACCAACAGACGTGATATTCAATTAGAGTCTTATAACATTATGGTACAAGACCCCGATAAAGAAAGAGAAGCGCAACAATTGCTAAGTAGCATTAATGGATTGTCCAATTCTATTAAGGCTTATGAGGGCATAGTGGGAGGATTGCATAACGAGGCTTTCATGAAGAGAAAATCTGACATGGAAGATGCTGTAAGAAAAGGGTCTAAAGGTCCTGCCTATTGGAATCAATTGAGTTCTGAGTACCAAAAGTTAGAACCTCATGCATGGGCTGTCAACCTCATGGGGCCATCTTCATTAAGAGGAGATGCATTCCTTTTGATACATGAAATTGCTAAGTATAAATCTCAAATCGAATCGAATGTAAGTAATGACGAGTTAGAAGTTACTACTCAGAATATAATCGATTACAATAAGAACCTTGAAGTAGATAGAGAGAAAGAGATGTTAGCGCTCTTACTTAATGAATGGTCTTCAGAAATTTATCCAGGTGACAATACATTAGATAGGCTGTTATCAGGCCAGACCATTACTGAATACGTGAACAAGCTATTTTCGGAATCCAATTTCCTTCAGAAAGGTTCTGATATTTCTAAGTTTCTAGGTAAGAAAAAGAATATAGAGAAAAGTAAAGATCCGCTAATAAAGAGTGCAGATATATTAATAACACGTTATCAGCAAGCATCTGAAGCCTTTTCTAAATCATCTGCAAAGAGAAATGGATTGGAAGCTAAAATAGCCAATCAGGCATTCAATGTATTTGGAACTTCTCTCCCACCTGACGCTACTTTTACTTTACGTATTAGTGATGGTCTAGTAAAAGGATATAATTACAATGGTACCGAAGCACCAGTAAAGACAACATATTTTGGAATGTATGACAGACATTATTCTAATGAAAAAACATTTCCATGGTCGTTGCCTGAAAAATGGCATAACCCATCAATGGATCTGTTACAATCTCCACTCAACTTCGTATCTACGAATGATATAATCGGTGGAAATTCCGGCAGTGCTATCATCAATAAAAATAAAGAAGCTGTCGGTCTCATTTTCGATGGAAATATAGAGTCGTTACCAGGTAACTTTATTTTTGATGAAGAATCTAATAGAAGTGTCTCAGTTCATGCTGGGGGCATATATGCGGCAATGAAGTATGTGTATAATGCTGATAGAATAATTGCTGAACTCAATATTAAAGAATAGTATTCTTCTATAATTGAAATGAAAAAGGCGAAGACTGTAATAGTCTTCGCCTTTTTTTATTACCAAAAAATTTTGTCAGATATTATTTGTCATCTACTTCTTCGAACTCGACATCAGTCACCTCCTCATCCGCTTTTTTATCAGAAGGATTATCCTGCGCACTGCCTTCGTTTTGTCCTTCTTGGGTTGCTGCATAAATGTCTTGGCTTGCCGCTGTCCAAGCATTATTCATTTTTTCCATTGCTGCATCTATCGCACCAAGATCCTGCATCTTATGTGCTTCTTTTAGTTCTGTTAGTGCAGAATCTATATCACCCTTTTTATCTTCTGGAATCTTATCTCCATATTCTTTCATCTGCTTCTCAGTCTGGAATATTAGAGAATCCGCTTGATTAATCTTGTCAGCTTTCTCTCTGGTCTGTTTGTCACTATCAGCATTTGCAGCCGCCTCAGCCTTCATCTTTTCTATTTCTTCTTTGGACAATCCTGTAGATGCTTCTATTCTTATATTCTGTTCTTTTCCAGTGCCCTTGTCTTTGGCAGATACATTGAGAATTCCATTAGCATCCATATCAAAACTTACCTCAATCTGTGGTACACCTCGAGGTGCTGGAGGAATTCCATCGAGTATAAATCGCCCTACGGCTCTATTATCTTTTGCCATCGGTCTTTCACCTTGCAAAATGTGGATTTCCACACTAGGCTGATTATCAGCAGCTGTACTGTAGACTTTAGACTTTTTAGTAGGAATCGTAGAATTAGATTCTATGACTACATCATATACGCCACCCATAGTCTCTATACCCATAGATAAAGGCGTTACATCTAATAAGAGTACGTCTTGAACATCTCCACTTAAAACCCCACCCTGAATCGATGCACCTACAGCAACCACTTCATCAGGATTGACACTCTTATTTGGTTTTTTACCAAAGAACTTCTCTACCGCTTCTTGGATCTTCGGAATTCTGGTAGACCCACCTACTAGGATGATTTCGTCTATATCACTTTTTGATAATCCTGCATCTTTAAGTGCTTCCTGACAAGGCTTTAATGTTCTTTCTACTAAGGAGTCAGATAGCTGCTCGAACTTTGATCTTGTTAATTTGAGTACAAGGTGCTTTGGCACTCCATCTACCGCAGTGACATATGGAAGATTAATGTCTGTCTCCTGAGATGACGATAGTTCAATTTTCGCTTTTTCAGCGGCATCCTTGAGACGCTGTAGAGCCATTGGATCTTTTCTTAAATCCATATTCTCTTGCTTCTTGAATTCTTCAGCGAGGTGGTCTATGATTACATGGTCAAAGTCGTCACCACCTAGATGTGTATCACCATTGGTAGATTTTACTTCAAATACACCATCACCTAATTCTAAAATAGAAACATCGAAAGTCCCTCCACCAAGATCATATACAGCTATAGTAGAATCTTGTCCCTTCTTGTCTAAACCATATGCTAGTGCAGCAGCAGTTGGCTCATTGATTATTCTCTGAACATTTAGTCCAGCAATCTCTCCAGCTTCCTTCGTTGCTTGACGCTGAGAATCATTGAAGTAGGCAGGTACAGTAACGACTGCATCAGTGACCTCTGTGCCCAGAAAATCTTCAGCAGTTTTCTTCATCTTTTGGAGGATGATAGCAGAAATCTCCTGAGGCGTATACTTTCTATCTTCTATGTTGATTCTGATCGTATTGTTATCCCCTTTTGCCACCTTATAAGTAGATCGTCCAACTTCCTTTTCAGCTTCATCGAATCTCAATCCCATAAATCGCTTTACAGAAGAGATAGTACGCGTTGGATTTGTGATAGCTTGGCGCTTAGCTGGATCACCTACTTTTCTTTCACCATTATCTAGGAATGCAACCACAGATGGTGTGGTTCTTCTACCTTCTTCATTAGGAATGACAACGGGTTCATTTCCTTCCATGACCGCTACAACACTATTGGTAGTTCCTAGGTCTATACCTATTATTTTACCCATATCGAATAATTAAACTGTTACTTTATTTATCAAAAATTTATACATATGATACATATCAAAGTATATGCCTATGCATTGTAGCTGCCAAATTGTGTTGGAATGTCAGGTCAAAACTGACAAGATGTTTATTTGCTTAAAGAACAGATGACAAAAAGTCATATATTCTATTCAAAACCAAGCTGATTTGTAATCGGGCCATTAATCAATTCATCTTCTGATACACCACTTAGTCTTATCTCAAATAGACTTGTAGTATTCCTAGAGGCGAAAATGCCTCTTCCTTCAGAGAGATTGTCAAAAAACGGTATATCTTGAGTAGAAGTAATACCCAAATTTGCCTGACCAACTCTAAGAAATTCCTCTAGAATAGAATTTGCACCAGACAGATGGAGATTCATAGAACTAAATCGCCTTTGGATACCTTCAACAACTGGGATTCTTGAGGCCATAACAGCGAAAAATTCATCACCCATCTGTTCGAATCTGATAACATTAGATCCAGACTCTGATCTTCTGAGGTTGGTGGCCATATCCCAAGTGAAAGATCTGGTCTCAAAATTTTCTCCAGGCATTCTTTCTACGTAGAATATCTCTAATGACAGATCATAGATTTGACCATTGGGATGGACACTCATAGCTATACCAGTATTATCATTAGGTAGAAATGCTAGTCTTGGATCCGGGCTCAATGGATTAGGTGAAATAAATCTAGATACTCCTACTATGTTAGTAGACGCTGTAACTAGAGGAAGTTCATCACCTCTATCAAGATTCAATGTATACTGGCCTTCCAAGTCGATATTAAGACTCTCTGAATCTACGGTATACAGGTAATTGGGATCTTGTGCAAAAACACCTTCATCTCTGACCAACCCTTGCAGATTTCCATTGATCCTTGTTAATGGAATGACATCATCATTTAGATTATTTGTAATAAATGCTGTGACTGTCTCTGGATAATAGAGTGAATCAACATCTTGAGCTATTATGAGTGCAGATATTGCTGGATCTACGAATGCTCTTTCAATCCTGATATACTGTGAATCATTAGATGGATCAAGTAAACCATATATTATAGGTAAATCTCCCGCTGGTTCTACAACATCTAATGTATTGTCACAACTAAGGAACCCTAAAATAAGAATGAGCAGAATGCTGATTTTTTTCATGCCACAAATCTACGCTAAATAATAAATTATGGATATTTCATCTATGGTTTTTATATCTTTCGCATCAAGATAAAACCCTTAAAAATGTCCGCAGTCAGTAAAGATGCCAAACGCATGACAACTCACATTCTCAAACGAATGAAGGATGCAGGAGAAAAGATCTCAATGCTCACTGCCTATGACTATAGTATGGCTACAATAATAGATGACGCTGGAATAGATGTTATCCTTGTTGGAGATTCAGCCTCCAATGTCATGGCTGGTCACGAAACTACGCTACCAATCACTTTGGATCAGATGATTTACCATGCAACATCTGTTATTCGTGCAGTAAAAAAGGCTTTGGTAGTAGTGGATTTGCCTTTTGGCACCTACCAAGGAAATTCTGAGAAAGCACTACAGTCATCTATCAGAATAATGAAAGAATCTGGCGCTCATGCAGTCAAGTTAGAAGGTGGCTCTGAAATCATAGAATCTGTCAGACGAATTGTTTCATCTGGTGTCCCAGTTATGGGTCATTTAGGTCTTACACCACAGTCTATATACCAATTTGGGACTTACACTGTGAGAGCCAGAGAAGAAGAAGAGGCTAGGAAACTTAAGTCAGATGCAATAGAGCTGCAAGAAGCTGGTGCTTTTGGAATAGTAATGGAAAAGATTCCTGCAGACTTGGCAGCAGAAGTAACAAAGCTAGTATCTATTCCAACCATAGGGATTGGCGCTGGAGGAGGAACTGATGGTCAGGTTCTAGTCAGTCATGATTTATTTGGAATAACAAAGGCGTTCAACCCAAGATTTTTGAGACGTTATCTGGATTTGTATAACGAAATGAAGGATGCAGTAGAAAGCTATATTAAAGACGTCAAGTCTTCAGACTTTCCGAGTGACAAAGAGCAATACTGAGAATGAAAAAGGTTCTACTTTCTTTAGTTGTTCTATTACTAATAGCTGGTTCTGCTGGCTTTTATTTTTACAAAGTCATTCTTGCTCCCACTGTTTACTTAGAAAATCAACAAGAAGAGATAATTGTACATATTCCGACTGGAACGGACTATTCAGATTTGAAAACAATTTTAACAGATAGCTCCATTGTACAAAATGAAAAATCATTTGATCTAGTAGCTCGAATGATGCGCTTTACCAATGTCAAACCAGGCCGTTATACCATTAAGAATAATTGGAGTAATAAAAGTCTAATATCATTACTGCGCTCAGGAAAACAATCTGCGGTAAAGCTCACTTTCAATAACCTAAGAACTATCCAAGACTTGGCTGGTTTTTTTTCTCATCGTTTGGAGCCAGATTCTACTGCGCTACTATCCTATTTTTTATCAGATGAGGTGTTGGATTTAAATGACAAAACAGAGGAAAACATCTTGACTCTATTTATCCCTAATACTTATCAAATGTTTTGGAATACAAGCCCTAAGAAACTTACAGAAAGGATGGCTTCGGAGCATGATAAATTTTATGAAAAGCAAAGAACTCAGAAATTAGAATCGTTAGAACTTACTTCTGAACAAGTGTATACGTTGGCATCTATTGTTCAGAAAGAAACGCTGGTGTCTACAGAAAAACCACGCGTTGCTGGCGTTTATATTAATAGGCTGAAGAGAGGTCAGTTGCTACAAGCCGATCCAACAGTTGTGTTTGCATCGGGAGAATTTGGTTTACGCCGTGTGCTTAATAAGCATTTGGCTATAGACTCTCCTTATAATACTTACAAGTACGCTGGCTTGCCCCCAGGCCCAATTGCGATGCCTGATATATCAACGATAGATGCTGTCTTGAATTATGAAAAACATAGCTATCTCTACTTTTGCGCTAGTCCAGATAATTCTGGGAAACATCTATTTGCTAAAACACTAGTACAGCACAATCGAAATGCGGATAAGTACCGTGCATATTTGAATAAGAGGCGGATATATAAATAAATTTCTTATTCCTAATTAGAAAGTGAGTTATTTACCTTCTCATGGCCTCATTAGACCGCTGCATTTTTTGTTGGATGTGATTGTCTTCGTAGTTACTAGTGCCTACCATAATCATCACATCACCATCCTGTTTGATAGTCCACTCTTGTGGCTTTTTATTGCCATTATTATCAACCATCAGGATTTCTTGCCTTTCAGGATGAAAGTTATACTTTCCACTCCCATTAATGTCTTTATTCTTGCCATACTCATAAGTATGATCTTTTTTGAAATCTAGCCATATGCCAGTGTACTCACCAACTTTTGACATTTCACCGTTATATACAAACTGATATTCCCATATATCAGCTTCTACTAATGGATCTGTCTCTGGCATTGTTTTGAGCCTATGATTTAGTATGGATAATGCTTGGGATCTCCAAAGGTTTATCTGTGCTTTACCATGTCCAGCCGCTTTCCGCTTTTTACTGGCTTCTCTGGCTTCTTTGATAACAGGATTTTCTTCAGGAGTAATATTAGTTGTGGGTTTGGATATAGGCTTAGGACGCTGTACTTTGTCGCTATTGCAAGACAATAGGATTAACGTAGACATAAGTATCAGCTGTAGGGCGGTTGTTTTCAATTATTAATTTTAAATGCTAAGATATAAATTGCTAGATAGGTTTAAAAAACATATTACAAATCAAAATTATTTTGCTGATAGAGGCAAAATTTTAATTGCGGTTAGTGGCGGCGTAGACTCAATGGTTCTGTGCAATCTGATGGCGAAGGCTGATATTCAATATGATGTCTCACATATCAACCATAATACAAGGAATGGAGAGTCCGATTATGACGAGAGGTTTGTGGTTAGCTATTTTTCCAAATTGGACATAAAGGTAGAGGTCAAAAATATTTCTCATGGTGGGACAGGTAATTTCCATGATTGGGCCCACAACCAAAGATACCAGATATGGGAAGCTGCAGCATACGATTATATTCTCACGGCACATCATAGGGATGATAATCTGGAAACCATACTCATTAATATTTTCAATGGCAGGTCAGTTTCAGATATTCCTGCTCAGAATGGTAAAATTATACGACCATTACTTCCTTTCACGAAAGCTGAAATTCAAAAGTATGCCGAACTTAATCAAATTCCATATGTAGAAGATTCTTCTAATCAGTCTGATGTCTATATGCGTAATATGATGCGACATCAAATCATTCCACTATTAAAAGATGAATTTAATGTATCAATTAAAATTGAGAATCTTGCAAGACGTTTATCTGAAGATTTAAAGTTATTAGATAGGTTTATTGATACATCTATAGAATTAGAAAGATTGGATAATGGCGATATACAGCTGCATAAAGCGCAATTATCAGACCCTACATTGATTTATCATATACTGAAATCATATGGTATAGGCAGAGCACAAGCTAAGCAGATGCATCATGCGCTTGGACATGTCGGAAGTATCTTTCATTCAGCTGATTATAAATTCTTAGTCGACAGAGATTATATTTTTATCAAAGCGTCTAAATCAGCTGAACAAAAGGAAGATCTTTACTTTACAATTGAAAAATTGCCCATAGATATTAAAACGCCGCAGGTATCTATTGAAGTGAGTCGTGTTTCTGATGTGACGCTGAATCAGTCTAATAGAGTGGCATTTTTTTCTGAGAAATCATTAAAGGGTAAGCAATTGTGTTTGCGTTATTGGAGAAATGGAGATGTCTTCTTTCCTTTTGGAATGAATGGAAAAAAGCAAACCTTAAAAAAATTCTTTGCCAATATAAAACTAGATAGATTCAAGAAATCTGATATCCCAATACTATGTGCAGGTGAAGAAATAATTTGGGTCTGTGGTTACAGGACAGACGAACGATACAGAATAGAAGACTATAATTCCAAACTTATTAGAATAGAATTACTTTGATTTGTCTTCAGTATCTTTGAATACTGGTTGTGGCCTAGGCGCTTCATCATAGACATGATTGAACAACTTTTCTTTGTACTTCCATTTTCCATCCTTAAAATAGTACCCTTCGTAAGTTCCATCAGGAATGGCTGTAGGCCCTTGTCCTGCTTGAAATCCCATCACTTCGGATAGATGGTCATGGACAATCATTTTCATGTCAACATTGTAATTAACAGTAACTGAGGCATCGGAAGAATATTTCAGTACGAGTCTATTTTTATAAGTATCTCGATTGTCTTTGTCCTCAAATATTTCAGCGCCAAAATCTACAGCATTAGCCTTGACATATATATGGTCAACAATCTTCTGGTTATCAAAGCGTCCATTCGGGTCATATCCAAATAAAACATAACCATCAGTATCTTTGTTCGGTATCATTTTGTAATACAAACATCCATACCAATTTTCATGATTCGAACTGCTGTATTCTAGCTCTTGAGACACTTCATCATTTTTGACTAATTGGATAAAAGTACCATCAGGGCGGACAACAAATCCTCTAAAATCGTAAGTCTCATTATCACCTTTTATTAACCATGTAACCAATTTGAACTTGTCATCAGGAGTATCAAGAATAGAGATATACTTGAAGAACTCAGATGAGTCTCTGTAAAAAGACTTTTGTTGCAGATATATATCAAATAACTCATCGAAATTTTCAGCTGCAAATGTTCTTGAACTGGCCTCAGATGCATTAATCATGACATCAGCGTAAAATGTTAAATTGTCCTCTAACTTTCTATCACCAGTCTCCTGAGCTGCCAAATAAGAGAGAGACAGAATAGTGAATAACATAGTAAATGCGAGCTTCATTGTATAGATATTTTGAACATGTAACGATTATTTAGGAACGTTGAGTACACCTAAGTGACTTGATAATTTATAAAATCATTGTAGTCAGGTAGGTCAGATACAGTTCTATGGATAAACTGCTTTACGACTTTTCCTTTATGTATAAGAAAAACACCTGGCATCTGTCGGTTATCTCCAACTTGTTTTAGAGAGAGGTTATGTTCAGATTCTTTGGCAAGTTTATAGCCTCGAGCCCAGACTTTCAAACCAAATAATTGGCTAAAACGTCCCATTTTAAGTCCAAAAGCACGGTAAAGCCGTTTCTCAGCATCAGGAATTTGCTCTATATCCTTCAGTCCATATTCCTCAAAATACTGTTCAGCTATGGATGGTTCTGTCATGTGCACAAAGATGACTTGCATGTTTTTAGACTCTAAAGTCTTTTTCAAGCTCGCAATATCGGATAAGGCTTCCCTGCAGAATATACAACCGAAATGTCTGAGGAATACCAATAATAAAGGAAATGATTTAGACATGGTGTCTAAATCATTTCCTTTATGTGTAATTATTCTAGTGAAATCAATCAATTATTTTCTTCTAGATCTTCTTGATTTAGCTTTAGTTGAAGTTGCTGGTATTAACTTCATCTTCTTGAACGATTCTATGACTGCTTTTACATGTTTTGCAGAAGTTTTAAGCAGTTTCTTTTCTGTAGCATTCAGCTTTAGTGGTAGTATTCTTTTAATACCCTCTTTTCCTAATTGTACAGGGACACCTAAAAATGTATTTTTAATACCAAACTCTCCATCTAACCATACGCTGCATGGGAAGATTCTGCCATCATCTTTTATGATTGATTCTGCCATTTGAGCCGCAGCAGCACCAGGTGCATACCATGCTGAAGTACCCATAAGTTTCACCAATTCTCCGCCACCTTTCTTAGTTCGCTGAACTATTTTATTAAGTGTTCCCTTTGTCATCATATCAGTAACTGGTATACCTGCTACTGTTGTAAATCTAGGTAAGGGTACCATGGAATCGCCATGTCCACCCATTAGAACTGCTTGTATATCCTTCGGAGAAACGCCTAATTCAGTTGCGAGAAATGCTCTGTATCTAGCCGTATCAAGTATACCTGCCATTCCAATTACTCTACTAGAGTCTAATCCGCTTGCCTTTAAAGCGGCATAAGCCATAACATCCAATGGATTGGATACTATTATAAATATCGGTTTTTTTGAATACTTGAGGATAGATTGGGTTACTGATACAACAATCTTAGCATTTGTAGAAATCAAATCGTCTCTACTCATTCCTGGTTTACGTGGTATTCCAGCAGTAATGATAACGATATCTGATCCTTTAGTATCTCTATAATTAGAAGTACCAGTTATTTTAGTGCTATAATAATCTATTGGCGCTTGTTGCCAACTGTCTAAAGCTTTGCCTTTTGCAAAGTCTTCTTTGATATCAACAAGCACAACTTCCTTTACCAAGTCTTTATGTGCTAGGACATTAGCTGCAGTAGCGCCTACATTTCCAGCCCCAACTACTGTAATTTTACTCATGTTACGAAATAATTTAATTTGTATAATATTGTGACGCAAAGTTATATATATATTTTAAATGTCTAATCATAGACATTTCCTTGAGCCTTTTTTAAGTTTTTCTGTGATAATAGTGTCACCCTGAAACAAAAGTCTAAAATTATCACATCGGTTTAACAACTAATCATGTAATTAGATTATTACATTTAAGAAATATTTGAATTATGAGATATATAGGAGTTATAATATTGTTCTTAGTAAGCATTCCTCTAGCTAATTCGCAACATTGGTGCGGTACGATGCAGGATGATGATTTTATGCAAAACCTGATTGATAACAAGCAGCATTGGGATGAAACTTTGGCTAGAAGTAGTCAAGCTAGATTTATACCGGTTACAATCCACTTGGTAGGACGTGATGATGGCACAGGAAGCTTTAGTGAAGAATTAGCTAATAGAGCGATGTGCTTATTGAATGAGCGATTCTCTGACTTGGGAACGGAAATGCATTTTTATGTTAAAGGGTTTAATAACATAAATGCCACTAGAGTATTTGATAATCCTAGAGATAATATCGGATTTATGCGATCATCGAAGGATCGTACATCTATGAATATTTTTGTAGTTAACCAGATTTCTACTGGACCTACAGGAACGACTTTAGGATTTTTTACTGGCGGTATTAATGATTTTATAGTAATGAGAGCCCAAAATTTTGGTGATGCTTCTTTTACTCTTGAGCATGAATTAGGTCACTTTTTCACCCTAGCACATACACATAGAGGTTGGGAAGATGTTCCTTGGAGTCCTAACGATACATCAAGAGTTGAAATTATTTCCATTAGTTCTTCACAGTCATCTCCTGTACAAGTTGAGCTTGCAGATGGAAGTAATTGTGGGACTGCTGCAGACTTTTTATGTGATACACCAGCAGATTATGGAAGTACCTTTTTGTGTGGTTGCTGTACAGCACAGGGCATTTGCAGAGATAGAAATGGTGATGAATTAGCACCGATGAATAATAACATTATGTCTTACTCAGGTAATTGCACAGATTGGGCCTTTACACCTAATCAAATTACAGCAATGCAAGCATCTTTTGATGCACCCAACAGAGCTTTCTTAAGAACAGCAGAGAATGACGTTACTGAATTCACACCAATAGTAGATTCTATAACTGGAATGTCTCCAGAACAAGGTGCGATGCTTCCACAATTTGACCGTGTAGAATTAAGCTGGGATCCTGTAGAAAATGCTGAATTTTATGAAGTTGTTGTTAGAGGAGAGACATTCAGGACAGAGGAGGCAAGTTATGTCGTTACTACCCTATCACCGAATGAATTTCCAGTTGTATGGAGTGTAAGAGCATTTAATATTTTTGGTGGTGGTTGTTCTCCAAATGCTGAGTTATTTTTTGGTGTTGGATCCGATATGACTTCTGCAGTGAATAATATTGACTTCGTATCTGATGTCAACATATTTCCTAATCCTGCGCAAGAGAATAGCAATATCACAGTCTCATTTGACTCTGGCAGTCCTTTTACAGGAACTTTAAGTCTGTACAATATCAATGGACAACTTGTATCTCAAGATAAAAATGTAAGATTTATTGGAGGCGATAATAGGCATAATATAAGTCTGAATGGAATATCCAGTGGGATACATATCCTTGAGATTCAAACAGAGAGAGGCACAGTAGTAGAAAAACTAATTATAGACTAATAATAATATTGAATACTTAAATGAATTTACACGAATATCAAGCAAAAGAATTGATAGCTAGCTACGGTGTACCTATACAAAAGGGCATTATGGCAGAAACTATAGATGAAGCAATAGCAGCTTACAAAAAGATTGTAGAAGAATCTGGTGCAACTATAGCTATCGTTAAAGCACAGATACATGCAGGTGGTAGAGGTAAAGGTGGTGGCGTCAAACTTGTCAAAAATTTAGATGAGTTGAAAGAGAATGCTAGCAATATCTTAGGCATGATGCTGAAGACTCCTCAAACTCCTGGAGGAATGGATGGTTCAGGAAAAAAGGTAAATAAGATTTTAGTTGCTGAAGATGCATATGCCCCTGATTTTGATGCTTGTAAGGAATTTTATGTATCCATATTGATGGATAGAGAAAAGCAACAAAATGTAATAGTTTATTCTACCGAAGGCGGGATGGATATTGAAGAAGTTGCAGAGAAAACACCCCACCTAGTTCATAAAGAGTGGGTGGATCCAGAGCTGGGTCTTCAAGCATTTCAGACAAGAAAAATTGCTTTTAATTTAGGCTTGTCTGGAGCAGGATTGAAGAATATGGCGAAGTTCATCTCTAAATTATACGCGTCTTTTCTAGGTGCAGATGCATCATTGATAGAAATAAATCCGACCCTCAAAACAGGAGATGATCGGATAATAGCAGTAGATACAAAAATCAGCTTAGACGATAATGCGCTTTATAGACATAAAGATCTCGCTGAGTTACGAGATGAATCAGAAGAAGATCCGACTGAAGTAGAAGCAAAGAAAGTGGGCTTGAATTATGTCAAATTAGATGGCAACGTAGGATGCATGGTTAATGGAGCAGGCTTGGCAATGGCCACTATGGATATAATCAAGTTGTCTGGTGGTTCTCCTGCAAACTTCTTGGATGTAGGTGGAACAGCAGATGCTGAAAGAGTAGAACAAGCCTTTAGAATGATTCTGAAGGATCCTAATGTAAAGGCAATACTCATAAATATTTTTGGAGGAATCGTTAGATGCGACAGAGTAGCTCAAGGTGTGGTAGATGCTTATAAGAATATAGGAGATATTAAAGTCCCTATTATTGTAAGACTACAAGGTACAAATGCAGATATAGCCAAGGAGATTATAGATAAGAGTGGGTTGTCAGTTCAGTCTGCTATAATACTGAAAGAAGCTGCAGCAGCTGTGAAAGCCGTATTGTAAGACATACTATTATGAAAAACAAAGTCCGACATAATTATCAGAATTATGTCGGCTTTTTTTTTGACCCTCAGTAAATTAGAGTCTCAGAATATGAGGGCATATGATTGACAACAGAAAAAACTATCTTATCCATCCCAAGGTCATCGCCTTATACATTCTTCTTATAGGTGTGACGTCCTTATTTATTGGATTCAGTATTTCTTACATATACACAAGAGTTCAGTCAGGTGCTCCTGCATTTAAATTACCGCCGCTATTTATTCTAAACACATTCATACTCCTTGCCTCTAGTTTCACTTTAGTAAGGTCTATGAAATGGTATAGAGAAGATAGGACTGAGTCTTATAAACAGTATCTCGGCCTAACATTACTCCTCACTGTCTTGTTCTTACTTAGTCAGATTATCGCGTGGAAGGGATTATATCAAGATGGGGTTTTCGTTAATCATAGCAATATGGCCTCATTTCTTTATCTTATATCTGGTGTCCATTTTGCGCATGTTATTGTAGGCATCCCTTTCCTTGCCATATTCTATTATAATGCCAAGAAAAAAATGGTGGAACCTGTCAGTGTTTTAATATATTTTTCCGATCCAGAGAAGAAAAGAAAATTGAAGCTGATATCTGTCTACTGGCATTTTTTGGATGCGCTTTGGATCTATTTGGTTTTGTTCTTTGGAGTCAATCTTCTTTTTTGAATAGCTTATCGTACAATCAGTTCAGTTACCTTTTTATGCTGTAAGTGCTTGTTCATTTTTTCTATGACGACTTCTTTGGTACTTGACAATTCTTGTTTGAGTGCTGAAGAAGTAAGGTATATGGTGAGTACCCCTTTCTTATAAACCACTTTACTCGTATAGTTAGAAATCACTGATCCAAAAACTTCACGCCACACCCGCTCTACCGTGTATTGTTGGTACCCATTAGCCAAGCGATTATTCTTGACAAAGACACCACCAATAATATTATTTATCTTAAAATCATCAGACATATTCGCCATTATGAATTCTGTATTCTTTATAGTTCATTCCTATTTCTGATAACAATCTGCCCACTCTATCTTTATCAGTATCTGTAATGAATACCTGTGAAGTAAGGTCCTTATTACAAATACTAAGAAGCTGTCTCACTCTGTTGGTATCCAACTTATCGAAAATATCATCCAATAGCAAGATAGGCTTTTTGTTGGTTTGCTCTATAATCCATCTAATTTGAGCAATTTTTAATGCAATTATGGTAGATTTCAATTGTCCTTGTGACCCATATTTCTTAAGTGGTTTTTGCAGTAAGAGAATATCCAGATCATCTCTATGAATGCCCCCATTCGTTTTACCCGAAAATTTATCCTTCATTTTGTTGCTCTTTTGGATTTCTAAATAGTTAGCAGAATTAAGCTGCGATGAATATTCTACTTGAATATGCTCAGAGTTATCACTAATAGATGAATAGTACTCTGCAACAAGTGGCTGAAGTGTAGTTACATAAGCTTTACGCTTCTCATTCAAATAATGAGCTGGATCATTCATAGCCTTATCTATTGAATCCAGCAAAACTTTATCTGTGTTCCCTTTGCCCAGATTTGCTTTGAGGAAGGCATTGCGCTGTTTGAGTAGTTTGTTGTATTTCAGTAACTGTATAAGGTATTCTCGGTCTGATTGAGATATGGTTCTATCCATTAGTTTCCTTCTTTCCATACTAGATTCCATCAATATCTGAATATCTCTTGGAGCAATAATGAAGGCGGGGAATTTACCTAATATATCGGCTCTGCTTTCAATTTTCTTGTCATCCAGCTCTGTGACTTTTTTATGTCCGACTTCAGATTTTATTTTGACCTTACGAGTTTGTGATCCATCATTTATCCTTGCTTCTACCCTATAGAATGATTGATCATCCTTGTATATGTAACGATCTAGATGCGAAAAATAACTTTTGCCATTGCATACGTGAAATATAGCATCCAGAATTGTTGTTTTGCCTGCACCATTGAACCCTGTAATCACATTTAAGTAATCAGAAAGCTCCAAAGTCAACTTTTCATAGTTTCTGTAATTGACTAGTGATATAAATTCTAGAAGTATATTATCCAAATACTTATCTTTATTGTCTTTTCAAAAGTAATTTATTTAAACCCTCATAATAGCAATAATATGGCTGAAGTAGTACAGAAGAAGGATGTTGCAAAGAGCACCAATGATAAAGGTGGCAAAATCAGTAAAGAAACTTATATGCAGTGGTATGAAGTCATGTTACGAATAAGAAGATTCGAGGAAGCATCGCTTAAGGCCTATAGTCAGCAAAAAATAAGAGGTTTTCTGCATGTCTATATAGGACAAGAGGCTATCGCAGCAGGTATTGTTAGTGCACTAACCAAGGATGACAAGATAGCTACGGCATACAGACAGCATGGAATAGCCTTATCTAGAGGGATAGATTCCAAATCTTGCATGGCAGAGCTATTCGGTAAAGCCACAGGAATAGTGAAAGGAAAGGGAGGGTCAATGCATTTTTCATCTAAAGAACACAACTATATAGGCGGTAATGGTATCGTAGGCGCTCAGATTCCTATTGGGACAGGAGTTGCCTTTGCAGAAAAGTATAAAGAGACTAAGAATCTTTGCGTCACAATGTTTGGAGATGGTGCTTCTAGACAAGGAGCTTTGCATGAATCATTTAATATGGCCATGACATGGAAGTTGCCGGTGTTATACATCTGTGAGAACAATCAATATGCTATGGGTACCTCAGTGGAGAGAACTTCTAATGTTCAAGACCTTTATAAGTTAGGTCTTTCATATGATATGCCAAGTGAACAAGTAGATGGTATGTCACCGTTAGCAGTGCATAATGCACTCACAAAGGCAGCTAATCATATCAGAAGCGGTAAAGGCCCGTATTATTTGGAGATAAAAACTTATAGATATAGAGGGCATTCAGTCTCTGATCCAGGAAAATATCGTACAAAAGATGAGTTAAATGGGTATAAAGAGTTAGACCCTATAGTAGAGACAGCAGAGCATATGCTCAATAATAAGTTAGCTACTCAGAAAGAGATTGATGCGATAAATGACAAAATCAAAAAGGAAATTGCTGATGCGGTTGAGTTTGCTGAGAAATCGGATTTCCCTATGGCTTCAGAGCTTTATGATGATAACTATGTCCAAAAGGACTACCCTTTTATAATGGATTAGAATCTCCCATCTTCTGATTTTATGTTTTAGCGATACTTCTCTTATACATATAAGAGAAGTATTAATTATTTTTGCACCAAATTTTAGAAACTGTTATAATGGGAAAAAGAAAACGAAGACTAGGTGGTGATGAAGAGATTGTAGATGTAGTACTAGACCAAACTCCGAAGTCAACTGAAGATTGGTTTGAGAAGAATAAAAATTTAGTTCTTGGACTATTCCTTGGGCTTGCATTACTTATTGCAGCTTTTGTAATTTATAAGTACTTCATTAAAGCACCAAAAGAAGAAGCAGCTAAAGCAGCAATATTCAGAGCTGAGCAGCAATTCCAAAGGGATTCTTTTCTTCTTGCCTTGGAGAAACCAGGTGGTGGACATGATGGGTTTCTTGATATCGTAGATAATTATGGGGGTACTAAGACTGGCAACCTTGCTAAACTTTATGCAGGCATATGCTTTCTACAAATAGGAAAGTATGAGGAGTCAATAAACTATCTGGAAAGCCACAATAGTTCTGGAGAATATTCTCCTATAGTCAAGAATGGCAATCTAGGAGATGCTTATTCAGAACTAGGAGATTTAGGAAAAGCGCTATCATTTTATGAAAAAGCAACCACTTCTAGTGAAGATGCACTTCTGACACCTTATTATCTTCATAAACTAGGGATGCTAGCTAAAAGAAATGGAGACAATTCCAAGGCTGTATCTGCATTCACCAAAATTAGGGATAATTACCCTACTTCTAATGAGGCAGCTAATATAGATATGCTTATCGGCGCGAACTAATACTTCTTGTAATTGAGTACAAAGGATAAGACCCTGAATCAAGAAGACTTATCGGGTATCTCCTCGATAAGTAAATACAAAATACATATTGCAGTATCCGATTGGAACTCGGAGATTACTCAAGTTTTATTGGACGGTGCCAAATCCACGCTTATCAAATTAGGTGCTGAGAAAAATGATATACACATAGTTCATGTACCTGGGACTTTTGAGTTGCCAGTGGCTGCTAAAGCTCTTCTTAGCTGTAAAAGTGCAGATGCAGTCATTTGTCTTGGATGTGTAATCAAAGGAGAGACAGAACATGATCAATTTATCAATCAGTCAGTGGCGAATGCGCTGAATCAGTTAGCCATCTTGTCAGGGAAGCCTATCACTTTTGGTGTCTTGACAGTGAATAATCTACAACAAGCTAAAGACAGAGCAGGAGGTAAGTATGGTAATAAAGGCACAGAAGCAGCTATAACTGCAGCAAAGATGGTTCACTTGCATAAAGAATTGGAGAAACCAGGAGGCAAGATTGGATTCTAATTAAACATTAATCTCTTCCCACTTTTTGCACCAGTTAGTTTTTCGTTTTCGTACACAAAACTTCCATTACACATTGTACTTATAACTTTACCATTCAATTCAAATCCTTCTAAGGGAGTCCAACCACATTTGTATTCCAGTTGGTTAGACTTTACTTTCCATTTCTTATTAGGATCCACGACTAGAATATCGGCATAGGCACCTTCGTCTAGATATCCTCTGTCTTTCACTCTAAATAATTGAGCCGGTGCATGACACATTTTTTCCACAATGAACTCCTTGCTTAGTGCACTGCTATGGTAAAAAGATAACATCATGGATAGACTATGTTGTAACAATGGTAGTCCAGAAGGTGCATTGATATATGGTTTACTTTTTTCCTCGATTGTGTGTGGGGCATGGTCTGTAGCTATAACATCAAAGTATCCATTCTTAAGGCCTTCTAACAAAGCTTCTTTGTCATTTGTAGATTTAATCGCAGGATTACATTTGACCTTATTGCCTAAAGCATGGTAGAAGCTATCATCAAAAAACAGATGATGCACACATACTTCCGCGGTAATCTTTTTATCCAGAAGGGGAATGTCATTATCAAACAAGTAAATTTCCTTTTCTGTACTTATGTGTAAAATGTGAAGTCTTGTACCATTTTTACGAGCTAAGTCTATTGCCATACTAGATGATAGATAGCATCCATCAGCATTTCTAATAATCGGATGATGTATAGCGTTTAGGTCATTGCCATACTTCCGCTTAGCCAATTCTAAATTTTTCCTAATAGTACTTTCATCTTCGCAATGAGTTGCTATAAGCATATCTACTTTAGAGAATAAGTTCGACAAGGTCTGCTGATCATCTACAAGCATATTTCCTGTGCTGGAACCCATAAAAATTTTTACGCCACATACTTTTGAAGAATCTGTCTTTAAGACCTCTTCTATATTATCATTGGTTGCACCCATGTAGAAGCTGTAATTTACAGTAGAGGATTCAGATGCGATATCGTATTTATTCTGCAGTAATTCTTGAGTTGTTGAGGTAGGATTTGTATTAGGCATTTCCATAAAAGAAGTAACACCACCGACCGCGGCTGCTTTGGATTCAGATCCAATATTTGCCTTATGTGTATATCCAGGCTCCCTGAAGTGAACCTGATCATCTATAATACCTGGTATTACCCATTTTCCCTTTACATCTATAGTTCTAGCGTTAGGAGCAGTCAAATGCTTGCCTATACGTTCTATTCTTTCCTCCTTAACCAATATGTCTCCTTCCAAAGACTTTCCTCGGTTAATGATTATTGCATTCTTAAGTAAAATTTGCGTAGACTGGTCACTCATATTTTTTTAGTGATTTCGAATTCGAAGGTATGGATTATCAATACCTTTGCAGCATAATCTATAAACAAACTCGTGAATAAGAAGATAGGTGTTCTAGGTGGTGGGCAGTTAGGTAAAATGCTCTTACAAGAAGTTACAAAATATGATCAAGAGATTTGGTTCATGGATGCGACCTTCGATTCACCCGTGGGAAGTATTTATCCTTATTTTGTACAAGGAGATTTCAGAAAGTATGAAGACGTAATGGCCTTTGGAAGTGAAATGGATATCTTGACAGTAGAGATAGAAAATGTAAATACTAAAGCCTTGGCTGAGTTGGAGGCTACTGGTGTGGTTGTACGTCCTCAGAGTTACGTCTTGGATATCATAAAGGATAAAGGGATTCAGAAGCAATTTTATTTAGAGAATAGTATTCCGAGTTCAGACTTTTTTTTGGCAGTAGACAGTAATGAAATAGTGAATAAGATAGAGTCTGGTGTATTAGCGCTGCCTTTTGTGCAGAAAGCAAGAACAGCAGGTTATGATGGGAAGGGAGTAAAGGTTATATCATCTAAAGACGAGCTACATGATATTATGGATGTTCCTTCCGTTATAGAAAATCTGGTAGCTATCAAAAAGGAATTGGCCATTATTGTTGGATGTAACAGTAATAAGCAAAAGACTTTTTTCCCAGTGACGGAAATGGTTTTCAATAAGGAAGGACACCTACTAGATTATTTACAGTGTCCAGCAGACATCTCAGAATCCACTGTAAAAGCCTGTATTGAGATTGCAGACAAGATTGTATCTGCTTTGGGTATTATCGGATTATTGGCCGTAGAGTTATTCCTTACCGATGACAACCAAATTCTTGTCAATGAAGTAGCACCACGACCACATAACTCTGGACACCATACCATCGATGCAGGCTCACATTCTCAGTATAATATTCATTTGAGAAGTCTTATGGATTGGGATATGCCTGAAATTACACAAGAAGAAACTGCACTGATGATAAATCTCCTTGGAGAGAAAGATCATGTCGGAGCTACAAAGTATGAAGGCTTAGCCAAGGTTATGACTTATGAGAAGGTTTATCCACATCTCTATGGAAAAAAGCAAACCAGACCTCTTAGAAAAATGGGTCATGTGAATATTGTAGGAAATAGTATTGCTGAGGTTAAAGAGAAATTGACATTAGTAAAATCAAATCTTAAAGTTAAAGCATGGGAAAACAAGTCGGAATAATAATGGGGTCTGATTCAGATCTACCAGTCATGCAAGCAGCTGCAGACATTTTGGATGAGCTGAAGGTAAGCTATGAAATGACGGTTGTTTCAGCCCATCGAACACCATTGCGTATGGTAGACTATGCCCGCACTGCTGTAGGTAGAGGTGTAAAAGTGATTATTGCTGGAGCCGGTGGTGCAGCTCATTTGCCAGGCATGGTTGCCTCATTGACTGACTTGCCTGTGATTGGTGTGCCTATTAAATCTTCTAACTCTATAGATGGATGGGACAGTATTTTGTCTATACTCCAGATGCCTAATGGAGTGCCAGTAGCCACAGTAGCATTGAACGGCGCTAAGAATGCTGGTATATTGGCGGCAAGGATAATTGGCCAAGCAGAAAGTGAATTACAATCCAGATTAACTGCTTATAGAGAAAACATGAAATCTGCAGTGTTGGAAAAAGCTAAATCAGTGGAGAAACATAATAAGTAATTTATCTCTAGCACTGTACTTATGAAAATGGCTGCATTAGAAAATTCTGATGCAGCCATTTTAGTTTATTATTATTTAGTATGCTTATTATCTCGGCACCAAGTTAAACACTACTCTCCTATTCAATTTTCTTCCCTGCAAATTATCGTTAGAAGAAATAGGTCTTGATTCACCATACCCAATGTGATTCATACGGTCAGATGATATTAAAGACCGATCCTTTAGATATTCGAAGCATGCTCGTGCTCTTCTTTCTGAGAGTAATTGATTATTGACAGAGCTACCTACATTATCGGTATGACCTTCTATGATTAGATTATAATCAGGGTATCTCTGAAGCAACTGCCCTATTTGGTTCAGTACTGGATAAGACTCAGATTTCAAAGTGGCTTTTCCCGTATCAAAAGAGACTGCTCTCATAGCTACCTCTAATACATCTCTATCATCTCTAGTTATTTCAGGGCATCCACCTGAGGCTACAGTACCTGGAGAGTTAGGACATTTGTCTCTGGTATCATCTATCCCATCTCCATCACTATCCGGACATCCATTAAAGGCAGCTATTCCAGCTCTGTCAGGACATCTATCTACGTTATCTGCTACACCATCACCATCTCTATCCTGAATTCTATTGACAGGACATCCATCATCACCATCTCCTCTCAGATTTGGACACTTGTCGCTTGCATCAGGTACACCATCGCCATCACTATCTGGTGCTATATCAGGCGCTTCATCAGGACAGCCATTATTTGCTTTTGTTCCAGCCTTATTAGGACACTCATCATCATTATCAGAAATGCCATCACCATCTGAATCAGGGCAGCCTTTGAAAACACCAACGCCTGGAATAGAAGGACAATCATCTCTGTAATCAGGTATTCCATCTTCATCCTTATCAGGACATCCCTTAAGAGCAATAGGTCCTGCAAATTGTGGACACAAGTCTATGTCATCTTCAAGCCCATCGCCATCACTATCTAATTTCATTTCTTCTTTCTCCATTGGAATGATGTCAGCAGGTGCCGGAGCCCCAAATAGATAACTGAACCCTAAGCCATGGTGTAAGTTATTTCTGTTCTCAGAAAGTGAGAATCGATACTCTGACTGCCAATTGATAAAAATGTGATCATTGATTCTGAAATTTAGACCAGCACCAAAAGGAATCTGGACATTAAACTCACCTTCATCTTCCACTACACCACCAGCGCCTGCAAGTACGTAAGGAATGACTGATTGATCTAAATTGGTAGGACTATTAAATTGGTATTGAGCTTGTAAGTCAGCACCGAATACATTCCTATGAACACAGTTAGATAAGTTATCTCTTTCTTCACTTCTGTTAACTACACCTGCTTTGATAGGGAGATATATATTAAAATTACGTGTAATCATTTTAGATATCCCAATTTCAAATCCATAATGGTAGTCATTAAAATCAGTTATACTACCGCCATTTTGAGATTGGTAATCCAAAATGAGCGCCTTGTATGTTAGGCCATAAGGGTAATGAGAACGCGTGCTGTCTGCTTCTATTAAATTCTGACTAGATAATGGTGTAAAGGTCTGACCATTCCCAGATGTCTGACTCAGAATTACAAATGCTATAATTATTATTAATTGCTTCATAAAATCCATTCTATTGGATGCATTGATAAACATTTACCAAGCTTCAAAGATAACGTTTAGTTTCTAAAATTGTGCCCTATATGTCTAAATATAATTATTGTACGCATGTATTTATGATTGATATACAATAGGTTAGAGTGAGTTTAGGACATAGACTCAAAATAGCCTGTTTCTCTGTTTTTTCTGACGTTATCCCAATTAAAATACCGACCATTCATGGCGATGTAGATGCCAGGCTCCAGTGTCTGGACAAATGCTAAGGCAGAACCTAAATTAAAAAATCCATCAGATGAATTACCAAAAGCAATAGGTATCATAGCACCTGTAAGAACAATCGTCTTGGATCCTAACTGGTTCCCTTCAAGATAACGTGCTGTTTCCACCATTGTGTCAGTACCATGTGTTATAAGTATTCTTTCACTGGATGAATTCAAGCATTCTTCGAGAATTTGGGCTCTATGATCAGCAGTCATCTCTAGACTGTCTATCATCATTAGCTTCTTAACATCTAAGGCTAGCGTAGATCTGCCTTGCTTAAACATATCAATGAGATGGGTGTCTTGAAAATAGAGCTCACCTGTAATGTAGTTATAGTCTTTATCGAATGTACCTCCTGTCACAAATATTTGAATCTCAACCATTTTTACTGAATTGATAAATAAAAAATGAAAATTTGTCTGGAGACGAAAGTTAGTTATACTTTTGAGATTGTAATAAAATGTTATATGTCCAATCAATTATTATCGAGTCGCCTGAAAAACATGACTGAGTCTGCTACCATTAAAATGGCTCAAAAAGCAAGAGAATTAAAGGCGCAAGGTGTAGACGTCATTAGCTTAAGTCTGGGTGAACCAGACTTTGATACGCCAGACTATATAAAAGCGGCAGCCACTAAAGCCTTGACTGAAGGAAAGACAAAGTATACCGCTGTCCCTGGTGACATGGCTTTGCGTAAAGCAATCAGTCATAAGTTTAAAAGAGATAATGGACTTGATTACGACCCTAGTCAAATAGTCGTTTCTAATGGTGCCAAGCAATGCATAGCAAACGTATGCTTAGCACTACTCGACCCTGGAGATGAGGTCATTATATTCACACCTTATTGGGTTTCATATTTCGAAATTGTGAAGTTTGCCTCTGGTACTCCAAAACCACTATATGCTGGAATAGATCAGGACTTTAAAGTGACGCCTGTACAACTGGAAGAAGCGATAACTGACAAGACGAAGATGATCATCTTCTCTTCTCCAAGTAACCCAACTGGCAGTTCTTATTCACGGAGCGAATTAGAAAGCTTAGCTAAGGTAATAAGTTCGAAAGAAAAATTGTTTGTACTCGCAGATGAGATTTATGAGTATATCCTGTTTGAAGGGACAAATCCAAGCATTGCCTCACTACCTAATATGGCAGACAAAACCATTACCATCAATGGCATGTCTAAAGGATTCGCCATGACTGGCTGGCGCTTAGGATATATGGGTGCTCCAAAATGGTTAGCATCAGCCTGTGCTAAAGTACAAGGTCAGTTTACTTCAGGTGCGACGGCCTTCGGTCAGGCAGCAGCAGCGGATGCGTTAATGAAAGACCCAAGTCAACTTTCCTATATGAAAGATAAGTTTCTGGAACGCAAGAATTTGGTTAAGCGACTTTTAGATGATATACCTGGCGTCAAAACAAATGAACCACAGGGCGCTTTCTATTTCTTTCCAGATATCTCAGACTACTTCGGTAAGTCTAATGGACAGAGGACAATCAAAGATGCCAATGATTTTGTAGATGTATTACTTGATGAGGCCCATGTGGCAGTGGTAACAGGTGAAGCATTTGGGGATTCAAATTCCTTTAGATTATCATATGCATCCTCCAATGAAATTTTGGAAGAAGCTATGAGTCGAATCAAAAAAACTTTGTCGACCTACAGCTAACTAGTTTGGAATGAGCTCTTCTCTTTTATCTTGTTTAAGAATTTCAAGCATAGCGCCTTCCAGTTGTTCTGCACCTAAATTTTTGAGAAGGATTTCTCTGTCCTTGTTTAGGATGTAAACTTTTGGTGTAGATGTCACATTGTATTTAAGTTTAAATCGTGAACGATGGTATTCGTCTGCAGCATTGATAAACCCTAGCATATCCTTTTCTTCTAGCGCTTCCCAACAAGTTTTAGTCTTATCTTGATGCTTTGTACATATGGCGAATGTCTTTACGCCTGAAGCTTTCCACTTTTCATTGAACTTGACATAATCAGGCATCGTTTTAGTACAGTGGCCACAGTCAGGAGCCCAAAATAATAATATCAGATACTCATAGTCTATATCAGAAATTGAAATTGGAGTGCCGTCCTCCTTGTACACTTTTATATCTGCGCCTATCTTCCCTATCAATGATGGTCTAATCTTATTAGCATTATCTACAATCTTCAGTAAGTTTTCTTCACTGACCCAAGGTGCTTTCTCAGCAGCATAATAATTATCTATTAGATGTACATAGATGGCATCGTATCCTATGATTTTACTATTGCCATATTTACTTAGAAAATTACTTAGATAGTATTGGTAAGTTCTCTCCGCAGGCATCATCTCACCTAGGAGAAAATCTAGACTGGTAATAATACTATCAGGATAATTAGATGTCAATCTATCAATATAGGTATCAATTTTTGGTTGAATCAGTCCAATATTCATAGAGAGTGGATCCGCCAAATCCAAATTGTCAAAGAAGTGTGCCTTGTAGTATAGATACCTTTCAAGTTGTCCTTCTTTGGTATCTGGAAATTCTGGCAGTTCTATTTCTTTGTTAGCTCTGAGCACTTTTCCTGTAATAGAATTAGGATATTTCTCTAATATCTTATTCTGATGACTAGCTACTTTAGTATCTAATTTTTCTAAGTTAGTTTTGAATGCATCTGCATTCTTTTCATTAGACTCCAGAGCAGCTATAGTATCCCTTAATTGCTGAGCTTCTGGCCTCATTTCATTGAGAAACTCAATATAATTTTGGAAGTTTGTATTGTCTTCAGAATTGTGATAGGTAACCTTAGTTTTATCGTTGTAGTCGTAGCTGATTCCAAATACCTTGTTATCTTCATTGACATTAAATTGTACAAATTCATTATCTGGATTGGTCAGTAAAATATAAATACCTGCGGACAATGTATCTTCACCTGTCAACTTGAACTGACCTTTATTCTCAGCTAGTAATGTATCCTGAACCAACTGCTTATCAGCATAATAGTAGCCGACTACAAGCGTATCGTTCTCATAGTTCTTAATATCAATACTTATATCATACTGAGCAGCTAATGGCAATACGCCAAATACGAAAAACAGAACTAATAAATTTTTAATCAAATCTTCCATATTACAAAGAACTGTTACAGTATATGAAGTATCTATAGCAATGCTGACTTTAATAAATTTTTAATACGACTTTATGCTTCTATTGACCCTCTCTGGTTTGCCAGAAGAAATAATACAGCCATTCTCACAGCCACCCCATTTTCTACTTGCTGAAGAATGATAGAATGTTCACTATCTGCCACATCACTATCTAATTCTATGCCTCTATTTATCGGACCAGGATGCATAATGACCTTTTTTTCCTTGAGGCTGTCTAGTAGTTCTTTATTTATTCCGTAGTACATACTGTACTCTCGTAATGATGGAATGTATTTTATGTCTTGTCTTTCCAGTTGTATTCGAAGTACATTTGCTACATCACACCACTTCAAACTCTCTTTAAGATTATATGATATTTCTGCTCCTAATGAGTTGATGTGCTTTGGTATTAACGTAGGCGGACCACATACTCTGACATTGGCACCAAGCTTTTTTAAGCATAAGATATTGCTGAGCGCAACACGTGAGTGCATTATGTCACCAAATATGCAGATATTCTTTCCTTTCAAATTACCCACAGCTTCCTGCATGGAGAAAGCATCTAGAAGTGCTTGGGTTGGATGTTCATGTGTGCCATCTCCCGCATTGACTATCTGGGCATCTATGTTTTTAGAAAGAAAAATATGGGCGCCTGGGGCGGGATGCCTCATGACGATCATGTCTACCTTCATCGACAATATATTATTGACAGTGTCTAATAAGGTCTCGCCTTTTTTGACAGAGCTTTGTGATGAAGAGAAATTAATAACATCTGCGGAGAGTCTCTTTTCAGCCAATTCAAAAGAGAGCTTTGTTCTTGTTGAATTCTCAAAAAAGAGGTTAGCTATAGTGACATCCCTCAATGAAGGCACTTTCTTTATAGGCCGATTAATAACGTCCTTGAACTTCTTAGTAGTAGAAAAAATAAGCTCAATATCCTCTTTGGTGATATATTTTATACCGAGGAGATGTCTTGTGCTTAGTATGCCTTCACTCATTTAATCATTCGTATTGGCTGAAAAAATTAAAACTTTATCCTCACCATCCAGATGTGCCCATTGTACTTTGACATAGGCATCATCTAAAGCATCCACTTGCAAGCCTGTATAGTCAGACTTTATAGGCAGGTGCCTATTGAATCGTCTATCTACCATCGTGAGTAGTTCTACTTTAGAAGGACGTCCAAAGTCCTGTAGTGCAGATAATGCAGCATGAATTGTGCGCCCAGTATAGAGTACATCATCTATAAGTAGGATTCTTTTAGAGTCAATATTAAAGTCTACTTGAGTTGCATTAGCAGTAAGTGGCGTTTGCCTCATTCTAAAATCATCTCTGTAGAAGGTTATATCCAACTTGCCAAAAGAGATTTTCCTCTTGGGCTCTATATCATTGATAATCTCAATTAGGCGTTCTGCTAGAATGACTCCTTTTTCTTGAATACCTACGATTAACAACTCTTCGCTATCAAGGTAGTTTTCCACTATTTGGCTAGCTAGTCGTTTGAGAGTAATATTGAATCTCTCTGGGCTTAAGATTTGTCTCCCTCTATGCATCAGGCTACAAAGATATCATATTGCTCATATTCGTTGCTTATCTCCTAAAATTCTACCTCTAAATAAGAAATACACAATGAATCCAAAGATTAACAATAGGGAGCAGATCCATGAAATAGTAATGCCTAATTTATTACTATCTGGATCAAACTCAAAGACAATCGTGTGTTCACCAGCAGGTATTGACATTGCTCTTAAAATATAATTAGCTCTAAAGTGTGATACTGGCTTATCATCTATGCTCGCTTTCCATCCCTTATTTGGCCCATACCATACTTCAGAAAATAGGGCAATCTGATTTGCCATAGAATTGCTTTTATAAGTAAGCTTGTTAGGTTTGTACTCTACAAGTTCTATGGAACCAGACTTTTGTCTGGAAGTATTTCCTACTTCATCTCGAAATTCTTTGTGTACGATTGCCTCCCCTAAAGGATCAAAATCTGATAAAGCCTCTATTTCTGCATCCGCATCTTGAACAATATTCACATTATTAACAAACCAAGCATTTCCTAATGAGGCAGAGTTTAACCTTACCTTCTCTTGACCTGGTTGGCCCGAAATGAAATATTTACAATTGAGCATGTTTAGCACATTCACATTGTTCTTAGTAATATGATAGTCTATTACATCTTGGTATCTCTGGAGCTTAGCTGCATGATATCCACCAATTGTTTTATGAAAATAGGAAGCAAACGAAGAATTGAATGTATTAATGGAATTATCTAAGACTCGGTAGTGCAAGCTTTTATCCTGGAGAATTTGAGTATCTACTGCTCTTGGCGTATAATGCTCTTTTTGCCTTCTTACACTCTCATAATTAGATAAGCTGACGTATCTAAGATTGATGGTATATAAGTCTATAAATGCTAATAACCCTATACCAATTACAACTATTAAATGAGACAACTTTCCAATCGCATGGATCCAGATTAAAACTAAACTTAAGGCCATGAATAATGCAGTCCTAAATGAACTAGCTCTTAAGAGATTAGCACGATCTTCTATAATAACTTTAGGATCTAATCCAGCTTGTGCCAGCATATTATCACTGCTAGATGAGATGTCAAATATCCCCGGTCCCAAAACACCTATAAGTACAGTAAGAAGGATAAAACCAATACCGGGATACAAAACCTTCTTCTTAGAAAAACTCTTTTGAGCCAGAATCTTAGACAATCCAAGCATACCCATAAGCGGTATGATAATCGCCGTTATGGATAAAATAGAATTGGGTGTTCTAAACTTGTTGTAATAAGGAACTACGTCAAAAAATAGTCTACTCAGCATCTCGCAATTCTTTCCCATAGACAGCAAAAATGTAAGGAGAACTGCTGCCATACCCCACCATTTCAAATGCCCGTGGAGATTGAACAATGACAAGAAAAAGAGAAAGAAAATAATAGCCCCAAAGTATATCGGTCCACTGGTAAATGGTAAACTACCCCAATACAAAGGGGCCTTGACTGATTTAAGAGGTATGTTTTTTCTACGCAGCTCTTTACCAAAATTAGATTGTGAATCTATATTCTCAACAGAACTGCCACCATTAGCCATAGGGATAAAACTAGCTAACAAATCCTCACTGCCATTACTCCAAGACATGGCATACTCCCAACCCAAGCCTTCTACTTTAGAACTGCTATCATTTGATTTATGGTTTTTCAATATTGGAGCTCCACGCATTGTGTCCTTAGAGTATTCGTATATCGGAAAAGTTCTCTTTGCTGTAGAACCTATGCCTATCAGAAGTCCGAGTATCAGAAGAATGGATGTCTTAGCGAATTTTAAAAGCTGACCTTGCTTGACATGCTCTGCAAACACAAACAAGGAATATACAAAGAGGACGATACCAAGATAATATGTCATCTGAGGGTGTGATGCTTTTAAGTTTAATGACATTCCTAGAGCAAATATCAATGCGCCAAGAATCATGTTTTTCTGGTAGGCGTATAATACACCTAGAATCACCATTGGCGCAGTCATTATTGTCATGACCTTGGTATTATGGCCTGCATTTAGAAGAACCATGTTATTGGTGGTATACGCAAAACAGAGCGCCCCGAATATGGCTAAGGGAGGCTTTACACCTAAGAAGATAAGAAGTATGTAGAACAGAATCAGACCTACTAGAAACTTGCCTGCTTCATTGTTCATCCCTAGACTGAGCACAACCTTGGCATAATCTAAGGGGTCTTTTACTTGATCAAACTTGATGTAATAGGTAGGCATACCAGAAAACATGCTATTTGTCCATAGCGTGGATTCTCCTGTAGCTTCCTTATGCGTCTTACTCTCTTGTGACATACCCACCCAATGAGTGATATCACTTTGCTTCAGCTTTTTGCCTTGATAGGTGGGGTAAAAAACTATCACTGTAGATAGTAGAAAAATGAGAATTGCAACTAAATGAATCCAGTTGTTTTTAACTATATCTTGAATCATGTAACTCGATATCAATGAATTACAAATCTAAATTTATTTTAATGGAATCATCGATTGAAGCAAGACAAAGTTATTTTGGTTTTCTAGTTTAATGGCTATCCTTATAAATGGCTACAACTCGATCACTATCTGTTATATATCCTCTATACATACCCGCTGTATTGAATGGCATGCTGATATTTCCATTTTTATCCAAAGCAATAAGACCTCCGCTACCACCAGCTTCTTTGAGTTTAGAGTGAATGATCTGTTCGGAAGATTCTTTTAGACTGACCTGCTTATATTCCATCATGGCTGACACATCATAAGCGACTGCATATCTTATAAAGTATTCTCCATGACCTGTACAAGACACACCACAAGTCTCATTATTAGCATATGTTCCAGCCCCAATTATTGGGCTATCCCCTATTCTATTGAATCGCTTATTGGTCATGCCACCAGTTGAGGTGCCAGCGACTATGTTCCCATTTTTATCCAGTGCTACTGCTCCTACCGTACCAAATTTGCTCTCAGAAATTTCACTTATTTGCATACCCATCGCTTTTTCCTTGTCCAATACCCTTTGCAAACTATTCCATCTGGATTCAGTATGGAAATATTTATTGTCTACCTGTTCTAACCCAAGGCTTTTAGCAAAAGCATCTGCGCCATCGCCAGTCATCATTACATGTTCTGACTTTTCAAGAACACCTTTAGCCGCTTCTATCGGATTCTTTACAGTTTTTACACCCCCTACGGCCCCCGCCTCTCTATCACTTCCTCTCATAATCGAAGCATCTAATTCATTCTGACCATTATTAGTAAAAACAGCACCTTTACCTGCGTTGAACAAAGGAGAATTTTCCATGGTCTTAATAGTGGCTACAACGGCATCCATACTGCTGCCACCTGATTTTAATATGCGTTCTCCTGTATCCAATGCTATATTGAGTGCTTCCAAGTAGGCTTTCTCTTTCTCAGATGTCATGTTCTTCTTGAGGATGGTTCCTGCACCTCCATGAATTACCATTGCATAAGCTGTCTTATTCTCTTGAGTCATAGTTTTATTAGGTGAAGTATCTTTACACGCTATAAACGACAAGCTGATTATCAGCAATACACATTTTCTAATCATTTTTCTGCTTTGATTTAATTATGGGGCAGTTAAGATAGCTAATACATAATTGTTAGATTGAGTCATGATAAAAAATACTTAATTGTTCTTGTTGGGCCGACTGCAGTGGGTAAGACAGAGACTGCCATCGCCTTGAGTAATGCGCTTAATGGGGTAATTATATCATCTGATAGTCGTCAGATTTATAAAGAACTAAGTATAGGCGTAGCGAAGCCGACGCCTGATGAAATTGAAGCTGGAAACATCAAGTTGGTAGATTATGTCTCTATTCTTAAGCCATACTCTGCTGGCATTTATGAAGCTGATGCTTTGACAACTATTTATCAGTCTTTTGCTGACAGTCACACTCCTATTTTGAGTGGTGGCACCGGTCTCTATATCAAAGCAGTCTGTGATGGATTAGATAAAATCCCTAATGTGCCTGATGATGTCTATCTCCAAATAGAACAGGACCTGCTCACTGATCGTACTAAAACCCTCAATGAGTTACATAGTGGTGATCCAGAAAGCTTCTCTAGGGTAGATAGGGACAATGATAGACGAATTATCAGAATGCTGGGTGTAATGAGAATTTCTGGAAAGCCATTTTCTTCCTTTCTAAACCAACCTAAAAAATCGAGAGGCTTTATTCCAATCTATATCTCATTAATGAGACAAAGGGAAGAATTATACGATCGTATCAATACAAGAGTACATCGTATGATGAACAAAGGACTCCTAGATGAAGTTCATTCCTTAATACCACATAGACATCTAAGAGCACTGGATACAGTAGGATATACTGAAGTGTTTGGATATATGGACGGACTCTATAGTCTAGATAGAGCTATAGAACTAATCCAACAAAATTCTAGACGCTATGCAAAGCGTCAGTTGACTTGGATTAGAAACCAAATGGATGCGACATCATTTCATCCGGATGACTTTGAAGGACTAAAAACATATGTTAGTCCCTATGTGAATCTATAGTAAGTCCAAGACGTTGGACGGAGGTCTACCAATAATGGCCTTGTTACCGACTACCACTATCGGTCTTTCTATGAGTTTAGGATTTTCTCGCATAGCATTTAACCATTCCTTGTCAGATAAGTCTTGACCTTTATATTTTTCCTTGAAAATAGGCTCACTTTTCCTTATTAGCTGAATGGGCTTAATGTCTAACATATCGATGATTTTTGTCAGCTCCTTCTTGGTAGGCGGGTTTTCTAAGTAAAGAATTATCTCAGGCTTTTGCCCCTTTTCTTCTAATAGAGTTAAGGTCTCTCTACTCTTGCGGCAATGCGGGTTATGGTATATTTTCATAGTTTTACATTACATATTTTTCTATAACAAATATATGATCTGGAAAAGTAATCCCAATGTTGATTCATTAAATTCAACAGGTGTTAACACAATGGTTCAACATATTGGAATAGAATTCATAGAGGTGGGAGATGATTATCTTATAGCAAAGATGCCTGTAGATCATCGGACAATTCAGCCTATGGGTCTACTTCATGGAGGTGCCTCCGTCGCCCTAGCAGAAACTATAGGATCGGTAGCCTCTGTCGTCGTACAAGAAAATCCTTTTGAGAAGGCAGTAGTTGGTGTCGAAATCAATGCCAATCATCTATCCAGTGCAAGAGAGGGATATGTATTTGGCAAGGTCACTCCTATTAAGGTCGGACGTAAAATACATGTGTGGAACATAACTATAACTGATGGAAACGGGAAGCAAATTTGTATATCCAGATTAACAACAACGCTTTTGGATAAGAAAACACCATCAAGACCACAATAAAAGCATTCTTAATTTTCATGAAACATCACTTTAGGGCTAAAAATGTCCTTTGTAAGGAGTTTATATAGCTGTTAAGATCACTTAATCGTTGTACTTTTGCTTCGCATTTTAAAAACACATATATGAGACTATTATACACTGTAATTTTAATTCTAACATCTCAATTTCTGTTCAGCCAGACTGATTTCAATTTTGAGCTGTTATCAAACCCACAGTTTCCAGAGGCTGGCAATGATATATGGGGATTTGTATCTGAAGGAGGTACTGAATTTGCCATAGTTGGAACTGTAGATAATACGAGGATATATAACCTAGCTGACCCTACTGCACCTGTAGAGGTCATTGCTATCCCAGGATCTAACATAATATGGCGAGATATGAAATCATGGGAAGACCATGTATACGTAACATCTGAGTCGAATGATGGCTTGCTGGTTGTTGATATGAGCCAAGCTGACAATGATTCCATAAGGTGGCAATTAATCACACCTGAAGTTATTACTGATGCACCTGCTCCATTAGGTGCCTGCCATAATATCTATATAGACGAAAATGGCTTTGCTTATTTGGCTGGTTGTGGTAATCAAACAATGGATAAGGCCATTATATTAGACCTTAATCAGGATAAGTGGAATCCACCAGTAATAGCGGCACATGGAGATGGTTATGCGCATGATTTATTTGTTAGAGACAACATCATGTACTCTTCGGAAATATTCAGTGGCCAGCTTAGGATTTTTGATGTGACTGATAAGTCTAACCTTGTGCTGCTTGGGGAAACAAATACCACATTCAACTTTACACACAATACGTGGATTTCTGATGATGGTAATTATGCATATACTACCGATGAAAGAGGAGATGCTTACGTAGATGCCTACGATATTAGTGATTTCACGAATATAAGACTGCTTGATGTGTTTCAACCATTAGAGACTGCAGGTCAGGGGGTTGTGCCTCACAATACCCATTTTCAAGATGAATACCTAATCACTTCTTGGTATACAGATGGAGTCGTTATTACAGATGTGAGCAGACCTACAAATATGGTAAAGGTCGGTGCCTTTGACACCTTTTTTGGTGGAAATGGAGGAACTAATGGATGTTGGGGTGCCTATCCATATCTTCCTTCAGGGATTGTATTAGCCACTGACAGAAATAATGGATTATTTGTTTTGCAGCCTAATTATCAAAGAGCTTGCTGGCTAGAAGGAAATGTAACGGTAGCGGGTGAAGGCTCGCCAATAAATAATGTAGACGTGAACATTCAATCAACTGAACTGAATGGTGGGACGACGAATATTACTGGAAATTATGGTACTGGCGTAGCTACTGCTGGTTCATTTGCTGTTACCTTTTTCCATCCAGAATTCGAACCTCTCGAGACAACGGCAACACTTGTAAATGGTGAAGTGACTATTCTAGATGTTGAATTAGTTCGTAAACCTGTTTTTCAAGTTAATGGTCGATTTGTAGATGCAGCGACTGGAGAGAATATCCCTACTGGTGTTTTTGAAGCGGAATCGCTTTCAGGTCCTGCACTAAATATTTCAAGTGACGGCAACGGCAATTTTGTTGTTGACGTATTTGATGAAACGTATGAGGCAGTAGCTGGTGCTTGGGGTTTTAGACAGCGTCAATTATCATTTTCACCTGATAACAATGAGATAGTGATAGAATTAGTAAGAGGATGGGAAGATGACTTTGTATTGGATTTTGGATGGAGATCAGAAGGAACCGCAACAGCGGGTTTATGGGAAAGAGGCGTGCCGATTGGAACTGGTTTCAGAGGGCAGATTGCCAATATAAATGTAGATATAGATGGGGATATAGGCGAAGAGGCTTACGTGACTGGTAACGGAGGCGGAAATGCGGGATTTGATGACGTTGATGACGGTACTGCTATCTTGACTTCACCTCCGATGAACCTAAGTGATTTCATTAATCCAGAAATTCAATTCAATGCCTACTTTTTCAATGATGGAGGTGCAGGCGAACCTACTTTAGATGATATGGTCGATTTTTCAATCACAGATGGTGATTCTCTTTACCTATTTAGTACCATAAGTTCTTCTACAGGTACATGGACTGATGTCATAAGAATCAGACCTCTAGATTTAGGAATCGATATCACAAATGACATACAATTGCAGATTGCTACTGGAGATAATGCAGACAATGGTAATCTGGTAGAGTCTGCGATAGATGTATTTAGAGTGGAAGAAGGCCAATCTACATCTACACTAGATATAACTAACTTATCAGTGGTTAAGGTGTTTCCTAATCCTACGACAGATTATATTAATATCGTAAGCAATACGGACGATCTACAAAATATTAGGATGTATGATATCAAAGGACGTAAAGTGATGGATAGACCTTACGAAACACTGATAAATGTTCAGGATTTACAATCTGGCCAATATATTATAGAATTTGAGAAAATATCTGGAGAAAGATTGGTTTCTCGGGTTATTATAAAATAATAGGTACAGAATTTGTATTTCGTTTACTCCAATTATCAAAATTTATATATTTGCATCGCTTTAGAAGAAAAGCAAACAGTTATATAAATTTTGGCCCGTTCGTCTAGGGGTTAGGACGCCAGGTTTTCATCCTGGTAGCACGGGTTCGAATCCCGTACGGGCTACTCTTTGAATAAGGCATAGGCCTCGCATTTTCGTCGATGCGGGGCCGCTTTTGTTTTGATAATCAAGGAGTTACGAAACTAACATTATAGTTTGAAACTTCTCACTCAGTTTAATTGGTAGCACAAATGGTAAAACATTTATAAAATGCTACGTTCTTCCTATTTCAACACATAACGTAATTCGCAAATTTAGGTGATAGATTTAACTTAGTGTCTATGAATGATATTAAGAAAGCATTTAGAATTTTATTAAACTAATGTTACATAAAGAATTCTACTTGCAACTAAGCTATGTTTTCTTGAATTCTATTCCGAATAGTCGGATGTTAATCTATACTTTTCATTCAAGCTCATAACGAGCCATAAGTTAGGATTAACTCTTAAGATTGGACCATAGTTTTACCAACTATGCAGTGATATAATTATCACTTACAAACAAAGACAAAATGGCGTGAATCTAACTGTATATTCAGCTTGGAATTTGAGAATTCTATTCTCTTAACTTTCTAGTTTATTTACAGTTAGCATTAAGCGTTGGCATCTAGCATTGGTTCTGCATAAGAAGGCGACATCACCATAGGAAGCGGGTCTGTAACTTTAGTCTCCTTGTCAAACACTAGTGGAGGAGACCAGTAATTGCTTCAATTTATTTGTAAGGCCTTTGAGGAGAGGTTCTTTGCTCTGAGACCTAGTCTGAAATTTCCAATAATTAATCGCAGGACCTAACTTCTCTGTCTCCTCATCAAAGGAACGATATGTCTTATTGGTATCTGCAGTCCTTAGGGCTACTGGTCTAACCCCCTATTAATCGGACAATTTCATGGTGATTAATATAAATGATG